>DASRXW010000075.1:0-52077 GCA_035654055.1 Conexibacter sp.
GCCGCGACTGGCCGATGTCTGCGATGTTTCAGTGGGGTCGCTGGTCGCTTACCGGGAGCCCTTGCTGGGCAAGCGGCGTGCTTACCTCGACGCGCGCAACCGTGGCTCGGAGCGCTACGTGATCCCCATCGAGGAACGGCCGTTCCGTGGTCGTGTCGTGCGACCCCCGTTTGTCGTGATCGGCCGCACCAACGCGCCGGCTCGCGGCTTCGGTCCCCGGCTTCGCGCCACCATCGTCCGCGGGGATCGGCCTGTGGCTGTTGAGAATCATCTCTTGGTCCTCGATCCGCACGACAAGACGCTCCGGGGCTGTCGCGCAATCGTGCGTACCGTTGAGGCACAACGCGCAACAACGTTCTTGGACGCGCGCCTCCGCTGTCGCCACCTGACCGTAGGCGCGGTCGAGGAGATCCCGCGGTGAGCGAGCATCTGCGATTCGCTGCCGATGTGCTTCGCCGTCTCGGAGAGGAGCTCAACCCCAGCCCAGAGCAGGGGATCATCGAGCTGGTCCGCAATGCCTACGACGCCGATGCCGCGACCTGCACGGTCGAGCTCCAGGACGTTGCTGCGGTTGGCGGTCGCCTGACGATCACCGACGACGGCACAGGAATGACTAAGAAGCAGCTGCGGGATTCGTGGCTCATCCTGGGCCGCTCGGGCAAGGATCGACACGAACGCACGACGCGATTCGATCGCCTGCAAGTCGGCTCCAAGGGCTTGGGTCGGCTTGCGGCTTTGCGCCTTGGCCCGATGGCAGTCCTTCGAACGCGTCCTGAAGCCGAGCCGGGCGTCGAGCATCGCCTGGAGTTGGCGTGGCAGCGCTTCGACGAAGTCGCCACGGTCGATCGCGTTGCCTTGGAGATCGTCACTACTAAGACGAACGAGGAGCCAGGCACCACGATCGAGGTGCGGGACCTGCACCGAAGGTTCACAACGGCCGACGTGACGCGGGTGGCGCGCGCGTTGCTGCTGCTCTCCAGTCCGTTCGAGTCCGGTGGCACGTTTGCGCCGAGATTGGCTGCTCCAGAGTTCGTCGGTCTCGAGAGGCTGGTGCGCGAGGGTTATTGGGATCAGGCTTCGTACGAGCTGCGCGGGGGGATTGACGGCCAAGGGCGAGCTTGGGCGAAGATCGTCGATCACGAGAGGGACGACCGCGTGATCGAGGCCACGCACGACGACCTGCGGTCGGAAGAGGACAAGCCGGCCTATCGCTCCCCCGAGGCGGAGTTCGAGCTGTTTGTCTTCAAACTGGTTGGAGACGGCACGCGAACCCGGGGCCGCACAAGCGGTGTGTCCCTTGCGGCGCTGCGCGAGTGGCTGAAGGTCGTCGGCGGAGTACATCTCTTTCATCGCGGCCTCCGCGTCTATCCGTACGGCGATCCGGGACACGACTGGATCGACATGAACCTGCGTCGCGTAGCCTCCCCCGAGGAGCGTCCATCGACGAACAACAGCGTTGGACGCGTATGCGTCCTCGATGAGGATGCCGTCCTGCAGCAGAAGACCGATCGCACGGGGTTCATCGAGACTCCGGCATTCGAGGATCTGAGGTTGTTCGCCCAGGATGTCCTGGATTGGTCGGCCCGGCTGCGTCTTGCCGAAGCCGAGGAGCGACGTCGCCGTGAGAAGCGACGTGCGAGCAAGTCGCTGCAGTCCGCGCAGAAACGTATGCAGGACGTTATCGCGGCCTCACCTCCCGAGACCCGCAAGATCCTCCAGCGTGTAGAGCGAGACCTTACGCGCGCAACGACGCATGAGATTCACGTTGTCTCAAACGACCTTGAGCTCTATCGCACGCTTGCCACCATTGGGACCACGACTGCGGTGATGGCCCATGAGGCCACCAATCCCCCGATCGCCATTGTCAAGGCTGCGCAATCCGTGCGAAAGAGGGGATCGCGGCTGTTGCCGGATCATTACAAAGACCAGCTTGCCGAGTCTGTTGATTTGATCGAGAGCAGCGCCCGACGGATCCAAACCCTCGTTGACCTTCCTCGCCGCTTGCTCGATCGCGGCAAGCGCCGGCGCGGCACGCATTCGCTCAATAGCGTGATACGCGACGCCTTGGCGTTGCTCAAACCGCTCGTCGAGGATCACAAAGTACGTGTCGATTGGGATCTCGACTCGTCTGACCCGCGGTTTGTCGGCACGGTGGCCGCGTTCGAGTCCGTGATGGCAAACCTCGTTATCAATGCCGTCAACGCGCTGAACGACAATGCAGGGACGGATCGCGTCATTCGCATTCAGACTCTCGCCGAGGACGGGCGGGTTACGTTGGACGTATCCGACAACGGACACGGCGTTCGCAATATCGATATCGCGGATATTTGGTTGCCGGGTCGTGGAACCACGCAGCGAGGCGTGGGACTCGGGCTGACGATCGTGCGCGACATCGTCACCGACCTTCAAGGGACCATTGTCGCTCAGGCCAACGGCGATCTCGGCGGGGCTCAGTTCACGATCGAAATCCCGCGGGAGGGGATCACGGTATGACGTTGATGGAGGCCGCAGACGAGCAGTACACGGGCGTCGTTGCCGTCCTGGACGACGACGCGGACCAAGCAAAGGTGGTCAAAATCCAGCTTGAGGACGTGGGCGTCAAGACGGTTATTGCCGATCTTGACGAGGTGTCGACGCTCGACCGGGCGGTCGACTGGATCAAGGGCAACGCTCAGGCGGTGATCTGCGATGTCCAGCTCAATCTCCATCACGTTGGAATCGCATACAACGGCGCCGAGTTGATGGCAAGCGTGATTGGCGACTTGAAGGTTCCTGGGGTGCTGACGACCGGGTTCAAGGACGACGTCGGGATGCTGGTACGTCCACACCGACCACGAATCCCGGTACTCGTCAGCCGAGACGAGACCGAAGACGCCAATGTCCTCCTGCATGGCGTGGATATCTGTCGCGCCGAGATCGTCGGCGGGCGGGCTCCTGACCGCCGAACGTATCGTGTGCCTTTGTTCATCGAGAAGGCCGGCCACGCCGACACTGGCGTAGCGCTCGATGCGCGGGTCGGCGGGTGGTCACGCAAGGCATCCATGCGCTTTCCAGCAGGCATGCTCGGTACGCCGTACCTCGACTACGAAGCCGCCCGAACTCTCACCGGACGAGTGTTCTTCGCGCACGTCAACCTGGGTGCCGAGCACGAGGCGGACCTGTTCTTCGAGAAAGTCGAGCCCGACTTGATCGATCCCGTTGAGCTGCCGCTGCACTTCGGGGCGGACCCATCGTGAGCACAGAGGTTCACGTGATCGACGTCGGCCATGGCAATTGCGCTGTGGTGACGGGCGCGGAGTGGGCGATGATGATCGACGCTGGGGCTAGCGCGGCGGTGATCCAGACTGTGGCGCATCTGGGCATCACACGCTTGGACTCCATCGTCATCTCGCATCGCGACTTCGACCACGCCCGCGGACTCGTCCAGCTCCTCGGACGAGAAAGCCTCGAGATTGGCGCTATCTACATCGGCGCGGATGCCGCCAAGAATCCAAGCGCGCCTGAGACGGCAAATCTCTTGGTGGCTCTTGCGGATGCAAAGGCGAATGGGCGCTGCGTCGTCAGTCGCGATCTCGACGACACCTTCACGACTGAGCGGCTCAGCGGCGGAGGCGTGGCCGTGGAGGTGCTCGCTCCGACATTTGCCACTGCGATGACCGGACCGAAGGGCACCAGCCCAGTAGGGCTGCCGATGACCAGCAACTCGGTCTCAGCCGTCCTTCGGGTGACGCTGGCTGACGGTCTGCAGATCCTCCTGCCGGGAGACATGGACGAGGTCGCTCTTGAGGAATTGACCACCGCTGGGGCGGATCTCTCAGCGGACGTGCTGGTGTTCCCACACCACGGGTCCCTTGGGACAGTTCCAGACGAGCGTGGATTTGCTGCCGCGGTGATGCGCGCCGTCGGCGCCCATACCGTCCTGTTCTCCGTCGGTCGAGCGCAGAAGGCGCGGCCGACCCACGAGGTTCTCAGTGGCGTTTTCGACATCAATCCGGAGGCTCGGATCGCGTGCACGCAGCTCTCGAGTGGCTGTCTGGCTGCGGACACCGGCCTCCCCAACGAATCGGCTGCGTTGACCCACCTCACGGCGATTCCGGGGGAGGGCCAAAGCCGATGCCGCAGCTGCGCCGGGTCGATGAGTCTGTCGGGAGTGGGGATGACTGGGCCCGACTCAGAAGCTCACGAGGCCTTTCTCGTGGCGACGGCGTCGACCCCGATGTGTCGCGATCTGCGCCCGCCGCTTTCGTGATCAAGCGCGTCCTTCCTTGCTGACCCGCGACGCGAGGGCGATCGTGAGGGGTGTGGCATTCGGAGGTTTCTCCCCGAGTTCAGCGTTGTCTCTATCTGGGGATGGGCAGTCCATTAGGCCCCGGGAATACCGCCCGCAGCGAAACCGGTGGCGACGCATGCATCCGCCACGACCTCAATCCGCTCAAGGCGAGATGTCATAGGCCGTGGCTCTGGGGCTTGTGGCATCAGAGGACGGGTTCGATTCGGTGTTGACGCGCACGTTCCATTCACGTTCGACGTGTCCGCGTCGTGGTGCGCTGGCGGAGAGGTCCGTCGGCGCACCACGGTGTGGTTCGGCGGTCTCCTGCAGCGGCTGGAGGTAGAGGTCGGGGTCGAGGTGACTGAGGAGCCAGCCGAGTCGGCGGGCGGTGCTTCGGTCGCGCGTATCGGCGATCTCGGTGAGCTGTCCGGGTGCGCAACACTGGGTACACAGGACAGCGGCTCTGTGCCAAGGCCAATTCTCCTGCTGGCGCTGGGGTTTCAGTCCTCCAGCCAACGTCATCGCGCCACGCGTGCAATCTAATGATCGGCCGCGCGTTCTCTGCGGGAAGTGTGCGAATAGCAGGGATTTCCCTTGAGAGCCGAAACCCGGATTGCCGGTTCACCCGACAGGGTGCTGGCACAAAGAAAATCGCCCGTCACACGGGCGATTTCAACTACTGGGGGGCCGGGACTCGAACCCGGATAGCCGGCTCCAAAGGCGAGTTCCCGGATGCTTTCGTGTGCCCTCATGTCCCTTGGAATCGGCGTTTTCGGCGATTTGAGGGCACCGGGAGGTACAGGAGGTTACGTTCTCGGTTGCACAGAGGTTGCACAGGCCGCCTCTTGCGACCGGTCGCGATTGTGACTAGAATCCTGGTCATGTCAGACACCCTTCCGCTCTCGTCGGTCAAGGCGCATCTGTCCGAGCTCGTTGATCGCGTCGAGGATCAGCACGACCGTGTGGTCGTGACGCGCAACGGCAAGCCGGCGGCGGTGCTGATCAGTCCGGACGATCTCGAGAGCCTCGAGGAGACGCTCGCGATCCTGTCGGACCCGGTCGCGATGGAGCAGGTCCGCGAAAGCGAGCAGACGCTCGCATCTGGCGACGCGGGCACCTCGCTTGCGGAGCTTCAGGCGCAGCTCGAGCGCCGCCGGCGCGACGCCACGGCGTGAGCGAGCAGCCATGGGGCGTGCGTGTGATGCCGCCCGCACGCCGCCAGCTCGACCGACTGCCGATCTCGGTCGTTGGTGCAGTCATCGAGACGCTTGGCGCGATCGCATCGAATCCACGTCGTCTCGGCAAGCCGCTGCGGTTCGAGCTTGAGGGCTATTGGTCTGCGCGGCGGGGCCCGTATCGGATCCTCTACCGCATCGAGGACGAGACGCGCACGGTGTCGGTCGTTGGCGTTGCGCATCGAGCGGACGTCTACCGGCCGCGGTGAGAGTCCGCCCGATCCCGACGCCTCTGAGGGCATGCGGTCTTCACGAGAGGCGCACGGTGGATCGCAGCGTCAGCGTCTGGCCGATGGTCGCGGGTTCGCAACCCGCCCCCGCTATTCGCGAGAAATACTCCCCCTAAGACATGCCGGCCGCCCAGGTCGTCCGTCGTCTTGGAGCACCTTGATTCTGCCGGCGATCGGGAGATCCGTTCTCGACACGAACGGCCTCTCCGAGCGGATGCAGAGGCGCTGGCACGTGCGGGTGGTCAGTTGGGTCGACGGGCAGGACGCGAGTGCGCTGGCGATCACTGCCGCGATGGTCGCCGAACCTGCTTTGCGGCGTTGCGCGGCTCGCGGATGGTGCGCCCAAGACCGAGCGGCAACGCCGGTCGTCGGCGTTTCTGACGGCCCGATCGCGGCGATCTGCCGCTGTCGCAGCGCGGCTCCGCGTCTTGACACCTGAAGGCCGCGTGGAGTAGCTTTCTGGAACGTTCAAGTAGTCTTCGGGCAGTGGAGATGGAAGCGCATGTTCCAGCCGCAGGAAGTGCTGAGGAAGAAGCGAGACGGGCAAGAGCTCACGCCCGACGAGGTGCGTCGGTTCGTGCTGGGAACGGCGACGGGTGAGGTGACCGACGCACAGATCGGCGCGTTCACGACATCGGTCTGCATCAACGGCATGACCGCGGCCGAGACCGAGGCGCTGACGTTGGCGATGCGAGACTCGGGCACCGTCGTGGATTGGGCGGCCGCAGGGTTGGACCCGCGGCGCGTCGTCGAGAAGCACTCCTCCGGGGGCGTCGGCGACGAGAAGACGACGGTGCTGGTCGTGCCCATGGTCGCCGCCGCCGGGGTGACGATCCCGAATCTCACCGAGCGCGGGCTGGACTACCTGGCCGGAGAGATCGACCTGCTGGAGGCGCTGCCCGGGTACGTCGCCCGCCCGGACACGCAGACGCTCGTCGAGATCTTGAAGACCACCGGCGGCGCAATCGTGGCACCGACCAGCGACCTCGCGCCAGCGGACGGAGCGATCTTCAAGATCCGCAGCACGACCGCCACCGTCGAGAGCGTCGCGCTGATCACCGGGTCGATCCTCTCGAAGAAGCTGGCCGTCAACCCGTCAGGCATCGTCACGTCCGTCGGGTCCGGCTCCGGCGCCTTCATGCAGTCGCGAGACGACGCACGAGAGCTCGCGCTGATGATGAGCCGAGTCGCGAGCGGGGCCGGCGTCCCGAACGTGCAACTGCTGGCCGACTTCGACTCGGTCCTGGGCACCTGCGTCGGCAGCGGCATCGAGATGCTGGAGGTGGCGAGCTTCTTGTCGGGCGGGCCGCGCGATCCCCGGGTGCTCGATCTCGTGCTCTCCATGAGCGCGGAGATCATCGCCCTGGCAGGCCTCGCGGACGACCTCGACGACGCGCGCGCTCTCGCGCTGGAGCAGCTCGAGTCGGGGAAGGCAGCCGACAAGCTCCAGCAGATCGTGGCCGCGCAGGGCGGGCCGTCCGGCTTCATGGAGGACCCGGCGAGACACATCCCGGAAGCGCCCGTTCGACGTGCTCTCCTTCCGCGCAAGCCCGGCTACGTGGAGTCGATGCGCGCGATCGAGGTCGGCTTCGCGCTCGTGCAGCTCGGCGGCGGGCGGTCACGTCCCGAGGACTCGATCGACTACTCCGTTGGCTTCAGCGACTTCACGCAGCTGGGCCAGCGTGTCGACGAGCAGCATCCGCTCTGCGTCATCCATGCCGCCGACGAGGACAGATGGGCCGTGGCTGCCGAGCGGGTCCTCGACGCCGTCGTGGTCTCCGATCGCCCGACGGCGCCGGCGGGGCCGGTCGTGATCGAGCGGATCGCGGGCGCCGGCCGCGACGGGGACGAACGATGAGCGGCATCACGCTCGCCAACGACCACCTGACCGTCCAGGTCCATCCCGAGGCGGGCGCGGAGATCTCGCGCCTCTCGCGGCCGGGCGGCCCGAACGCGCTCGCCTGGTACGACTGGGCGTCGCCGCTGCCCGCCACACGCGGCCCCGGCTACGGGAACACGGCTCTGGACTGGCTGTCGCGGTTCCGCGGCGGCTGGCAGGAGCTCTTTCCGAACGCCGGAGACGAGTGCGAGGTCAACGGGGTTCCCCTGGCCTTCCACGGTGAGGCCTCGCTGGCCGCGTGGGACGTCGTCGAGGTGTCGCCTGCGGCCTGCACGCTGCGCACGGCGGTGCGCCTGCCGCTGGTGCTCACGCGGCGCATGACGCTCTCCAGCGATCGGGCCGCGCTGCTCATCGAGGAGAGCGTCGTCAACGAGAGCGAGCTCGAGACGCCGTTCCTCTGGGGCCATCATCCGGCGTTTCCCGCGGTGCCGGGCGCCCATGTCGACCTGCCGAGCTGTCAGGTGCGCGCAGAGCCGCGCATGGCCGGAGGGCTCGGAGATGCCACGGGCGCCTGGCCGCATCTGCTCGATGAGCACGGACACGAGCGTGCGCTCGACGTCGTGCCCGACGAGCAGGTCGTGCGCATCGTCTACGCCGAGGAGATGACGGGCTCCTGGGCGGCGCTGCGCCAGCCGGGCGAGCTGCCGAGCATCGCGATGGCGTGGGACGGAAACGCGTTCCCCGTCATGTGGCTGTGGCTGCAGAACGGCACGAGTGAGTTCCCGTGGTACGGCCGGGCGAACGTCGTCGGTCTCGAGACCCACACGGCCGCGCCGTTCGACGGGCTGGCGGCGGCGTGCGAGCGCGGGCAGGCCCACCGCCTCGGCCCGCGGGAGACGATGACCGCCTGGTTCACGATCTCGCTGATCGACGACCCCGGCAGCCCGGTCACGGGCGTCGACCGGGACGGGTCTACCGAGGCCGGCGGGGATCGATGAGAGATGGGACGAGCGCGCGCCCGGCGCGCGAGCTGACGGTCGTCGGGGAGGGCTTCTCGTTCCTCGAGGGGCCGCGCTGGCATGACGGGCGACTGTGGGCGTCGGACTTCTTCACGCGCCGCGTGCTCGCGTTCGACGAGGACGGCGGCGTCGAGACGATCTGTGAGCTGCCCGACAGCATGCCCTCGGGGCTCGGCTGGGATCGCGACGGGCGGCTGCTGATCTCCTCGATGCTCGACCGCAGGCTGCTGCGTTTGGAGGACGACGGCACGCTCGCCGAGGTCGCCGACCTTACCGGGCTGACCGGTTGGTTTGCGAACGACATGGTCGTCGACGACCTCGGCGGCGCCTACGTCGGCAACTTCGGCTGGAACGACGAGGACCCGGCCGTGCGCTCCACGCGCCTGGTGCGCGTCGAGCCGGACGGCGAGATGCGCGTCGTCGCCGAGGACGTCGTGTTCCCTAACGGCGCCGCGATCTCGCCCGACGGCGGCACGCTGCTGCTGTCCGAGACGTTCGCCGGGCGCATCAGCGCGTTCGACCGCGCTCCGGACGGGGCGCTCTCGGATCGCCGCACGTGGGCCGACTTCCACCCCGGCGGCTTTCCGACGACGACCGACGCGTGCGCGTCCGGCGTCCCGCTGCCGGACGGCCTGGCGCTCGACGCGGAGGGCGCCCTGTGGATCGGGGACGCACACGGCGAGGGCGCGCTGCGTGTCGCCGAGGGCGGGGAGGTGCTCGAGGTCGTGCCGGTCGGCGAGGGCCAGACCGCGTTCGCGGTCGCGCTCGGTGGCGCCGATCGCCGCACGCTCTACCTGTGCGCGGCGCAGCCCTACAGAGTCGGCGACCCCGCCACCCAGCACGTCGCGCGCCTGCTCTCGTGCCGGGTCGACGTGCCCGGCGCCGGCCGCCCGTGACGCAGGGGCCAATGGATCCGATCTGCGACGGCGTGCCTGCGCCGCGACGAGAGAAGAGGAGCTTCAGATGTTCGACCTGAGCGGAATGCGAGTCGTCGTGACGGGGGCCTCGCGCGGCATCGGTCAGGCGACCGCGGTCGCGCTGGCGGCCGCCGGCGCCGACGTGGCGAGCCTCCACCTGCCCGATCCCGAGGGCGCGGCGGAGACGATCGCCGGCGTCGAGCGCCACGGACGCCGCGCGCTGATGGTGGACGGCACGACCGCCGACGCCGCGCAGGTGGAGGCGTTCGCCGCCCGTGTCGAGGACGAGCTCGGCCCGATCGACGTGTGGGTCAACAACGCCGCGCGCATCATGGTCCGCCCCTTCCTCGAGATGTCCGACGCGGAGTGGCGCGAGCTGCTCGACGTCAACCTCGACGGCTACTTCCACGGCTGCCGCGCCGCGCTGCGTCGCATGGCCCCTCGTCGGGCCGGCCGCATCGTGAACGTCTCCTCGATCACCGCGCGCCAGCCGATCGCGGACATGACGGCCTACATCACGGCGAAGGGCGGCGTCGTCGCGCTCACAAAGACGCTCGCGGTCGAGTTCGGCCCGCTCGGGATCGGCGTCAACGCGATCGCGCCGGGCGCGACCGAGACGCCGCTCACCGCTCACATCTACACGCCCGAGGTGCGGCGCGCCTACGAGCAGCGGATCGCGCTTGGCCGCGTGGGCGTGCCCGAGGAGGTCGCGGACGCGGTGCTGTTCCTCGTCTCCGACGCGGCGCGCTATGTGACCGGCCACGAGCTCGTCGTCGACGGCGGCATGACGCTCAACGGCACCGTCGGTTTCGCGACGGATCCCGCCGCGGACGACGACTGACAGGCAGGAGACCGATGAAGACCCGACAGCAGACGGCCGTCGACGGCGCACGCCCGCAGGCGGCCGCGACCTGGACACAGGAGGAGCGCGCGCGCTACGTCGAGCTGTACCGCTCGATGCTGCGGATCCGCCGCTTCGAGGAGCGGATCCAGTCGCTGTTCCTGAAGGGCGAGGTGTACGGCACGACGCACCTCTGCAACGGTCAGGAGGCCGTCGCGGTCGGCGTCTCCAGCGTGCTCGACGAGCGCGACCGCGTCGCCGGGACCTACCGCGGCCACGGCCATGCGCTCGCGCTCGGCATGGGCACCCAGGAGCTGCTCGACGAGATGCTCGGGCGCGCCACCGGGATCAACGGCGGTCGCGCCGGCTCGATGAACGTGACGTCCCTGCGCCACCGCTACATGGGCAGCTACGGGATCGTCGGCGGCTCGATCGCGGCCGCCACCGGCGCCGCGCTGGCGGTCAAGCGGGAGGGCGGCGTCGCCGTCGCGTACTTCGGCGACGGCGCGACGAACCAGGGCTACTTCTTCGAGTGCCTCAACTTCGCGCACGTCTTCGAGCTGCCGGTGCTGTTCGTCTGCGAGAACAACCTCTATATGGAGTACACGCTGACCTCGGCGGTCAGCGGCGGCAGCATCCTGAGCCGCGGCGAGTCGCTCGGCGTGCGCTCCGAGGCGGTCGACGGGATGCGCGTGTGGGACGTGCGCGAGGCGGCGGGCGCCGCCGTCGAGCGCGCCCGCGCCGGCGAGGGGCCGACGCTGCTGGAGGCGCGCACCTATCGCTTCGTCGGCCACTCGCGCAGCGACCCGGCGCGCTACCGCCCCGAGGGCGAGCTCGACGCATGGAGAGAGCGCGACCCGCTCACGCTGTGCCGCGCGCACCTGGAGCAGGCGGGCGCCGAGGCGGCGGAGCTCGACGCGCTTGAGCAGGCCGTCGCCGACGAGCTGGCGGCCGCCGAGGCGGCAGGGCTCGCCGCCCCCTGGCCCGACCCTGCGACGCTGCCGGCCGAGTTCGCCCCGGACGTGGCGGCATGACGCCGGCCCAGGCCGCCAATGCGGTCGCGATCGCGATGCCGCGCCTGTCGGACTCGATGGAGGAGGCGACGATCCTCGCGTGGCTGAAGGCGCCGGGCGACGCCGTCAGAGCCGGCGAGGCGCTCGTCGAGATCGAGACCGACAAGGCGACGATGGTCTATGAGGCCGAGCAGGACGGCGTGCTCGGCGCGCTGCTCGTCGGCGAGGGCGAGGTGGCGGCGCTCGGCGCGCCGATCGCCGAGCTGCTCGTCGAGGGCGGCAGCGGCCGCCGCGTGCCGGCGACCCCGGTCGCGCGGCGCGTGGCGGCCGAGCTCGGCGTCGCGCTGGAGGGCATCGCCGGGCGCGGCCCGCGCGGCCGGATCGTGCGCGCCGACGTGCTGGCGGCAGCCGAGCGCGGCGGGACGGCTGCCGCTCCCTCGGCGGGGCCTGCGCCCATCGCGGCGACGCACGGCGACGACCACGTCGCGCTGACCGCGACGCAGCGCACGGTCGCGCGGCGGATGGTCGCCTCGCGCAGCGAGATCCCCGAGTTCACGCTCACGGCCGAGATCGACATGACCGACGCGCTCGCGCTGCGGCGCGAGCTCAACGCGCTGGCCCCGGAGGCGCGCGTGTCGGTGAACGACCTCGTCGTCAAGGCGGCTGCCCTCGTGCTGCGAGAGCAGCCGGCGCTGAACGCGTCGTGGGCCGGCGACCACGTCGTGCGCCACGGGCGCGTGAACGTCGGCGTCGCGGTCGCGACCGACGACGCGCTGCTGGTCCCCGTCGTGACCGACGCCGATCGCCGCTCGCTGCCCGAGCTGGCGACGGCCGCTCGCGCCGCCGGCGAGCGCGCGCGTGCGCGCGCCTCGACGCCGGAGGAGCTGAGCGGCGGGACCTTCACCGTCACGAACCTCGGCATGTTCGGCGTGCTGAGCTTCGACGCGGTGATCGACGCGCCGCAGGTCGCGATCCTCGCGGTCGGCGGCGTGGTGCGGCGGCCAGCCTATGACGAGCAGGGCGACGTGGTGCCGCGCGACCTGATGCACGTGAGCCTGTGCAGCGACCACCGCGCCGTCTACGGCGCGGATGCGGCCCGCTTCCTGCAGCGGCTGCGCGAGCTGCTGGAACGACCGGTGGCGCTGCTGGTGCCCGCCGCCGACAACGAGGAGACGAAGGCGTGAGCGAGGTCGAGTTTCGCACCGCGATCCGGGACGGGCTCGACGAGGAGCTCGCGCGCGACGATCGCGTGATCTTCTTCGGGGAGGACGTCGCCGTCGCCGGCGGCGTGTTCGCCGTGACCCCCGGGCTGCACGAGACGCATGGGGACGAGCGCGTGTTCGACACGCCGATCTCGGAGCTGGCGATGGCCGGTGCCGCCTACGGCGCCGCCGTCTGCGGGCTGCGCCCGGTGCTCGAGATCATGTTCGGCGACTTCCTGCCGCTGGCGATGGACGCGCTGCTCAACCAGGCGGTCAAGTTCCACTTCCTCGACGGGGAGCACGGCTGCCCGCTCGTCGTGCGCTGCGTCGTCGGCGGCGGGGGCCGCTTCGGCGCGATCCATTCCCAGGTGCCGATCGCGTGGTTCAACGGGATCGCCGGGCTCAAGCTCGTCGCGCCCTCCACGCCAGCCGACGCGAAGGGCCTGCTGCAGGCGGCGATCCGCGACGAGAACCCGGTGCTGTTCTTCGAGCACAAGCGCCTCTACTCGACGAAGGGCCCGGTCGGCGACGGGCCCGTGCCGCTCGGGCACGCGTCCGTCGTGCGCAGGGGGGGCGACGTGACGATCGTGGCAGCGATGAAGAGCGTGCACGACAGCCTCGAGGCGGCCGAGCTGCTCGCCGCCCAGGGCGTCGAGGTGGAGGTGATCGACCTGCGCACGATCCGGCCGTTCGACGTCGAGACGGTGCTCGGCTCGGTCGCGAAGACGAACCGCGTCGTCGTCGTCGAGGAGGGGCCGTTGACCGGCGGCTGGGCGGCGGAGGTGCTCGCGCGCATCACGGAGGAGGCGCTCGGCGAGCTCGACGACGCCTGGCGCATCGCCACGGCGGACGGGCCGGTCCCGTACAGCCCGCCGCTGGAGGACGCCTTCCTGCCCGACGCCCGTCGCATCGCCGACGAGATCCTCGCGCGGACGGCGCAGTGATGGCGATCTCGAAGACGGAGGAGGAGCGCGTCGTCGCGAGCGTTCCCGCCCGGCTGCTGATCGGGGGCGAGTGGCGGGACGCCGACGCCGGCGCGACGATCCCCGTCGAGGATCCCGCGACCGGCGCGACGCTCGGCGAGGTCGCCGACGCGACCCCGGCCGACGCCGAGGCGGCGCTCGCGGCCGCCGACGCCGCGTTCGCCGCGTTCCGCACCGTCGCCCCGCGCGAGCGCTCCGAGATGCTGCGGCGCGCCTACGAGCTGACGGTCGAGCGCACCGAGGAGCTCGCACTGCTGATGACGCTCGAGATGGGCAAGCCGCTCGCCGAGGCGCGCGGCGAGGTGACGTACGCCGCCAACTTCCTGCGCTGGTACGCCGAGGAGGCGGTGCGCATCGGCGGGCGCTTCACGCACAACGAGACCGGCCACGGCCGCGTGCTCACGCTCAAGCAGCCGATCGGCCCCTGCCTCTTCATCACGCCCTGGAACTTCCCGCTGGCGATGGGCGCGCGCAAGATCGCGCCGGCGATCGCCGCCGGCTGCACGATGGTCGTCAAGCCGGCGCGACAGACGCCCTACTCGATGCTCGCGCTCGCGCAGATCCTCGAGCAGGCGGGCGTGCCGGCGGGCGTGGTCAACGTCGTCACGTCGAGCTCGAGCGGCCGCACGATGGAGCCGCTCGTGCGCGACCCGCGCATGCGCAAGCTGTCGTTCACCGGCTCGACCGAGGTCGGCCGCACGCTGATCGAGCAGTCGGCGACGCAGGTGCTGAAGCTCTCGATGGAGCTGGGCGGCAACGCGCCCTTCGTCGTCTTCGACGACGCCGACCTCGACCTCGCGGTCGAGGGCGCGCTGCTGGCGAAGATGCGCAACGGCGGCGAGGCGTGCACGTCGGCCAACCGCTTCTTCGTGCAGGAGGGCGTCGCGGCGGCGTTCGCCGAGCGGCTCGCCCGGCGCATGGGCGAGCTGACCGTCGGCCGCGGCACGCGGCCGGGCGTCGACGTCGGCCCCCTGATCGACGACGACCAGCGCGGCAAGGTCGAGGAGCTGGTGGACGACGCGGTCGCGCACGGCGCGCGCGTGCTCGTCGGCGGCCGCCGCATCGACGGGCCGGGCTGGTTCTTCGAGCCGACCGTGCTCGCCGACGTGCCGGCCGGCGCGCGCGTGCTGGCCGAGGAGATCTTCGGCCCCGTCGCGCCGCTCGTGACGTTCGCCGACCTCGACGAGGCGATCGCGCGCGCCAACGCGACCGAGTACGGGCTCGTGTCCTACCTCTTCACGCAGGACGTCGGGCGCGCGTTCGAGGCGATCGAGCGGCTCGACAGCGGCATGATCGGCTTCAACCAGGGGATCGTCTCGAACGCCGGCGCGCCGTTCGGCGGCGTCAAGCAGTCCGGCTTCGGCCGCGAGGGCGGGCCCGAGGGGATCGACGAGTACCTCGAGACGAAGTACGTCGCGATGAACGTCGGCGTGCCGCCCGGGCTGGCTGCCGCTCGTGACTGAGGCGACGCTCACCGGCGTGCTCGGGCAGCTGCGCGACGCGGTCGGAGCCGGGCACGTGCTGACGGACCCGCAGCTGCGCGTGGGCTACGAGCGCGACGTCACGGGCCGCTTCGGCGGCCCGGCGGCGGCGGTCGTGCGCCCGGCGGACGCCGGTCAGGTCGCCGCGGTCGTGCGCGCGTGCGACGAGAACGGCGTACCGCTCGTGCCGCAGGGCGGCAATACCGGCCTCGTCGGCGGCGGCGTGCCGCGCGGGGGCGAGATCGTGCTGAGCCTCGCGCGCCTGGACGAGCTCGAGCCGGTCGACGTGCGCGCCGGCCAGGTCGTCGTCGGTGCGGGCGCGACGCTCGAGCAGGTCCAGCGGCACGTGCGCGCGGCCGGCTTCGACGTCGGCATCGACCACGGGGCGCGCAGCGCCGCGACGATCGGCGGCATGGTCGCGACGAACGCCGGCGGCGGGCTCGCGCTGCGCCACGGGACGATGCGGGCGCAGGTCGTCGGCGTCGAGGCGGTGCTGGCGGACGGCAGCGTCGTGCGGCGGCTGGCGGGCCTGCTGAAGGACAACGCCGGCTACGACCTGCCGGCGCTGCTCGTCGGCAGCGAGGGAACGCTCGCCGTCTTCACGCGCGTGAACCTGCGGCTGATCCCGCTCGCGCGCCACCGCGTCGCGGCGTTGATCGGCCTCGCGAGCTTCGACGACGCGCTCTCGCTCGTGACGCGCCTGCGCGACACGACCGGGTCGCTCGTCGCGGCCGACTTCTTCGACGCGCCCGGCCTCGCGCGCGTGTGCGCGCACCGCCGCCTGCGCGCGCCGTTCGCGCGCGACTGGCCGGTGCACGTGATCGCCGAGTGCGCGGCCGACCGCGATCCGACCGAGGAGCTGGCCGCGGCGATCGACGCGGCGGACCTGCAGCTCGACGTGGCGGCGGCCGACGACACGGCGGGCCGTGCCGCGCTGTGGGCCTATCGCGAGCTGCAGAACGAGGCGCTCGCTGCGGCCGGGGTCCCGCACAAGCTCGACGTGAGCGTGCGCGTCGGCGACGTGCCGCGCTTCGCGGCGGACGTGCGCGCATGCGTCGCCGCCGCCGACCCGGACGCCGCCGTCGTGCTGTACGGCCATCTCGGCGACGGCAACGTGCACGTCAACGTGCTCGGTCCCGCGCCGGACGACGAGCGCGCCGACGACGCGGTGCTCGCGCTGGTGGCCGCCTACGGCGGCAGCATCAGCGCCGAGCACGGCGTCGGCGTCGCCAAGCGCGAGCGGCTCCACCTCTCGCGCAGCCGCGACGAGATCGCGGCGATGGGCCGGCTCAAGGCCGCGCTCGACCCGCGCGGCATCCTGAACCCGGACGTCGTCCTGCCGGACGACGTCGTCTCCCGGCACGTCCTGGAGGGAGCGCGGTGATCGGGCTCGCCAAGCTCGCCCCCGGGGCTGGCGCGCTCGAGCTCGCCGAGCGGCCGGAGCGCGACCCCGGGCCGGGCGAGGCGCTGCTGGAGGTCCACGGCTGCGGCGTCTGCGGCACCGACCTGCACATCGAGGCGGGCGAGTACGCGTCGGCACCGCCGCTGACGCTGGGCCACGAGGTGTCGGGCGTCGTCGCGGCCGTCGGCGAGGCCGTCGACGAGGCGTGGCTCGGCGCGCGCGTCGTCTGCGAGACGTTCTTCTCGACCTGCGGCCGCTGCCGCTGGTGCCGCGACGGGCGCGTGAACCTGTGCCCCGAGCGGCGCTCGATCGGCACGCACGTCGACGGCGGCTTCGCGCCGCGCCTCGTCGTGCCCGCGCGCAACCTCCACCGCATCCCGGACTGGCTCGGCGCCCACGCGGCCGCGCTGGCGGAGCCGCTCGCCTGCATCTGCCACACGCTGCTCGACCCGGCCGTCGTGGTGCCGGGCGATCGCGTCCTCGTGGCCGGCCCGGGGCCGATGGGGGCGCTGGCCGCGCAGGTCGCGCGCGCGCTGGGTGGCGAGGTGCTCGTCGCCGGCCTGCCGGCGGACGCGGCGCGGCTGGCGGCCGCCGCCGAGCTGGGCTTCGCGACGACCGACGAACGGCCCGAGCGGGACGCGTTCGACGTCGTCGTCGAGGCGTCCGGCAGCGCCGGCGGCGTGCGGGCCTGCCTGGATGCGGTCGCGCGCGGCGGGTGCTTCGCGCAGGTCGGGATCGCCGGCCGGGACGTGACGATCCGGTTCGACCTCGTGCTGACGAAGGAGCTGACGGTCGCGACCGGCTTCGCCTCGACGCCGCGGGCCTGGCGGCACGCGATCGCGATGATCGAGCGGCGCGACGTCGCGCTCGACGCGCTCGTGACGGAGGTCGCGCCGCTGGCCGCGTGGGAGCGGGTGTTCGCGGACCTGCGCGCGAGTCGCGGCATGAAGGTCGTGCTCGACCCGCGACTCTGATCCTTGACGCTCGCCAGATCCGGCGGATAGTGTGCACTTTAACGTTCAAGTCACGCTGTACGAAAGGAAGCGATGCGGAATCAGGTGCGCGTTGTGATCGCGCTGGCGGCGCTCATGTGCCTCCCGGCCGCCGCTCAGGCCGATGCGAGCGACAGCTCGCCAGCAGTCCGGACGGACAAGGGAGTCGTCGTCGGCGCCGCGCAGGGCGGGGTGGCGCGCTTCATCGGGATCCCCTACGCCGCGCCCACCGGAGGGGCCAACCGCTTCCGGGCGCCTCAGCCGCGTCAACCATGGTCGACGCCGCTCCAGGCGACCCAGCAGGTCGCTCCGTGTGCGCAGGACGCATACGGCGTGCGCAGCGACAACGAGGACTGCTTGATCCTCAACGTGTTCGCACCGCCCAGACTCGCCGGTCGCAAGCCGGTGATGGTCTACCTGCACGGCGGCGGCTACACGGCCGGCACCTCGAACGACTTCGACCCGACCGCGATCGTCGAGCGGGCCGGCGTGGTCGTCGTCACCGTGGACTATCGGCTTGGCGCCTTCGGGTTCCTCGCCCTGCCCGGCCTCGACGCCGAGAGCCCGCACGGCACGTCCGGGAACTACGCGTTGCTCGACCAGCAGGCGGCGTTGCGCTGGGTGCAGCGGAACATCGCGAGGTTCGGAGGCAACCCGCGGAACGTGACGCTGTTCGGCGGGTCGGCAGGCGCCGGGTCGATCGTGAGCCAGCTCGTGTCGCCCGGAGCCGCAGGTCTGTTCCAGCGCGGCATCGTGCAGAGCCTTCCCTCCACGGCGAATCGGACGCTGGACGAGGCGCAGAACGAATGGCTCGCGGCGATCGACCAGGCGAACCTTCCCGCTCCGGACGGCGTCGACCTCGGCTGCCCGACCGACGTCGCCCCGAGCGCACTGGTCGCATGCCTCGAGGCCGCTCCGGCGCAGAAGCTCGCCGACGTCGGTCAAGACGTGGCCAGCTCCGGGCCGATCGTCGACGGCTACGTGATTCCCACCTTCCAGCAGGATGCGTTCAGCACGGGCAGATTCAACCGGGTGCCGCTGATCCTCGGAAGCAACCTGAACGAGGGCACGTTCTTCGTCTCCTCCTCGATCCCCACACAGGCTGATTACCTGTCCGCGCTCGAGGGTGTCGTCGGCCCGGCGTTCGCCCCGCAGGTCGCGGCGATGTATCCGGCGGACGCGTATGGCGGCTCGTACACGCTGGCCTACGCGGCCGTGCTCGGGGACGTGATCATCACCTGCCCGACGCAGCAGGTGCGTGCGGCGCTGAGTCGCCATGTGCCCGTCTACGGGTACGAGTTCCGGCAGCCCGATCCGGTGCTGTTCTACGAGACCTCCACGCTGCCAGACATGGTGCTCGGCGACACGCATCTCTCCGAGCTCGCATACGTGTTCGGCGTCGATGCGGAGGGCGCCCCGTTGCCTGCGGGTCCTGATCGCGCCCTGTCGCAGACCGTGATCGACTACTGGACGGGCTTCGCGCGTACCGGAAGCCCGAACCTCCCCGACGGATCCGCGCGGCCGCACTGGCCGAGCTACCAAGACGGGAGTAACAGCCGGTTGCTGTCGCTCTCCACGCCGGTGACGACAGCGAGCGGTGCCGCGTTCAACGCGGACCACCACTGCGACGTCTGGAACGCTCCGTCGGAGTGAGCTTGCAGCTCACGCTGGAGCGATAGGGCAATCGAGCGCTCGCCGGACGGCGAGCGCTCGATGCATCTGCGGGTTCGGGCGCTGCCGCTCAGGGTGGCGCTCGCGCTCCGGCGACACGCGTCGTGCCGTCATCCGCCGGCCTGCGAGAGGACACAGCTTGTCCTCTGTTGCTGAGGACGGGGATGCACGAGCCTGTCGTCGATATGCGCGATGTCCCTGGCGACGCCGATGTCGCGATCGTCGGTGGTTCCGGAGCACTCGGGTTCGGGCTCGCGCTGCGCCTGCGAGCGGCGGGCGTTCGCGTCGCGATCGGCTCGCGCTCGCAGGAGCGAGCAGCCGAGGCGGCGGGGCGGCTGTCGGAGGTCGTGGACGGTCCGGCGTGTTCCGGGCTGGCGAACGACGACGCGGCCGCGGCTGCGCGGATCGTCGTGCTGGCGGTGCCGTTCGCGAGCCAGGCGGCGACGGTGAAGTCGCTCGCCAGCGTGCTCGTCGCCGGGCAGATCGCGGTCGACACGACTGTTCCCCTCGCGACTGCGGTCGGTGGCCGCCCCACGCGCACGCTCTCGCCATGGGAGGGCTCCGCCGCGCAGCAGGCACGCCAGCTGCTGCCGCCGGAGGCGGCGCTCGTCGCCGGCCCGCACACGGTGAGCGCTGCGTCGCTGGCCGATCCCGATGCGCGGCTCGACGAGGACGTGCTGCTGTGCGGCGACGACCGCGCCGCGACCGCGGAGGTCGCGCGGCTGGTGGAGCTGATCCCGGGCCTGCGAGCGGTCGACTGCGGAAAGCTGGAGATCGCGCGGGCGATCGAGCAGCTGACGCCGTTGATGATCTCGATCAACAGGCGTCACAAGGCGCATGCGGGCGTTCGCATCGTCGGCCTTCCGCGGCCTGGCTGAGGAGCGCGGCTTGCGCTGTCGGGTCACGTTTTCGCGCAATGTCACGCTGTCGCTGTCGCGGACGTGTGTGTCGCGTTGCAAGTACTGCGCGTTTCAGGCGCACAGACCGCATTTGCATGGGCCGGAGGAGGTCGAGGCGTTGATCGATGGTGCGGTGCGGCGTGGGGTGAAGGAGTTGTTGGTGTTGACGGGGGACGATCCGGCGCATCATCCGGGGGTGCGGGAGCGGTTGGCGGAGCTGGGTTTCGCGGACTTCGTGGCGTACGTGGTGTGGTGTTGTGAGCGGGCGTTGGAGCGGGGGTTGCTGCCGCACACGAACCTCGGTGCGCTGTCGCGCGAGGAGCTGGGGCGGTTGCGGGAGGTGGCGGCGTCGCAGGGGTTGATGTTGGAGTCGACGCGGGACGACCTCGTCGCGCATCAGGGGTCGCCGTCGAAGGATCCGGTGTTGCGGTTGCAGACGATCCGTTGGGCGGGCGAGCTGAAGATCCCGTTCACGTCGGGGATCTTGGTGGGGATCGGCGAGTCGGAGGCGGATCGTGTCGCGGCGTTGGAGGCGCTGGCGGGGGTGCATGCCGAGTATGGGCATTTGCAGGAGGTGATCTTGCAGAACTTCGTGCCGCATGAGCGCTATTACGGGCAGGAGCCGGCGCAGATCGCGACCGAGGCGGCAGAGCGCTACTGGCGGACCGGCTTGCATGGGGGGCCGGAGGTGGCGGTGCCCGCGTGGGCGCAGGACGGTGCGGGACCGATCTCGATCGACGGGATGAAGCGGCTGATCGCAGTCGCGCGCGAGTTGATGCCGGACATCGGGATCCAGGTGCCGCCGAACCTGGCGGACTGGTGGCCTGAGCTGGTCGCGGCGGGTGCGACCGACCTGGGCGGGTTGAGCGCCAACGGGGATCACATCAGTCCTGAGCATCCGTTCCCGAGCCCGCATCAGGTGCGCAAGCGGCTCGCTGAGGATGGGGTGGCGTTGACGGAGCGGCTGTGTGTGTATCCGCAGTACATCGACGCAGGCTGGATGGGGCAGGGCGTGCTCGACGTCGTGAAGGCGAAGTACTGGAGCTTCATTCCGCGCAGGGGGTCGGGCCGCCAGGAGGCGCCGTTCGCGATCAACGCGGACCTGGTGAGTCCGGCTGTGGAGAAGGCGCGTGACGGGCACTTGCTCAGCCGTGAGGAGCTGACGGCGTTGTTCGCGGAGACGCGCCCGGAGGCTGTCGGGGAGATCCGCCAAGCGGCGGATGAGCTGCGGGCGGAGCTGGCGGGGGAGACGGTGACGTTCGTCGTCAACCGCAACATCAACGTCTCGAACGTCTGCACGGTCGGATGCGCGTTCTGCGGGTTCGGGCAGGGCAAGCGCTCCCCGGACGCCTACGAGCACGACGAGCCGGAGTTCCGCCGGCGCGTGAGCGAGGCGATCGCGTATGGCGCAAGCGAGTTGTGCATCCAGTCGGGCATCCACCCGGGCTGGCAGCTGGAGGACTACCTGCACTGGCTGCGCGTCGCCAAGGACGAGGCCGCCCGCAACGACACCGACCTGCATCTGCACGCCTACAGCCCGATGGAGATCGCGCACATGGTCGACATCAGCCGCCTGCCCCCGTCCGAGGTCTTCGCACGCTTGCGCGACGCCGGGCTGGGCTCCACCCCGGGCACCGCCGCGGAGGTCCTCCACGACGGGGTGCGCGAGCGGATCAGCCCGAACAAGCTGCCGGTCGCGCGGTGGGTGCAGATCATCGAGGCCTCGCATGCGGCCGGGTTGCGCTCGACCAGCACCGTGATGTTCGGGCACATCGAGGAGCCGTGGGAGCTGGCCGAGCACATGCGCGTCATCCGCACCCTGCAAGAGCGCACCGGCGGCATCACCGAGTTCGTGCCGCTGTCGTTCATCCCGTTCCACACCCTCCTCGGCCGCACGCATGGGGTGGAGGAGATCTCGCGTGAGGAGAACCTCAAGCACACCGCCGTCTTCCGGCTCGCGCTCGGCCACAGCATCAGGAATGTGCAGGCGTCCTGGGTGAAGATGGGATTGGAGACCGCGACCGAGAGTTTGCGCTGGGGCGTCAACGACCTCGGCGGCACACTCATGGAGGAGTCGATCAGTCGCCTTGCCGGCAGCTACCACGGCGTCAAGCTCGACCCGCCGCAACTGATCGACGCCGCGCACAGAGCCGGGCGGCCCGCCGCGGAGCGCACCACCCTCTACGACATCCGAACGCACCACCCGCTCACCGCCACTGCCGTGTGAGGGACCGGCTCGGTGCGCACAGCGGCCATCCTCCCGGTCAAGCCCTTCCCGTCGGCAAAGCGGCGCCTCGCGGCGCGGCTGCCCGACCCGGCGCGCTTCGCGCTCGTGCAGGCGATGTGCGAGGACGTGCTCGACGCCCTCGCGGCGGTCAGCGGACTCGAGCGGACCGTCGTCGTCACCGCGAACCGCACCGTCGCGCTGCTGGCCGCCGAGCGCGGCGCCGTCGTCGTCGGGGAGCCGTCGGATCGTCCCTCGGCCGGCACGCAGCTGGCCCGCGATGACGACCTCGACGGCTGCGCCTCCGCCGCGCGCCGGCGTCCGTCATCTGCTCGCCGCGGGCTTCCAGCGTGCCCTGATCGTCCCCGCTGACGTGCCGTTCCTGGATCCGTCGGAGGTCGACGCGCTGCTCGAACGGGCGAAGCGGGCCGGCACGGCGGTCTCGATCGTGCCCGACCGCCACAGTCGCGGGACGAACGGGCTGCTGCTGCACCCGCCTGACGCGGTCCCGCCCGCGTTCGGCGCGGGCAGCTGTGCGCGCCACCGTGCGCTCGCGATGGCCGCCGGGGCGTCGAGTCGCGTCGAGCCGCTGCCCTCGCTTGCGCTCGACGTCGACACCGCGGCCGATCTCGACGCGCTGGTCGAGCGCCTCGACGCCCGTCCCGGGCGCGCGTGGGCGACGCGCCGTGTCGTGCCGAGCTGGCCGCCGGAGGCGCGCCGTCGCGGCGGACAGACCACCGCCTGAACCACCCGCGACTGGCGACACCTTGTCCCCTGTCGACGGGGCCGGTCATCCGTGAGCCTGTTCTCCACATGACGAGTACCGCCAGCACTCCCACGACCACCGCCGGCCGGACGCTGTCGAACTACGTCGGAGGCGCCTGGATCCCGAGCGCGTCGGCCGACCTGCTCGAGGACCGCGACCCCGCCACCGGCGAGCTGCTCGCCCGCGTGCCGCTCAGCGGCGCCGCCGACGTCGACGCTGCCGTGCGCGCCGCCCGCGAGGCACAGCCCGCATGGGCCGAGACGCCGCCCCAGGTGCGGGCTCGCGCGCTGTTCCGGCTGCGTGACGCGCTCGACCGCCAGCGCGACGAGCTCGCGCGCCTCGTGACTCGTGACATGGGCAAGACGCTCCCCGACGCGACCGCAGAGGTCGGGCGCGGGATCGAGTCGGTGGAGGCCGCGATGGCCGCGCCGCACCTGCTCAAGGGCCGCAACCTGTCCGGCGTCGCGCGCGGCCTCGACGTCGAGCAGCTTCACCAGCCCGTCGGGGTCGTGGCGGCGATCACGCCCTTCAACTTCCCGGCGATGATCCCGCTCTGGTTCCTGCCGTTCGCGCTCGCCGCCGGCAACGCGTTCCTGCTCAAGCCCTCCGAGCTGGACCCGCTGACGTCCGAGCGGATCGTCGAGCTGGTCGCGGAGATCGACGCGATCCCGGCCGGCCTCGTGAACCTCGTCCACGGCGGGCGCGACGCCGTCAACGCGATCCTCGAGCACCCTGGCATCGACGCGATCTCGTTCGTCGGCTCGGCGGCGACCGCACGCTACGTGAACACCCGCGGCGCCGAGCACGGCAAGCGCGTGCAGGCGCTCGGCGGGGCCAAGAACGCGATCGTCGTGATGCCGGACGCCGACCCGGCGTTGCTCGCCTCCGGGCTCACCGGCTCGGCCTTCGGCGCCGCCGGGCAGCGCTGCCTCGCCGGGTCGGTTGCGGTGCTCGTCGGGACGCTCGACGAGCAGGAGCGCTCGCTTGCCCGGATCGTCAAGGCGAGCCGCGCGCTGCGGACCGGCGCCGGCAGCGACCCCGACACGGAGGTCTGCCCGCTCGTGACCCCCGCGGCGCGGGAGCGCCTGGTCGGCGAGATCGAGCAGGCGGAGCGCGACGGCGTCCGCGTCGTGCTCGACGGGCGCGGCGACGCCGGACCGGGCGGTGCGAGCCTCGGGCCCACGATCCTCGACGACGTCCCCACCGACCACCGCGTCCTGCGGGAGGAGCTGTTCGGTCCCGTGCTGGCGCTCGCGCGCGCCGCCGACCTCGACGCGGCGCTCGCGATCGTCAACGGCAGCCGCTACGGCAACGCCTCCGTCATCTTCACCGAGTCCGGTGGCGCGGCGCGCACCTTCCGCCAGCGTGTGGAGGCCGGCATGGTCGGCGTCAACGTCGGCGTCGCGGCCCCGATCGCTTGGTTCCCGTTCTCGGGGTGGAAGGACTCGATCGACGGCGACCTCCATGCCAACGGCGACGACGCGTTCGCGTTCTACACGCGCACGAAGGTCGTCACTTCGCGATGGGCGTGACGCACGCCGCGCTGCAGGAGAGCGCGCGCCGTCACCTGCTGCTGCACTTCACGAAGCACGCGTCGGTGTACGCCGACGGACGCGAGTTGCTCGTGCTCGAGCGCGGCGAGGGCCCGTACGTGTACGACACGGCGGGCCGTCGGTACATCGACGCGCTCTCGAGCCTCTTCTGCTCGCAGATCGGCTACTCGTACGGCAGCGAGATCGCCGACGCGATCTCGGTGCAGCTGGAGACGCTCGCCTTCAACACGAACTGGGGGACCGCCCATCCGCCGGCGATCCGCCTCGCGGAGGCGCTGGCCGAGCGCGCGCCCGGCGACCTCGACCACGTCTTCTTCACCTGCGGCGGTTCGGAGGCGGTCGAGGCCGCCTGGAAGGTCGCGCGTGAGCACTACCTCGCGCGCGGCGAGCCGCGGCGCACGAAGGCGATCGCGCGGAACGTCGCCTACCACGGCGTGTCGCTCGGCGCGCTCGCGCTCACCGGCGTGCCCGCCTTCAAGGAGCCGTTCGGGCCGCCCGCGATCGACGTGACGCATGTGTCCAACACGAACGCGTTTCGCGCCCACGACGGCGACGACCCCGCGGCGCTCTGCGCGCGGCTGCTCGCGGAGCTGCGCGACGCGATCGAGGCGGCCGGCCCCGACGAGGTCGCGATGGTGATCGCGGAGCCCGTCCAGAACGCGGGCGGCTGCCTGGTGCCCCCGCCCGGCTACTGGCGCGGCCTGCGCGAGATCTGCGACGAGCACGGCATCCTGCTCGTCGCCGACTCGGTCATCTGCGGCTTCGGGCGCCTCGGCAACTGGCTCGGGGTCGAGCACGAGGACGTCGTGCCCGACATGGTCACGACGGCGAAGGGGCTCACCTCGGCCTATGCGCCGATGGGCGCGCTGTTCGTGCGCGCGCGAGTGGCGCGCTCGCTCCACCTGGCCGAGGGCAACCTGCGCCACGGCCTCACGTTCGGCGGCCATCCGCTCGCGGCCGCGGCGGCGCTCGCGAACCTCGAGATCTTCGAGCGCGACGGCGTGCTCGAGAACGTGCACGCGCTCGAGCCGCACCTCGCCGCCCGGATGGAGGAGCTGCGCAGTCTTCCGATCGTCGGCGACGTGCGCGGACGCGGCTTCTTCTGGGCGGTCGAGCTGGTGCGCGACGGGCGCGAGGAGCGCTTCGGCCAGTTCGAGCGCGACCGCCTTCTGCGCGGCTTTCTGCCGGGCCGGCTGCTGGACGCCGGGCTGATCGCGCGCGCCGACGACCGCGGCGACAGCGTGCTGCAGATCGCGCCGCCGCTGATCTGCGACGCAGCCGTGCTCGACGCGCTCGTCGACGCGCTCGCGGACGTGCTGACGGACGCGGGCGAGCACATGGCCGTGACAGCCGAGCGAGGAGGGATCGCCCATGCCTGACCTGGACCTCGTCGGCGGCACCGTGGTGACCGCCGACGGCTCGTTCCGCGCCGACGTCGCCGTGCGCGACGGCCGCGTCGCGGCGCTCGGCCTCGACCTCGATCTCCCGTCGGGCGGCGCGGAGGTCGTCGACGTCTCCGGCCGGCTCGTGATGCCGGGCTTCATCGACGCGCACACGCACATGGACATGCCGTTCGGCGGCACTGTGACGGCCGACGACTGGGACACCGGCACGCGCGCGGCGCTCGCCGGCGGCACGACGACGATCGTCGACTTCGCGCTGCAGGAGCCCGGCCGCGGTCTCGGCGACGCGGTCGAGGCGTGGCACGGGAAGGCGGCGCCGAAGACGCGCATCGACTACGGCCTCCACGTCGCCATCACCGACCTCACCGACGCCGTCAAGCGCGAGATCTCGGACCTTCCTGCGCGCGGCGTCTGCACCGTGAAGCTCTTCATGGCGTACAAGGGCACCTCGCTCTTCACCGCCGACGAGGACCTGTTCGAGGTGCTCCAGCTCTCGCCGTCTGCGGGTGTGCTCGTGATGGTGCACGCGGAGAACGGCGACGTGATCGCCAAGCTGCAGGAGCAGGCGCTCGCGCGCGGCGACGTCGAGCCGATCTGGCACGCCCGCACGCGTCCGGCGGACGTCGAGGCCGAGGCGACCGACCGCGCGATCCGGCTGGCGGAGATCGCGGACGCGCCGCTGGCGGTCGTGCACGTGACGTGCGCCGGCGCGCTCGACGCGATCCGGCGCGCGCACGAGCGCGGCCGGCCCGTCTACGGCGAGACCTGCCCGCAGTACCTCGTGCTCGATGAGTACGAGCTCGCGCGGGAGGGCTTCGAGGGCGCGAAGTTCGTCTGCTCGCCGCCGCTGCGCGACGCACGCAACCAGGAGCCGTTGTGGGGCGGGCTGCGCACCGGCGACCTCGTGCTCGTGGGCTCCGACCACTGCTCGTTCGACCTCGCCGGCCAGAAGGAGCTGGGTCGGGGCGACTTCACGAAGATCCCGAACGGCATGCCGGGCGCCGAGGAGCGTCCCTTCGTGCTGTGGACGCACGGCGTGGGCGAGGGCCGCATCTCGCCGGAGCTGTTCGTCGCCGCGCTCTCGACCAACCAGGCGCGCGTCCACGGCATGTATCCGCGCAAGGGGGCGATCGCGCCGGGCGCCGATGCCGACCTGGTCGTGTGGGATCCGGGGCTCGCGGTCCTCGCCACCCAGGTCAACCGCCACGGGAACGTCGACTACACGCCCTACGAGGGGATGGCGTTCACCGGCGGTCCGGAGCGCGTGTACGTGCGTGGCCGGCTCGCCTTCCACGACGGCCAGGTGCTGGCGGAGCCCGGGTCCGGCGCGTTCGTCGAGCGGGCCTTCGAGGCGCCGGGCGTCGGCCCGGCGGTGCGGTGAGCGCCACGCCGGACAGTGCACGCGCGCTCGTCGAGCTGCGCGAGCTGGCCGCGCTGACCAGCGACGAGCAGGGTGCGCAGCGCATCGCCTGGACGCCGACGTGGGCGGCCGCCCGCGCCTGGCTGCGCGAGCGGCTCGCGGAGCTGGACGACGTCGCCGTGCAGGTCGACGCGGCCGGCAATCTGTGGGCGACGCTGCCGGGCGAGAGCGCGCGCAGCGTCGTGCTCGGCGGCCACCTCGACTCGGTCCCGAACGGCGGCTGGCTCGACGGCGCGCTCGGCACGATCGGCTCGCTCGCGGCGCTGCGGGCGTTCGCCGCCGCACCCCGCCGGCCGCTGACGATCCGGCTCGTCGACTGGGCCGACGAGGAGGGCGCGCGCTTCGGGCGCAGCCTGCTGGGGTCGAGCGCCTGCGCCGGCACGCTCGACCCGGCGGGCGTGCGGGACTTGACCGACCGCGACGGGGTGCGCCTCGCCGACGCGCTCGCGGCCCATGGCGTCGACGTCGAGCGGATGCGCGACGCCGGCGCCGAGCTGCGCGACGTCGCCGCCTATCTCGAGCTGCACATCGAGCAGGGCCCCGTGCTCGAGCGCCTCGGCCTGCCGCTCGGTGTCGTGCTCGGCACGTTCGGCGTCGAGCGTCACCGCGTCCGCTTCTCCGGTGCGCACGCGCACGCCGGCGCGACGCCGATGGACGCGCGCCGCGACGCGTTCCTGGCTGCGGCGCGCAGTGCGCTCGCCCTCCGCGACGAGGCGGCGCGGCGCGACGACGTGCGCGCGACGACCGGGAGCGTCACGGTCGTGCCGGGGATCGTCACGGCCTTCAACGGCGCCGCGGAGCTGTCGGTCGATCAGCGCGCGCTCGAAGCGGCGGAGCTGGCGGCCCTGCTCGCACACGCGCGGGAGGCGAGCGAGCAGATCGCCGCCGAGGAGGGCTGCTCGGTCGCTTGGGAGCGGCTGCTGGCGATCGAGCCGGTGCCGTTCGACGGCGAGCTGATGGCGCTCGCCGACGCCGTCGTCGCGGAGGTCGCCGGCGTCTCGCACCGCCTGCCGAGCGGGCCGCTGCACGACGCGGCGGAGATGGCGCGCGTCCTCCCGGCGGCGATGCTGTTCGTGCGCAGCATCGGCGGTGTCAGCCACACCAAGGAGGAGGACAGCTCGGAGGCGGACGTCGAGCTGTCGATCCGCGCGCTGCACGAGCTCGCCGTTCGCACGGCGACGCTGGCCGAGCACGGCACGGCCGTCGCCCCCAATCCCTGAAGGAGCTGCCTCGATGGACTTCGGCGTCACCCTGCAGACCGACCCGCCCGCACGGCGGCTGATCGAGACCTTCCAGCGCGCTGAGCGCCTCGGCTTCACGCACGCCTGGACGTTCGACTCGCACATCTTGTGGCAGGAGCCGTACGTCATCCACTCGCAGATCCTCTCCGCGACGGAGCGGATGGTCGTCGGTCCGCTCGTCACGAACCCGGCGACGCGCGACCCCACGGTCACGGCGTCGGTGTTCGCGACGCTCAACGACATGTTCGGCAACCGCACGATCTGCGCGATCGGCCGCGGGGACTCCTCGCGCCGGGTGCTCGGGAACGCGCCGACGACGCTGAGACAGACGGAGGAGGCCATCCATGTGATCCGCGACCTCGCCGAGGGGCGCTCGATCCACACGGAGGGCGGCGAGGAGGTCTCGATCCCGTGGGTCCGCGACGGCAGACTCGAAGTCTGGATGGCCGCGTACGGCCCGAAGGCGCTCGACGTCGTCGGACGCTCGGCGGACGGCTTCGTGCTCCAGCTCGCCGATCCGCTGATCCTCAGATGGACGCTCGGGCGGGTACGCGCGGCCGCCGAGGCGGCGGGACGCGACCCCGGCGCGATCAAGGTGCTCGTGTGTGCGCCCGCCTACGTGGGCGACGACCTCGCGCATCAGCGCGACCAGTGCCGCTGGTTCGGCGGCATGGTCGGCAACCACGTCGCCGACATCGTCAAGCGCCACGGCGAGGGCGGGGACATCCCGCACGCGCTGACGGACTACATCCGCCGGCGCGAGTCCTACGACTACGCCCACCACGGCCGCATCGGCCACCCGGACACGACCTTCGTGCCGGACGAGATCGTCGACCGCTTCTGCGTCCTCGGCCCGGCCGAGGCGCACGTCGAGCAGCTGCGCGAGCTGCGCGACCTCGGCGTCGACCAGTTCGCGATCTACCTCATGCACGACGCTCCGGAGGCGACGCTCGACGCCTACGGCGCCGAGGTGATCCCGGCGCTGCGCTAGCGGCGGCTCAGAGCGCCTTGCCGGGATTGAGGAGGCCGCGTGGGTCGAGCGCATGCTTGACCGCACGGTGCAGCTCGAGCGCGTCGCCCAGCTCGGCAGCGACGAAGTCGCGCTTGAGCAGTCCGACCCCGTGCTCGCCGGTCGCGGTCCCGCCGAGCGACAGCGCGAGCTCGACGATCGCCGCGAAGGCGGCCCGCGCACGGGCCGTCGCGTCGGCGTCATGGTGGTCGTAGACGACCGTCGGGTGCATGTTGCCGTCGCCGGCGTGCCCGAAGGTCGCGACGAGCACGTCGTGGTCCGCGGCGATCCGCTCGATCCCCGTGACGAGCGCCGGGATCGCGGCGATCGGCACGCCGACGTCGTCCAGCAGCGTCGTCCCGAGCCGCTCGAGCGCCGTGTACGCAAGCCGCCGGGCGGCCAGGATCATCCGCCCCTCGGCCTCCTCGTCGGACGTCACGACGAGCGTCGCGCCCGCCTCCTCGCAGCGTGCCGCCATCCACGCGACGTCGACGAAGCCCTCGTCGGAGCGGGCGAACAGCAGCGCGGCCGCGTCCACGTCGAGGTCCATCGGCTGGAACGACTCGACGGCGCGCACCGTCGTGCGGTCCATCAGCTCCAGCAGCGAGGGGCGGCGCTCGCGCACGATCCGCGCGATCGCCTCGCCCGCACCCCCCAGCTCGGGGAAGCTCGCCGCGAGCGTGCTCGCGACGCGCGGCGGCGGCTGCAGGCGCACCGTCACCTCGGTGACGACGCCGAGCGTGCCCTCTGATCCGCACATCAACGCCGCGAGGTCGTACCCGACGACGCCCTTGCGCGTGCGGCGTCCGAGGCGCACCGCGCGCCCCTCGGCCAGCACGACCTCGAGCCCGAGCACGGCATCGCGCGTGACGCCGTACTTGACGCAGCAGAGGCCGCCCGCGTTCGTCGCGACGTTCCCGCCGATCGTGGAGAACTCATAGCTGGCGGGATCGGGCGCGTACCAGAGCCCGGCGCGACGGGCCGCTTCGCCGAGCGCCGCGTTGACGATGCCGGGCTGGACGGTCGCGGTGAGCGAGGCGTCGTCGAGCGCGACGACGTCGGTCATCCGCTCCAGGCACAGCACGATGCAGCCGTCGACGGCGTTCGCGCCGCCGCTCAGGCCGGAGCCGGCGCCGCGCGGCACGACGGGGACGCCGTGCCGCGATGCGGCGCGCAGCGCCACCTGCACCTCGTGCGTCGTGCGCGGCCACACCACGGCCACGGGCATCCCGGCCGCGAGCAGCCCCGGCGCGGCCTGGTCGCGCCGGTAGCTCTCGATCACGTCCGGGTCGACGACGACGTCGCCGGCGCCTGCGAGATCCGCGAGCAGTGCGCCCGTGGCTGCGCTCATGCGACGTCCGCGAGCGCTGCGAGCAGCGCTTCCTCGATCGCAGTCGCGCGCTCGAAGCCGCCGAGCCGGCGCGGCACGAACGCGAAGCCGAGCCGGCGCGTCTCGTCGCCCCACGCGACGGTGCCGCCGATCCCGCCCATCCCGAAGGTGTCGCCGTCGAGCATCATGCCGAGCCCCCAGCGGACGTCGTACCCGAGCAGCTCGTCGTGCCCCTCGGCCTGCACGGCGACGGCCTCGGCAAGCAGGTCGCGACCGAGGATGCGCACGCCGTCCAGCTCGCCGCCGGTCGCGAGCGCGCCGTAGAGGTGCGCGAGCGACCGCGCTGTCGCGTGCCCGTTGACCCCCGGCACCTCGGCGCGGCGCCACGCCAGGCTGTTGAGCACGTCGACCTCGAGCGCGGCTGGCGGGTTCTCCAACGCCCGCCGCTTGCGCTCGTCGGCGCCATCGAGCATCGAGGCGCGCCAGGCGCCGCCCGGGTCGAGCACGTCGAGCACCCGCCCCAGCTCGCCCGCCCGCAGGCCGATGTGCATGTCGAGGCCGAGTGGCTCGCACAGCTCCTCGCGCAGGTAGGTGCCGAGGCTGCGGCCGTCGACGCGCCGCACGAGCTCGCCGGTGAGGTGGCCGTAGAACAGCGCGTGTTCGCCATGGCGCGTGCCGGGCTCCCACTGCGGCGGCTCGGCGGCCAGGCGGGCGGTGCAGCGCTCCCAGTCGAGGTAGTCGGCGAGGGTGGCTGGCTCAGACAGCGCAAGCAGGCCGGCCCCGTGCGCCAGCACGTGGCGGACGGTCGTGCGCTCCTTGCCGGCGATGGCGTACTCGGGCCAGACCGACGAGACCGGCTGGTCGAGCTCCAGTCGGCCGGCGTCGACCAGGCGCAGGACGCACAGCGCGGCGATCGGCTTGGTCGCCGAGAAGACGTTCACGAGCGTGTCGGGCTCCCAGCCGGCACCGCAGCGGAGGTCGATGACGAGCGTGCCGTCGTGGACCACGGCGAGCGCGGCGCCGGGCTCCTCGAGCGCGGCGAACGCAGCGCCCACTGCTTCCAGGCCGGGTGCGACGAATCCGTGCACGAGGGCGGGGGACACGCTTCACAGCATACATTGGAGTGTGCAACCCTTCATCTTGATGAAGGAGAGAATCGAGGTCGCCGATTCGATCATCACCGTGCGCGACGCGCTCTCGCTGCCGGTGCTGCGGCGCGGGCTCCCGACCGTCGTCGCGGGCGCAGAACAGCTCGACCGGCCGATTCGCTGGGTGCACGCCGGCGAGGTTCCCGACATCGCGTCGCTGCTCAGCGGCGGCGAGCTGCTGCTGTCGACCGGCCTCGGGATCGGCGCCACTGGCGCGGATCAGGAGCGCTTCATCGCGCAGCTCGTGCAGCGAGACATTGCCGGCCTCGTCGTCGAGCTCGGCGATCGGATGCCGGAGGTGCCCGCCGCGCTCGTGCGCGCCGCCGGCGCGCACCGCTTCCCGCTCGTGACGCTCGCGCGCCGCGTGCCGTTCGTGGAGATCACCGAGGAGATCCACACCGCCATCGTCAACGCGCGCTACACCCTCATCCGTCGCAGCGACGACGTCCAGCAGCAGCTGATGCAACTCGTGGTCGACGGCTGCGGCACGGCCGAGCTGATCGAGCGGGTCGGCGCCGAGATCGGCAACCCCGTCTTCCTCGAAGACGGGGACGGGCGCCTGCTCTACCACGCTGCGTCCGGGCACGACCACGTCGATCCGCTCGAGGCGTGGGAGGCGTCGACGCGCGCGGCCGGGCGCGGCTGGCAGGCGGGCATCTCCGAGCCTGTGCCGACCGGTCCCCGCACGCCGCCGTGGCGGCTGATCGCGCTGCCGGTCAGGAGCGCGCTCGGCGATTCCGCGCCGATGCTCCTCCAGCGCGCGGCCGGCGTCGTCGCCCTCTCGCTGCTGCAGAGCAACCAGGAGGAGGAGCTGCTCGCGCGCGAGCGCGGCAACTTCCTGGGCGAGCTGATGCTCGGCCGCGCTCGCGCGAACGCCGGCCGGCTCGCGGAGTCGCTTGGCTTCCCGGCTGGGGCTGACCAGCTCCTGCCGGTCGCGGCCGAGATCGACGCCCAGGTCGAGGGCGCGGCTTGGAGCGTCGTGCTGCGCGACGTGCAGCAGGGCCTCGAGCGCGCCGGGGTCTCGTCGCTCGTCGGCGCGCGGCCGCGCGTCCAGGGACTTCTCACGGTCGTCGCGCTGCGCCGGCCGACGGCTTGGCGCAAGGACGCCGACACCGTCGCGGCGGCGCTGCACGCGGCCGTGCGACGCCGCGCCGGTGCGACCGATCCGCGCATCGCGGTCGGGCAGCCGACCACATGGCTGGGAGTCGGGCAGGCGCTGCGCATCGCGAGTGAGACGGCGAGCGCCGTCACCGCGCTCCCCGCGCGCAGCTGGCACGACGTGCAGGAGCTGGAGCTTCAGCGACTGCTGTGGCGCTGGCGCCACGACGCCGAGCTCGCCGGCTTCGTCCAGCGGCGCCTCGGCCCCCTGATCGCGCACGACACGCGCCGCCGGCACCAGCTGCTCCCGACACTGGAGGCGCTCGCTGCGAACGGCTGGCGGAAAGCCGAGACCGCGCGTGGGCTGCACCTCAACCGCCAGGCGCTCTACAAGCGCCTCGGCCGCATCGAGGAGCTGCTCGGGGTCGACCTGTCCGACGGGGAGCAGGTGCTTGCGCTGCAGGTCGCGCTCAGCGCCCTGCCCTACGTCCGCTGCGCGACGATCAAGTAGCGGCGTGACAGCATTCTTGACGGGCATAAGGGCTCGCGCTATGTTCGTTCACGTGAACGATCAAGTAAGCCCGGACGGGCTCGCGCTCGTGCCGCGCCTGGCGGCGCTCTACCCGGCGGTCGTCGCTGACTGCCTCGACGCGGTCGGCGTTCGCTCGAACGTGATGGCCCCGCAGGTGCGGCCGCTCGCACCCGGGATGCAGATGGCCGGTGTCGCGCGGACGCTGCACGCGGTCGCCGTCGACGCCCCGCCCGCCTCGTCCGGCGACTACTACGCGAAGGAGCTCGCGGCGGTCGACGCGGTCGAGGAGGGGAGCGTGCTCGTCATCTCCACGATCGACGGGTCGATCTGGGGCGAGCTGCTCGCGACCGCGGCGCGCCGCCGCGGTGGCCGCGGCGTCGTCGTCGACGGCTACACGCGCGACACGCCCGCGCTGATCGCGATGGGATTCCCGACCTTCGCGGCTGGCATCAGCTGCTACGACTCGCTCGGCCGCGTCGAGATCGACGCGGTGCAGGTTCCCGTGGAGTGCGGCGGCGTGCTCGTCCACCCCGGCGACCTCGTGATCGGCGACCACGACGGCGTCGTCGTCGTGCCGGCCGCGTGCGCGGCCGAGGTCGTCAGGCTGGCCGAGCAGAAGGCCGCCGACGAGGGCCGGGTCCGCAAGGTCCTGGCCGACGGCATGTCCGTGTCGGACGCCTATGCGCAGTACCGGGTCATGTGAGCAGTCGCGCTTGCGCGGCCCGCGTGTCCGTGGCGGCATCGGCCGCTCGCGGATGTCCCCCAATGCAGTACTGAACCGGGAGGAGAAACCGGTAATGTCAGTCACCATCCAGCAAGCGTCGAAGCTCGTCGCCGGAGTCGCCTGTGCGGGCATGCTCGCCGTGCTCGTGGGTTGCGGTGGCACGCCCAGCGCTTCGAACGGCACGTCGACGCAGTCGTCGGGCAACATCAAGACGGGCGCCGCGGCCGTGAGAGCCGCAGGCAAGTACACGCTCGAGGTCACGGACCTCGAGAGCGAGACGGGACGTCGCAAGACGCTCGACGAGGTCAATCGCGCGTTCGAGCGGAAGTACCCGAACATCACGGTCCACCGCATCCCCAAGGCGTACGCGGACTACCTGCAGAGCGTCAAGCTGACGCTCCAGGGCAGCAACGTGCCTTGCGTGGCGATGGGCGACCAGGGCCGCGACACCGACGGACCGCTCGTGCAGGCCGGGCTGATCCGTCCGCTCGACGCCTACACGAAGGCCTACCACTGGCCGGTCTTCGCGACCTCGCAGTGGTCCGACGGCGGCAGAACGTGGGGCAAGGGCGCGAACTACTCCGTTTCGCCGTTCTTCCAGGTCGTCGGCCTCTTCTACAACAAGGCGCTGATGAGACAGCTCGGGATCCAGCCGCCGAGAACGTTCGACGAGCTCGTCGCGAGCCTCGACGCCGCCAAGAAGGCCGGCATCACGCCGCTGGGCCTCGGCAACATCGACCGCTTCGCCGCGACATTCCACTACGAGCTGCTGCAGAACCAGCTCGTCGACAAGCAGACCATCCTCGACTTCATCTTCCATCTGGGCACCAATCCGACGTTCGAGCTGCCCGCCGACCGCGAGGCTGCGCAGATGCTGCGCGAGTGGGCGGCGAAGGGCTATTTCACGCCCGGCTTCGACGGCGTGAGCCCGACCGACGCGGTCGCGCAGTTCGCGACGGGCAAGTCGCTCTACTACCTGAGCGGCCAGTGGGACGGCCCGACCGTGCTCTCGATGGGCTCCAACGCCGGATTCATGCTTCCGCCGGGCCCGACGGCCGACGCGCCCGCGATGGCGACGGGCGGCCTCGGCGGACCGTGGCACATCACGTCGAAGTGCGACAAGCCCGACGTGGCGGCGGCGTACCTCGACTTCCTGATCGGCCCGGAGGCGCAGCGCATCGTGGCTGCGTCCGGCGACCTGCCCTCGCGCAACGACGTGTCGGCTCCGTCCAACGCGGCACCGGTCGTGAAGGACTTCTACACGGCTCGCGACCAGCTCGTGAAGGACGGTGGCGTGATCCCGTTCGAGGACGTCACGAACCCCGGCTTCGGCAACGCGTTCGACAGCGCGCTGCAGGAGCTGATGGCGCAGCGCATCTCGGCGAAGCAGTTCGTCGACCAGGTGCAGGCCTCCTACTCCGGCTACTTCGGGAAGTAGGAGCGGCGCCGGACGGCGATGGTGCTCCGAGGCCTCCTCCCGCGCACCGGGAGGAGGCCTCGTCGCGTCTCAGGTGGAGCCGCGCACGACCAGCTCGGGGGTCAGCACGAGGTGCTCGGCGTCGATCTGACGCCCCTCGATCATCGACAGGAGGCGTTGCGCGCCGAGCTGGCCGATCAGGTAGCCGGGGGTGCGCACCGTCGTCAGCGGCGGGTCGACGAAGGCGGCGAAGTCGAAGTCGTTGAAGCCGGTCACGGCGACGTCCTCGGGGACGCGCATGCCGCGCAGGCGCAGCCCTTGCAGCACGCCGAGCGCGAGCAGGTCGCTGCCGCACATGATCGCGGTCGGCCGCTCCGGGAGCGCGAGCAGCTTGCTCGCGGTCGACGGCGCCTTGAGCGCGTCCCAGGCGCCCTCGAACACCTCGAGCGCGGGGTCCAGCTCGATGCCGCCGGCGACGAGTGCCTCGCGGTAGCCGACCAGCCGCTGCTCGACCATCGGCCAGCGTCCCTGGGCGCCGACGAACGCGATGCGGCGGTGCCCTGCGTTGACGAGGTGCGCGGCGAGCTGGCGCGCGCCCTGGCGGTTCGCGGTCATCACCGAGGTGACCGGGGAGCCCTCCTGCTCCTCTTCGAGCAGGACGCAGGGAACGCCGAGCGCGAGCGCCTCGTCGACGATCGCGCGGCGCTCCGCGGGCGCCCCGGACAGCAGCAGCAGCGCGCCGTCCGCGCGCTGCTGGTGGAGCGGCGCGAGCAGCTGCTGGGTCGAGGTGCCGGGCACGCCGGACTCGATCAGCAGCCCGAACCCGTGCTCGCGGACGATGTCGCCGATGCCGGCGAGGATCCGGGTGCTCATCGGGTCCGCGAGGAAGTGCGCGCTCTCGTCGAGCATCAGGAACGCGAGCGTGCTGGTGCGCGTCGAGCGCAGGCCGCGCGCGCTCGAGTTGAGGTGGTAGGCGAGGTCCGCCATCGCCTGTTCGACGCGGGCGCGCGTGTCCGGCGTCATCTGCTCATAACGGCCGTTGACGACGTTGGAGACCGTCTGGACCGAGACGGACGCCGCCTTCGCGACGTCTTTGAGCGTGGGGCGCGGCCGCTTGTGGCCGGCTCTCCCAGGGCGTCTCGCGATGGTGTCGTCCGAGCTCACGTTCTGTCGCTCCGCTCCAGGAGGCGAACTATATCGTTCGAGGTCGTCGTGGCCGCATGGTCCCTACGCGGGCCGCGCCCGCTCCTGGGGGCGGAGGATCGGGTATGCCAACGACGATGGGTGCGCTCGACGTCCGAGCCTGTCCGGCGCCGCACCCGGCTGGCCGCCTTCGCGTGCCGGCTGGGCCACTCGATTCGGCCCGACCCGACCCCGGGGCCGCCGGTTTGCGCGTCGCTCTTGACGGGAGCGGCCCGCATCGCTAGCTTTAGTTTCACGTGAACGATCCAGAAACCATCCGGGCTCTCCAGCCGAGCGTCGTTGCGTCGACCCAGGCGCGCGAACGTGTCGGACGGCGTCGCCGTGACCACCGCTCGCGTGCCGACCGCGCGTTCGGCCGCTCGCTGTCGGGATACCTGTTCCTCCTCCCGGTGTTTGCGGTCTACGTGCCGTTCGTGCTGCTGCCGCTCGTGCACACGGCGTTCCTGTCGCTGTACCAGTGGAACGGCCTCACGCCCGGGACTTGGGCCGGCTTCGCCAACTACCGTGCGCTGTGGAGCGACCCGCAGCTCGCCTCTGCCTTCGTTCACAGCGCGGTGCTCGTGGTCTTCTACGCCGTCTTGCCGATCGCGCTCGCGCTGTTCCTCGTGTCGGTAATGTCGCGGGCGCGCATCCGTGGCGCCGGTCCGTACCGCACGCTCCTGTTCCTGCCGCAGATCGTTCCGACCGTCGTGGTCGCGATCGCGTGGCGCTGGATCTTCGCGCCCGACGGTCCGCTCAACCAGCTGCTCCAAGCGATCGGGCTCGGCGGCCTCGCGCGTGCCTGGCTCGGCGACTTCACGTTCGCACTGCCGGCCGTCGGCGTGATCGGAACGTGGGCGCTCTATGGCCTGTGCATGGTGCTGTTCATCGCCGGGCTGCAGAAGATCCCCCAGAGCCTCTACGACGCCGCCCAGATGGACGGCGCCGGCCCGTTCGCCGAGTTTCTCGCGGTCACGCTGCCGGGTCTGCGCGGCGAGCTCGTCGTCGCGGGGACGCTCACGATCGCGGCGGCTGTCTCGAGCTTCGACCTCGTCTACGTCGCGACGAACGGCGGCCCCGGCGATGCGACGACGGTGCCGTCGCTGCTCGTCTACCGCCTCGCCTTCAGCGATGGCCGGGTCGGCGGCGCCGCCGCGGTCGGCACGACGATCGCCGCCCTCGTGTTCGCGATCACGATGGTGATCCGCCACTTCGGGCGCTCGCCCGCGGAGCGGGACGCGTTCGCATGACCAGCTCCCGCCCCGACCGTGCGGTCACGCACGCGCTGCTGCTGCTGTTCTCGTTCATCGCGGTGCTGCCGATCGTGGCGATCGTGCTGACGGCGCTCAACGGATCGCACACGGCCGTCGGCGGGATCGAGCTGCCGCAGCCGCTCTCGCTCCACGCGCTGAGCCGCGCGTGGGACACCGCCAACTTCTCCAGCACGCTCGTCTCCAGCGCGATCATCGCGATCGGCACGACGATCCTCACGGTCACCATCTCGGTGCTCGCCGGCTACGCGTTCGCGATTCTGCGCTTCCCCGGCCGCAACCTGCTGTTCGCGCTCGTGCTGGTGGGGCTCGTCGTGCCGCGGGAGGCGATGATCATCCCGCTCTACTACGACGTCAACAGCTATGCGTCGTTCCTGAGCGGCACCTACGCGATCGTCGTGCTCGCGGAGACCGGGATCCTCGTCGCGTTCGGCGTCTTCTGGATGCGCGCGTTCTTCGCGGCCGTCCCGCGCTCGCTGATCGACGCCGCCACGCTCGACGGGGCGAACCCCTTCACGGTGCTGCGGCGGGTGCTGCTGAAGCCGGCGTGGCCCGCGGTGCTGACGCTCATCGTGCTCATCTTCCTCTGGTCCTGGAACGAGTTCCTGCTGCCGCTCGTGCTGCTCGCGGGCTCCCCGGAGCATCAGACCGCGCCCGTCAGCCTCGCGCTGTTCACCGGGCGCACGACGCGCGACGTCCCCGGCCTCGCGGCCGGCTCGCTGATCGTCGCCGCGCCAGTGCTGCTGCTCTACGTCGTCTTTCAGCGCCAGTTCATCCGCGGGGTCATGTCCGGCGCCGTGAAGGGTTAGACGCTCGCCTCGACGATCGAGCGGGCATGGGATTTGAGGATTGAGTGAGAGATGAAGGCGATCTACCTGGACAGCGTCACGAAGCGCTACGCCAACGGCGTGCTGGCAGTCGACGGCGTGGAGTTGGCCGTCGAACCCGGGGAGTTCATCGTGCTCGTGGGGCCCTCCGGCTGCGGCAAGACGACCCTGCTGCGCATGCTCGCGGGTCTCGAGAGCGTCAGCGAGGGCTCGATCCGGCTCGGCGAGAAGGACATCACGCACGAGCACCCGCGGCGCCGCGACATCGCGATGGTCTTCCAGGACTACGCGCTCTACCCGCAGATGACGGTCGCGGAGAACCTGCGCTTCGCGCTCAAGCTGCGCAAGGTCCCGAAGGCGACGATCGACGAGCGCGTCGACCACGTCGCCCGCGTGCTCGGGCTCGAGCGGCTGCTCGACCGCCGACCCGGCCTGCTCTCCGGCGGCCAGCGCCAGCGCGTCGCGCTCGGGCGCGCGATCGTGCGCGAGCCGGCCGCCTTCCTGATGGACGAGCCGCTCTCGAACCTCGACGCGAAGCTGCGCGTCGCGATGCGCGCCGAGCTGGCGCGCCTCCACGCGCGCCTGAACGTGACGACCGTCTACGTCACGCACGACCAGGTCGAGGCGATGACGCTCGGCGACCGGGTGGTCGTGATGAGCGAGGGGCGCGTTCAGCAGGTCGGGCCTCCGGGGGACATCTACAGCCGCCCGGCGAACGTGTTCGTCGCCGCCTTCATGGGCTCCCCGCCGATGAACCTCGTTTCGGCCACGGTCGAGGACGGCGTCGCGGTGCTCGGGCCGCTGCGCATCCCGCTCGGCGGGCACGCCGCCGGGGCGTCCGTTGTCGACGTCGGCATCCGACCGGGCGCGCTGCGGCTCGCCGCGGCGTCCGAGGCGGGGGCCTTCGGCGTCGAGGTGGACGTCGTGGAGGACCTTGGCGACGAGCGCCTGCTCGGCTTCCGCCTGATGGTGCCGCGCGCCCGGTCGGCCGATGCGGTGGCGAGCGACTCGATGGCGCAGGGCGACGATCGCCTGATCGCGGACGAGGCCGGCACGCCCCTCGTCGCGAAGGTGCCGACGGGAGCCCCGATCGCCGTCGGCGACGTCGTCCAGCTGGCGCTCGCCGGCGAGGTGCACGTGTTCGACCCCGCGACGGGCGACGCACTCGGCGTGCTGGCGCCGGCCGACCGGGCCGTGGTCGGCGAGAAGACCTCATGACGACGGCGGTCGTCGTCGGCGGCGGCGTGATCGGCGCCTGCTGCGCGCTCGAGCTGCGCGATGCGGGGATCGAGCATGTCACGCTGCTCGAGGCCGGCGGCGCGCTCGGCGCGCAGACGACGGCGGCCGGGGCGGGGTTCGCCGCCTACTGGGCAGGCGCGCTGGAGGCGACGCTCGCCGACTACGCGACCGGCTTCTACGCCCGCGTCCAGGAGCAGGACGGGACGGATCTCGGCGTCCGCCGCCGCGGGCTGCTGCTGCCCGCGCTGAGCGAGGCCGGCGAGGCGGTCCTGCGCGGTCTGCACGAGCGCGAGCACGCGTTCTCGGACGAGGTGCGCTGGCTCGAGCCGGCCGAGGCGCTCGCGCTCGCGCCGATCCTCGCGCCCGGAGCAGTGCGCGGCGCGGTCCTCCAGCCGCAGGCGCATCAGGTGCCGACGGCGCGCACGATGGAGGCGCTCGCCCGGCGGCTGCCGGCTGCGGGGGTGGACGTGCGCCTCGGCGCGCGCGTCGAGCGCGTCGAGCGGTCCGGCGATCGCGTCGCGGGCGTGCGGACGGCCGATGGGCTGCTCGCCGCGGACGTGGTCGTCAACGCCGCCGGCGCCTGGGCGCACGCGCTGGCCGCGCGCGACGGCGTCTCGGTCGGCGCCGTGCCGCTGCTCGAGTCGCGCTTCGTGACGGCGCCCTCGCCGGAGGTCTCCGACGAGCTGCCGTTGCTGCTGCTGCTCGAGCGCGACGTCCTCTACGTGCGGCCCGAGCAGGGCGGCCTGCTCGTCGGCGCCGTCGAGCGCAGCGTCCCCGCCGCCTCCAGGCCGCCACTGGACGCGCCGCCCGACGTCGCCGAGCTGCCGGACCACGCCGTCGCGAGCCACGAGCGCCTCGCGCGCGAGAGCGCGGACGTCCTGCCGCTGCTTGGGCGCCTGCGCCCGCTCGCGCGCGCCAGCGGCATGCCGACCTTCACGCCCGATGGGCGCCACGTGCTCGGCGAGGCGCCGGATCTGCGCGGCTACTACGTCGCCGCCGGCTGCAACGAGTCCGGCGTCACACACGGCCCGGGGCTTGCGCACCTGCTCGCCGAGCTCGTCACGACGGGCACGACGCGCGACGACGTCTCGCCCTATCGCGTCGGCCGCTTCGCCGAGCTGAGCGACGCCGAGCTGTGCGACGGCGCCGTCGCGACGTACCTCTCGCGCCACGTGAGCCAGCCGACCACCGATGGAGGAGCCCGATGAGCCAAGCAGGACTCGAGGTCGTGGAGGATGGCCACGCGATCGTCGCCACGCTCGGCGCGCTGAGGGCCGAGGTGGGCACGCAGCCGTTCGCCGTCACGCTCCGGGCCGGGGCCCACACGCTCCACCGCGGTCCCGCCGGCGGCCCGGCCGAGGACATCTTCGACGCGAGCGCGCGCTACGACGCGATCACGTACGCCGTCGACGGCTCGCGCCACGGCGGCTACGTCGCGACCGGGCGCCTGCGCCGCTGGTACCGGCTGACGGAGGTTCGCTCGTGGCGCCTCGACGGCGAGACGCTGCACCTTGAGGTCGCGACGAACGACCATGGCGCGGCCGTCGCCGACGTGACGCTGCGGTTCGATCCCGCCGGTGCGATCGCGCTCGGCGTCACGCTCGCCCCGAACGACGCCGTCGTCGAGGTCAACATCGCCGGGCCGCTTGACGACGACGAGGACTGCTACGGCTTCGGCGAGCGCTTCGCCCGCTGCAACCATCGCGGGCGCGAGGTCGTCAACTGGACCGAGGAGGGGATCTACGATCCGCTGCCGGGCCACGACTGGACGTACTGGCCAGTCCCCTTCCTGCTCTCCAGCCGCGGCTGGGGCGTCCATGCGGACACCACCGCGCGCGCGACCTTCCGCCTCGGCAGCGACCGGCCCGACGCCTGGTCGCTGAGCGTCGAGCAGCGGGAGCTGTCGGTCGTCTTCTTCGCGGGCCCGACGCCCGCGGACGTGGTGCGACAGTTCACCGCGCGCACCGGCCGGCCCTGCCTGCCGCCGCCGTGGGCGCTCGGCGTCTGGAAGACGACGCTCAGCGGCGAGCAGGCGATCCGGACGACGGCGGAGCGGCTGCGCGAGGAGCGCATGGGCGTCTCGGCCGTGTGGCTCTACGACCAGACCGAGCTGGAGACGAACTCCGGCTGGGGCTCGGGTCTCGGCTACCCGACCGGCAGATACACGGACCTCCCGGGGATGATCGACGCGCTCCACGCGGACGGCTTCAAGGTCCTCGGCTACCTCAACCCGAACTTCATCCCGGGCCGCCCGACCTACGTCGAGGCGGAGGAGCAGGGCTACCTCGCCAAGCGCGAGTCGGGCGACGTCTACCTGATGCCCGGCGTCGAGAGCGACCCCGAGACGGACGACATCGCCATCGGCCCGATGGCGATGATCGACTTCACGAACCCGGGTGCGGTCGCCTGGTGGCAGTCGCTGCTGCAGCGCATCCTCACCGAGTACGGCTACGACGGCTGGATGGAGGACTTCGGCGAGTACCTGCCGGCGGAGGTGCGCGCGGCCGACGGGCGCACCGGCTGGGAGATGCGCAACGAGTACCCGCTGCTCTACCACCGCGCCTCGGCTGAGGTGCGCGAGCGCTGCGGCAAGGAGACGGCCGTCTTCGTGCGTTCGGGCTACACCGGCTCCTCGCAGTACGCGACGGTCGCCTGGTCGGGCGACCAGCACACCGACTGGTCGCCGGACCGCGGGATCGGTGGCGTGCTTGCCGCGGGGATCTCGCTCGGCCTCTCCGGCACGAGCATGTGGGGCCCGGACATCGGCGGCTATGTGGGCGCCTACGACGGCTCCGACGTCTACGCCTCGGAGGAGCTGTGGATCCGCTGGTGCGAGCTGGGCGCGCTCGCGCCGCTGATGCGCGACCACCTCGGCCACAAGCCGCTCGACCCCGAGCCGGTCACAGCGCTCAGCAACGAGCGCACGATCGACGTGTGGCGGCGGCTCGCGAGCCTCCACAATCGGCTCTTCCCGTACCTCTACCGCTACGCGCACGAGGCGCACGAGACCGGCCTGCCGATCATGCGCCACCTGGTGCTCAGCGAGCCCGACGACCTCGCCGCACGGCGGCAGGACGACGTCTACCTGCTCGGCGACGAGCTGCTCGTCGCGCCGGTGCTCACGCCCGGCACGCGCACGCGCGACCTCCACCTCCCGGCCGGCGCGTGGTACCGCTTCGCGACCGGCGAGCGCTACGACGGCGGCCGCCGCGGTGCCGTCCCCGCGCCGCTCGGCGAGCCGGTGCTGCTGGCCCGCGCCGGCTCGGTCGTGCCGCTGCTGGCCGAGGCGCCGGTCGGCCTGACGGCGCCGTTGGCCGAGTTGGAGCGCCTCCCGCTCGAGCTGCGCCTGTTCCCGGCCGGCGGCGCGGGGGAGGTGGCCTACGGGTTCCGTCTGCACGACGGCGGCGAGGTCGCCGTCGTGGAGCGCGACGGGCGCCTCGACCTGACGTTCGGCGGCTCGCTGCGCACGCGCGCGCTCACGCTGCGACTGCCCGTGGGCGCTCCGGCTGAGGCTGGCCTGGAGGTGGCCGTCCCGGAGGGCGCGGAGACGTTCGAGTTGCGCCTCGCGCCGGTCGCCGGCGACGGACGGGGCTGACGCGGACACGAGCCACATGCTGCGCCACGATCGACACCAGGCACGGCACAGCGCGTACGGCGCGCTGCTGGCCGGCGCGTGCGACTGGCCGGAGCTGGCGGCGGGCCTGCGGCAGCCGGCCGCCGCCGACGCCCCGGAGTGGGTCTCGGAGGAGGTCGCGGCGGCGCTCGGGGAGTGCGACGCTCCGTCGCTCGAGCGGCTGACGTCCACGGCGCTCGTGCTCTCGTCGCGCAGCGGGGGTGCGGAGGCCGGGCCCGTGCGCGCCGCAGCGCACGCCTCGGGCATCGACTGCTCGCTCGTGGACGTCGAGCACGAGGACTGCAGTCATCCGCTGCTCGTCTACGCCGGCGGGGAGCGACTGTCGGCGGTCGCCCAGCGCGCGCTGCTGCACCACGTCGAGCGCGGCGCGCAGCTCGCCCTGTTTGCGCCCGGCCCGCTGCGCGACGAGCGTGGACGGCCGCTCGACGTGCTCGGCATCGGCGGGCGGTCCGGGACGGCGATCCGCGGCCGCGGCCGTGTGATGACGCTCGATGCGGCTCCTACCCCCCGGCTGTTCCGCGCGCTGCACGACCGTACCGGCGTGCGGCCTCCCGTGCGACCGCGTTCGTTCGGCGTCTGCGCCGCGCTGATGCGCCGCCGCAGCGAGCTCGTGCTGATCGCGATCAACCATGACGTCGAGCCGGTCGTGGAGACGTTCGCGCTCGATCCCGCGCTCGTGCCGGCAGGCCGCAATCTCCTGATCTACGCCGCGCGCCAGCGCAGCGAGGCGGTCGACGTGGGCGCCGACGGCGAGCTGTCGCTGGCGATCCCCGCGCGTGACGGCGTTATCGTCCGCATCCAGCGCGCGCCCGCGCTGCCCGACCCGGCTGCGCTGTCCTCTCGACCTGGATACGTCGTCAGGGCAACGGGAGGACAGGTATGCGCATCGGAACGGCGCTGACGGACAGCGGCGGCGAGCAGGTCGTCGCGGAGTCCGTCGGCGAGCTGCTGCCGCTCGACGTGCCCGCGGGCGTCCCGCTGCGCGAGCTGATCGCGCGCGGGACGCCGCTGCGCGTCGCCGAGCGGGCAGAGCCCCTGCGCGGGGCGCGGCTGACGGTCCCGCTGCGGCCGGCGAAGATCGTCGCGATCGGCCTCAACTACGCCGACCACGTGCGCGAGGCGGGGATGGAGGCGCCGGCTCGTCCGCTCGTCTTCGCGAAGTTCACCAGCAGCCTCGTCGCCGACGGCGATGTGATCGAGATCGACTGTGCGATCGCCGAGCGCGTCGATTGGGAGGTCGAGCTGGCGGTCGTCGTCGGCCGGCGCATGCGAAACGTGCTCGCTGAGCAGGCGCTCGCGTCGGTGTTCGGCTACACGGTCGCCAACGACGTCTCCGCGCGCGACGTCCAGTTCGGCGACGGTCAGTGGATCCGCGGCAAGAGCCTCGACACCTTCTGCCCGTTGGGTCCGGCGATCGTCACCGCCGATGAGGTCGCCGACCCGCAGGCGCTCGCGCTGCGCACCCGCGTCAACGGCGAGACCGTGCAGGACTCGACGACGGCCGAGATGGTCTTCGGCGTCGCGGAGCTGCTCGCCTTCTGCTCGCGCAGCTTCACGCTCGACCCCGGCGACGTGCTGCTGACCGGAACGCCGTGGGGCTGCGGGGAGTTCATGGACCCTCCGCGTTCGCTGCGCGACGGCGACGTCGTCGAGGTCGAGGTCGACGGCGTCGGCCGCCTGCGCAACCCGGTGCGTGAGGTGACGGCGTGAGTGGGCCGCGGCGGCAGCAGGGCGTGCACGACACGCTGCTGCGCAACGCCACGATCGTCCCCGGGCCCGCCTCCGCGACGCCGTTCGTGGGGGACCTCGCGATCGACGACGGGCGGATCGCGCTCGTGCGGCCCGCCTCCGACGCCGCCGCGCGGCTCGCCGCGGTCGAGGTCATCGACGCGACCGACCACATCGTCCTGCCCGGGTTCGTGAACGCGCACCTGCACGCGGTCCCGTCGCTCATGCGCACGGCGTTCGCTGCGATCCGCATCGACGACCACGGCGCCAGCCCGCTCGTGGCGGCGCTGTACGAGCAGCTGCTCGGCGATCCGGAGGCCGTCGAGCTCGGCGCGCGCCTGTGCCTCGCCGAGGCGCTGATGGCTGGCGCCACGAGCGTCGGGGTGATGGAGTACCTCGATCCCGCGGTCGCCGCGCGGGTCGCCGCCGAGCTGGGGCTGCGCGGCGCGATGAGCGTCTACCCGGACCCCGAGGATCCGAGCTGGGTCGAGACGCTGGAGTTCGTCGCCGAGCTCGGCTTCACGCCGATGCTGCTCGGCCCCAACGAGGACGATCCCGCCTTCACCGAGCCGTTCCTGCACGAGCTGCGCCGGCTCGCCGAGCACCACGGCGTGCGCGTCCACATGCACGTCAGCGAGACGGCCCGCCGCCACGCAGCGGTCGTCGAGCGGTATGGCGTCTCGCCGGTCGAGCAGCTCGAGCGCCTCGGCCTGCTGCCCCATCTCTACGCGGTGCACTGCACGGTCCTGTCGGATCGGGACGTCGAGCTGCTGGCCGCCCACGACGTCCCGGTCGTCATCACCCCGGTCTCCGAGTCGCTGCTGAGCGACGGCGTCACGCCGCTCGCGCAGCTGCGCGAGGCGGGGGTGACGGTCGCGCTCGCGACCGACGGCGGTCCGTGGGCGGGCGGCGAGGACATGCTGGGCGAGATGAAGGCCACCGCGCTGCTGAACCGCGCGCACGACCGTCCAGCGGCGCTCACCGGCGCCGACGCGATCGAGATGGCGACCGTCAACGGCGCGCGCGTGCTCGGCGAGGGCGCGCGGCGCGGCACGCTCGAGGTGGGCAAAGACGCGGACCTCGTCGTGCTCGACGCCCGCCGCGCGCACCTCCAGCCGCTGCTGCACGACGGCGTGCTCGCGAACGTGCGCGATGTCGTCGCGTTCGCCGCCGGCGCCGCCGACGTGGCGCGCGTGATCGTCGGCGGGCGCACGGTGCACCTGCGGGGCGAGGCCGAGGCGCTGTCGCCGTCGCAGGTCGCGGCGATCCGGGCAGCGGGCGAGCGCGTGTGGCGCCGCGCCGGCGGCCCGCAGGCGACCGCCTGGCTCCCGTTAGCGCGCGTCTCCTGAAGGCGGGGCAGTCGCCGCGACGGCCGCCGGACGGCGTGGCGCTTGCCATGCTGGATGCGCCCGCCAGGGTTGACAGCGCTCCCCCTACGTATTAGAATGAAGGGACAGGAAGCATGATGAAGGCCACCGATCCCGCTCCCCCACACGACGACGTCAGCGCCCTCGACGGCGCCGCGCCGGAGGCCGGCGCCGTCGAGCGCACCGAGCTTGTCACCGCGTTCGGCCGGCGCCTGCACGACCTGCGCGCCGCGAAGGGCATGTCGATGGAGCGCCTCGCCGAGGAGGCCGGCCTCAGCCTCGGCTCCGTCTCGCAGCTGCACCGCGGGATCGGCAACCCCTCCTACGTGACGATCGCGAAGCTCGCGCGCGCGCTCGGCGTGCCGCTGTCTGCCTTCTTCGAGGCGCCCGGCACCGACGACGTCGTCGTGCGGCGCGACGCCCGCAAGCGCTTCATCGTCCCGATCGCCGACGAGGGCATGGTCTGCGACCTGCTCGTCCCCGACCTCGACCGCGCGATCGAGGCGACCTGGGTCGAGCTGCCGCCAGGCATGTCGACGGCGGAGGCCCCCTTCCAGCACAAGGGCGAGAAGCTCGCGGTCGTGCTCGGCGGCGAGCTCGAGGTCCATCTCGGCGAGGACGTGCACGTGCTCGAGCCCGGCGACTCGATCGCCTTCCGCAGCACCATCCCCCACTGGTTCCGCAACCCCGCGGACGTGACCACCCAGGTGATCTGGGTCACCGTCCCGCCATCCCTCTAGGAGCACCGATGACGACCGCCGCCCCCTCCACGTCCGCCCGAGGCCGCTTCCACGAGCGCGTCGTCGTCGTGACCGGCGGCGGCTCGGGCATCGGCCGCGCGATCGTGCAGCGGCTCGCGGGCGAGGGCGCGCGCATCGCGATCGTCGACTGGAACCGCGACGCCGCCGACGGGGTCGCGGCCTCGCTCACGGCCGGCGGTGCCGAGGTCCTCGCGTTCGCCGCCGACATCTCGCAGCCGCAGGACGTCGAGCGCGCCTTCGCCGACGTCCGCACGCGCCTCGGCGCGATCGACGTGCTCGTCAACAACGCGGCGATCGCCGAGACCGACGACGTGGTCGAGACCTCCTGGGACGGCTGGCAGCACGACCTCGCCGTCTCGCTCGGCGGCCCCTTCCTGTGCTCGAAGGCGGTGCTGCCGCAGATGATCGATCGCGGCGGCGGCGTGATCGTCAGCATCGCCTCGGTCAACGCCTTCACCGCGATCGACAACGAGGCCTACAGTGCGGCGAAGGCCGGCATCGTCTCGCTGACACAGATGATGGCCACGCGCTACGGCAAGCACGGCGTGCGTGCCGTGGCGGTCGCGCCGGGCGCTGTCCGCACCGAGCATCCGTCGTGGCTCGAGCGGCTCGAGACGAACCCGGCGCTGTTCGACGAGCTCGCCCGCTGGTACCCGCTCGGGCGCATCGGCGAGCCCGACGACGTCGCGAGCGCGGTGCTGTTCCTCGCCTCCGACGAGGCCGCCTGGATCACCGGCAGCACGATGGTGGTCGACGGCGGCCTGCTCGCCGGCAACCAGGTGATGATGCGCGAGGTGCTCGCGCAGGATGCCCCGGCGCCCTCCTGAGCGACGCGCACGGGGACCTTTGACAACGCGTGCGCACGGGCGCGCACGCAGACCCGAAACGGGAGAACGCAGTGACACAGCCAGACACGCCGACCGACGAGGCTCGCGGCGCCGCGAGCGCGCGCGCGGACGAGCGCACGAAGGACCTCATCCGCCGTCTGCGGGCGCTGCACACCGCCTTGCTGGCGGACGTGCTGGACAAGCTCGGGCATCGCTCCACGTTCCTCGGCTGGGAGATCGGCCAGATCACTGAGGGCCGCACGCTCGTCGGGACCGCGCTGCCGCTGCAGGCAGCGACCGTCGAGCGTAGCGACGACGCGCCGTACCGGCTGCTGCTCGAGGCCTACCGCGAGATGGTCGAGGACGACGTCGTCGTGATCGCCAGCCCGGACCGCGCGTCCGGCGTGTGGGGCGAGCTGCTCGGCGTCGCGGCGCTCGCCCGCCGCTGTGGGGGCGCGGTCGTGGACGGGCTCGTGCGCGACGTCGACCAGGTGCGCGAGCTCGGCCTGCCCGTCTACGGGCGCGGAGCCTCGCCGCTCGACTCCGCCGGCCGCCAGGAGATCGTCGCGGTCGGCGAGCCGGTCGAGATCGGCGGCGTCGAGATCCGCCGCGGCGATCTGATCTTCGGCGACACGATGGGCGTCATCGCGATCCCGCACGAGCTGGCCGAGACGGCCGTCGAGCGTGCGGAGGAGAAGCTGGCCGCCGAGTCGACGGTGCGTGACGAGCTCGCGCGCGGCGACGACCCGAGCCTCGTCTTCGACCGCTACGGGATCCTCTGATGGCCGCCCCCGACAGAGCCGTCATCGTCGACGCCGAGGTCTTCCTGTGCGGGACCTCGTGGCGCAACCTCACGCTCGTCAAGCTGACGACCGACACGGGTCTCGTCGGCTGGGGCGAGGCGACGGTCGAGTACCGCGAGCAGGCCGTCGCCGCGCACCTCGAGTTCCTGCGCAACCTCGTCGTCGGCCTCGACGCGCTCGCGCCCGCGAAGGTGTGGCAGCGCGTCGTGGAGGACGACTTCATGCGCGGCGACATCGTCGGCACCGCGAGCGCGTCCGGGATTCTCAACGCCTGCCTCGACATCGCCGGGAAGGCCTACGGCGTCCCCGTGTATCGCCTGCTGGGCGGCCCCGTGCGCGATCGCATCCCCGTCTACGCGAACGGCTGGTACCAGGGCGACCGCACCCCGGAGTCGTTCGCCGCGATGGCGCGGCGCGTGCCCGAGCTCGGCTACCGCGCGATGAAGCTCGACCCGTTCGGCAGCGCCGGCACGTTCGCGACGGCGCAGGAGGTCGACGAGGCCGGCGAGCTCGTCGCCGCCGTGCGCGAGGCGGTCGGGCCCGACGTCGACATCTTCGTCGACGCGCACGGCCGGCTCACGCCCGCGACCGCCGGGCGCGCGATCGACGTGCTCGCGGCGCACGGCGTCGCGTTCGTGGAGGAGCCCGTCGCGCCCGACAACCTCGACGCGCTGAAGGCGCTGCGGGGCCGGGGGACGGCGATCGCGGCCGGTGAGCGCAGCATCGGCCGCATCGGCTTCCGTCATCTGGTCGAGGGCGACCACGTCGACATCATCCAGCCCGACGTGGCGTGGGCCGGCGGCCTGCTCGAGACCGCGCGCATCGCCTCGTGGGCCGAGCTGCACCAGATGGTCGTCGCGCTCCACAACGCGAACGGACCGCTCGCGACGCTGACCGCGTGCCATCTCGGCGCGGCTGCGCCGAACTTCGCCGTGCTCGAGACGTTCCACGACTTCGACGAGCCGTGGGTGACGGAGGCGTTCGGCGCGCTGCCGCAGGTCGTCGACGGCGCACTGCCGCTGCCGCAGGCGCCGGGGATCGGGATGGAGCCCGACGAGGCGATGCTGCGCGAGCACCCCGCGCTGCCGGTCTACATGAACATCAACGAGCCGGGCTGGGAGCGCCGCGACGCGCTGCTCGGCGAGCAGGACGGCTGACGACCCGCGGCGATGGCGCATGTCGACCTCGCCAGCGTCGCGTACGACCTGCCGGACGGCGGCTGCCTCCTCCACGACGTCTCGTTCCGCATCGGCGACGGCGCCAAGGTCGCGCTGCTGGGCGCGAACGGCGCCGGCAAGACGACGCTGCTGCGGCTGGTCGCCGGGGAGCTCGAGCCGACCGACGGAGCGATCGCGCGCAGCGGGGAGATCGGCGTCATGCGCCAGTTCGTGGCGCGCGAGGAGCCCGGGCGCTCGGTGCGCGAGTTCCTCGGCGCGCTCGCGCCCGCGGCGGTCGCTCGTGCGGCGGCGACGCTCGCCGCCGCCGAGCGCGCGCTGGGCGACGCGGCCGACGAGCGCGCCAGCATCGCCTACGCGGACGCGCTCGCCACCTACGGGACGGCCGGCGGTTGGGAGGCGGAGGTGCGGTGGGACGTCGCCTGTCGCGCCGCGCTCGGGGTCCCGTTCGAGCAGCTCGCGACGCGCGAGCTCGCGACGCTCTCCGGCGGCGAGCAGAAGCGGCTCGCGCTCGAAAGCCTCCTGCGCGGCCCGGCCGAGCTGCTGCTGCTCGACGAGCCCGACAACTACCTCGACGTGGCCGGCAAGCGCTGGCTCGAGCAGGAGCTGGCGGCGACGCCGAAGACGGTCCTGTTCGTCTCGCACGACCGCGAGCTGGTCGCCCGCGTCGCGCAGCGGATCGTGACCGTGGAGGCGGGCACCGCGTGGACGCACGGCAGCTCGTTCGCGAGCTACCACGAGGCGCGCCGCGACCGCATCGCGCGGTTCGAGGAGCTGCGCCGCCGCTGGGACGACGAGCACCGGCGGCTGCGGCAGCTCGTGCAGACGCTGCGCCAGCAGGCCGCCCTCTCGGACGTGATGGCAAGTCGCTACCGCGCGGCGCAGACGCGGCTGCGCAAGTTCGAGGCGGCGGGGCCGCCGCCGGAGCCGCCGCGCGAGCAGCGGATCGCGATGCGCCTGCCGGGGGCGCGCACGGGCGACCGCGTCCTCACGTGCGACGGTCTGGAGCTGGACGGCCTCACCGAGCCGTTCGACCTGGAGCTGTTCTACGGCGAGCGCGTCGCCGTCGTCGGCGCCAACGGCACCGGCAAGTCGCATCTGCTGCGCCTGCTCGCGGGCGAGCCCGTCGACCATCACGGAGCGTGGAGACTGGGCGCGCGCGTCGTCCCCGGCCACTTCGCTCAGCTGCACGACCGGCGCGACCTGGCGGGGCGCACGCCACTGGAGATCCTCACCGCCCGCGGCCTCGACCGCACGGCGGCGATGGGCACGCTGAGCCGCTACAGGCTCGCGCGCCAGGCCGAGCGTCCGTACGAGGTGCTGTCGGGAGGGCAGCAGGCACGCGTGCAGATCCTGCTGCTCGAGTCCGGCGGCGCGACGCTGCTGCTGCTCGACGAGCCGAC
>DASRXW010000076.1:0-15426 GCA_035654055.1 Conexibacter sp.
TTCGACAGCACGAGGAAGCCGCTGGGCGTCAGCGGGCGTATCTCGCGGGTCTGCAGTTGCAGGTCCATGCCCATGGCGTCGAGCTCGGCGATCCATCGCCGCAGCCCGGCATGTCCGTCGTAGGTCCTGCGCCGACCGACGAGCGAGGTCGGTCGGAACACGATGCGCGGGTGCGCCAGCGCGACGAGCGCGTCGGCGTCGCGACCGTTGAACGCCTCGACGAACCCGCGCGCGAGCGGGGCGATCAGGTCCTGGCCGCTGCTCGGCTCGAGGCCGGGGCCGTCGTCGGCGAGTGGCGGGGATGCAGCTGGCGCGACGGCATGGTGCTTGGTCATGCCGGACTCCTCGAGTCGCTGTGGTTGGCGAAGCTCGGAAGTCAGGCGGCGCTGCGCAGTCCCCAGCGTGGGCCGCGCCCCGTCGCGGATGCCCTCCTGGTGCACCAGCGTACGCTCGCCGTCGCCGGCGTGCAAACGGCTGCCTATGACGTCGCGGACGGGTGCTCGTCGACGAGGTCGCTCGGCGCGAGCACGAAGATCTCGCAGAGCATGTCGGGGTCCTGCTGGTTGCCGCTCATGAACCCGATCACGCGCCGGCCCGTGGCCTCCTGGATGACGGCCTCGAAGCGGTCGCGCATGACCTCCTGGAACGCCATCCGCTGGAGGATCACCTCATGGCCGCGGCCGGCGTCGCGCAGCGTCTCCTCGACGCGCGTGAAGCCGCCGCGCAGCAGGCAGACGACGAGATCGTCCTCGTAGTAGGTCTTCGCGCGCGTCGGACCCCTGCCGTAGAACTCCTTGAAGAGCGCGACGATCCCGTCGGAGACGGCGGTGAGAATCTCGCCGCGCCCCCCGCGAGGCGTCTCGTGGCCTGCTGTCGGCGGCGTGTCGTGGCCGCGCTCGCTCATCGGCCCAGCTTAGCTCTACCATTCGGTAAAAGGTCCGGTCACTGATCGGCGTCCGCACGGCTCTCGCTCTCCGCCTCGCGCACGCACGCCTCGAACCGAGGGTGGGAAACGCGCAGGCCACAAATGGTGCTGGACAGCTGTCTGGACGGCGATGAGCTGCTCGACGCGGTGAGCGTGGCGATGGGCGCGTTGCACGAGCGCTACTACGGTCGCACGCCGGTGAACGTGAAGAGTCGCATGATGGGCGACGACCTGCTGGCGTGCGTGCTCGGCGGCGTCTACACCGAAGTCGAGAAGACGATGATCGAGCTCGAGCGCAGCGCGATCGTCCAAGAGACGCGCAGCGCCTTCCAGACTGCGATGCAGCACAGATTCATCGCCGCGGTCGAGCGCCTCAGCGGCCGGCGCGTGCTCGCCTTCATCTCCAACCACCACGTCGGTCCCGATCTCGAGATCGAGCTGTTCGTGCTCGCCGCGCCGGACTGACGCCCCCCCGCCGACGGCACGTGCGCGATCGGGTGTACGGTCCCGCGCGCCCCCCGTGAGCCGCAGCACCCACACCCGCAGCGCGAGCACGCGCACCCCCGCGCAGGCCGCCCTCGTCGTCGGCGCGCTCGGGGTCGTCTTCGGCGACATCGGCACGAGCCCGCTCTACACCGTCCAGACGGTCTTCAACCCGGGCGACCCGCATCCGGTCGCGGCGACGACCGACAGCATCTACGGCGTGATCTCGCTGATCTTCTGGTCGGTGACGATCGTCGTCACGCTGCTGTACGTGCTGCTCGTGATGCGCGCCGACAACGACGGCGAGGGCGGCATCATGGCGCTCATCACGCTGATCCGCCGACGGCAGTTGCCCGGCGGCACGCGCACGAAGCTCGTGCTCGCGGCGCTGGGGATCTTCGGCGCGTCGCTGTTCTTCGGCGACAGCATGATCACGCCGGCGATCTCGGTGCTGTCGGCGGTCGAGGGGCTGAAGGTCGTCTCGTCCTCGCTCGGCCAGCTGGTCGTGCCGATCACGGCGGCGGTGATCGTCGTGCTGTTCGCGACGCAGCGACTCGGCACGGCGGCGGTCGGGCGCCTGTTCGGCCCGGTGATGATCGTCTGGTTCGTCGTGATCGGCGCCTGCGGCATCTCGGGCATCGCCGACCACCCGGAGATCCTGCGGGCGCTGTCGCCGACGTACGCGCTCGGCTTCCTGATCGGCCACTTCTCGACGGCCTTCTTCGCGCTGGCCGCGGTCGTGCTGTCGATCACGGGCGCGGAGGCGCTGTACGCCGACATGGGCCACTTCGGGCGCGCGCCGATCACGCGTGCGTGGCTGCTGCTCGTGTTCCCGGCGTTGATCCTCAACTACATGGGACAGGGCGCGCTCGTGCTCGGCGACCCGAGCGCGAACATCGCCAGCCCGTTCTTCCTGCTGGTGCCCGAGTGGGCGCGGCTGCCGATGGTCTTCCTCGCGACGGGGGCGACGGTGATCGCCTCGCAGGCGGTCATCACCGGTGCGTTCTCGGTCGCGCACCAGGCGGTGCAGCTCGGCTACCTGCCGCGCGTGCGCATCTTGCACACGTCGGAGGCGACGATCGGCCAGATCTACGTGCCGTGGATCAACTGGGCGCTGATGATCTCGGTGCTCGGGCTCGTGCTCGCGTTCGAGTCGTCGGCGGCGCTCGCGTTCGCCTACGGCGTCGCGGTCACCGGCACGATCACGATCACGACGCTGCTGTTCTTCTACATCGCGCGCCATCAGTGGCGCACGCCGCTGTGGCTCGTGCTGGCCGGGGGCGGCGCGTTCCTGCTGTTCGACGTCCTGTTCCTCGCCGCGAACCTGACGAAGATCGCGCACGGGGCGTGGCTGCCGCTGCTGATCGGCCTCGCGGTGTTCACCGTGATGACGACCTGGCAGCGCGGCCGCGAGCTCGTCACCAGGCTGCGCGAGCACGACGAGGGGTCGCTGCGGGCGTTCGTGGACGAGCTGCACGGGCGGCGCCTGCCGCTGCAGCGAGTCCCCGGCACGGCCGTCTTCCTCAACCGCGCGAAGGTCACGACGCCGCTGGCGATGCGGGCCAACGTTCAGCACAACCACATCCTCCACGAGCACGTCGTGATCCTCACGATCGAGACGCTGCCGGTCCCGCACGTCGCGGTCGAGGAGCGCCTCGCGATCGACGACCTCGGCTACACCGACGACGGCATCAGCCACGTCGAGGCGCGCTTCGGCTACATGGACGAGCCGAACGTGCCGCGCGTCCTGCGCCTCGCCGCGGACGCCGGCCTCGAGTGCCCGCTCGAGGTCGACGAGGCGTCCTACTTCCTCTCGACGATCGAGCTGCGCGTCGGCGACGCACCCGGCATGACGCGCTGGCGCAAGCGCCTGTTCGTCGCGACCGCGCGCATCACCGCCGACGCCGCCGAGTACTTCGGCCTGCCGCGCGAACGCACCGTGATCATGGGCTCGCGGATCGACGTGTAGCGAGGCCGGGCGTCGGAGCGGCTCGCGCTACGTCGCCGGCGGTGGCGGTGGCGGTGACGGTGGCGGTGGCGGCACGACGTCGTCGAGCGCCAGGTTGTTGCTCTGGCACCACGCGACCACCGTTGCGTCGCTGCGTATCAGCGCGGCGACCTTGGGATCGCTCGCGGCGCGCCGCAGGTCGGCGAGGATCAGCTCGTTCCTCGACGCCTGATCGCCTGCGGGAACGGCCATGCGGCAGAGCGCGCGGGTCCACTCGTAGCGCAGGTAGCCGGGCTTCTTGAGCCGATCGCGGATCTCGATCGCCTTGCTCAGGCTGGCCTCCGCGGCGGCGTCGTCCGGCGGCGTCTGGTCGTGCAGCGCGAACCCGAGCTCGGCATGGTTGCGGAAGTAGCGCTCGTCCGGATCGGCGGCGATCAGCGCGCGGAAGACGGGGATCGTCCGCGCCACCTTCTGCTTGCTCTCGTCGTCGACCTTCCCGCGGCTCGCGCGGCGCTGGTCGCGCGCGCGGTTGAAGATCTGCTTGCGCATCCCGTCGGACGCGGCGGCGACGGCCGCGTCGAGCTCGCGCGCGGTGGGCGGCGTGTCGATCGGGTTGAGCTGGCTGCCGACGAGCGCGAGCGCCTCGGCGTCTCTGATCTTGTCCGCGTCGACTCGCTCGATGACGGCCTGCGTGAGCGTGTTGATGTCGTCGGCGCGCGCGAAGCTCGCCTGCAGCCGCAGCCGCGTGTAGAGGTAGCCGGACAGGAAGCCGGTCACGCCGAACGCCACCAGCAGTCCGAGCGAGAACGCCCACGCCGCGCCGTGCTCTCCCGCTCTGGCGCCGAACGCCGTGGCGATCTGGTCGGCGAGGCGGCCGACCGAGTGGACGACGCGCGTCAGCCCGACGAGCCCTGCGCCCACGAGGATCTTCGTGAGCCAGTCCGAGATGTCCTCGAGGTTCGTGTTCGGCTGGTAGTGCAGCCGGCCGTCGTTCGCGGGTGCGGCGTCGGCTGCGTTGCCCGTCTCGGCTCCGGGAGCGGCGACATGCTGGACGCGCCCGCCGGCGGCCAGCGTGCGCGGGATGCCGAACAGGAAGCCGAGCGATGCGCCGAGCGCGAACGCGCCGGCCGCGACCATCGTCGCCACGCCGAAGTCCGACAGCGACCCGCCGACGATCGTGTAGAAGACGATCGCGCCGGCGGCCGGGAGGGCGAGCACCGCGACGATCTTCATCGTGCCGGGCTGGCCCAGGCTGGACTGCGTCCCGCTGTCCGACGATCTGCCTTCCTCGCCCTGCGGCGGCGCCGCGACGTGAGGCAGCTTGTGCGCGCGGTGCACAGGCAGCCGGTCCCAAATGCGTCGAAGTTTCTTCCGCATACGTGGCGGACCCTCTCAGATCTCACGATCTACTACAAGCAGGTGCGGTTCAGGCGAGCGCCGCGACGGCCGCCGGGACGCCGTCGGCGGCCGTCGGGTACTGCGGCGACCAGCCGAGCTCGCGCTTGATGCGGGCGTTGCTCGAGCGCGCGGAGCGGGTGACGGCGGCGACCGGGTCGCGGCCGGCGGCGAGCCGCGCGAGCCACACGGGCACGTGGCGCGGCGGCCCGGTCCCGAGCGCCGCGGCGATCGTGGCGGCGAAGTCGGCGAGGCGGATCGGCGCGTCGTCGGCGACGTGGTAGGTCGCGCCGGCGGGGGCGGACTCGGCCGCGTCGCAGAGGGCGCGCGCGACGTCGGCGACGTGGACGACGTCCCACCAGTTCTCGCCGCGCCCGACGACGGCGAAGCGGCCCGGCTGGCGCAGCCGGGCCACCAGCTCGTGCGCGAACCAGCCGCCGGGGCCGTAGACGTGCGAGGGGCGCACGACGACGCCCGGCAGGCCGCACGCGCGCAGCAGCCGCTCGCCCTCCTGCTTCGAGCGCCCGTAGGCCGTCTCGACGGGCAGCGCGGTGTCCTCGTCGAGCAGCGCGCCGTGCGCGTCGCCGGTGACGACGGTCGAGGCGAAGACGACCTTCGGCGACCCGGCGGCGGCGCACGCCTCCAGCAGCCGCGCGGTGCCGGCGACGTTCACCGCCGCGAGCTTCGCGGCGTCGCGCTGGGTCGCGATCTCGGCCGCGAGGTGCAGCGCGCAGTCGGGCCGCGCGGCGGCGAGCGCGGCCGTCAGCGAGGCGGGATCGCCGGCGAGGTCGGCGCGCACCTCCTCGCAGTCTGGCGGCGCCGACCCGGGGCGGCGCACGAGCGCCGTCACGGCGTGGCCGCGCGCGTGCAGCTCGCGGCAGGCGAACCCGCCGAGGAAGCCGCTCGCTCCGGTGACCAGCGCCCGCACGGCGTCCGAGGCTACCGGCGCTCGCGCGCCGCGGGCGCCGATCGGCATCGCAAGTGGCCGTCCAGAGGCAGACGCAGACGCCGCTGAGCTGAGCGGCGTCTGCGCGACGGGCCGGCCGGTCTATGAGGCCGGCAGGTACATCAGCGAGCCGGGCGTCGTGAGCGGCTCGCCCGTCTCCAGCAGGGTCTTGAGGCCGGAGAGGATCATCGGCCAGCCGCCGAACAGTTGGTCGTTGGCGCCCTCCCGGAGCTGGTCGTGGACGACGGTCAGCCGGCACGAGTCGCCGACCGGCTCGATCTCCCATGTGACGCGCGATGTCGCCTCGGCCTTCACGTCGTCTCCCCACAGCGCGTCGAAGCTCTGCACGAGCCGCCGCGGCGGCTCGACCTCGAGGTTCTCTCCGGCCGCGAGCGCGTCGGGCGCGTGCGGGTTGCGCGCCTCGTAGCGCGAGCCGGGGGTCCAGTCGGACTCGATGCCCATGCCGAAGTTGTAGACGCGCCGCTGCTCGGGATTCGTGATCGCCTCCCACAGCCGCTCCGGCGTCGCCTTGATGTAGATCTCGAACACCTTCTCCATCGTCCTGCCCTCCAGGTCGTGCTTGAGGTCGCTCAGTCCGGCGGCCCACGGCTCTGCGTACTTGCTCACCCAGCGGTCGTGGACGAGCCGGATCGGGACGGGGTTCAGGAAGTGCAGCTTCTCGCGACCGCGCCGCTGCGTGACCACCAGACCCGCATGCTCCAGCACCCGCAGGTGCTTCATCACGCCGAAGCGCGTCATCGGCAGGCGCCCCTCGAGGGCGCTCAGCGTCTGGCCGTCGTCGCGGAACAGCTCGTCGAGCAGGCTGCGGCGCGTCGGGTCCGCGAGCGCTCTGAAGACCTCGTCCGTGTCCATGGCGAAGACAATAGGTGACTGAAAGGTCACATGTCAAGTGGAAGGTTCAAATCGCTGCTAGCGAGTTGAACGGTTGCGTTCGGGTGGCCTGGTGGAATAGCGTGCACACACCGTTTCTCGATGCGACGGACGGGGGTCGGGTGGGTGCTTCGGTGAGGATGAGGTCAGCTGTGAACTGGGCGGTGCTCGGACTGGTGATCGAGCGGCCGAGCTACGGCTACGAGCTGTTCCAGCGCCTGGAACGGCGCTACGGCGGCGTGCTCGAGCCGCCGATCTCGCAGATATACGCCGCGCTCAACGCGCTCGAGCGCGCCGCGCTGATCGAGCCGCTGCCGGTCGAGCAGCTGCTGACGGAGCCGGAGGAGGCGCCGCGGCCGTCCGCGAGGCGCCAGCCGAAGGTCCACTACCGCGCGACCGCGAGCGGCGCGCGCGCGTTCCGAGAATGGGTCGCGGAGCAGATGCGCGGCGACCCGCAGCACGTCGAGCTGCTGCGGCGGATCGCCGGCGCCGCGGCGCCCGGGATCGACCGCAGCGGCACGATGCGCGAGCTCGTCGACGCCTACGAGCGCGCCTGCGTCGAGGAGGCGAGCCTGCTGCCGCTCCCGCCGGCGCGCAGCGGCTCGACGCCGGCGGTCGCCGCGGGAGAGCTGGTCGAGCGGCTCGTGCTCGCTGCGCGCCGCGGCCTGCTCGACGCCCATTTCGCATGGATCGCCTACGCGCGCACGGAGATCGAGGCGTTCGAGCGGACGCGCACGGGACAGCTCGATGAGCCTGCTGAGGCTTGAGCGCGTCAGCAAGCGCTACCGCCGCGGCCGTCGCGACGTCGTCGCGCTCGACGACGTGTCGCTCACGATCGACGCGGGCGAGCTCGTCGCGATCTGGGGCGTCCCGCGCTCCGGCCGCACGACCCTGCTGCGGATCGCGGCCGGGCTCGAGCAGCCCGACGGCGGCGCCGTGCAGTTCGGTGGGCGCGTGCTGCCGGGCGGCCACGACGAGGGGCTCGCGCCCGGGGTCGGCTTCGTGCAGGTCGACCTCACGGCCGTCGGCGGCGAGTCGATCCTCGACCACGTCGCGATGCCGCTGCTCGCGCGCGGCGAGGCGCCCGAGCTGGCGCGCGAGCGCGCGATGCTGCAGCTCGAGCGCGTCGGCGCGGCCGGCTGCGCCGGCCTCCAGTCACGCGAGCTGGAGCCGACCGAGCACGTGCGCGTCGCGATCGCCCAGGCGCTCGTGACGACGCCGCGCCTGCTGCTCGTCGACGACCCGACGCGCCACGTCGACCTGCTCGAGCGCGAGGCCGTCCTGCTGCTCGTCCGCTCGATCGCCGACGGCGAGGTCGCCGTCCTGATGACGACCGGCGAAGCGATGGGCGTCTCCGGCGTCGACCGTGCGCTGACGATCAGCGGCGGCGTGCTGCGGGCGGAGGCCGCCGCGGACGGGGGCAACGTCGTCGCCTTGCGCGGCTCGCGCTCGGGCGGCGGGGACGCGCGCTAGTGTCGTGAGTCCTTAGTTCGGTGGCGGTTTCTCGGCGCCTCGCCGTTCGAGAAACCGCTCACGAAACTTCCGACTCAAGACACCAGCGGCGCCGCCTCACCGCCGCGTCAGCCGCCGCCGCACCCGCAGGATCCACAGCAGCGCTGCGACCGGGCCGCCGATCGCCTGGCGGACCGCCGCGGCCGCCTCGCTCGCCGCGCCGCTCGTCGCGCCGGCGTGCGAGAGGTACATGCCGACCATCCCCGCGAGCAGCAGCGTGTGCCGGGCGCCTTGCGGCAGCTGTCGCGCGTCGGCTCCGGCGTGCTCGGCGATCGTCGCCAGTCGTCGCGCGGCGCTCTGCGGCGGGCCGTAGTGCGCCACGTAGCTGTGCGCATCGCCGTCTGCGTCCTCCTCCTGGTCGACCAGGCTCTCCAGCAGCCACGAGAGCGCGGCGATCCAAGGGAAGTACGCGCGCTCGACGGCGAGTGCCGCGGCAGCGTCCGTGTCGCGATGCGCGGCCGCCGCCACGAGCGCGAAGAAGCCGAGCGGCGAGCCGGCCGCCGCCGCCAGCTCCCACCAGTGCAGCGCGCATTCCGGCGGCTGCTGCGTCGCCGCCCAGCGCGCGAGCGCTCGCTCGCCCTCGGCGTCCGCGGCCGCGTGATGGAGGCTCTGCGCCTCGCCGGCGCGATCGGCGAGGCGACCCAGCCCGGCGACGACGCCGGCGTGGGCCGGCAGCCGCAGTAACGCGTCGTGGCACGTCTCGACCAGCGCGTCGAGGTACCCGCCGTCGTCGCTCCACGGGCAAAGGGCGTACCAGTTCGCGCTTGGCGTGCCGGGCGCGTATGCCGCCCCGAGCGCGGCGTACAGCAGGCGGTTGCTCCCCAGCACGTCCGCGACGGGCTCCTCCGCAAGCGCGTCGAGGTAGTCGTACATCACCTCGAACGCGACGCACGCGCGCACGACGTGACGACACGAGCGCGCGGTGGCGAGGATCGCGAACGCCGCCGCCCCCTCGGCGGTCATCCCCTCCGTCTGCAGCTTGCGCAGCGCGTGCGCGCGCAACGCCGGGCTCGGGATCCGCCGCGCGCGTCGCTCCCATGCGCGCAGCTCGCGCCGTGCCTGCGGAAACAGCATGAGCCAGTACAGCGGCACGACGCCGGCGAACGCCAAGCCGATGCGCAGGCGCCATGACGCCTGTGCGACCCGTCCACCCATGCGAGTGTGTCTCGGCACGGCGACGCACCACCCTTAGGCGGCGACACCCTGGTCATTCGCCGAAGCTGATCCGCGCCGACACGCGGGTCGCGAGGAAGCCGGTGAACGCCACCACGGCCGCAGCGCCGACGGTGATCAGCAGGAGCGTCGTGACCGCCTGACCGACCTGCGCGGAGAAGGGCGCGGGGAAGCCCGTGTTGAGCTCGAGCCAGCGGTTGCCGAGCAGGTGGGCGTACGTGCCCGCCACCACGCCGAGGGTGCAGCCGAGCACGAGCACGAGCACGGTCTCGAGCAGCAGGATGCGCCGCAGTTGCCGCTCCTTGAAGCCCTGCACCTTGTACGCGGCGAGGCGGCGACGACGCTGCCAGACGGAGGCGCTCATCGCGGCCGCGAGCGCGAGGATCGCTGCGATCAGCATCAGCGTCGCGATCTGGCTCAGGCGCGCGAGGCCCTGATGCAGCAGGCTGCGGAACTCGGCGTCGAGCTCCGCTCGCGTCTGAACGTCGAGCGCCGGGTTGTCGCCGAGCGCCGCCGCGACGGCACGCCGCCCCGCCGCCGGCGAGACGCCGCGCCGCAGGTTGACCTCGAGCGCGGTGGCCTCGTGCGTCCGGAAGCCGCGCTGGTAGTCGGTCGTGCTCACGATGATCGCGCCCGGCCCCCAGCTGAGGTTCGTCACGATCGCCGCGAGCCGCAGCCGCAGCGGCCCGGCGGGCGTCGGAACGTCGAACGCGTCCCCGATGCGCAGGTGCCGCTGGTCCACGATCGTGCGTGAGACGGCCGCCCAGCCGCCGGTGTGCAGGTGCCGCTCCGCCGACGCGAGATCCCCGCCGACGAGCTGCGACGGAGGGATGATGCGGCGATCGCCGGGCGGCCGGGCGATGATCCAGGTGCGCTGGTCACCGGCGTCGAGCATCCCGCCCTGATAGACGCGCACGTCGGTGACGCCCGGTGCATGCCGCACGCGCGCGAGCTGCCGCGCGCTCACCTGGAAGCCGTCCGTGGTGAGGCTCTGCCCGGCCGTCGTCACCCACACGTCCGCGGTGCTGAGGTGGTCGGCGTAGCCGGCCTCGAGGCCGCGGATCAGGTCGTCGCGAGCGCCGCCGATCGCGACGTTCCCGTACACGGCGATCGCCGCGATCGCCGCGACGGCGACGGAGCGCGTCATCGCCGACCGCGCGCCCATGACGGCGACGAGCAGCATGTTGCGGTGCAGCCGCCGCGCGAGGCGGTCGGTCAACGGCATCGTCGCCGCGAACGTCGCCGGCATTGCCAGCAGCGCCGCGAGCGACAGCGCGAGCAGGCCGACGACGGTCAGCTGCGGGGCGAGCACCACCGCGAGCGTGGTCGCGGCCACGAGCACGACGGCGACGACCAGCATGCGCCGGCGCATCGTCTGGCCGAGCCCCTCGCCGAGCTCGCCACGCTCGTCGTGCACGGCGTCGAGCGGTCGTCTCACGAGCAGGTCGAGCAACGGACGGCTCGCCGCCAGGAGGGCGGCAGCGACCCCGGCGCCGAACGCGATCGCGAGCGTCGCCGCGGTGATGATCCGCTGCGTGCCGATCGGGAACGTGAACGCGAGGTACGCCGGCAGCGAGTCGAACACCGTGCGCGACAGCACGTCCCCGAGGGCCAGCCCGGCCGCCGACGCTGCGAACCCGAGCAGCAGCGCCTGGAACACGACCACGCCGACGACCTGGCGCCCCGTGAAGCCCTGCATCCGCAGCTCGGCGATGAACGCGCGCCGATCGGGCATCGTCAGCAGCATCGCGTTGAACGCGAACAGCAGCCCCACCATCGCGCTGATCGCCGCGAAGAGGGCGGAGGACTGGTCGCTCGGCGCGGCGGCGACGCGCAGCCGGCGCACGACCGAGTCGGCGGGACCGACGTCGAGCCGATTGTGGGCGAGCTGCCGCAGCTCGCCGCGCACGAGCCGCTCCTGGCCACGCTTCGCCTCGACGAAGATGCGTGAGACGCGGTTCGGCATGCCTGTCAGCCGCTGCACGTACGGCAGCGACGAGATCGCGACCTGGCTGCCGACGAGCGACCCGATCTCGCCGCGGTCGAGCGCGGCCGACAGCGGCGTCGTGCGCGCCCGCCCGGCCACGAAGACGCGGACGGACTCGCCTGCGGTGGCGCCGATCTGCTGCGCGATCTCGTCGGGCGCCACGATGCCGAGCGTCGGGAGCTGCAGGCCGTTCGGGCCGAAGTCGTGCGTGATCGGGCCGCCGAGGGCCGCGAGTGTCGCGTCGACGCCCACGAGCGTCACGGCGCGCTCGCCGCGTGGCCCGACAAGGACGCTGCGGCGGTCGAGCACCGGCGCGGCGACGCGCACCCCGTCGAGGGCTCGCACGGCGCGCGTGAGCCGAGCGTCGAATCCCTGGTCGTCGCGCGCGGCCAGCTCGAGCTGTGCGCCGCCGGTGATCGCGCCGACCGTCTGCGCGGCCGACCCGGTCATGCTCGTGTTCGCCACCTGCACCGCGAACAGCAGCGCGACGCCGATCGCGATGCCGGCGCCGGCGAGCAGCTCCTGGAACGGGTGGGCGCGCAGGCGCCAGCCGTAGAGGTAGACGAGCGTGCGGAGGCTCACGCCGGCTCCGCTTCGTCGCCCGGGGGCAGGCTGATCAGCGAGACGCCCACGTGGTCCTCGCGTTGGGCGAGGCAGCCGTCGCGCAGGTCGTAGACGCGGTCGGCGAAGTGGGCTGCGTCGCGATCGTGCGTCACGAGCAGCATCCCGACGGAGCGTTCGCGGCAGAGGCGCGCGAGCATTCCCAGCGTCTGGCGGCTGCGGACGCTGTCGAGGTTGCCGGTCGGCTCGTCGGCGAGGATCAGCCGCGGGTCGTTCGCGAGCGCGCGGGCGATCGCGACGCGCTGGCGCTCGCCCATCGAGAGGCGCTCCGGCGGGTGGTGGGCGCGGTCGGCGAGGCCGAGCCGCGCGAGCCACGTCGTCGCCTGCTTGCGCGCGCGGGCCGGGCTGATCCCTTCGGCGAGCAGCTTCAGCGTCGCGTTGTCGATCGCGGGCACCGCCGGCATCAGGTGGAAGGACTGGAACACGAAGCCGAGCCCGCGGCGGTACTGGGCGCCGGCATCGCGCGACAGGTCGGCGACGCGCTGCCCGCCGAAGCGGATCTCGCCGGCGTCGGGGGAGAGGAGGCCGGCGGCGAGCAGCAGCAGCGTCGTCTTGCCCGAGCCGCTCGGGCCGTAGAGCGCGACGATCTCGCCGGGCTCGATCGTCAGCGAGACGCCGTCGGCGGCGCGCACGACCTCGCCGCCGCTCTCGTAGTGCTTGACGACGCGGTGGAGCTCGAGCGTGCTCATCGAATCGGGATCGCCTCGGCGCCGTGGCCGGGGAAGGGGACCACCTCGGCGCTCGCCGGCTCGCGCGCCCCGCGCAACGCGCCGTCGCCGAGCGTCAGCACGCGCCCGGCGCCCGCCACGCCGGCGACGTCGCGGGCGGTCACGACGAGCGCGAGCTGTGGGCGCTCGGCGACGATCGCGCGCAGCAGGCGCAGCAGCTCGTCGCGCTCGTCGGGCGGCGCCAGCGCGCCCGGCTCGTCGACGAGCAGCAGCCGCGGCTCGCGCACGAGCGCCTGCGCGAGCGCGACGCGCGTCTCGTCGCCGGGCGCCAGCTCGTCCGCGGTCGCCCCGGCGCAGTGGGCGGCGCCGACGCGTTCGATCGTCTCGTGCGCCTTCGCGAGCGCGGTCATCAGCGGTCGCCCTTCGGCGAGCAGCGGCAGCGCGACGTGGTCGAGCACCGGCTTGCCGCGCGCGACGCGCCACGCCTTCGGCGCGAAGCCGACGGCGCGCAGGCGGCGCGTGCGCACGGTCGGCTTCAGCTCGCCCAGCGGCTCGCCGTCGAGCCGCACGCTGCCGGCGTCCGGCACCTCGACGCCGGCGGCGATGCGCAGCACGGTCGTCTTGCCGCTGCGGTGCGGGCCGAGGATCGCGACGAGCTCGCCGGGCCAGGCCTCGAAGCACGCCGCGTCCAGTACGGCGACGCGCTCGCGCCCGACGCGACGGCGGCGCGTGACGCGGTCGAACGCGAGCACGGACATTCCGTCAACCGCCGCGCTTCGGCACGTCTGCGGCTTCCCCGCTCCCCATCTGCGTCCTCTCCTCTCTGGAGGGAGGGCTCCCCCCAGACCTGCGAAAAATGCGTGTGTCTCCCGAGACTAATGAAGGAGCGCTGTCCAAGGCAACCCGAAGGTGGTGCGGCCCGGCGCGCCCTCCAGCTCGATACTCGCGATTAGAACGTTCGGAAGGCCGACTACCGGATTCCTGACTGAGCAGCCAGGATGGGAGGCCGATGGTCCTGTGTCGGCTTCGCGGCCGACGGTTCGCAAGATCCGTCGCCGCGCGCGCCGCCTCGCCGAATCCCCCATCCAAGCGAGGCATCACGGGCCATCCCTCACACGCAGCGGCCCCGGCGACCCCGTTCCCCCACGCAGCCGCCGGGGCCGCTCGTGTACTCCTCCGCGTCGATCACCTCCGACGGGCTTGCGCCATCGCGCATTCGGGTGCAAGCGCGCTTTCGCGCTAGTATCACAAACCAAACGAAGCGAAAAGCGGCAAAGACAAGCGCGATATGTGTGTGTTCAAAGCGATTCAAATCGGAGGATGACGTGAAGGCCTCGGTTTCCCTGTGGTCGGCCGACCAGCTCGCGCTCGGCGAGGCACTCGCGACGCTCGACGGGCACGCCGACGGCTTCCACATCGACGTGATGGACGGGCACTTCGTCGCGGAGCTGCTCTACGGGCCCGACCTCGTGGGTGCGGTGGCGGACCGGTCGGCGAAGTCGCCGGTCGACGTCCACCTGCTCGTGGCCGACGCGGACGCCTGGATCGAGCGCTTCGTCCGGGCCGGCGCGGACATGCTCACGGTGCATCCGGAGTCGTGCGCCGACGTCGCCGCGACGCTGCGGGCGATCGAGCGGCGCGGGGTGCGCCCTGCGCTCGCGCTGTCGCTCGACCAGCCGCTCGAGCGCGCCGGCGCGCTGCTCGAGCAGGTCGACCGCGTGCTGCTGATGGGCACCGAGATCGGCGTCAAGGGCGTCGGCCTCGACGCGGGCGCCTGCGAGCGGGTCGAGCGGCTCGTCGCGTTGCGCGACGCGAGCGAGCGCAAGCCCGAGATCGTCGTCGACGGCGGGATCCGGCGCGAGACGGTCCCGCGGCTCGCTGCCGCCGGGGCGGACGGCGTCGTGCCCGGCTCGCTCGTCTTCGGCGAGCAGGACCGGCGCGCGGTCGTGTCCTGGCTGCACGAGCTGTCGCGCGAGGGCGTCGCGACTGGGGCCGTGGGGTAGCACAGCATCCGTCGCCGGACGACGGGCGCGCGGCCGGCGACGCGCTCCCCCGTCCGACTAGACGGGGCGCTGCTGCGCCGCGACGAGCTCGATCTGGACGTTCTCGCACAGCTCGCGCAGTCCGGGCGTGGTGTCGTCGGTGACAACGACGTCGAGCGCGTCGAGCTCGCAGATGAGCGCGTGGTCGGTCGTGCCGACCTTGCTGTGGTCGATCGGCACGACGACGCGCCGTGCGCGCTCGATCACCGCGGCCTTGATCGCCGCCTCGGACAGGCTGCCGACGCTGATGCCCGCCTCCGAGAATCCGCTGACGCCCATGAAGGCCGTGCCGAACGTGAAGCGCTGGAGGTTCTCGAGCGTCAACGCGCCGACGACCGAGTCCTCCGCTTGCCGCACGTAGCCGCCGAGCAGCAGGCACTCGATCCCGTTCACGCTCGCGAGGTGCTGGGCGACGGTCAGCGACGTCGTCACGACGGCGAGCCGCATGCGGCTGCCGCGGTCGGCCGCCGTGGCGAGCGCCTGGGCGATCGCGTCGACGCTCGTGCCGGTGTCGAGGAAGATCGAGTCGCCGGTCTCGATCAGCCGCAGGCAAGCGGCCGCGATCGCGCGCTTCTCGTCGGGGAACGAGCCGACGCGCCGCTCGAACTCGCGCTCGACGACCGGGCGCAGCGCGAGCGCGCCGCCGTGCGTGCGCTTGACGAGGCCCTGCTCGTGGAGCGTCGTGAGGTCCTTGCGGATCGTCGTCTCGGTGACGCCGAACAGCTCCGCCAGCTCGCCGATGCGCGCGCGCCCGCGCACCGACACCAGCTCGGCGATGCGTGCCTGGCGCTCGGCGGCGAACACGGGCCCCTCGGGCGTCGTCGTGCCGTCGGAG
>DASRXW010000077.1:0-37707 GCA_035654055.1 Conexibacter sp.
TTCCTCGCACGCCTGCGCAGGACCGCCTGAGGGCGGCGTCGGAGGTGCCAAGGAGGCCGCCCGGCGCAGCGCCCATCCGGCAAATGCGCTATCACGCTTCCATGCGGAAGGCTGCGGGGGCATGACCGAGCAGAAGGTCGACCTGGGCCCGGAGTGCCCGGGCTGCCACGAGCCGTGGCTGCGCCCGACGACGATGCCGGGCCGCTACCGCTGCGTCTTCTGCCTGCGCCGCTACGAGCTGACGTCGGTCTGCCCCGACTGCGGCGAGCACTCGACGATCGTGCGCATGTCGACCACCGCGGTCCTCACCTGCAACCACTGCAGAGCCTCGATGCTCATGCAGGTTTGACCGGCATCCAGGGTTTCATCACAACGCGCCGGGTCACCTGACAGACTGCCGCCGCGCCCCTCGACGGGCGGAGATCGACAAGGAGCGGCAGATGCGCAGAAGGAACGTGCGGTGGGCGCTCACAGCGCTCGTTGCGATCGGCGTGGCGTTCGTCGCGCTCGGAGGACCGGCGGCGGCAAAGCACTTCATCAACGGCGGCGACATCAAGCCGGGCACGGTCGGCAGCACCCAGCTCGCGAGAGGCGCCGTCACGGCGAGCAAGCTGTCGAGAGGCGCGAAGAGAGCGCTCGCCGGCAGAACCGGTCCCAGGGGCGCCACCGGTCCGACCGGCCCCGCCGGTGCGAACGGTGCCGCCGGCGCCCGTGGCCCAGCGGGTGCGTTTAACGTCGTCGATGCCCAAGGACGCGTGCTCGGGCAGTCGGTCGGCTTCTTCTCCGGCACGCTTCCAGAGGCGTACACGGCGGATGGTGCGATCCTCATCTACGACAACACGCTCACCGTCAACTACCCGGCCATCGTTGGCGGCACCACTCTGGTCTACAAGCAGGCCGGCTGCGCTGGACCGGGCTACGCGCCCGACAACACGTCCCTTCCGTTCCAGGTGGCCATCGTCCTTGACGGCCCGCCGGTGCCGGGCTCCAACGTCTACGTGATGACGAACGGCTCGGGCGCGGAGAGCTTCACCTACCAGTCGGTGAAGACATCCGCCGGTTGCACCAACTCCTCGGGCGGCATCTCGTCCGCGTTCCCGGTCAGAGCTGCCGGCACCGTTCCGGCGGTGCAGAAGCCGCTGTCGATCGTCCCGACGAGTTGACCGCCTGACGCACGCACGGCGGGGCGGGCCACGGCCCCGCCCCGCCATCGCGCCGCCGCATCCGCGACACTTCGCGGCGCATGACCGTCCGCGCCACCGAGCTGCTGCGCGACCGCCGTGTCGCGCCGTCGATCCTGTCGTCCGACTTCGCGCGCCTCGGTGCGCAGGTCGCCGCGGTGATGGAGGCGGGTGCGCGGGTGATCCACGTCGACGTGATGGACGGGCATTTCGTGCCGCCGATCACGATCGGCTCGCTGATCGTCTCCGCGCTCGCCGACCAGGTCCACCAGGCCGGCGGGATGCTCGACGTCCACCTGATGATCGAGCGCCCGGAGCGCCACGTCGCCGAGTTCGCGCGCGCGGGCGCCGATTCGATCACCGTCCACGTCGAGGCGACGCCGCACCTGCACTACGCGCTCCAGGCGGTCAAGGAGGCCGGCTGCGCGGCGGGCGCCGCGGTCAACCCCGGCACCCCGGCCGAGGCGCTCGGCGAGGTCGCCGGTCTGCTCGACCTCGCGCTCTGCATGTCGGTCAACCCCGGCTGGGGCGGCCAACCCTTCATCGTGGCCGCGCTCGACAAGCTCGCACGTCTGCGCGCCGCTCTGCCAGCCCACGTCGCGCTCGAGGTCGACGGCGGCGTCGACTCGGCGACCGCCGGCCCATGCGCTGAGCAAGGCGCTACCCTCCTGGTCGCCGGCTCGGCGGTCTTCGGCGCTGTCGACCCGGCCGAGTCCTACGCGGCGGTCGCAGCCGCGGCCGGCGCCGTCTGAGCAGTAGGGCCAGCCCCAGCGTTGGGGGCCGGACAACCCGCTTCCCTTCCGGCTCCGGACTTGGAAGGCTTCGCGCCAGGACGGATCGTGCACTTCAGCCGCAGCGAAAGGACCCACTCGTGAACGCCACCCCGATCGTCACCGCCGCCGACCTGCGCCGCCGCTTCGGCGAGGGCGAGGCCGCGGTCGACGCGCTCGACGGCATCTCGCTCGAGCTGCCGGCCGGCGCCTTCACGGCGATCATGGGGCCGTCGGGCTCCGGCAAGTCGACGCTCATGCACGTGCTCGCCGGCCTCGACAAGCCGACCTCCGGCACCGTGACGATCGACGGCCTCGACATCGGCACGCTTGACGACAAGCGGCTCACCGAGCTGCGCCGCGACAAGGTCGGCTTCATCTTCCAGTCGTTCAACCTGCTGCCGGTCCTCACGGCGCAGGAGAACATCGAGCTGCCGCTGAAGATCGCCGGTCGCGCGATCGACGACGCGTGGCGTGACCAGCTCGTGTCGACGGTCGCGATCGGCGACCGCCTCACGCATCATCCGTCGGAGCTCTCGGGCGGCCAGCAGCAGCGCGTCGCGGTCGCACGCGCGCTGATCACGAAGCCCGCCGTCGTGTTCGCCGACGAGCCGACCGGCAACCTCGACTCGGTCGCGAGCGCCGAGGTGCTGAAGCTGCTGCGGCAGTCGGTCGACGAGCTGGGGCAGACGGTCGTGATGGTCACGCACGAGGCGAGCGCCGCGGCCGTCGCGGACCGCGTCGTCGTGCTCGCCGACGGCAAGATCGTCCACGACGGCGCCGCCGGGACCCCGGACGAGGTCCACGACCTGCTGCGAACGGTCGCCTGATGCTCGGTCTCTCCCTGCGTGGCATGACCACGCGCAAGCTGCGCACCGCGCTGACGGCGTTCGCCGTCGTGCTCGGGGTTGCGCTCGTGTCGGGCACCTACCTGCTGACCGACACGATCGACAGCACGTTCAACCAGGTCTTCCAGACGGCGAACAAGGGCGTCGACGTCGCCGTCACGCCGAAGCAGCGGTTCGGCACCGAGCAGAACGCCACGCCGGCGCCGCTGGGGAGCGCCGTGCTCGACAAGGTGCGCCAGGCCCCGGGCGTCGCGCTGGCATCCGGCTCCGTGTTCCTTCCGGGACTGATCTACAACAAGCAGGACAAGCCGCTCATCACCACCGGCGCCCCGATGTTCATCTCGGACACGACGCCGAAGCGTTTCGACCCGTTCGTCTACGTCGCCGGTGGCCCGCCGACCGCGTCCGACGGCGTCGCGCTCGACAAGTTCAGCGCGGACAAGGCGGGCTATCGCGTCGGCGACACGGTGCCGATCTCCGGGACCGCGGCGCAGGAGCGCTTCAAGCTCACCGGCATCGCGAAGTTCGGCGAGCAGAGCTCGCTCGGCGGCGCCGCCGTCGCGATCGTGAGGCCGGAGGTCGCGCAGCGTCTGCTCGGCCTGCACGGCGAGTACACGACGATCCAGGTCGCGGCCCAGGCGGGCACGACGCCCACGCAGCTCGCCGCGAACGTGCGCGGCGCGCTCGCCGGCCAGCCGGTGACGGTGCGCACCGGGTCGCAGCAGGCGACCTCGGACGCCAAGAACGTGAAGGACGCGTTCGGCTTCCTGCGCACGTTCCTGTTCGTGTTCGCCGGCATCTCGCTGTTCGTCGGCGCCTTCCTGATCGTCAACACCTTCTCGATCACGGTCGCCCAGCGCGTGCGCGAGTTCGCGCTGCTGCGGATGATCGGCGCCAGCCGCCGGCAGGTGCTGCGCGCCGTCATCGGCGAGGCGCTCGTGCTCGGGCTGGTCGCCTCGACGATCGGCTTCCTCGCCGGCTTCGGCCTCGCGCCGGGCCTGAAGGGGCTCTTCAAGTTGTTCGGCGCCGACCTGCCATCGGGCGGGATCACCCTGCAGGCGCGCACGGTGATCGTGTCGATCCTCGTCGGCACGCTGATCACGCTCGTGGCGGCTGTCGGCCCGGCGGTCCGCGCGACGCGCGTGCCCCCGATCGCGGCTCTCCAGGACGCGTCGAGCCTGCCGCGCGGTCGCAGCGCACGCTGGCGCACGCCGATCGCGGCCGCGATCGCGGCGATCGGCATCGCGTTGCTGTGCCTCGGCCTGTTCGGCAGCGCGAGTGGCGGCAGCGCAGCGGCGCTCGTCGGAGCCGGCGCCGCGATCGTGTTCATCGGCACGGGTCTGCTGGCGTTCCACATCGTCGGTCCGCTCGCGTTCGGGGTCGGTCGGCCGCTCGAGCTGCTGCGGGGCGTCAGCGGACGCCTCGCGCGCGAGAACGCGATGCGCAACCCGCGTCGCACCGCCTCGACCTCGGCCGCATTGATGATCGGCGTCGCGCTGGTCGCGTTCGTGACGATCTTCGCGGCCGGCCTGAAGGCCTCGATCGCCCACCAGGTCGGGGTCGGCCTCAAGGGCCAGATGATCGTCGAGAGCTCGGTCTTCGGACAGCCGCTGCCGCTCTCCACGACGAAGGTCGTGCAAGGCGTCCCGCACGTGCAGACCGTCTCGGGGATCCGCTTCGGCAAGGCGCGCATTCCCGGCAAGGGCGAGGCGACGGTGACGGGCATCGACCCGCAGACGATCGGCGAGGTGTTCAACCTCACCTGGCAGCAGGGCTCGGCGGCGACGCTGCGCGACCTCGGCCCCCGCGACGTCGTCGTCGCGAAGGGGTGGGCGAAGGACCACGGCGTGACGGTCGGGCAGACGCTCGCGCTCACGACGCCGACGGGCGCCCACCTGACGCAGACGGTGCGCGGCATCTACGACGACAAGGCCGGCCTGTTCGCCAACCTGACCGTCTCGAACGCGTTGATGCAGCCGGCGTTCAACGTCAGAGGCAACGCGTTCCTGATGGCGAGCGTGACCCCGGGCTCCGATCCGGACGCCGTCAAGAAGGCCGCCGACAGCGCGGTCAAGGCGCAGTTCCCGAGCCTCAAGGTGCTGACGAAGCAGGGCTTCGTCGACGAGCAGAAGAGACAGGTCAACCAACTGCTCCTGTTCTTCTACGTGCTGCTCGTGCTGACCGTGGTCATCTCGCTGTTCGGCATCGTCAACACGCTCATGCTCGCGATCCACGAGCGCACGCGCGAGCTGGGGATGCTGCGGGCGATCGGCACGTCGCGCCGGCAGGTGCGACAGCTCGTGCGCTACGAGTCCGTCATCACGGCGATGATCGGAGCCGTGCTCGGGGTCGTGCTCGGGGGGATCTTCGCCGTGCTCGTGACGATCCCGCTCAAGAGCGACGGGTTCGTGATCTCGATCCCGGTCGGGAGCTTGATCGTCCTGCTCGTGTGCGCGGCGATCGCCGGCGTGCTCTCGGCGATCTTGCCCGCCCGCCGGGCCGCGAAGCTCGACGTGCTGCAGGCGCTCGCCTACGAGTAGGCCCGACGGCTGCCGGCGGCCCGCTCAGGCGGGTCGCCGGTACAGCAGGAACAGCAGCCCGCTCAGCAGGAACGCTGCGCCGAAGTAGCCCGTCTCGACGCGCAGCACCTCGCTGGAGACGATCGGCGTGAGCATCCAGCCGACGAACAGGGCGGCGGAGAGCAGCCACGCGCACGCGGCGAGGCCGGCGCGCTGGCGTGCGAGCGCCGCCTGGTTGAGCGTCCCGGCGACCAGGTGGAAGCCCATCCCGATCGCCACGAGCGCGAGTCCGCCGCGCTCGTAGATGAAGCCCTTGTCGCGGAAGACCGCCGTCATCACGGCCGGGCCGATCGCGAGCAGCCCGAGCGCGCAGGCGCCGGCGAACCCGGCGATCACGAGCACCGTCTGACGGATCGCGCGGGAGAACTGCTCGGCGCTGCCGCGCGCCTCCAGGCCGGCGAGGTGGGGCAGGATCGAGGTCTGGATCGCCTGGAACAGCTGCAAGGGCGCGCGCACGATCATCAGCACGTTGAAGACGAAGCCGGCGAGTGCAGCGCCCGCCTTCGCGTTGACGATCAGCACAGCGGCGTTCATCAACGCCTGCTCGGACAGCATGATCGCGAAGACGGCGATCGCGAATTGCGACCCGCGGTGGATCGAGAGGTCGCCGACGGCCTCCTCGATCTCGGCGTGCGCCGGCCCCTCCGCCGCGGCGTCGAGCGTCGGCGCGTTGCGCAGCGCCGCCGACGCACCGCCGTGGGTCACACGGCCGAACGCGAACGGCACGACCACCAGCGAGACGAACGGCGCGACCGCCATGCCGACGGCGATCGCCGACTGCCCGGCGGTGATCCCGATCGTCGCCGCGACGGCGAACAGCAGGCGCGAGGTCGACTCCAGGAACACGAGCCCGCCGTAGAGCCCGAAGCGCTGGTGCCCGGCGAGCCAGCCGCGCGCGAAGTAGCTGCCCCCGTATGCGAGGACGCCGACGACGAGGATCCAGTAGAGCACGCTCGAGCCGCCGAACAGATGGGTCTCGATCTGAGGCCGCAGCGCGAGCGCGATCGCCAGGAACAGCAGCGCGAACGTCAGCTGGATCGTCGCCGGGACGCGCAGTGGATGGCCCTCCAGCCCACGTGCCCGACGGTCGGCGATCGTGCGCGAGAGCAACTGCTCGATCGGCCGGTAGATCACCGACAGGATCACGTACATGACCGACCACAGCAGGCTGACCTGTCCGTATGCCTTGCTGCCGAGCTGCTGGCTCGCCAGCGACAGGTAGAGGAACGTGAAGACGCCGGTCGAGGCGATCCCGACCGTCAGGATGCGCGCGCCCGAGCCGTACGACTGGTCCCCGCCGGCTGCGCCGTCCTGCGGCGCCGCGCTGTCGCTCGTCTCGCTAGCTGCCGAGCCGGACAAGCAGCATCGTCCACGGGAAAGGCGACCGCTTCTCGACCACCTCGCCGTGCTGCGAGAGCAGCCGCACGAACGAGCGCTTCGACCAGTGGTTCACGTGCCCCGGCGTGTTGCCGAGGTCCTTGAGGTATGCGCCGCGCGCGATGTTGAGCCCGCGCCACAGCGGCTCGCGCGGGACGGAGACGAGCAGGTGGCGGCTCGCGACGCGCGCCATCTCGGCGACCGTGTGCGCCGGGTCGGGCACGTGCTCGAGCACCTCGATCGCGGACGCCATGTCGAACTCCGCGTCGGCGAACGGCATGTGCTCCGCGGCCATCGTGCGGTACTCGAGGTTCGGTCGCTGGCGCGTCGCCCACTCGGCCTTCAGCTTCTCGTCGTCGAGGTCGATCCCGACGATCCGCCGCTCGCCGAGCTGCTCCGCCCACTGGTGCGTCAGCACGCCCTCGCCGCAGCCGACGTCGAGCACCGAGGCGGGCGCGGCCTGTGCGAACAGCTCCCCGAGCGTCCCCTCGAAGCCGGCCATCAGCCGCCGCACGACGGGGTTCGTCGAGCCGTACTTGTCGAACGTGTTGCCGGTCGGAACGGCTTCGACTGCGCTCATACCTCGATCGTCTCCCGCTTGGTCGGGCCGTCTGGCCGGGTGGGGTTCGACTCGTAGTGGGAGGGGGCGATCCCGAGCGCCAGCTCGATCCGCCGCACGCGCTCGAACGTGCGCTGCGAGAGCGTGCGCTGCGCGGCGAGCAGGTCGCCGATCACGCCGAGCGCCCCGAGCAGCATCGCGGCGATGAACAGCACCGCGCCGAGGATCAGCGACTGCACGTGGCCGGCGCCCTGGCCGCCGACGAAGGCGACGACGAAGCGCACCCACACGGCGGCAGCTGCCAGCCCGATCACGAGCGCGCCGCCCCAGAAGACCTTCAGCGGCTCGTATTGCGCGTAGATGCGGAAGATCGAGATCGAGTTGCGGCGCACGTAGGCGCCCATCGACGGGAACAGGCGCGATTCGCGCGTCTTCTCGTTCGTGCGGATCGGGACGTGGTCGATCGCGACGAGCAGCTTGCCGGCCTGGATGATCGTCTCCAGCGTGTAGGTGAACTTCGAGACGACCTGGATCTGGAGCGCTGCCTCGCGGTTGTAGGCGCGGAAGCCGGAGGTCGTGTCGGGCACGCTCGTCTCCGACGCCTGGCGCACGACCCACGAGCCGAGCTTCTGCAACAGCTTCTTCATCGGCGAGAAGTGCTCGATCGTCTCCACCTGACGGTCGCCGACGACCATGTCGGCCTCGCCTGCGAGGATCGGCGCGACGAGCTTCGGGATGTCGCGCCCGTCGTACTGGTTGTCGGCGTCGGTGTTGACGACCACGTCGGCGCCGAGCTTCAGCGCGGCGTCGATCCCGGCCTGGAAGCCGGCCGCGAGGCCCTTGTTGTTCGTCAGCTTGACGATGTGGTCGACGCCGTTCTCGCGCGCGACCTCGATCGTGCGGTCGCTCGAGCCGTCGTCGATCACGAGCCACTCGACGGTGTCGAAGCCCGCGACCTCGCGTGGCAGGTCGGCGAGCGTCAACGGGAGCGTCAGCTCCTCGTTGAAACAGGGAATCTGGATGATCAGCTTCATGGCGTAGACTCGCGCCGCAGTATTCCATGCGCCGCCCCGACCGCACGACTCTCGCGCTCGCCGGCGTGCTGCTCGGAGCGTCGGCCCTCCGCCTGTGGGGGATCCGGCAGGGACTGCCGTTCTCGTACAACATCGACGAGGAGGGTCATTTCGTCCCGGTCGCGATCGGCTTCTTCGGCCACGGCCTCGACCCGGGCTACTTCCTCAACCCGCCCGGCTACACCGAGCTGCTGTACGCGATCTACGCCGTCTGGTTCGGCGGCCGCGACGCGGTCGCGCACGCGTACGCCGACCATCCGAGCGAGGTCTTCCTGATCGCGCGCGTGACGGTTGCGCTGCTCGGCACGATCTCCGTCTGGCTGCTGCACCTCACCGGCGCCCGCCTGTTCGACCGGCGCGTCGGGCTGCTCGCGGCCGCGCTCGGCGCGGTCGCCTTCCTGCCCGTCTTCTACAGCCACCTCGCGCTCAACGACGTGCCCGCGACGGCGCCCGCGACGCTCGCGCTGCTCGGCGCCGCGCTCGTGCTGCGCGGCGGGGGGGCGCGGGCGGCGCTGCTCGGGGGCGTCGGCGTCGGCCTCGCCGCCGGCACGAAGTACACGGCGGGGATCGTGCTGCTGCCGCTGCTGACGGCGATCGTCGTGAAGGCGCGCGAGCAGCGCGAGCCGCTCGTGCGCGCCGCCGCCGTCCCGTTCGTCGCGGCATGCGCCGCTTCGCTCGGCGGATTCCTGGTCGCCAACCCCTATGCGCTGCTCGACTTCGGGGCGTTCCACGCCGGCGTCGCGAGACAGCGCGCACTCACGAGCGAGCAGGAGCTCGAGAAGCTCGGCCTCACGCAGCGCAACGGCGTCGTCTACTACCTGTGGTCGCTGACGTGGGGGCTCGGCTGGATCCCCGCGCTCGCGGCGCTCGGCGGCGCCGTGCGCCTGCTGCTGCGCGACCGCCGGCTCGCGCTCGTGCTGCTGCCGGCGCCGCTGCTGTTCGTCCTCTACATGGGATCGCAGGAGCGCTACTTCGGGCGCTGGCTGCTGCCGGTCCTGCCGATCGTGATCCTGCTCGCGGCGTCGTTCGGGATGGCGCTCGTGCGAGCAGCCGCCGCACATGCGCCGCGGCTCGCGCGGCCGGCCGCCGCGCTCGTCGTCGCCGCGCTGCTGGCGCAGGGCGTCGTGACGACGGTCCACGACGACCGCGTCCTGTCGCGGCCGGACACGCGCGGCAGCGCGCGCACGTGGCTGCTCGCGAACGTGCCGGCGGGCGCGCGCGTCGTGATCGAGCCGTTCGTGCCGGTGCGCTGGCTGGAGGACCCCGACCGCTCCCATCCGGCGACGCCGAGCGGGGGGCGCTGGCGCCTGTGGAACACCGCGCGCGCCGACGTCGACGACGCCGGCAGGCCGCTGGGTGGGCGGGGTCGGTCACGCACGCGCTTCGTGAAGGTCGACAAGTACGAGCGCACCCTGCGCCCGGCGCTGCTCGACCGGTACGAGGCCGCCGGCTACTGCTGGGTCGTCACCGGATCGGCGCAGTACGCGCGCGCCTTCGCGCAGCCGGACGAGGTGCCGCAGGCGATCGCCTACTACGCCGCGCTCGACCGCCGCGGGCAGCAGGTCGCGCGCTTCAGCCCCTACCGTGCGGGGGCCAAGCCGCCCGCGTTCAACTTCGACTGGTCGTTCGACTACTACCCGCTCGCGTATGCGCGGCCGGGACCCGAGATCGTCGTCCACCGCCTGCGGGGTGGGCGCTGCGCCTGAGCCGCCGCGTATCCTGGAAGGGGACGGGCGTCGGGAGACGCCGGCTCCGTTGAAGCACCGGCCTTGTGAGACGCCGGCTCCGTCGAAGCTCCAAGCCATGCCCCTCCGCACCGACACCGACCGCCTCCACCTCGCGCGCACGCTCGAGCTCGCCGCGCAGGGCCAAGGCCGCGTGAGCCCGAACCCGCTCGTCGGCGCCGTGATCGCGCGCGACGGCGAGGTGCTCGGCGAGGGCTGGCACACCGCGTACGGCGCGCCCCACGCCGAGGTCGAGGCGCTGCGCGCCGCGGCCGGCGCGGACCTCGACGACGCCACGCTGTACGTCTCGCTCGAACCCTGCTGCCACACCGGCAAGCAGCCGCCGTGCACCGACGCGATCGTCGCCGCCGGCGTCCGCCGCGTCGTGATCGCCTCCGACGACCCGACCGAGAAGGCCTCCGGCCGCGGGCTCGGGATCCTGCGCGACGAGGGGATCGAGGTCGAGGTCGCCGACGGCGAGCTGGCCACGCGGGCACGGCTGCTCAACCAGCCGTTTCGCAAGCACGCCCGCACCGGCCGGCCCTGGGTCCTCTTCAAGTCGGCGATGACGCTCGACGGCAAGGTCGCCACGCGCGCCGGCGACTCGAAGTGGATCTCCAGCGAGGAGAGCCGCCGCCGGGCGCACCGCTGGCGCGCAGAGTGCGACGCGGTCGCGGTCGGGATCGGCACGGCGCTCGCCGACGACCCCCAGCTGACGGCGCGCATCGAAGGCGTCGCGCGCCAGCCGCGCCGCGTCGTGTTCGACGCGACGGCCCGCCTGCCGCTCGAGTCGCAGCTCGTCGCCGCCGCGGCGGAGATCCCGTTGACGGTCGTCGTCTCGCGTGCCGCGCCGCGCACCGCGACGGACACGCTCGAGACGCACGGCGCCGAGGTGATCGTCGCCACCGGCGAGCACGAGCAGGCGCGCGTCTGCTCGGCGCTCGACCAACTCGGCGCCGCCGGTGTCGGATCGATCCTGCTGGAGGGCGGCCCGCGCCTCGCGGGCGCCTTCTTCGACGCGGGCGAGATCGACGAGCTGCGGTTGTTCCTCGCCCCGCTCGTGCTCGGCGGGCGCACCGCGCGCGACCCGCTCGAGGGCGAGGGCGTCGAGACGATCGCGGAGGCGCTGCGCGCGCTCACGCTCGAATGCGACCGCGTGGGGGACGACCTGCTCGTCTCGGCGCGGCTGCGGGAATGGTGATGTTCACCGGGCTCGTGCAGGAGCTGGGGACGGTCACCGCGGTCGAGCCGAGCGCGGACGGCGTGCGTCTCGTCGTCGCGGCGCCGCTCGCGGCCGAGCTGCGGCCGGGCGACTCGGTCGCGGTCAACGGCGTCTGCCTGACGGCGGTGGAGCCGAGCGCCGCGCAGTTCGCCGCCGACGTGATGCACGAGACGCTGCGCCGCTCCTCGCTGGCTGCTGCGGCACCGGGCGCGCAGGTGAATCTCGAGCTGCCGCTGCGCGCGCACGACCGCCTCGGCGGCCACGTCGTGCAGGGCCACGTCGACGGCCTCGGTACGGTCGCCGAGGTGCGCGAGGACGGCTTCGCGCGGCTCCTGCGCGTCGCCGCGCCACCGGAGCTGCTGCGCTACGTCGTCGAGAAGGGCTCGATCGCGATCGACGGCGTCAGCCTCACCGTCGCCGCCGTCGACGACGAGTCCCTCACCGTCTCCCTGATCCCCGAGACGCTGGAGCGCACGAGCCTCGGAGCGGCCGCGCCGGGACGAACCGTCAACCTGGAGGTGGACGTGCTCGCGAAATACGTCGAGAAGCTGGTGGCGCGATGAGCGGGGTGGGCGGGTCGGACACGCAGACCGCGTTCGCGACCGTCGAGGAGGCGATCGAGGACATCCGCCAGGGCAAGATGGTCGTCGTCTGCGACGACGAGGACCGCGAGAACGAGGGCGACCTCACGCTCGCCGCCCAGTTCGCGACGCCCGAGGCGATCAACTTCATGGCGAAGGAGGGGCGCGGGCTGATCTGCCTCGCGCTCACGCCCGAGCGCTGCGACGAGCTCGCCCTCGACCTGATGGCGGCGAAGAACGAGTCGCCGTTCGAGACGGCCTTCACCGTCTCGATCGAGGCGCGCGAGGGCGTCACGACCGGCATCTCCGCGCACGACCGCGCGCACACGATCCAGGTCGCGATCGACGGCGGCTCGCGCCCGCGCGACGTCGTCCAGCCGGGCCACGTGTTCCCGCTCAAGGCGAAGCCGGGCGGCGTGCTCGAGCGCGTCGGCCAGACGGAGGCCGCCGTCGACCTGGCGCGCCTCGCCGGCCTCAACCCGGCCGGCGTGATCTGCGAGATCATGAACGACGACGGGACGATGGCGCGGGTCCCCGACCTGATCCCGTACTGCCGGCAGCACGGCCTCAAGCTGATCACGGTCGCCGATCTCGTCGCGTACCGGCGCCGCCACGACAAGCTCGTCGAGCGCGTCGTCGCGACGCGGCTGCCGACCGCCTTCGGCGACTTCGAGGTCGTCGGCTACCGCTCGCTCGTCGACGACAAGCACCACGTCGCGATGGTCAAGGGCGACGTCGCCGGGGCCGAGGACGTGCTCGTGCGCGTCCATTCGGAGTGCCTGACGGGCGACGTCTTCCACTCGCTGCGCTGCGACTGCGGCGAGCAGCTCGAGTCGGCGCTCGCGATGATCGAGGAGGCGGGCCGCGGGGTGCTGCTCTACCTCGCGCAGGAGGGCCGCGGGATCGGCCTCTTGAACAAGCTGAAGGCGTACAAGCTGCAGGAGGAGGGGCTCGACACCGTCGACGCGAACCTCAAGCTCGGCCTGCCCGCCGACCTGCGCGACTACGGCATCGGCGCGCAGATCCTCACCGACCTGGGCCTCAGCTCGATCCGCATCCTCACGAACAACCCGAAGAAGATCATCGGGCTCGAGGGCTACGGACTGTCGGTCACGGGCCAGGTGCCGATCCAGCCGACGCCGAACCCGCACAACGAGGCGTACCTGCGCGCGAAGCGCGATCGCATGGGCCACACGCTCCACCACCAGGGGCTGCCGCTCGACGAGGAGATGCTGCTCGACGAGCAGCGCGGCGATCGCGCGGCGGAAGGGGAGCGGAATGCCTGAGCAGGACCGGCGCTTCGCGCTCGTCGTCGGGCGCTTCTACGCGGAGCTGGCCGAGCGGCTCGTCGCCGGCGCGAGCGCCGCGCTCGAGCAGTCCGGCGCCGTCGGGATCGACGTCTACGACGTCCCGGGCGCGTTCGAGCTGCCGCTGGCGGCGAAGTACGCCGCCGAGTCGGGTCGCTATGCCGCCGTCGTCGCGCTCGGCGCCGTGATCCGCGGCGAGACGGACCACTACGACTACGTCTGCGGCGAGGCCGCGCGCGGGATTCAGCAGGTCCAGCTCGCGACCGGCGTCCCGGTCGGCTTCGGGGTGCTCACGGTCGATTCGATGGAGCAGGCGCTCGCACGCGTGCAGGGCGGCCCCAAGCGCGACTCCGGCGCCCACGCCGCCGAGGCGGTGCTCGCAGCGCTCGCCGTCCGCGACCAGCTGAACGAGCGCAAGCCACGCGCCGGCTTCATCTCCTGATCCCTATACTGCCCCGGCGATGCCCAAGGTCTGTCACGTCTGCAGCAAGGGGCCTGCCTTCGGGCAGAGCCGCAGCCACTCGATGGTCGCCACGAAGCGGCGCTTCGACCCGAACCTCCAGCGGGTGCGCGTCGACGTCAGCGGCACCCCCAAGCGGGTATACGTCTGCACCCGCTGCCTGAAGGCCGGCAAGGTCACGAAGGCATAAGGAGCGATCGCGCCGCGGGTGTTCGTCGCCCGCAGCCGGTACGGTCCCCGCGCCCGTGTCCGATCCGAGCCTCCTCCGCTTCCGCGCCGCCGTCGAGGGCGCACTCGCCCAGCTCGAGGCGCGTCGCGACGAGGTCAACGAGCTGAACGTCTTCCCGGTCGCCGACGGCGACACGGGCGACAACATGGCGCTCACGCTGCGCGCCGTGCTGCACGAGCTGGACCGTCTCGCGGCCGCCGCGCAGGAGCGCACGATCGACGAGATCGGCCGCGACGAGATCGTCAGATCGGTTGCGCGCGCGGCGCTGCTCGGCGCGCGCGGCAACTCCGGGGTGATCCTCTCCCAGTTGATTCGCGGTGCCGCCGAGGAGCTTGCGAGCCGCCCCGGCGAGCTCGTCGACCCGGTGCTGATCGGCGCCGCGATGGCGCGCGCGGCCGAGCAGGCCTACGGCTCGGTGCGCGAGCCGGCGGAGGGGACGATCCTCACCGTCGTGCGCGAGATGGCGAGCCGCATCGCGACCGAGCTCGCGCACATGCAGGAGACGCGGCTTGATCGAGACGCCTCCGACGAGCACCAGGACACGCTCATCGCGGACGTGCTCGAGCGCGCGCTGGAGACAGGGCAGGAGTCGGTCGCGCGAGGGCCGGACCTGCTGCCGGTGCTGCGCGAGGCGGGCGTCGTCGACGCCGGCGGCTACGGCCTCACGGTGCTGTTCGCCGGGGTGATCGCCGCACTGCGCGGCAGCGAGCCGCCTGAGGTCGCCCACCACCGCGCGGCGCGCGTGACGCACCCGCAGCACGAGTCCTCGACGTACCGCTACTGCACGAACTTCGCCGTCACCGGCAGCGGCCTGCAGCCGCGGCGCTTCGTGGAGGCGCTCGAGCGGATCGGCGACTCGGTGCTCGTGGTCGGCGACGAGACGACGCTCAAGGTCCACGTCCACACCGACGACCCGGACGCGGCGACCGCCCTCTTCCATGCGGCCGGCACGATCTCGCACCTCGACGTCGCCGACATGCACGTGCAGGTGGAGGAGCGGACGGAGCGGCTCGCGGCCGCCGCCGTGCCGTCCACCAACGGCGGCGGGGCACCTGCGGTCGCCGCGTGCGGCGCGCTCGCGGTCGTCTCCGGCGACGGGATCCGCGCGCTCTACGAGGGCTTCGCGTTTCACACGCTCGACGGCGGCGCGACGCTCAACCCCTCGACGTACGACCTGCTCGCGGGAATCCACGCGGTTCCGGCCGAGGAGGTCGTCGTGCTGCCCAACAGCGCGAACGTCTTCATGGCCGCCGAGCGTGCCGCGGAGCTGTCGGAGAAGCGCGTCCACGTCGTCTACTCGCGGGGACAGCAGGCAGGGCTCGCAGCAGCGATCGCGTTCGACCCGGCGCGGGACGGCAGCGCCAACGCCACCGCGCTCACCGACGCGCTCGCGCGGATTCGGACGGGCGCCGTCGCCCCGGCAGCTCGCGACGACGCGAACGGGCGCTTCCGCGCCGGCGAGGCGGTCGGCTTCGTCGCCGACGAGCTCGTCGCCTGGGGCGAGCCCGAGGCCACGCTCCGCTCCGTGCTCGCCACGCTCGCCGACGGCGCCGAGCTGATCACATGCCTCAGCGGCGATGGCGCCCCACTCGCCGACGACGCCATCGCCGCCCTGCTCGACGGCGACGCCGAGCTCGAGCTCACCACCGGTGGCCAACCCGCCTACTGGTACCTGTTGAGCGCGGAGTAACGCGACCACCGTCCATCTCTGCATCTCATGGATGTACAGACGGACATTGCTCAGCGCTGACCGCCCCGCTCGGCATAGTTGAGGCGCCGATGGCCCCCCTCTCGTTGCCCATGAAGTTTGCCAGCGCCGAGCCCCTCGACACCCAGGCGCTCCACGCCGCGCCAGTCCACCTGCCCCGCCCAAGCCGCCTCGCCGCCCCGCTCCCCGGCTCCGGCGAGCTGGGTGCGAAGGCGGCCAGAGCGCTCGACACGCTTGGCCTGCACACGGTCGGTGACCTGTTGGAGCACCTGCCGCGCGCGCGGGGAGAAGCCCGCGTGGTCGCGACGCTCTCTCGTGGCGAGACGGCGACGGTGCTCGTGGAGGTGCGCAAGATCGACACGCGGTCGGTGCGGCGCCGCGGCATGAAGCCGCGCGTCGAGGCGACCGTCGCCGACGCGAGCGGCTCGATGCGCGTCTCGTTCTTCAACCAGCCGTGGCTCGTACAGCGCTATCCCCCCGGTACCCGCGTGCTGCTGACGGTGCGCAGCGACGAGCGGGGTCGCGTGTCGGTCACCGCGCACGCCCCGACCGACCTGCAGGTCGCCGGCGAGGCGCAGGTCGCGCAGTATCCGGCGAGCGAGGGGATCGACTCGACCCGCATCCTCGCGCTGATGCGCGAGCAGCGCGGGGCGATCGCCGACACGCTCGAGCCGCTTCCGGCCGGCCTGCGCGCTGCCGAGCGGCTGCCCGACCGGCCAGCCGCGCTGACCGCCCTCCACTTCCCGCAGACGGAGGAGGACCCGCTCGGCGGCCGGCGCCGGCTCGCGTTCGACGAGCTGCTGCTCGTGCAGCTCGCGCTGCTGCGCCGCCGCGCACGACGGGAGCAGGCGGCTGCCGCGCCGCCGCTCGACGGACCTCGCGAGCTGACGGCGCGCTGGCTCGAGAGCGGCCTGCCGTTCCGGCTCACCGGCGATCAGGAGCGGGCGCTCGCCGAGATCGACGACGACCTCGCACTTGCGCACCCGATGCAGCGGCTGCTGATGGGCGAGGTCGGCTCCGGCAAGACCGTCGTCGCGCTGTTCGCGCTGCTGCGCGCCGTCGAGCAGGGATGGCAGGGCGCGCTGATGGCGCCGACCGAGACGCTCGCCGAGCAGCACTTCGCCACGATCCAGGCGCTGATGCCCGGCGAGGCGGTGCCGGCAGCGCTGCTGACCGGCTCGACGACCGCGACCCGTCGCGCCGACGTCCTGGGCAAGCTCGCGAGCGGCGAGCTGGCGCTCGTCGTCGGCACGCATGCGCTGATCGAGCCCGACGTGCGCTTCGCGCGGCTCGCGGTGGCGGTCGTCGACGAGCAGCACCGCTTCGGTGTGCGCCAGCGCGCCGCGCTCGACGCGAAAGGCCCGAAGGTCGGCCTGGACCGCACCGACGAGACGCTGACCCCACACGTCCTGCACATGACTGCCACGCCGATCCCGCGCACGCTCGCGCTCGTCGAGCACGGCGACCTCGACCACACGACCCTCAAGGAGCTGCCGCGCGGCCGCCGGCCGATCGAGACGCACGTCGCGAGCGGCGAGCGGGCGCGGGCGCGGGCGTACGAGCGGATCCGCGAGGAGCTGCAGGCGGGACGCCAGGCGTTCGTCGTCTGCCCGCTCGTGGAGGAGTCCGAGGCGCTCCAGGCGCGCGCTGCGCGCGCCGAGTTCGAGCGCCTGCGCGACGGCGAGCTGAAGGACTTCCGCGTCGTGCTGATGCACGGCCAGCTGCGCTCGCGCGAGAAGCAGGAGGCGATGGCCGCGTTCGCGGCCGGCGGCGCCGACGTGCTTGTCGCCACGTCGGTGATCGAGGTCGGCATCGACGTGCCGAACGCGACCGTGATGCTCGTCGAGGACGCCGATCGCTACGGGATCTCGCAACTGCACCAGCTGCGCGGGCGGATCGGGCGCGGCGAGCATCCCTCGCTGTGCCTGCTGTTCGGCCCGAAGGACTCCGCGCGCCTGAAGGCGCTCGCCGCCCATCGCGACGGCTTCCGCCTCGCGCAGATCGACCTCGCGCTGCGGCGCGAGGGCGAGCTGATCGGCGTGCGTCAGCACGGCGAGGCGCGCTTCCGCGTCGCGATCCTGCCAGACGACGCCGACCTGCTCGAGCGCGCCCACGTCCACGCCGTGGCGCTGCTGCGCGCCGACGCGGAGCTGGCCGCGCCCGAGCACGCGCTGCTGGGGGCGGCGCTCGCCGCCGCCTACGGTCCCGAGGCCGTCGCGCCGATCCCGGCATGAGGATCGTCGCCGGACGCTACGGCGGGCGTCGGCTCGTCGCGCCGGCCGGGAGCGCGACGCGCCCGACGAGCGACCGCGTGCGCGAGGCGCTCTTCCAGCGCCTCGGCCCGCTCGACGACGCCGTCGTGCTCGACCTCTTCGCCGGCTCCGGCGCGCTCGCGCTCGAGGCGCTGTCGCGCGGCGCCAGACGTGCGGTGCTCGTCGACAGCGCGCCCGCCGCGATTCGCGCGGCGCGGGCCAACCTCGCCGCGCTCGGCGTCGGCCCCGACCTTGCGGAGGTGCGCCGGCAGGACGTGCGCGCCTTCCTGCGCAGCGCACGTGCGGCCGGTCACGAATACGATCTCGTGCTGCTCGACCCTCCATACCGTCTCGCGGCCGAGCTGGGACGCGAGCTCTCGCCCTTGCTTCGCGGGGTGCTCGCCGCCGGCGGGCTCGTCGTGACCGAGAGCGATCGGCGCGCTCCGCTCGACCTCGACCTTCCACTGACCGACGAACGCCGCTACGGGGACACCGTGATCCGCACCCATGAGCGAACTGAGTAACCGCATCGCCGTCTGCCCGGGGTCCTACGACCCGCTCACGAACGGCCACCTCGACGTCATCTCACGCGCCTCGGCGCTGTTCGAGGAGGTCGTCGTCGCCGTCGTGAACGTGCCGATTCGCAAGAGCAAGACGCTCTTCACGACCGAGGAGCGGCTGAGCTTCGTGAACCGCGCCACGGAGCATCTCGGCAACGTCCGCGCCGAGCCGTTCAGCAACCTCGTCGTCGAGTTCGCCCAGAGCGTCGGCGCGAAGGCGATCGTCAAGGGCCTGCGCGCGATCTCCGACTTCGAGTACGAGCTGGAGATGCACCAGCTCAACCGCCGTGAGGCGCCGCAGATCGAGTCCGTGTATGTGATGGCCTCGTCGCAGTACAGTTTCCTTCGTTCCAGCGGCGTCAAGGAGCTTGCGACGTTCGGCGGGAACATCGACGATCTCGTCCCCCCATACGTGGCAGCACGCTTGAAGGAAGAGCTCGGCCGCTGACGAAACAGAGGTTCCGATGGATGTCCTCGTGCTCATCGACAAGCTGGACGACACCGTCCACAACGCGAAGCCGGTCCCGCTGACCGATCAGGTCCGCGTGGACAAGGAGGAGATCTACGACATCCTCGACCAGATGCGCGCCACGATCCCCGAGGAGATCAAGCAGGCGCGCTGGATCGTCAAGGAGCGTCAGGAGATGCTCGCCGAGGCCAAGCGCGAGGCCGAGCGGATCGTCAAGGAGGCGCGCGAGCGCCAGGAACGGCTGATCTCCGAGGAGGAGGTCACCAAGCAGGCCGAACGCGCCGCCGAGGACATCATCGAGGACGCACGCGCTCGCGAGCGCGAGATCCGCCTCGGCGCCGAGGACTACGCGGACGAGATCCTCAACACGCTCGAGGTCAACCTCTCGAAGTTCATCGCCGCCGTGCAACGCGGTCGCGAGAGGCTCCAGGGCAAGGACGAACCCGCCGAAGTCTCGTAGCTGAGCCCCGGCCGCTTGGCGGGCGGATCCTGTCGACTCCGGGCGCGCGCACACCGGCCTTCGGCCGGCGCACGTGCGTCCTCATCGCCACCCGCCCGATCGGCGGTCGCTTCTCTCGCTGCAAGGTCGCTTGCATGCCGTCTGACGGTCGCGCGACCCTCACTGCGTGACCGCTCTCTCGTTGCTCGCCGGGATCTTGCTCGGCGCCGGCGCCGTCGCGCTGTTCGTGCGCGGTCGTGCGTCGCTTGCCCAGCGCGAGCAGACGGTCGATGCGCTCGTCGCCCCGTTGCGCGACTCGCTCGCGCGCGTGGACGCCAAGCTCCACGACCTCGAGCGCGATCGCGCGCATGCCCGCGGCGCGCTCGACGAGCAGCTGCGCACGCTCGCTGCCGGGCAGGAGCGGCTGCGCGGCGAGACGGGTGCGCTCGTGGCGGCGCTGCGCCAGCCGCACACGCGCGGGCGCTGGGGTGAGCTGCAGCTCAGACGCGTCGTCGAGCTGGCGGGGATGACGGCGCACTGCGACTTCGTCGAGCAGCCCTCGGTGGCCACCGGCGACGGTCTGCTGCGGCCCGACCTGGTCGTGCAGCTGCCCGGCGGCAAGCAGGTGATCGTCGATGCGAAGGCGCCGCTGCACGCGTTCCTCGACGCATACGAGGCGCGTGACGAGAGCGCCCGGACGGCGGCGCTCGCGACCCACGCGCGGCTGTTGCGCGAGCACGTGCGGCGGCTGTCGGCGAAGGCCTACTGGGACCAGTTCGACACCGTGCCCGACTTCGTCTTCCTGTTCCTGCCGGGCGAGCACTTCCACAGCGCGGCGCTGGAGGCCGATCCGAGCCTGCTGGAGGAGGGCGCGCGCCAGAGCGTGCTGATCGCGACGCCGACGACGCTGATCGCGCTGCTTCGCGCCGTCGCCTACGGCTGGCAGCAGGAGCGCGTCGCCGAGGACGCGCGCGCGGTCGCGCAGCTCGGTCGCGAGCTGCACCGCCGGCTGGAGACGTTCGCCGACCACCTCCAGCGCGTCGGGACGCGCCTGCGCAGCGCCGTCGGCGCGTACAACGACGCCGTCGGCTCGTTCGAGCATCGGGTGCTGCCCGGCGCCCGCAGACTCGCCGAGCACGGCGTCGTCTCCGCCGAGCGCGAGCTGGCAGCGCTCGAGCGCGTCGACCTCACGGCACGCGACCTTGCCGGCAGCGTGCAGGAACCCGGTCCGCGAGGGACGCCGATCTCGTAGATTTCGGCGCGGCCACCCGCTCGTCCCACGCGCCCCGGCATCGCCATCCACGCCTCGAACGACCTCCCGACGACCCGTCTCGGCAGCGTGCTGGCCGATGCCGGCGGCATGCGCGCGCCGCGTGAGCGCGCGGCGCAGATCCGCGCCGAGCTGCTCGACGGCCTTGCCGCCGGCGCGCACGAGCTGGAGCAGCCGCGCTCGGGCTACGAGACGCCGGTGCCCGTCGCGCTCGTCGCCTTCGGCGAGGCGCTGCTTGCGATTGCGCCCGTCGACCCAGCCCTGCGCGCCGACGCGAACGCCGCCAACGACCGCGCCTGGACGCTCGTCGCGGTGCTCGTCGGTGCGCTCGTCGAAGGCGCCGCCGCGATGGCGGCGGGCGCTCCGCAGGACCTTGCGCTGCGTGCGGGGGCGTGGGAGGGCTGGCTGGCGCTCGCGTTTCCGGTCGCCGCCGCGGACGTGCTCGTGGGGGTCGAGCTCGCGGTCGAGGCGTTCGGCGAGAACGTCGCCGACATCGACCGGCTGCGCGCCCGCGCGTACGCGGTCCCGACGCTGGCGCTGGGCGACGTCGGCGAGCTGCGCCCGCCGATCGGCGAGCTGCATCCGCTGCGGATCGCCGAGGCGGTTGCGCGCTTCGGCGGCAGGCCAGCCGATGCGGCGTCGATCGGCGAGCACGAGGAGGCCGTCCTGACGGTGCTCGACCCGACGTCGGAGGTCGCACGCCCGCACGAGGAGGCCGACCCGTCGCTGCGCGTCGCGCGGCGCATGCTGCAACGGCTGATGGGAATGGGGAAGTGGGGCGGCTACCACACCGAGATCGCTCACCTGGCGCGCGGCTTCGCCGGCCACGACCGCGCGCTTGCGCTGGCGATCGGCGAGCGGCTCGTGAACGCGGGCCTGCTGGTCGAGAAGCAGAGCGTCCACCAGCGTCACGTGCGGTTGAACCCACGGCGCGTCGCGGAGATCCACGCGCTCGTCGATCGCGGCGAGCTGCCGCCCGGCCTGCGGCTGCCCTGACCAAACGCGAGCCCGTTCGCGCCTCCTCGCGTGCCGCGCGCGTCACCAGGGTCATGTGTCACCGTGACTGGCACGTAGCCGTTCTCGTTCATGCTTGGATACCGCCCGTGCCCAGACTGACCGACCGCATCCTCCACGGCACCCGCGTCGCCAAGACGCTCGTCGACGCTGGCCTGATCGCGCCGGTGCGGCCCGACCGCCTCGCGCTTGTCGGGCGCTCGCTGCTGCGCTGGGGAACCGCGTCGGCCGGCGCGATCGCCGTTGCCGCCGCTCGGACTCCCGATCAGCCAGTGCTCGTCGACGAGCTCGGCACGCTCAGCTACGGGGAGCTGCACCGTCGTGCGAACGCCCTCGCCAGCTCGCTCGCCGCGCACGGCATCCGCCCCGGTGACGGCGTCGCGATCATGTGTCGCAACCACCGCGGCTTCATGGACGCGTCGATCGCCTGCTCACGGCTCGGCGCCCACGCGCTCTACCTCAACACGATGTTCGCCGCCCCGCAGCTGGCTGACGTCGTCGCCCGCGAGGGCGCGAAGGCGATCATCTACGACGAGGAGTTCGCCGCGCTCGTCGATCACGCGAGCAGCGTGTCCACACGGTTCGTCGCCTGGCGTGATCGGCCGGACGCCGATCAGGGTGAAGGAGCCACGGGGGATCCGCTGCTCGAGGACCTGATCGCCGTCGGCGACTCCGCCGGCGTCAGAGCGCCCGAGGAGCCCGGCCGCGTCGTGATCCTCACCTCCGGCACGACCGGCACGCCGAAGGGTGCGCGCCGCAGCAACGCGGGCCTCGGCTCGGCGGCCGCGCTGCTGTCGAAGATCCCGCTGAGAGCGCGCGAGACGACGATGATCGCCGCGCCGCTGTTCCACTCGTGGGGGCTCGCGCACTACACGCTCGGCGTGCCGCTCTCCTCGACGTTCGTGCTGCGCCGCCGCTTCGACCCTGAGGGCACGCTGCGCGCGGTCGCCCGCCATCGCGCGACCGCGCTCGTCGTCGTCCCCGTGATGCTGCAGCGGATCCTCGAGCTGCCGAAGGAGACGCTCGACCGCCATGACAGCTCCTCGCTGAGAGTGATCGCCGTCAGCGGCTCGGCGCTCCCGGGGCCGCTCGCCACGCGCGTGATGGATCATTTCGGCGACGTGCTCTACAACCTCTACGGCTCGACCGAGGTCGCGTGGGCGACGATCGCCACCCCCGAGGACCTGCGCGCGGCCCCCGGCTGCGCCGGCCGCCCGCCGCTCGGCACGATCGTCAAGCTGTACGACGAGGACGACCGCGAGGTCCCGGCCGGGCAGACCGGGCGGATCTTCGTCGCGAGCGGCTTCCCGTTCGAGGGCTACACCGGCGGCGAGACGAAGGCGACGATCGGCGACCTGATGTCCTCCGGCGACGTCGGCCACTTCGACGCCGCCGGGCGGCTGTTCATCGACGGCCGCGACGACGACATGATCATCTCCGGCGGCGAGAACCTCTTCCCGTCCGAGGTCGAGGACCTGCTGGCGTCGCACCCCGCCGTCCGCGAGGTCGCAGTCGTCGGCGTCGACGACGATGAGTGGGGCCAGCGCCTGAAGGCCGTCGTCGTCCTGCAGGAGGACGCGAGCGTCACGGACGACGAGCTGAAGGGCTACGTGAAGCAGAACCTCGCCGCCTTCAAAGTGCCGCGCGAGATCACGTTCGTCGATGCCCTCCCGCGCAACGCGACGGGCAAGGTCCTCAAGCGCAATCTGGCCTGAGTCCGGGCCGATCCCTCGCTATCTTGCGGGGCATGCCACCCCGCGCCGACACGTTCGATCTCGCCGCCCTGCGACTCAGCGCCGGCGAAGGACGCTCGCTTGAGCTCGAGCAGACGATCGGGCCGTTCGAGCTCGGCGGCAAGCGCTACGAGGTGGCGCCGTCCTCGGTTCCGCTGCGGCTCGACGTCTCGCGCACGACGCACTCGGGCTGGGCGCTGCGCCTGCGCTTCGAGGTCGCGCTCGAGGGGCCCTGCATGCGCTGCCTCGAAGCGGCTGCGCCGCGCTTCACGATCGACGCGCGCGAGTTCGAGCAGCCCGGCGGGGGCGAGGAGCTGGAGAGCCCATACGTCGTCGACCAAGAGATCGACCTCGCCGCCTGGGCGCGCGACGCGCTCGCGCTGGCGCTGCCGACTCAGCTGCTTTGCCGCGCCGACTGCGCCGGCCTCTGCCCGGTCTGCGGCGAGAACCTCGACGCGGCGGGCCCGGAGCACCGGCACGAGGCGGAGCCTGACCTGCGCTGGGCGAAGCTGCGCGAGCTCGAGCTGTAGTAGCCTCCAGCACCCATGGCCGTCCCGAAGCAGAAGCAATCCCACGCGCGCACGAACAAGCGCCGCTCGCAGCACAAGATCTCGGCGCCGTCGATCCACGCGTGCCCGCAGTGCCACAGCCCGCGGATGCCGCACCGGGTCTGCCCGACGTGTGGCACGTACGCCGGGCGTGACGTGGTCGCCGCTTCGGGCGACGACGCCTAGCTCGACGCGTCCGCTCGTGCCGCCGATCACGGTCGCCGTCGACGCGAACGGCGCGGATCTCGGCCCGGCCGAGGTCGCGGCCGGCGCAGCGCTCGCAGCGGAGCAGGGCGTACGCGTGCTGCTGTTCGGCCCGAAGGGGGCGATCGGCCCGACGCCCGGCGGCGTGGAGGTCGTCGACGCGCCCGTCTCGATCGCCAAGGCGCCCGACCCCGCGCTCGCGGTGCGCTCGACGCCCGATGCGTCGATCGTGCTCGCCACGAAGGCGGTCGCCGAGGGTCGCGCCGACGCGCTCGTCTCGGGCGGCTCGACGGGCGCCGCGCTCGCGGCAGGGCTCTTCCACGTCAAGCGCGCCCGCGGCATCCATCGCCCGGCGCTCGCGATCGCGATGCCCGTCCCGGGCGCCCCGGTGCTGCTGCTCGACGTCGGCGCGAGCGTCGAGGTGCGCCCCGAGCACCTCGTTCAGTTCGCCTACATGGGGGCGGCATTCGCGCAGGCGGTGCTCGGCGTCGAGCGCCCGCGCGTCGCGCTGCTGTCGAACGGCGAGGAGCCCGAGCGCGGCACGCCCGACGTGATCGCCGCGCACCAGCGCCTCGCGGAGGCCGGCGGGCGCCTGAACTTCGTCGGCAACATCGAGGGCACGCAGGTGACCGAGGGCGTCGCCGACGTCGTCGTGATGGACGGCTTCACGGGCAACATCACGATCAAGCTGATGGAGGGCGTCTCCAGCAAGCTGATGCGCACGATCCGCGACGTGGCGATGACGAGCCCGCGCGCACGCGCCGGCGGGCTGCTGCTGCGCGGCCCGCTGCGCGGCCTGCGCGACGACCTCGACCCGGAGCAGGCCGGCGGTGCGTACATGCTCGGGCTGCGCCGCACCGGCGTCGTCGCCCACGGCCGCTTCACGCGCACCGGCTTCGCCCGCGCGATCGACGTGGCCGCGCGCGGGGTGCGCGAAGACGTCGTCGGTCGCACGCTCGCGGCGCTCGAGGAGGCGGGGGCGCTGCGCGGGTCGCCGCCGGCCGGCGGCGACCGCCCGTCGTCCGAGGCGCCGGCTAGCGTCCAGCCGCAATGACCCGTGAGCAGGTCCTTGAGCGCGTGCGCGCCCATCTTGCCGATGAGCTGGCGATCGACCCGACGGGGATCGCCGAGTCGACCCGCTTCCGCGAGGACCTCGAGGCGGACTCGCTCGACCTCTACACGCTCGTGCAGGAGCTGGAGGACCAGTATGCGGTCCGCATCTCCGACGAGCAGGCGGCGAAGATCCTCACGGTCGGCCAGGCGGTCGACTTCGTGCTGGAATTCGACCCGGACCCGAGTGCCGCCACGACCGGCAACGACCGCGAGCCGGGGCCCTGACCGCTGAGCGCCCTCGCGGATCTGCTCGACCGGCTGCCGGACGACCTCGCCCGGCAGGTGGTCACCCATTCGTCGTGGACGGAACGGCGCTCGGACTCGTACGAACGCCTCGCCTTCCTCGGCGACAGCGTGCTCTCGCTCGCCGTCACGACGCACCTCTACCCGCGCCTGGAGGCGGAGCGCTTCGGTGCCGGCCGGCTCACGAAGATCCGTGCGCAGGCGGTTTCGGGCCGCTCCTGCATGGAGGTCGCGGAGCGGATCGGGATGCCGGAGCGGCTGCGGGCGGCGGCGCCCGACGGCTCCGGGCAGAACGCCGGAGCGCTCGTACGCACCGAGCGGGTGCTCGCCTCCGTGATCGAGGCGGTGATCGGAGCGTGCTACCTCGCCTTCGGCTACGAGACGACGGCGGAGGCGGTCGTCGAGGCCTTTGCACCGGAGATCGGAGAGGCGCTCGACCATCCGGTCGACTTCAAGTCCGCGCTGCAGGAGCGGCTCGCGCGCCGCGGCGAGCTGGTGGCGTACGTCGTGACGGAGGAGGAGGGCCCGCCGCACGACCGCGTCTTCACCGTCGATGCGTCGGTCGCCGGCGTCGAGGTCGGCCGCGGCCAGGGACGTTCGAAGAAGGACGCCGAGCAGGAGGCCGCTCGCGTCGCGCTGGAGGCTATGGGAGAGTGATCCGATCCGCTGATCTCGTGGCGCCTCGGGGTGTGGGCACCGACGGCGAAGCCGTTGGTCGGCGTCATCGGCGTTCGCCGTACGTGCGTACGGCTTCACCCCTGCTTCCTTGCCAGACACCCCGATCCACCACGATCTCAACGGATCGGGCCTGATTCCCCTGGAGTCTTCATGCACCTGAAGTCGCTCACCGTCAAGGGCTTCAAGTCGTTCCCCGACCGCACGAAGCTGGCGTTCGGGCCGGGCGTCAGCGTGATCGTGGGCCCGAACGGCTCGGGCAAGTCGAACGTCACCGACGCGGTCCTGTGGGCGCTCGGCGAGCAGTCGCCGCTGGCCGTCCGCGGCCAGACGATGCAGGACGTCATCTTCGGCGGCGGCCACGGCCGCAAGGCGAGCCAGGAGGCCGAGGTCGAGCTGGTGCTCGACAACGGCGACGGCCAGCTCGGGCTCGACTTCTCCGAGGTTTCGATCGTGCGCCGGCTCGATCGCTCCGGCGATGGCGAATACCGCCTCAACGGCGCCCGCTGCCGCCTGGTCGACGTGCTCGAGCTGCTGTCCGACACCGGCCTCGGCAAGGAGGCGCACTCGGTCGTATCGCAGGGCCGCGTCGAGGCGATCGTCACCTCCAAGCCGCGCGACCGTCGGCTGCTGATCGAGGAGGCGGCCGGACTCGGCAAGCACCGCAAGCGCCGTCGCCGCGCGCAGCTCAAGCTCGCGCGCACGCAGGACAACCTCGACCGCGCGCTCGACGTCGAGCGCGAGGCGCGCTCGCGCCTGCGCCCGCTCAAGCGCCAGGCCGAAGCGGCCGAGCTGCACGCGCGGCTCGAGCGCCAGTCGCTCGAGGCGCGCTGGGAGCTGGGCCGCGACGCGCTGCGCGCGAGCCGCATCGAGCTCGAGCAGGCCGAGGCGGCCGCCGTCGCAGCCCGCGCGCGCAGCACTGAGGCCGAGCAGGCGCTCGCGGCCGTGGCCAGACGCCGCGAGCAGGCCGAGGAGGCCCTCCAGCAGCGCAGCGAGCAGCGCGAGACGCTCTCCGAGCGTGCGTACCGCGCGCGCGCCGCCGGCGAGCGGGTCGGCATGCGGCTCGAAGCCGCACGCACCACGGTCGCGTCTCTGGGCGAGCGCATCATTCGCCACGAAGCCGAGTTGCAGGCGCTGCGCGACCAGGCCGCAGCCGACGTCCCCGACGCCGAGGCGGCCGAGCGCGTCGCCGCGCTCGAGGCCGAGCTGGTCGCGCTCGAGCAGGACCGCAAGGCAGCTCTGGAGCGCGAGTTGGCCGAGCTGGAGCAGCGTCGCGCCGGTGCGGAGGCCGAGGCAGAGCGCCTGCGAATCGACGTCGACGCGGCGCGCGCCGAGCTTGCGACGGCCGAGGAGCGCGCCGAGGCGGTGCGCACGAGACGCCGCGAGGCCGAGCGCGCCGTCGAGGCGGCCCGCCGCGAGTCCGCTCGCGTCGGGGGCGAGCTGGCGGCCGCGAACCACTTCCTGCGCGCGCATGCCGGTGCGCCGGGCGGCGCGCCCGCGCTCGCCGACGCGCTCGACGTCGACGACGGCTACGAGCTCGCGCTCGCCGCGGCGCTCGACGGGCGCCTGCGCGCGGCCGTCGTGGCCGATCGCGCCGCCGGCGCGGCGCTGCTCGAGCGCGCCGGCCGCGACGGCGGCAGCGCGCTCGTCACCGGTGCCGGCGACGACAGATCGTCGCCCGTGGGCAAGCCGCCGACGCCCGACGCCGAGCTGCTGCTCGACCACGTGCGCGGCGCCGCCGACACGCTCGCGCTCGCGACCGCGCTGCTGACCGACACCTGGGTCGTCTCCGACGTCGCCGACGTGCGTGAGGACTTCCACGGCACCGCCGTCACCCAGGGCGGGCGCGTCTGGATCGGCGCGTGGCGCGAGCTGCGCCAGGTCCCGGCCGGGGGCGAGGAGCGCGTGCTCGCCGAGCGCAATCGCCGCGACCGGCTCGTGTCCGAGAGCGAGACGGCCGCGCGCGCAGAGCACGCGGCCGCGCAGCACGTCGAGGGGCTCGTGGCCGCCGTCGCGACCGCCGACGGCGCGCGCGACGAGGCCGACGGAGTGCTGCGAGCGGCGGTGCGCGCGCACGACGAGGCAAGCGAGCAGGAGCGCCGCGTCACGCGCCTGATCGACCAGCGCCGCGGCGCCGAGGATTCGGATCCCGCCCACCCCGGCGCCGTGCGCCGTGCGCGGATCGAGGCGGAGCTGACCGCCGAGCGGCGCCTCGCCGAGCGTGCGGAGCGCGATCGCGCCGAGCGCACGGGCCGCATCGCGCAGGCCGAGCTGCGCGTGGAGCACGAGCGCGCGCTCGCGCCGGGCGCCGAGCGGCTCGTGACCGTGCTGGCCGAGGCGGCGTCGGCGATCGCCGCCCGCATGGAGGTGTTCGACGCCGAGCTGGCCGCGCATCGCGCCGCCGGCGAGCACGTCGCGGTCGAGCTGCGCGCCTGCGCGCGCGAGGAGGCGGAGCTGCACGGCCGCCTCAAGCGCGACGGCGAGGCCGTCACCGGCGCCGAGGTCCGCGCGCAGCAGGCGCGCGACCGGATGGCCGAGGCCGATGGCGAGCTGCGCTCCCTCGCCGAGCCGCTCGGGCTCGAGCCCGAGCCGGCGGAGGAGCCGCTGCCCGACGACGAGCGCGCCACGCTCGCGCAGCGGATCGAGCGCCTCCAGCGCCGCCGCGAGCAGCTCGGCCCGGTCAATCCGCTCGCGCAGGAGGAGTACGAGGAGGCGCTCGCGCACATCGAGGAGATGGAGCGCCAGCGCGGTGACCTCGAAGCGGCGCTGCGCGAGCTGAGCACGCTCATCCGGGACACCGACCGGCAGATCCGCGAGACGTTCGAGGAGACGTTCACCGCCGCGGCGAAGAACTTCGAGGAGCTCGCCGAGCAGCTCTTCCCCGGCGGCCGCGGGCGCCTGCGGCTCGTGCGGGAGGACGCCGGCCCGCGCCCTGTGCTCGGCGGCGAGCCGCTCGACGGCGACGCGGACGGCGCCTCTGCCACGGCCGACGACGCAGATGCCGCCGCCGACGCGGAGGAGCGCGAGGAAGAGGAAGAGGACCTGCTCGGCGTCGAGATCGAGATCACGCCGGCCGGCAAGTCGATGAAGCGCCTCTCGCTGCTGTCCGGCGGCGAGAAGTCGATGACGGCGCTCGCGTTCCTGTTCTCCGTCTTCCTCGCGCGGCCGTGTCCGTTCTACATCCTCGACGAGGTCGAGGCCGCGCTCGACGACCTCAACATCGATCGCTTCCTCACGCTGCTGCGCAAGTATGCCGGCCGTGCCCAGTTCATCGTCGTCACCCACCAGAAGCGCACGATGGAGGCCGCCGACAGCCTCTACGGCGTCTCGATGGGCGGCGACGGCATCTCGAAGATGATCAGTCGCAGGCTGCCCCCGGCTGCCGAGGTCGCCTGAGCAGCACGCCTCGACGCGCCTGGCTGCGTCCTCGGGGTTCGAAGTACCTCCGGTACTCCTTCACCCCTGCGTCCTTGCCAGACACGTCGATCCGCACCGCTCAGTCGCCTCGATGCTGGATCTCCTTCTCGAACCAATGCGTGGCCGTCGGGCTTCCGTTGTAGTCCGGGATCTCCGTGTAGCCGCACGCCTCGTAGAGCAGCAGCGCCTCGGGCTGCTGGGCGTTGGTGTCCAACCGCAGGCGCGCGATCCCGGCCTCTCGCGCAGCCGTCTCCAGTGCGCCGAGCAGTCGTCGCGCGTGGCCTCGCTGCCGGGCCGCCGGCACCACGTACATCCGCTTGATCTCGCCGAGGCCGGCTTCGCCGTCGAGCGTCCGCATCCCCCCGCACGCGACGGGCGCGCCGTCCTCCTCCAACAGCAGGAACGCCCCACCGGGCGGCTCCATCTCGTGCACCTCGACCCAGCTCGCGCCGGCAGCGCCGGGTGGCGGGTCGACGGGCGAGAACGGCCGGCCGCGCGCCACCAGCTCCGCGCCGTAGTCGGCCAGCAGCCGCGCCGCCTCCGGCGCGTCGGCACGCGTGCGCCGGATGGCGATGGAGGGGCTCGACACGCTGGTATCGTCGCCGATCGCGATGGCACGTGACTGGCCGGATCTCTTCATCACGCCCGATCGGAACGATCAGGGGGGCGTTGCGTCCGCCGAGGCGGACGCGCCCGAGCGTCAAGAGCAGCGCCGCGGCTTCTTTCGCCGGCTGCGCGAGAACATGCGCAAGACGCGCGAGGCGCTCACCAGCGAGCTGCAGGCGACGCTGTTCGAGAACCTCGACGACGAGACGTGGGAGCGCCTCGAGGAGGCGCTGATCGCCGCCGACGTCGGCGCGCGCACGACGGCCGAGATCGTCGAGCAGCTCGAACGGGAGGCGCAGGCCGGCGATCTCGTCGGCGGAGAGCAGCTGAGCGCCCGCCTGGTCGAGCTGCTCGCGGACGCGGCGCGCACGGGGGAGGATCGCATCGACCTCACGCCGAGTCCGACGGTCGTGCTGATGGTGGGCGTCAACGGCACCGGCAAGACGACCTCGCTCGGCAAGCTCGCCTGGCACCTGCGTCAGGAGCTCGGCCAACGCGTCGTGCTCGGTGCGGCCGACACGTTCCGCGCAGCCGCGGTCGAGCAGCTCGAGCAGTGGGCGCAGCGCGCCGACGTCGCGTTCGTGAAGGGAGCGCCCGACGCGGACCCTGGCTCGGTCGCCTACGACGCCGTGCAGACCGGCGTACGCGACGGCGCCGACGTGATCCTCGTCGACACCGCCGGACGCCTGCACACGCAGGACAATCTGATGGCGGAGCTGACGAAGGTGCGGCGCGTGATCGCCAAGCAGCTGCCCGACGCGCCGCACGAGACGCTGTTGACGGTCGACGCGACGACCGGGCAGAACGGCCTGCGCCAGGCGAAGCTGTTCGCCGAGGCGGTCGACGTCTCCGGCATCGTGCTGACGAAGCTCGACGGCACCGCGAAGGGTGGGATCGCGCTTGCGATCGCCCGCGAGCTGGGGATCCCGGTCAAGCTGATCGGCATCGGCGAGCAGCTCGAGGACCTTCGCCCGTTCGACGCCGACGACTTCGCGCGCGCGCTGCTCGGCTGACGCACTGCCCAGGCGGCGGCGCTCGCCCGCGCTCGGCGGTAAGCTCGCTGACAGATGGACGCCTGGGTGATCTGGATTCTCGTCGCCGTTGCCTTCGGCGTCGGCGAGCTGCTGACCACGAGCTTCTTCCTCGCGCCCTTCAGCGTCGGCGCGCTCGTCGCGGCGCTCGTGGCCGCGATCGGCGGTGGCGCGGTCGGGTCGTGGAGCACGTTCATCGTCGTCGCGCTGCTGATGCTGTGGGTCGTGCGCCCGATCGCGCGCTCGCACCTGCACATGCCGGCGCAGCTGCGCACGGGGACGGCGGCGCTCGTCGGCCGCCGCGCGATCGTGCTCGAGCGGATCGCGAACGACGAGGGCGTCGGCTGCGTGAAGATCGACGGCGAGGTGTGGACGGCGCGCGCCTACGACGAGGAGCGCATCATCGAGGCGGGGACCCCCGTCCAGGTGATCGAGATCCGGGGCGCCACGGCGCTCGTGAGCGAGTAGCAGGGGAGGACCTCCATGGCCGGGCTCATCGTGCTCGTCGTGATCGCGCTGTTCGTGCTGCTGATGGTGGCGCGCACCATCCGCATCATCCCGCAGGCGAGGGCGGGCGTCGTCGAGCGGCTCGGCCGCTACAGCCGCACGCTCACGCCGGGGCTGACGATCGTCGTGCCGTTCGTCGACCGCGTCCGCCCGCTCGTCGACCTGCGTGAGCAGGTCGTGTCGTTCGCTCCCCAGCCGGTCATCACCGAGGACAACCTCGTCGTGCAGATCGACACGGTCCTCTACTTCACGATCACCGACCCGAAGTCGGTCACCTACGAGGTCGCCAACCCGCTGCAGGCGATCGAGCAGCTCACCGTCACCACGCTGCGCAACGTGATCGGCGGCCTCTCGCTCGAGGACGCGCTCACGAGCCGCGACAACGTCAACTCGCAGCTGCGCGTCGTGCTCGACGAGGCGACCGGCCGCTGGGGAATCCGCATCAACCGCGTCGAGCTGAAGTCGATCGACCCGCCCGGACCGATCCAGGAGGCGATGGAGAAGCAGATGCGCGCCGAGCGCGACCGTCGCGCGGCGATCCTCACCGCCGAAGGCGTCAAGCAGTCGCAGATCCTCACCGCCGAAGGCGATCAGCAGGCGGCTGTCCTGCGCGCGACCGGCGAGCGGCAGGCGGCGATCCTGCGCGCCGAGGGCGAGGCGAAGGCCATCCAGACGGTGTTCGGCGCGATCCACGAGGGCCGGCCGGACCGCGAGCTGCTCAGCTACCAGTACCTGCAGATGCTGCCCAAGCTCGCACAGGGCCAGGCGAGCAAGATCTTCGTGATCCCGTCGGAGTTCACGGAGGCGCTCGGCGGCATCGGCCAGGCACTCGGCGGCAAGGTCGACGAGCTCGCCCGCGGCAGAGGCCCGCCGCCCGCCGACCGGTAGCCTCACTCGCAGATGTTCGACACGCTGGCCGAGAAGCTGCAGGCCACGCTCGCCGACGTGCGCGGGCGCGGCACGCTGACCGAGGACGACGTCAACGCGGCGATGCGCGAGATCCGCCTCGCGCTGCTCGAGGCCGACGTCAACTTCAAGGTCGTCAAGTCGTTCACGTCCGCGGTGAAGGAGCGCGCGCTCGGCAGCGACGTGATCGGCCAGCTCAACCCCGGCCAGCAGGTCGTCAAGATCGTCAACGAGGAGCTGTCCGAGCTGATGGGGGGCGCATCGCGCGAGCTGGCGTTCTCCTCGAGCCCGCCGACGGTGATCCTGATGGCCGGCCTGCAGGGCTCGGGCAAGACGACCGCGACGGGAAAGCTCGCGCGCTACTTGAAGGAGCATCACGACGCGTCCGTGGCCGTCGCCGCCTGCGACGTCTATCGCCCCGCCGCGGTCGACCAGCTGATCAAGGTCGCCGGTCAGGTGGGCGCCGACGTCTACGAGCAGGGCACCGACGCGAACCCGGTCGAGATCGCCAGATGGGCGCGCGAGCGCGCCGAGCGCGAGGGCAAGGACGTGCTGATCGTCGACACGAGCGGCCGCCTGCACGTCGACGAGGCGCTGATGCAGGAGCTCGCCGACATCAAGAAGGTCACGAAGCCGACGAACGTGCTGCTCGTCGTCGACGCGATGACCGGCCAGGACGCCGTCAACGTCGCCGAGCAGTTCGCCGAGGTCGCGCAGTTCGACGGCGTCGTGATGAGCAAGCTCGACGGCGACGCCCGCGGCGGCGCCGCGCTGTCGGTCAAGGCCGTCACCGGCAAGCCGATCCTGTTCGCCTCCACCGGCGAGAAGCTCGACCAGTTCGAGCGCTTCCACCCCGACCGCATGGCGCAGCGCATCCTCGGGATGGGCGACGTCATGACGCTGATCGAGACGGCCGGGCGCCAGTTCGACGAGGATCAGGCGAAGGAGCTCGAGCGCAAGATCCGCAAGTCGGAGTTCGGCCTCGACGACTTCCTCGACCAGCTGCGCCAGATCCGCAAGCTCGGCCCGCTGCAGAACCTGCTCGGCATGATCCCCGGCCTCGGCGGACATCAGCTCAGCAGAATGAGGGTCGACGAGCGCGAGTTCGACCGCCTGCAGGCGATCATCCTGTCGATGACGCCGGACGAGCGGCGCAACCCCGACCTCATCAAGGGCTCGCGCCGCATCCGCATCGCGAGAGGCTCGGGCACCAACGTGCAGGCCGTGAAGGCGCTGATCAGACAGTTCGCTCAGATGCAGAAGCTGATGAAGTCGCTCTCGCAGGGCAAGACGCCCGACATCGGTGCGCTCATGCGCCAGGGCCGCTGATCGTGCGCCGCGGCGGCTGAGCCGCTACTCTCCGTCGTCGGTCTTCACCGAAAACTTCGAAAGGGAACCGTGGCAGTACGACTCCGGCTGACCCGCGTGGGCGGGCGAAAGAACCCGATCTGGCGCGTCGTCGTGGCCGATCAGCGCTCCAAGCGCGACGGTCGCGTGATCGAGACGGTCGGGCACTACAACGCCCAGACCCAGCCCTCGACGATCGTGCTCGACGAGGAGCGCATCCGCTCCTGGCTCGCGCGCGGCGCCCAGCCCTCGGAGACGGTCAGCAAGCTGCTCAAGACGCAGGGCATCAGCCGCCCCGCGAGCAGCTGAACAGGCCGGACGCGCCCGTCCGTCCCATGAAGGAGCTGCTCGAGTACCTGGTGAGCGAGCTCGTCGACGAGCCCGACGCCGTCAAGGTGGAGGAGTTCGAGGAGGACGACGGCACGCTCGTGCTCGAGCTGACCGTCGGCGATGACGACTACGGCAAGGTGATCGGCCGGGGCGGGCGCACCGCCAACGCCCTGCGTCTCGTCGTGAAGGCCGCGGCGGTCAAGGAGGATCGCCGCGTGCTCGTCGACATCGTCGACTGAGAACGACTCGTGCCCGGCACCGGCACGGACGACGCCGCCCTCCTGCACGCCGGCCGCGTCGGCAGACCCCACGGCCTCGACGGCAGCTTCCACGTCACCCAGCCGCGATCCGCGCTGCTCGACGCCGGCCGCACGCTGATCGTCGCCGGTCGCGAGCAGGCGATCGTCCGCCGCGCCGGCACCGACGCGCGCCCGATCCTGCGGCTCGACGGCTGCGCGTCGCGCAGCGACGCCGAGGCGCTGCGCGGCAGCGACCTGCTCGTGCCGCGTTCGCAGGCTCCCGAGCTGGAGGAGGACGAGTGGTGGCCGGAGCAGCTCGAGGGCTGCACGGTCCACGATGGTGAGCGCGAGGTGGGCGTCGTGCGCGAGCTCCGCGCGCTGCCCTCCTGCGAGGTGCTGCACGTCGCGCGCGACGGCCGCGACGAGCTGCTCGTGCCGTTGATCCGCGACGCGGTGCGCACGGTCGACGTCGACGCGCGCCGGATCGACGTCGACCTCGCGTTCCTGGGGGAGGAGTGATGGAGCTCGACGTCTTCACGCTGTTCCCCGAGGCGTTCGCGTGGTTCCGCACGCAGCGCCACGTCGAGAACGCGGTCGCGCAGGGCCACACGCTCGACTGCCTCAACTACCGCGACACGACGCCGCTGACAGGCGGCCAGGTCGACGACATGCCGTTCGGCGGAGGCGCCGGCATGGTGCTGCGCGTCGACGTCGTCGAGGCGGCGCTGCGCGTCCGCTACGACGCCGACCCCGTGGCGCTGCGCGCGGACCGCCGCGTGATCGCGCTCGCGCCGGCCGGGCGCCTGCTCGACGACGCGCTCGTCGACGAGCTCGCGGCGGAGCCGGCGCTGACGCTCCTGTGCGGCCGCTACGAGGGCTTCGACGAGCGGATCGTCGAGCACTTCGCGAGCGAGTCGATCTCGATCGGCCGCTACGTGCTCGCCGGCGGCGAGCTGGCGGCGATGGTGCTCGCCGACGCCGTCCTGCGCAAGCTGCCCGGCGCGCTCGGCCACGCCGAGTCCGCGCACGAGGAGTCCTACAGCGCCGCGCTCGACGGCGCGCCCGAGTACCCGCACTACACGCGACCGGCCGAGTGGCGCGGCTGGACGGTGCCCGAGGTGCTGCTGTCCGGGCACCACGCGCGCGTGCGCGAATGGCGTCGCGAGCAAAGCCAGCTGCGCGCGGAAGCAGAGCGACGACGTCAAGACGACCCCACCTGAGCCGGTCCGCTACCATTCCCCAGCCGGCGGGCCGAAGCCGCCGGCCAAGCGGCCCGGAGGCCGCCAATTCCTTCCTATGAGCACGGTCATCGACAGCCTCGAGCGCGCCCAGCTGCGCCGCCTTCCGTCCTTCGACGCAGGTGATCGCGTCCGCGTTCACTTCCAGGTGATCGAGGGCACCCGTCGTCGCACGCAGGTCTTCGAGGGCGTCGTCATCAAGCGGCAGGGACACGGCGTGCGCGAGACCTTCACGGTCCGCAAGCAGTCGTTCGGCGTCGGCGTCGAGCGCACGTTCCCGCTGCATTCGCCGAAGATCGAGAAGATCGAAGTGGCGGCCCGCGGTGAGGTGCGGCGCGCGAAGCTCTACTACCTGCGCGACCGCGTCGGCAAGCGCGCCCGCGTCCGCGAGCGCCGTTCGATCGGCCCCGAGGAGGTCATCGAGCGCGAGCTGCTGCACGCGCCGGGGCCCGACGAGCCGGCGGCTCCGGTCGAGTTCGCCGACGCGGACGCCGCGGCTTCCGTCGAGTCCGACGTGCCGGTCGCTGAAGCCGACGCTCCCGCCGAGGCGCCCGCCGCCGAGGCGTCGGACACGGCCGAGGCGTCCGACTCCGACAACGAGTGAAGGGCAAGTCGGGCTCCAGCTCGCTGCTCGAGCTCGTACTCGTCGTCGCCGTAGCGCTCGGCATCGCGCTCGTCGTCCAAGCGTTCGTCGTCAAGCCGTACCGGATCCCGAGCGGCTCGATGGAGCCGACGCTCGCGGTCGGCGAACGGGTGATCGTCAACCGCATCGGGAACCGCTTCGCCGCGCCCGGCGTCGGCGACATCGTCGTCTTCCACCCGCCGCACGGGGCGGACGTGAACGAGTGCGGAAACCCGGGCCAGGGTCCCTTCTACGAAGGTCCGCAGAGCCACGCGCCGTGCGCGAGACCGACGTCGATCCGCTCGGACCAGAACTTCATCAAGCGCGTCGTCGGGCTGCCCGGCGATCGGATCGCCGTGCGCGACGGGCACGCCGTGCGCAACGGCGTGGAGCAGAGAGAGCCGTTCATCCGTCCCTGTGGCGGCGGCCCCGACTGCAATCTCGGCACGATCACGGTGCCGCCGGGCCACTACTTCATGATGGGCGACAATCGCGGAGCGTCCGACGACAGCCGCTACTGGGGTCCCGTTCCGCGCGGCTGGATCATCGGCGATGCGTTCTTCAGCTATTGGCCGCCGAAGCAAGTCGGGCTTCTGTAGCCGGCACTGTCTTCCCGTCGCGGTAGAACTCCTCTCGTGAGCGCGACCGCCAGCCTCCCGCGCAAACGCAGAGCGCCTCCGCCGGCTCGCAAGCTGTTTGCGTTCGACCGTTCGCTCGGCGTCCGCTTCGTCGCCGGTGCTGACGAGGCGGGTCGCGGTTGCCTCGCCGGTCCGCTCGTCGCTGCAGCGGTGCTGTTCGACTACGAGCGGTTGAGCCCCGGCGACGTGCGCGCGCTGGCGGCGCTCAACGATTCCAAGCAGCAGACGGAGGCGCGGCGCGAGCAGCTCTACCCGGTGATCCTGCGCACGGCCGCGCAGGTCGCGGTCGTCTCGCGCTGCGCGCCGGGGATCGACCGGCGTGGGTTGCACGTCACGAACCTCGCCGCGCTGCGCGATGCGCTCGCGCGAGTCGCGCGAGAGGGTTGCATCTGCCTCAGCGACGGCTTTCCCGTGGCCGACGTCGGCCATGAGCAGCGGGCGGTGGTCGGCGGCGACGCGCTCAGCGGCGCGATCGCGGCCGCGTCCGTGATCGCGAAGGTCACGCGCGATCGTTACATGCGACGCGCCGACACGCTCCATCCCGGCTGGGAGTTCTCCGGCCACGTCGGCTACGCGACCCGCGAGCACCGCGCCGCGATCGAACGGCTCGGTGTGTCGCCGCTGCACCGGCTCTCGTTTCAAAGCACGGCGTATCAACAGCTTTCGCTTCCCTGAGGCACGCGTCGCC
>DASRXW010000078.1:0-22476 GCA_035654055.1 Conexibacter sp.
CCTTATCTACAGGGAAATCTACCCGACCGACCGGACAGAACCGGGTGGGGTAACCGCCACGAATACGTGGGGTCCGGCCGAATTTCTCGGCCTCGAAACGCCCGCTACCACGTGGCGTTGCGAGTTTCGCCAATCCCTCCTAGTGTCATGTCCACCGTCGCACCGGCCATCGTGATCGTCCCGGCGAAGACCGCGGACGGCGCCTACTACGAAGCGAAGTGGCGCGAGTCAGGCGGCCGTCAGGTGAAGCGTCGGCTCGGGCAAGCGTGGATGGAGCGCGACCCTCGTAGCGGCGCGTGGCGCAAGCGCCGGGGGCGCACGCCGGCCGGCTGGCTCGACCCGCGCACCGTCCACGTCGCGGCGGCCGAGACGGTGGAGGAGGTCGAGCGCGAGAAGGCCGAGGCGGCGTGGGCGGCAGCGCTCGGCGAGCTGGTCACCTTCTGGCGTGTCGCCGAGGAGTGGCTGACGTGGAAGCGCGACGTGAAGGGCGCCGCGCCCGCGACGCTGCGCGACAACCGCTCGCTGTTGTGCGACCCGGGCCAGCCGCACAAGCGGGGGAGAGGCGTCACGCGCGGCCGGATCATGGAGCGCTTCGGCGACAGGCCGGTGGCCGAGATCACCACCCGCGAGATGTCGCGGTTCCTGAGCGATCTCGACGCTGAGGGGATGCCCGCGCCGAACGTGAACAAGTACCGCGCGTTGCTGCACGCGATCTTCAACTACGCGATGCGGCCGGACACTTACGGGGATCAGGTGACGGTCAACCCGGTTAGCGGCACCGACAAGCGCTTTCAGCCGCCGCCCGCGCCGCTCGACCACTACGAGCGCCACGAGATCGAAGCCCTCGTGCGTGTGTGCGAGCGGGGAAGCACCGAGCGCCGAAGCACTACAAGGGCCGGTCGGTAGCCGAGAGCGCCGACGAGCTGGCCGCCTGTGCCGCTGAGGATCAGCAGGACGCAGCGGCGTTCGCGCTGATGTTCTTCTCAGGTCTGCGGCTCGGCGAGCTGCTCGCACTGCGCTGGCGCCACGTCCGGTTCCTGCCCGACCTCTCAGACGTCATCGTGACCGTCGAGAAGGCAGTGAGCGCGGGTGTTGAGAAGGCGCCCAAGAGCGGGCGCACACGCAACGTGCCGGTCGCCCGCCCCGCCGCCGAGGCGCTTGCGCGGCTCGGGCAACGCTACGAGTTCACTTCACCGGATGACTATGTGGTCTGCAACCGCTTCGGCCAACGGCTCGATGGCTCGGCGCTGCGCCGACGATACAAGCGCGCGGCCAGAGCCGCCGGCTTGCGCCCGCTCAAGCTGCATGGCCTCCGGCACGCGGCCGGGTCCGTGCTCGCGCGTAACAACGTCGACCTCATCACGATCCGCGACTTCTACGGGCACGCCAACCTCGCGACGACGAATCGCTATCTGCACTCCAAGCTCGACGCGGGTGCCGTGGCCGCGATGAACGCGGCGCACGGCATCGACTAACTAAAGAAGGTCTTTCAAAATAAAGGACTTGGGGGGCTGATCTCGAATCTGTCGGCGGTGTGGGCGAGGATCGGAGGTCGTGGAGATGCCGTCTCGCCTTGAGATGAGCTGTGGGCGGAGATCGAGCCGTTGATCCTCGTCGGCGCCCTTCATCGGCGGGAGCCAATCGTCTTCGGTGTGGCACGAGGCAGTCCGTGAGGACCCTATGACTAAGCTTCCTATAGCCGCGCTCGACGGTGCACAGAGTGCTTTCTACGCGACGGCCGCGACCGTCACTCCAGTCCTGCTCCTCGCTTATCTAGTGCAGTTGGCGGCACTCGCCAAGCAGATCGCGGCATGGTTTGAGACATTGGAGCACCAAGCGACGGAAGGGGCTCGCGGCGCCCTAAAGTCAGCGGAAGGTAGCGAGCCTGACGCAGCGGAGCGCAAGTTCGTTCAAACGTCTGTTCCGATCATCGCTCGCGAGCTTCTGCGCATCTTCCGCAACCGAGTGATCGTCCCCCTGCTGCTGGTTGCTGTCATTCTTCCGACCGCTGCCGAGGTGTGCGCATTCGCTGCTCTTGCCCGGGATGCCCCTAGCGATGTGCTACTCGTAATCGTCTGGATCGGGCTTGTGGTCAGCATGGTTATGGCGCTTTCGCCCGCCGTGTATGCAGTAGCACTCCTATATCGCTCATCCGTACTCGACCCTATTCGCACGAGCATTGAAGAGATGCTGACCCGCCTAGCCCAGAAGCATGGACCGCGCTTGGGCGCCATTCTCCGAGAGCGGGCAGCGTCGGACACCGCCCGCACCGACCACGACGTGCCCGATGACAACTCGTAGCGCGTGCACTCTGGGCGCGCCCACGCGGCGGAGTTGTAGTCACCACGTCCCATGGCCTCGTAGATTTGAGCGCACGAGGTCCAGGTTCGTCGACGACATTCCTCTGATGACTACTGTTGCCTGCTCCGAGCGCGCGTCTGCAACGGGGATGCTCAGGCTCTCTCCTTGGACGACGAGCAGCAGCCAGGCCGACGCCCCGACGCTGCGCTTGCTTTCCACGCCACGCAGCAGCCTGCCGGCGGTGGTTCCGCTCTTAAACCGAAGGCTGGGCGCCGCGCAATCGCGCCTCTACGTCGTCGCGCAGGAACCGGACCGTGCGCCCAAGGCGGGCGCAGGGCAGCTCGCCGCGGCGGGCGAGTTCATAGACAGTGGACTTCGGCATCGCGAGGACGCCGGCGACCTCGGCGGCGGTCATCACGTCGTCGCGGGTGAGGCGCCGTCTCGCGGGCGGTTGAGGAGACGGGTCGAGCTGTGGGCGGTTGGCTTCCATGCGGGTTCACCCGCTGCGTCGTGCGCGGTCTTGTAGGCGGGTGGCGAAGGTGTCCAGCTCGTAGGCGAACGCGAGCGCTTCGCGGGGGTCGGCGTCGGGGCCGGCGTCGTCGAGGCGGGCGCGCCATGCGGTGAAGGCGGTGGTCTGCTCGGCGAGGTAGGTGTCGCCGTCGAGGTCGGTGGGGAGGTGGCGCAGCTCGCGCGGGTAGCGGGCGCGCAGCGTGTCGATCGCGTCCGCGGGCGTGTCGGCGGCGGGCGCCTGCGGGCGCTTGGTGCCGCGTGGGCGCGGCGGGCCGGCGCGGCGTGCGGGCCGCGTGTCGAGCTGCGCGCCGCCTTCGGTGAGCGCGGTGCGTACGAGCCGGCCGGCGGTGGTGGCGATCAGGCTCGTGGGCCTGGTGGGCGAGCTGCTGCAGCTCGTCGCGCTCGGCGACGGTGAGACTGATCGCGACGCGCTTGGTGGCGGTGCTCATGGCGCGATCTCCGGGGTGCGGTCGATCGTCGGCGCCGGGGTGCGCTCGGGTGGCCGGGGCGGCCGGTAGCGCTCGACGCGCTCGCGGCCGTGCTGGTCGCCAGGGTCGCGGTAGGGATCGTGGAGTGGCTGTGAGATCGAGGGTGTCTGCGCGTCGCTGCGCTCGACGCGGGCGGCGAGCTGACGGACGCGCTGCTCGTCGTCGGGTGAGTTGAGGTCTTCGCGTGAGATGTGGAACTCGATCCGGTCGCTTGCGCGGGACGCCTGCACGTAGACGCCCTCGCGGCTGGTCTGCCAGCCGCCTGTGAGCGCCACGCCCTCGCGGACGGTCGCGCCCTGCTCGCGGGTGATGTGGGCCGCGTAGGCGAGCCGCAGCGAGCCGACCTGCTCGCCGCCGAGCTGCACATCCGGGCCGGCGTCGAGCCGGACGGTCAGCCGGCCACTGTCGGGGTCGGCGGTCGTGATCGTTCCTTGCTGGCCGTTCTCGACGCGCGGCCCCTGTCCGTCGAGCCGCATCGGCTCGGTCCAGACGATCCGGTCGTTCCCGTGCAGCCGGTGCCCGTCGGGGTGCTCGACGGCCTCCGGGGTCAGCTCGCCGCGCTCGTGCCGGAGCTGCTGGACGCGCAGGTTCAGCGTGTCGATCTCGACGTTCGAGGCGTCGGACATGAGCGTGACGTGCTGGTGGCCGTGCTCGCGTGCCAGCTCGTCATAGCGACGGGCGGCGCGCTCGACGGCCTGCTCTCGCGTGTCCGCGAATCTGAGGTCGCCGCGCGCGTAGAAGTGCGCCATCGCCTTGGCGGGGTCGCCGTCGCGCAGCTCGCGCCACGCCTCCCTGGTTGCCGGGTCCTGCGTGCGGCGGACCTCGGCAAGCTCGGCCGTGGGGACGGTGCCGGCGGCGTGCTCGAACATGCCGCCAGCGCCGATCGCCGGCAGTTGGCGGTGATCCCCGATCGCGACCAGGCGTCCGCCGCGTTCGTCCACGGCGGCCACGAGGGGAGCGAGGCGGGCGGTGTCGCCCATCCCGGCCTCATCGACATACACGGTGGTGCGGTGGTCGACGTGCAGGCGGCCGGCGTCGAGCGCGGTCACGAAGCTGTCGATCGTCCGCGTGCGCCCTTCGAGCGCCGGGGAGGCTTCGCCGAGGCGCTGCGCGGTACGGCCGGCGACCGCGACGCCGTAGACCTCCCGGCCAGCCTCGCGCTCGGCCTGGGCGGCGGCGTCGATCACGACGCCCTTGCCGGTCCCGGCCGGGCCGATCAGGACCGATGCGCGGCCGGGGCCGGTGATCGTCTCAACCGCATGGCGCTGCTCCGGGAACAGCTCGCCGCCAAGGCGCTGCTCGACCGTGGCGATCCCGCGCTCGCGCGCCGCGCTGTCGATCGCCTGCGCGCGGTCGCCGGCCATGCCGTGAAGGCGCCGGTCGATGTCCTGCTCGGACTCGCGCACCAGGCGCGTGGTCATGCGCCCGTCCGCCAGGTCCAGCACGCGACCGTCGTTGCGCAGCTCCTCGCGCGCGGCGAGCGCGTCGCGGGGCGCGAGGCCGGCGACGGCAGCGGACTCGAGCGCGGCTGTGCGCGGCTCAGCGTCGGTGAAGATGGCGCGGCGTGCGGTCGCGGCGACTTCGACGCGCTCGGCCCAGCGCTCGGGACCGGCGGCCGGCGCGCGGCGCTCGTGACGGGCGCGGTCGATCGCGTCGCGATCGACGTTTACGGCCTTGCCGGTTTCGGTCCAGGCGCGGTCGAGCTCGGCGCGGTCGCGCGGAAGCTGCTTGCGGCTGCGGGTCTTGAGCGCCATGTCGCGCAGCTCGCCGCGTTCAGGGTCGCGGCCGTATCTGGCGCGGAACTCGCGGATCGCTCCTCTGACCTCGGCGGTGCGCTTGGAGAACGCTTGCTCGACCTTCTCGCTGATGCCGCGGATGGCGAAGTAGCGGCCGTCCTTGCCGGCCGGCTCGATCTCATAGCCCAGGTCGCGCAGCTCCTCGGCGAGGTGCGCGCGGTAGAACGCGCCGATCTCGCGCGCGGCACGGAACACCGGCCGCGACCTGACGGCGGCGCTGCTGCCGTCGTGGCGCTCGACGCTCGTGATGACGACGTGCGTATGAAGCTGCGGGTCGGGCACTGTGTCGCCGACGCCGCGCGCGGTCGTGTGGGTGAAGCTCGCGGCGTGCAGGTGCGCGGCCGCGTCGGGCACGGTGCGGGCGGCGGGGTCGTAGCGCACGGTCAGCTCGACCGACTCGCGCAGGTAGCCCAAGGCGGCGTCGATGGCGTGCTCGTGCGCGGCCTCGATCGCGGCGCGGTCCTCGCCGAGCGCCCATGCGACGCTGACGCCCTTCGGTGCCGAGAAGGTGATATCGAGCCCGCCTGCGCGGGTGCCGTCCGGGCCTGGGTTGCGCAACCAGACCGGCTCGCCGGCTGCGCCAAGCGCGGGCCGGCGGCCTTCGATCAGTGCGCGCAGCTCGTCGGGCTGGACCGGGCCGGGGGTGATCCCGACGCGCTCCAGCGCGTCGGGGTCGCCGATCCAGCGGCCGGGTGCCTCAGCCGGGACGCCGTCGTGGCCGAGGTAGTAGTCGCCCGTCTGCGGCGCGATCGTCTTGGACTCCAGGTAGTCCGCGTAGCCGGTCGCGCCGGCTGCCTTGATGCTGGCGGCGGTCATCATCGCGGGCGGCGGGGCTGGCGCTGGTCGTTGTGGTGCGCGAGGCGCACGATCGCGGGCAGGTCGTTGCGGTGCACCATGACCGCGTGACCGTCGGGCAGCGTCGCGAGATCCTCGGCGCCGGCCTTGGGACGGTAGCCGTCGCGCTCGGAGCGTCCGCCGCCGTTGCCGAAGCGGTCGGAGGTGTGCGTGACCTCGCGCACGACCTCGCCGCCCAACAGGCCGGCCAGCTCCTCGCGGGTCGCCTGGTCGTGGATCGGCCCGAGGTAGAGCTTGGAGAGCGTGTTCGCAAGGATCGCGTCGGCGTCGTGGCCATAGCGTTGTCTGAGCTGCGCGCTGGACTGGTAGACGACCATCCACCGCAGGCCCCACGATCGCGAGACGGCGAGGTAGGTCGGCAGCTTGCGCAACGGCGCGAGGTGCGCGGCCTCGTCGGCGAGGATCTTCACGAGCGGCAGCCGTCGCGGATTGGGGCAGTGCTGCGCGCGCTCCTCGCACGCGCGCAGAATCTGGCCGATCAGGCCGCCGAACAGCGGCGCAACGATCTCGCTATCGGCCTCCGGCGCGACGAGGTACAGCGTGCCCTTGCCCCGGATGAACGCCTCGACGTCGAACTCGTCGGCGTCGGAGTCGCACACGCTCGGGTGCTGGTAGGCCGCCACGCATTGGCGGGCGGCGGTGAGCGTGAACCCGCGTTGGCGGTCGTGCATGTGCTGGACCGAGCGCAACTGCGCCGCCGCCTGCAGCGTATGGGCGGCGAGGATCTCGGCGGGCTCGTCGAGCGCGAGCACGCCGTCGCCGGCACCGAGCCACTCGTAGACCCGACGCATCCGCAGGCCGGCGAGCGCGGCGGCGTGCAGCAGCGCCGGCAACAGGATCTCGGTCGCCTCCTTGTCGTAGAACTCCGCGCCCTCGCCGCGTCTGTCATGCGGGTTGGCCTCGTAGATCCAGCGGGCCATGTCCAACGCCTGCTCCCACTGCTCGCAGCCGCGCAGCGGCGTCCACCGCACCGCGTCCTCGTGGTCGGGATCAAGTCCGAGCTTCGGCGCGAAGATCCCAACCTGCCCAATCCGGTCGCGCAGGCGCGCAGTCGCGTTGTAGACATCGGTCTTGTTCGAGAGCACGACTGCGGCGCCGTCGTGCTCGACCAGCGCGGTCGTGACGACCCAGCGCGTCTTGCCGCTCCCGGTCGGCGCGACCACGAGCTGGTGCAGCTCTGGCCCGGACCACAACCACGTCCCGTGCAGGACGCCGCTGGGCCAGGTATCGCCGCCGCGCCGGTCCGGCATCCGCCGCTTGCCGGCCAGCAACCGCATGACGCGGTTCTTGATCGCGCGCGCGTACGGGATCGGCCCCGCCAAGAACAGCTCCGGCAGCTCGGGCCGCTGGAGGTGCAGCAGATCCCGCGTCCTCGCCCACGCGCGCCGCGTCAGCTTCGCGCGCGGGTCCCACGACCGCAACCCAAGCCTGGGCCGGCCCTTCCACAGCTCCAGGCGCACTCCCACGGCCAGCGCGCTCACGAACAGCATCACGGCGCCGGTGATGTCGAGCGTGATCCACGACGCACGCGGCGGCAGCTCGCGCGCGACCGGACGCCACGCTCTCGGATAGCCGAAGTGGTCGTGCGCGAACAGGTTGTGCAGGCCACCGCCGATCGCGTCGATCGGATCGAGCAGCATCGGCCGCGCGTGCAACGTCGACCACACGAACACCGGCCACTCGACGGCGGCCAGCAACACGACCAACACCCCCGCCGCCGCGGCCATCATCACGGCCGCCATCACCGGATCGATGTCCGGCTCGCTCTTGTGACTACCTGCTGACATACGTGCCTTCTCCTTTGAGATTTGGACGGCGAACGTCCGCCGTCGTCAGAACCGCGAAAATCCACCCCCCTCAATTTGTGGAGGCGTCTATCCCCTTCTTCACGAAAAGCGGCGGATTGTGCGAACAGGTCGGCTCCTTTCGAGATCGCTTGACACCTGATTGACGTTGCGGGCGGCGTTCTGTACCCCCCCAATCGACGCCAGCGCGGGCGCGAGATCGTTTTTGGCCTTTGACCCGTTGGTCGCGGCCGGCGGCAGGCAAATACCCGCCGATCGGTCAGCGCCAGCCGGTGCGCAGCAGCTCTGGCGCCGCCCGGCTCGTGTGGATGTCGCCCACTTACACCGGACCCATCCAGCGGCGCTCTGCCGAAAACCTCCGTGAAACCCCTCATGTTGTTGCTGTAGCGACACCGCCGAAAAACACCCCAACGAATTCCCGCCACACCACCCAGCGCCCGCCGGGCCGAGTCGATCGCTGCGTCTTCTTCCGCATGTCTGTATGTGCGACGGGGCCGAGAATCCACCCACGCCGATTCGCACCGCCACCCGCCGCCCGCACGCGCGGTCGAGCCCGGCGCGCGTCTCTGGACTCCGCACGCGATCCAGCCGGCCACGCGCGCACGAACGCCTCGCGGCCAAGACCGCCACGCCGCCCGGCTCGTGTCGCATCGACCTCCACGATCACCAAGTAGCGCCGCAGCGATTTTTGGTCCCCCCGAGTTCGCGCACCCGCCACGCCCAACCCAGCACGCGAGCGCCGAGAAAGCGCCAAACGCATCGCGCAGAGAAGGGCCGCGGCCGGCTCGCGGTACACGACGCCGGCACGGAGCCTCCGGACAAGGACCGCCGCGCGAGCTGACAGCAGCACGCAGCCGAACGCTGCCCAGCCGCCGCGCAGCGCCGGACGGGTCCCGCGCGCCTGATCGACCGGCGCCCGATCGCGACCGGCCCTGCTAGCGTCGAGCGCCGGTCGGCACGTCGGCTTCCATCCCCCGACACCGAGCGTCAGCTCGGCGCCCGCACCCCATCCCGTACAGCGGACGCCGACCACCGTCGCTCGCGGCCCCAAACCCGCAGGTGGCAAGCGGCGGCCGCCCCCCAACCTCCCGGTGGGGCGACCGTCCGCCGCCGTCTTGCCCTCGCGCTGGGCGCCGCGCCGCGCGCGCGGGCCAGGTGTGGCACGACCCGCCAGCACACCAGAGCGCCACGCGCACGACCGAACGAACGCACCCGCGCGCTCGACACGCCCGCGCCCGAGCGCCCACCGCCGCAGCTCGCCGCCGCGTCGTTCCGAGCGCTACCAGCTCGTGCCGGACACGTCCGTCACGAGCCCGAGAACGCCCCGCGCCCCAACGCGGCAGCAGGCCCCAGCCGAGCAGCCCCGCTGTGACCGTAAAGCAGCGCAGACCAGATGCACTGTGTACAACTGTCACACCCTGCTGCGAGCGCTTACGCGCTCGTACAGCTCGATCAGCTCGGAGAGCGGAGCGGCGAGGCCGCGTTCGAGCTTGAGCAGCACGCGGAACGTCGGGTTGATCTCGCCGCGCTCGATCGCGCCGACGTAGTTGCGGTGGAGCCCGGAGCGGTAGCCCAACTCCTCCTGCGAGAGGCCGCGCTGTCCGCGGAGCCCTCGCACCGCGAGGCCGAGGGCATTGTGCTCGCGGAATGCTTGAGGTTGTGCGGCTCGCGACCAGCGCACGCAGGCGTCATCGGATCGTCTCCACGCCGATGCGCCGGCAGCCGGACGGAACGAGCCGCCGGCTGCCGATCGCAGACCAAGAACGCAGAGGCCGGGTGCCCCTGCCGCCGACGATGACGCCGGCACATGGTGTCCTGCACTCGATACGGTGTGTGCGCATCGGAGATCACTCCTTCGGTGCCATGCCCCCGGGCGTTCGCGCGTCGCGGGGGCACCCTTTTGGACAGAGGGCGGGCCACGAGCCCGCCGAAGACGCAACGGCTAGGTCGGCCGGCGTGGCCGACGCGAGGCTCGCGGTCGGCGCAGGGCGTCGGCATCGCACGCGCTACGTGCGCGTCGCCGACGAGCGCGGCCATGCTGGGGCATTCCCATGAAGATCATCCTCCGCGGGTCGGGGCGCCGCCTGAGCGTTCGCGCGCTCGGGCGTGCCGTCAACAGTTGTCTTATGCGACAGTATGCCGTGTCTTACGCAATGCATCAAGGATAGGCGCCGCCACGGCCGTAGACCATGCCGATGCCTGCCCGCCGCCCACCGTCCCAGGTCGAACGAGCGCGCGCCTTCGGCGAACGTATCCGATCGCTGCGGCGCGAGCGGAAGGTCACTCAACGCGACCTCGCGGAGCAGATCCCGATGAGCGCGGGCCATCTCTCGCGCATCGAGACAGGGGACTACGGCCCGCCCTCAGACGAGGTGATCGAGCGTCTTGCTGTCGCGTTGGAAGTGGATCTGCTGGATCTCCTCAAGATCGCTGGCCGCGATCCCGGCCGCCACACCTTCGAGGCCAAGGTGCTGAGCGAGCTTCAAGCCATTCGGGCGGACCTTGCCGATCTGGTTCGTCGATCGAGAGTCAGCGAGTAGCGCGCGTGCGATGCGGGCTCCGCTGCTGATGGCGTGAGTCAAATGCGGTCCAGGGTGGGTGACGACTTGCAGTGTTTTCTCTATCGCTACAGCTCGCCTAGCGAGGTGGATCACACGCGACTAACGCTGCCGACGTCCCGTTCCCTTTGCTCGCTTGAAAGCCTTGGCGGCACCTTCGAGATCTCCCCGGTCTTGGAGCAGAACGCCGAGATTTGAAGCTCCGGATCCGTCGCCTCGTTCGTCAGCGCGTCGGTAGGCTGCCTCAGCACCTTCGAGATCTCCCCGGTTTTGGAGCAGAACGCCGAGGTTGTGGGCCGCGGCGGCGTGGCCTCGTTCGTCAGCGCGTCGGTAGGCCGCCTCAGCACCTACGAGATAGACGGGATTCTGTGACGATAGGGTTTGGAAGATCGATGCTGCCTGACTTGCAGCTCTCGCAGCGTCGTTAGGACGCTCAGTGTCGTAGTAGACGTTGCTGAGATTGCTTAGCGCACCCGCGAGGTTGGCGAGATAGGCGGGGTTTTCCGACGCGAGGGAGCGGCGGATCTCCAGCGCTTCCTCGGTGGGTGCGATTGCGTCCGTCGGGCGTCCGATCTCGCTGTAGCCGATGCCGAGGTTGTTGAGCGCACCCGCGAGCAGGGCCTGTTGATCAGTGGTCGCGTGTCTCCGCTGGGCCGAGACACGATCCTCGAGGCTTCGAATGCTGATAGCGGTCGGCAAGGAGTCAAACGACATCTACGTGGTCCCGTCTGCGTCGCCCTTACGGAAGAACTGGATCGCGACTTCTTCGTTGAAGAACTCGACCGTCTTTTCGTGAGAGCCATCACTATGGCTGACCTCACGATGGAGAGCTACGAGCCCGTGCGTTTCCGACGTAATGCTGCGGCGGGTGCTTGTCGATGACGCGATCACGGCACCGCGAGGATGTGGCTCCGTTGCCCGTCGCCGCTCATAGATGACTGCGACCACACAGCTCGCGAGGACGATCATCGTGACGACACCCCACGCGACAAGGCTTGTCCGAAGGTCCGTGGCGAGGTTGAGCGAGGCACCAAGTGCCGCCGTCAGACAGACACTTCCGGCCGGGAGTAGCCAGAGCCGTCGCGGATGGCCCTTCACGCGTTCGCAGCGTAGTTGTCGCGTGAAATCGGTGTAGCAGTAGATGCGGCAAGGGGGAGCCCAGGACCAGGGCCGCCGACTACGCGCAGCTTGGGCCGCGCGAAGTCAAGAGCTGATCCTGCAGCGAATATCCGACCGGAGCAGCCTTCGGCGTGAGGGGCAGTCTTGGTCGTGTTCCTAGGCTGTGAGCTTCGGTCGCGCATCCCACACGGAGTTGTGCCGCTCCAGTCCCAGTCTGCACGACGTTTGGTACTCCCGGCTGGTACTCCCGCTGACGCGGAGGCAACGCGGGGGAGGTCCGAAAACGACAGAAGCCCCGCACCAGCGGGGCTTCCTTCCAATGGAGCTAGTCGGGCTCGAACCGACGACCTTCGCGCTGCCAGCGCGACGCTCTCCCAGCTGAGCTATAGCCCCAGGAGGCCCTGAAGTGTACCGGCCGGCGCGTGAGATCTCATGCTCGTTCGCCTGCCAGTGCGGGGCGGCGGCCGCGGCGGGCCATCGTGGCGAGCGTCCCGGCGCAGACGGCGGCGAGTGCGACGTAGGCGACGCCGTCGCTCGTCGCAGCCGCGAGTGCGCCGCCGGCGACGGTGCCGATCACCTGTCCGCTCGCCCACACGAGGTTCACGAGCGCGAAGCCGAAGCCCTGGTCGATTCCGGCCGTCTCCACGCTGTCGGACAGCAGCGCCATCGCGGGCGTGTTGAGCGCCCCCGTCATCACGCAGCCCACGGTCGTGACCCCTGCCAGCAGCCACGCCGCGTCTGGCAGCGGCACGACGAGCATGAACGCGAGCGCGCCGGCGAGGCTGATGCGGATGGGCCACAGCCGTCCGTGACGGTCGGCGGCTCTGCCGGCGAGGATCTGCGCCCCGGCCTCGATCCCCGAGGCGACGACGAACGTCGCGGCGATCGCGATGCTCGTCGCGCCGAGCCGGTCGAGCGCGAGCGGCACGAGCACCTCGACCGCGCCGAACACGAGAGCCGGCACCGTCACGAGCAGCATCCCGAAGCGGATGGGGCCATTTCGCAGCGCCGTCGCCAGCGGTCGCTCGATCACGGCGGCGACGGCGGGCGCCTCGATCCGCAACGCCGCCAGCGCGAGCAGCCCGCCGAGCACGGCGATCGACGCGAACGGCACCTCCGGCCCGACCTCGCGCGCGAGCGCGCCGAGCGCCGGACCGAGCAACAGTCCACCCAGCGCCGCGCTCATCGCCTTGCCGATCGTCGTGCCGCGCTCCTCCGGCGGCGTGAGCGAGATCAGCCAGCCGAGCCCGCCCGCCCATGTGCAGGCACCGCCGACGCCTTGCAGGAAGCGCATCGCGTCGAGCATCGCGACCGTGCGGCCGAACGCGAAGCCGACGCTCGCGACGGCCATCAGCGCGAGCCCGATCAGCACCGTGCGGCGACTGCCGAGCCGCGTCGCGAGCCAGCCGCTCGGCAGGGCGCCGAGCAGCGTGCCGGCGGCGTAGGACCCGGCAAGCACGCCCGCGCCCGTCTTCGACAGGTCGAAGCGGTCCGCGTACCAGGGCAGCAGCGGCGTGATCGCCGCGTAGAACATGAGGTCGACGAAGACGATCGCGCCGACGAGCAGGAGAAGCCGCCGCATCGTCCGATCGTAGACGCGGGCCGCGGGAGCCGCCGCGCGACGAGGACCACGGGACGGGCCGTCGGCTGTGGGTCGCCCGATAACCTGCTCGCTCCGATGAGCGAGCTGCGCTACGACCCGAAGGCGATCGAGCCCAGGTGGCAGGAGACGTGGGCGCAGGAGCGCACGTGGGAGGTCTCCAACGACCCCGACGGGCGCGAGTCCTACTACGTGCTCGAGATGCTGCCCTACCCGAGCGGCGAGCCGCACATGGGGCACCTCAAGAACTACGCGCTCGGCGACGCGGTCGCGCACTTCAACCGCCGCATCGGCCGGCGCGTCCTGCACCCGATGGGCTACGACGCGTTCGGCCTGCCGGCCGAGAACCACGCGATCAGAACGGGCGTCCACCCGCGCGACTCGACCGCTTCCTCGATCGAGTCCTTCCAGCGCCAGTTCCGCCAGTGGGGGATCTCGATCGACTGGACGCGCGAGTTCGGCACGCACGAGCCGCGCTACTACCGCTGGACGCAGTGGCTCTTCCTCAAGCTCCACGAGCGCGGCCTCGCCTACCGCAAGGAGGCCGCGGTCAAGTGGTGCCCGAACGACCAGACGGTGCTCGCCAACGAGCAGGTCACGGCCGAGGGGACCTGCGAGCGCTGCGGCGCCGTCGTCGAGGCGCGCCAGCTCGAGCAGTGGTTCTTCCGCATCACCGACTACGCCGACCGCCTGCTCGACGACCTCGACGCGATCGACTGGCCCGGCAACGTGAAGGTCATGCAGCGCAACTGGATCGGCCGCTCGGAGGGCGCCGAGGTGACGTTCCGCTGCGACGAGCTGGGGATCGACTACCCCGTCTTCACGACCCGCCCCGACACGCTCTTCGGCGCGACGTTCTTCGTGATGGCGCCCGAGCACCCGGACGTGCTGAAGCTCGTCGCGGGTACGCCGCAGGAGCAGGCCGTGCGCGACTACGTCAACCACGCGCTGACGGAGTCCAACGAGGAGCGCGGCGACGTCGACAAGCAGAAGACGGGCGTCGCGCTGGGCCGCACCGTCACGAACCCGGTCAACGACGAGCAGATCCCGATGTACGTCGCCGACTATGTGCTGATGGAGTACGGGACCGGCGCGATCATGGCCGTCCCTGGGCACGACGAGCGCGACTTCGCGTTCGCGCAGGCGTACGACCTGCCGATCCGCCGCGTGATCGAAGGCGGCGAGGAGCTGCCCTACAGCGGCGACGGCCCGCTCGTCAACAGCCATCCCGACTTCGACGGGATGGGCAACCGCGAGGCGCTCGAGGCGATCGTCGTCTGGCTCGACCGCGAGGGCAAGGGCCATGCCTCCGTCAACTACCGCCTGCGCGACTGGCTCGTCTCGCGCCAGCGCTACTGGGGCTGTCCGATCCCGATCGTCCACTGCCCGCAGTGCGGAATGGTGCCCGTGCCGGAGGAGGACCTGCCGGTCGAGCTGCCCGACGTCACCGACTACAAGCCGAGAGGCAAGTCGCCGCTCGCCGCCGTCGAGGAGTGGGTCAACGTCGACTGCCCATCCTGCGGCGGCCCGGCGCGCCGCGAGACGGACACGATGGACACGTTCGTCGACTCCTCCTGGTACTTCCTGCGCTACTGCGACGCGAGCAACGACGACGCCGCGTGGGACCGCAGAGTGCTCGCCGAGTGGATGCCCGTCGACCAGTACATCGGCGGCGTCGAGCACGCGATCCTCCACCTGCTGTACGCGCGCTTCTTCACGAAGGCGTTCGCCGACATGGAGCTGCTCGACGCACAGGAGCCCTTCCAGGCGCTTTTCACGCAGGGGATGATCACGCGCGACGGGGCGAAGATGTCCAAGTCGAAGGGCAACGTGATCAGCCCGGCGACCTATGTCGACAGATACGGCGCCGACACCGCCCGCTGCTACATCCTCTTCATCGGCCCGCCCGACCAGGACGCCGACTGGTCCGACGAGGGCGTCGAGGGCGTGCACCGCTTCCTCGCGCGGCTGTGGCGGGCGGGGGTCGAGCTGGCGGAGGCACCTGGTGCGCAGGCCGCGCCGGTCACATCGCCCGACGCCGCTGCGTTGGGGGATGCCGACCTGGTGCTCGCGCGGAAGGCGCACTGGGCGATCGACAAGGTCACGAATGACATGGCCGGTCGCTTCGCCTTCAACACCGCGATCGCCGCCGTGATGGAGCTGGTGAACGAGGTCTACCGCCACCGCGAGTCGGCATCGCCGCAGGCGCAGCGCTTCGCGGTCGCGACGGCGTCCTCGCTCGTCTTCCCGTTCGCCCCTCACGTCGCGAGTGAGGTCTACGAGCTGCTCACCGGCAGACGCGTGTGGGAGGAGCCGTGGCCCTCCGCGGACCCGGCGCTGCTGGAGTCGGACACGTTCGAGCTCGTCTGCCAGGTCAACGGCAAGGTGCGCGACCGCGTTCCCGCACCGGCGTCCGCCTCGCGCGAGCAGCTCGAGGCGCTTGCGCGCGCGCAGCCGAACGTGCGGGCGCACGTCGACGGCCATGAGGTCGTGAAGGCGATCGTCGTGCCCGGCAAGCTCGTGAATCTCGTCGTGAAGTAGCGACGGACGCGGCGGCTACGCCCGCCTCGTCGCCGGCATCGCGCGCGCTTCGCCACGCTCATTTGGCGATCTGCGCGTGTCGCGCAACACGACGCCGCGTAGCGTCGCGGGGGTGCCGTCGACCTCCAAGCCGCAGCTCGCGATCTGCGCCGCGCTCGCGGTCGCCGTCTTGCTGATCGGCGCGCGCTTCCTGCGCTCGGGCGCGGGAGACAGGCCTGCTCCGACAGCGCCTGCCACGCTCGCCACGACCTCGCGGTCGGGCGCGCCCGACGGGCTCGGTTCCGCAGGCGCCACGGGCACGGGCACGGGGTCCGCCGCTGCGACGGCCACGGGTGGCGTCCAACTCGTCGTCGACGTCAAGGGGGAGGTGCGCCGCCCCGGCGTCTACCGCCTGGCCGCCGGTGCCCGCGCCTACGACGCCGTCCGCCGCGCGGGCGGGCTGACGCATGACGCCGACCGGGTCGGCGTCAACCTCGCCGCGAGAGTCGTCGACGGGGGAGAGGTCGTCGTGCCTGCGCGCGGTGCGAGCAGGCATGGGGCCGCGGCGACGGCGGCGCCCGGCGGGAGCGGCGCAGGGGCAAGCACGACGGCGCCGCATGGGCCGCTCGCGCTCGATCTCAACACCGCCACCGAGCAGGAGCTGGAGCAGCTCGACGGCGTCGGCCCGGCGATCGCCGCGAAGATCGTCGCGTATCGCGAGCAGCATGGCGGCATCGCCTCGGTCGACGAGCTCGACGAGGTCAGCGGCATCGGCGCCGCGAAGCTCGCCGCGATCCGCGCCCAGCTGGGGCAGTGAGCGGCCTCGACGCGCTGCGTGCGCACCCGCGGCACCTCGTGCTGGCTGCGCTCGTGGCCGGTCTGCTCGCGGCGCCGCTCGCCCCGCGGCTCGTGCTCTTGTGCGCGCTGACGGCGGCCGCGCTCGGCGGCCGCCCCACGCTTGCGCTGCTGGCTGCGGGCGCCGCGCTCGCGGGCGCGCTCGGCGGTCAGGCGCGGCTCGCCGCGCTCGACCGCACGCAGCTGCCGCCGCTGTTCGGCGCGACCGTCGTTGCGCGCGTGGTCCTGCTGGAGCAGCCGCGGCCGGTGCGCTACGGGCACACGGCGCTTGTGCAGCTGCGCTCGCTCGTGCGCGCGGGCGGCACGCCTGCGGACTCGACGTCCGAGCCCGCCGCGGGCATCGGCGAGCGTGTGATGCTGCGGATCGGCCGGCGCGCCGCCTGGTCCGCCGCACCGACGGGTGCGCTCATGGAGGTGCGCGGGCGTCTGCGCGCACTCGGCCCGTTCGAGCGGCACTACGCGCGACGCGGGGCACACGCGGCGATCTCGCTCGACGGGGCCACGGCGACGGGGGCAGCCCGCGGCGGTCCGATGGGGCTCGTGGACGGCATCCGCACGCGTGCGGAGCGGGCGCTGAGCGCCGGCCTGCCCGCGCCGCAGGCAGCGCTGCTGCGCGGCATGACGCTCGGCCAGGACGAGGCGCTCGACGAGCGCACGCGCAAGGAGTTCCGCGTCTCCTCGCTCGCGCACGTGCTGGCCGCGAGCGGGCAGAACGTCGCGCTCCTGCTGGCGCTCGCGTTGCCGCTGCTCGCGTGGGCGGGCCTTGGCCTGCGCGGGCGGCTGCTGGGCGCGCTCGCGCTGATCGCGCTCTACGTGCCGCTCGCCGGCGCCGGCCCGTCGATCCAGCGCGCGGGCGCGATGGGCGCGGCGACGACCGTCGCCGCGCTCGCCGGCCGGCCCGCGTCGCGCTGGTACGCGCTGCTGCTGGCCGCGGCCGCGACGCTCGCGCTCAACCCGCGCGCGAGCGGCGACCCCGGCTGGCAGCTGTCCTTCGCGGCCGTCGTCGCGATCGCGCTGCTCGCGCCCGGCGTGCGCGGCACGCTGCGCGGGCGCCGCGTCCCCGCGCCCGTCGCCGACGCGACCGCGATGTCGCTCGCGGCGACGCTCGGCACCGCACCACTGCTCGCCTTCCACTTCGCGCAGCTCTCGCTCGTCGGGCTGCCGGCGAACCTGCTCGCCGCACCCGCGATCGCGCCGATCACCTGGCTCGGCATGCTGGCCGGCGCGCTCGGCCAGCTCGCGCCGGCGCTCGCGCTCCCGCTCAACGCGCTGAACGCGTACCTGCTCGCGTACGTCGGCTGGGTCGCCCACGTCGCCGCGAGCGTTCCGCACGCGAGCGTCGCGCTCGCGCTGCCCGGCCCGCTCAGGCTGGTCGCGAGCTACGCCGGAATCGGGCTCGCCGCGCTGCTCGCGCGCTGGCTGCTGCGGCGCCGTCCGCGCACGTAGACTCGGCCCGTGCCCGCGTTCAAGCCCGCCTACCTGATCCACGGCGACGACCACGGCCGCATCGCCGAGCGCCGCGCGAGGCTGCGCGCGCTCGCGGAGGGGGAGAGCGGGGCGCAGGGGGTCGAGGTGTTCGAGGGGGAGACGGCGACTGCCGAGGCGGTGGCGGGAGCGCTGTCGGCGATGACGTTCGCGCTCGGCCGCCGCTTCCTGATCGTCGACGGCGTGGAGCGCTGGAAGGCCGCCGACCTGGCGCTGGTCGCGCCCGCGATCGCGAGCCTCCCGCCCGACACGACGGTCGTCTTCTTCGGCCGCGAGGAGGGGCGCACGAAGATCCCCGAGGGGCTCGCGGAGGCGGTGCGCAAGGCCGGCGGTGACGTCAGCCAGGAGCAGAACGTCAAGCCGTGGGACCTGCCGAAATGGGCCTCGGCGCAGGCCGCGCAGCTCGGAGTGGATCTGAATCTCCCGGCGGCGAAGGTCCTGGTCCAGCACGTCGGCGAGCGCCAACAGCGGCTGATGCGCGAGCTGGAGAAGCTCGCGCTCGAGCTCGGGGCGGATCGCGCCGCTCCGATCCGGCTCGACGCCGAGCAGATCGAGGAGATGACGGCCGGCTCGGCCGAGCGCAAGAGCTGGACGCTCGCCGACGCGCTCGTCGCGCGCGACGGCGCGGCCGCCACGCGCGCCTACCTCGAGCTGCGCGATCAGGGCGAGCGGCTGGCCGGCCTGCTGTTCACGATCGCCCGGCGCCTGCGAGACGCGCTTGAAGTCGCGACGCGTCTCGCCGCGGGCGAGTCGGCCGCGCAGGTGCGTCGCGGCCTGCGGATGCCCCCGAGGGCGGCCGAGCGCTTCGTCGCCGACGTCCAGCGCAGCGACGTCACGGGCCTGCGCGACGCGCTCGCGATCGTCGCCGACCTGGAGCTGGCCTCGCGCGGGGGGAGCCGCGGCGGCCTCGACGAGGACACGCTCGCCATCGAGGCCATCGCCCGCATCGCCGCCTGACGGCGCCGGCATCTCGCCATGCGGCGTCCTCGCCGGTTCGGCGTATACACGCCACACCGGCTGCGTCCTTGCCTGGCGAGCGCCGGCATCCGCCAGACGGCGCTGCGGACGTAGCCGAGGGACGAGCTACGACTCGCGCGACGCGAGCGTGCGAGCCGCGCGCGACTTCTTGCGCGCGCCCGTGTTCTTGTGCAGCGCGCCGCGCTTGACGGCCTTGTCGATCGTCGTGACCAGCTCGCGGTGGGCGGGCTCCGCGTCGGCCGCGTCGCCGCCCTCGCCGATGGCAGCCTCGAGGCGCCGGAAGAGGGTCTTGACCTTCGACGTGTAACGGCGGTTCTCGAGCCGCTCACGCTCCGCGCGGAGGATGCGCTTCTTCTGTGAGTGAATGTTGGCCATGACGTAGAGAGGCCGCGGTCAGGGCCGCGGCGCGCCGTACTATAGCGCGCTCGTGACCACCGAGACGGAGAGCCCGGCCGTTCCGCCCGCGGAGCCGACGAGACGCGCCCGCGGACTGGCCCGCAACACGGCGATCTTCTCCGTCGCGACGGGGCTCTCACGCATCGCCGGGCTCGTGCGCGAGGTGATCGCCTCGAGCTACTTCGGCACCTCGGGCCCCTTCTCCGCGTTCACGATCGCGTTCCAGGTCCCGAACCTCGTGCGCAGCCTGTTCGCCGACGCGGCCCTGTCGGCGGCGTTCGTGCCGGTCTTCATGGAGCAGATCGCGCACGGGCGCAAGCGCGACGCCGCGCGGCTCGCCTCGACGCTGCTGTTCGTGATGCTCGCGGCGCTCGGTGCGATCACCGCGCTGTTCATCCTCTTCGCGGGCGTGATCATGCCGCTGTTCACGGGCGACACGTTCACGGCGCAGCTCAACGAGCTGACGATCGGCCTCAGCCGCGTGCTGTTCCCGATCGTCCTGCTGCTCGGCGTCAACGGGCTCGTCGTCGGGATCCTCAACTCGTACGAGCACTTCGCGATTCCGGCGATCGCGCCGCTCGTGTGGAACGTCGTGATCGTCGTCGTGCTCGTGCTGCTGAAGCCGCTGTTCCACGGCCAGAACGAGATGTACGCGTACGCGATCGGCGTGCTCGGTGGCACGACGGTGCAGCTGCTGATGTCGCTGCCGATGCTGCCGCGGGTCGGCTTCCACTTCGAGTGGGCGTTCGACTGGCGCGACCCGCGCGTCGCGCGCGTCTTCCGGCTGATGCTGCCGGTGACGATCGGGCTCGGCGTCATCAACTTCGACCTGCTGATCAACTCGTCGCTCGGCACGCTCGTCTCCGAGCAGGCGCCGCGCGCGATCGACGCCGCGTTCCGCGTCTACATGCTTCCGCAGGGGATGTTCAGCGTCGCGCTCGCGACGGTGCTGTTCCCGACGCTGAGCCGCTTCGCCGCCAACCACGACCTGCCGGGCCTGCGCCGCACGATGGCCTCCGGCGTGCGGCAGATCTACCTGCTGCTGATCCCGGCCGCGGTCTTCACGGCGGTGCTCGCGACGCCGATCACGCGGCTCGTCTACCAGCGCGGCGACTTCGGCCCGCACTCGACCGAGATCGTCTCCACGGCGCTCTTCTGGTTCTCCTTCAGCCTGCCGTTCGCGGGCGCGAACCTCCTGCTGACGCGCACGTTCTTCTCGCTCCAGCGCCCGTGGATCCCGACGGCGCTCGCGATCGCGAACATGGTCGTCGACGTGATCGTCAGCGTCGCGCTCTACAAGCCGTTCGGGATCGCCGGCCTCGTGCTCGGCACGGTCGCCGGCAACGTCGTCATGACGGCGGGGCAGACGTGGAGGGTGCGAGGACTGCTGGAGGGCAGCCTCGAGGGCCGCCGCACGTTGACCGCCGTCGTGCAGATGCTCGCCGCGTCTGCGCTGCTCGGCCTCGTCGCCTTCGGCGTGTGGTGGGTGCTCGACGACCTCCTCGGCCGCTCGCTCCCGGCGCAGATCGCCTCCGTCGGCGCCGCGCTCGCCGCCGGCATCGCCGTGTACGTCGCCGTCGTGCTCGCGCTCGGGATCGACGAGGCACGCCAGATCCGCACGCTCGTCGCGGACCGGCTGAAACGCGGCTGAGCCCGGGCGCGGCGCCGCCTCTACCCTGTACCCGCTCATGGCCGACCAGGCGCACATCCGCAACTTCTCGATCATCGCCCACATCGATCATGGGAAGTCGACGCTGGCCGACCGCATCCTCGAGCTGACGAAGACCGTCGAGCTGCGCGACATGAGAGCGCAGCTGCTCGACTCGATGGACCTCGAGCGCGAGCGCGGCATCACGATCAAGGCGCAGGCCGTGCGCGTGCTGTTCGAAGCCTCCGACGGCCAGGCCTACCAGCTGCACCTCATCGACACGCCCGGCCACGTCGACTTCACGTATGAGGTCTCGCGCTCGCTCGCCGCGTGCGAGGGTGCGCTGCTCGTCGTCGACGCCTCGCAGGGCGTCGAGGCGCAGACGCTCGCCAACACGTACCTCGCGGTCGACTCCGGCCTCGAGCTGATCCCCTGCCTCAACAAGATCGACCTGCCCGGCGCCGAGCCCGAGCGCGTCGCCGCGGAGGTCGCCGAGCTGCTCGGCGAGCCGGCGGAGGACGTGCTGCGCATCAGCGCGAAGACGGGGGCGGGCGTCGTCGAGGTGCTCGACCGCCTCGTCCAGCAGGTGCCGCCGCCGAGCGGCGACCCGGACGCGCCGCCGCGGGCGCTGATCTTCGACTCCGAGTTCGACCAGTACCGCGGCGTGATCGCCTACATCCGCGTCGTCGACGGCACGTTCACGAAGGGCGAGGCGATCCGCGCGATGGCGGCCGGCACCGAGGCCGAGATCGACGACATCGGCTTCTTCAGCCCGCGCATGACGCCGGCGACGCACCTCGGTCCCGGCGAGGTCGGCTACCTCATAACCGGCGTCAAGGACGTCACGATGCTGCGCGTCGGCGACACGCTGACGACGAAGTCGGGCGCGGCGAGCGAGGCGCTGCCGGGCTATCAGGACGTCAAGCCGATGGTCTTCTGCGGCCTCTTCCCGATCGACTCCGACGACTACCCGGACCTGCGCGACGCGCTCGAGAAGCTCGTGCTCAACGACGCCGCGCTGTCGTGGGAGCCGGAGACGTCCGACGCGCTCGGCTTCGGCTTCCGCTGCGGCTTCCTCGGCCTGCTGCACATGGACATCGTGCGCGAGCGGCTCGAGCGCGAGTACGACCTCGAGCTGATGACGACGATGCCGAGCGTCGAGTTCGAGGTGCAGCTCGAGAACGGCGAGATCGTGGACGTGCACAACCCGTCGGCGATGCCGGACCCGAGCACGATCCGCGAGATCCGCGAGCCCTACATCAAGGCCAGCGTGCTCGCGCCGAAGGAGTACGTCGGCGTGATCATGGAGCTGTGCCAGGAGAAGCGCGGCACGCACGCCGGCATGCACTACCTGTCCGCCGAGCGCGTGCAGATCGAGTACGACCTGCCGCTGGCGGAGATCGTGCTCGACTTCTTCGACCAGCTGAAGTCGCGCACGAAGGGCTATGCCTCACTGGACTACGAGCTGATCGGCCTGCGCGAGAGCGATCTCGTCAAGCTCGACATCCTGCTGTCGGGCGACCCGGTCGACGCGCTCTCGATGGTCGTGCATCGCGGCAAGG
>DASRXW010000079.1:0-78510 GCA_035654055.1 Conexibacter sp.
GCCGGCCGACGAGTCGCATCGCTACGGCCACGAGAAGATCGAGAACCTCGCGGCGGCGATCGAGGGCATGCTGATCCTCGTCGGCTCGGGGATCATCGCGTTCGAGTCGGTGCGGCGGCTGATCGCCGGCGGAACGGTCCAGCACCTCGGCTTCGGCATCGCCGTCGTCGGCTTCTCCGCGCTCGCGAACCTCCTCGTCTCGGCGGTCATCGCGCGCACCGCGCGCGCGACCGCGTCGCCAGCACTCGCAGGCGACGCGGCGCACCTGCGCACCGACGCGTACACGTCGCTGGCGGTGCTGGTAGGGCTGGCGCTCGTCCAGCTGACAGGCGCGGAGTGGCTGGACCCGGTCGTCGCGCTGCTCGTCGCGGGCGCGATCGTCACGGCGGGCGTGCGACTGCTGATGGGCTCCTCGCGCGTGCTCGTCGACGAGGCGCTGCCGGAGGAGGAGCGCGCCGCGATCCATGCGGAGGTCGTCGCGTTCGGCGATCGCGGCGTCCTCGGATACCACCAGCTGCGCACGCGCCGTGCGGGCGCGCGGCGCTATGTCGACCTGCATCTCCAGTTCGAGGCCGGCACCTCGCTGGAGCAGGCGCACGCGATCGCGCACGCGATCCAGGACGCGATCGCCGCGCGGCTGGACGGAGCCGACGTGCTGATCCACCTGGAGCCGGCGGACCGCGTGCGTCCGGGGACCGAGTGGGCGCGGACGGAGGGCGGAGGCCCCTCCGCGCCACCCGGCTCCGGTGCATGAGCGTCTGCCGCGGGGCTACCGCAGGTTGATCGCGGCCGAGCAGGCGACCGCGAAGACGACGCCGGCGTAGCCGACGTAGCCGCTCGCCAGCAGCAGCACGACGCCGATCAGGCAGCTGCCGACGGTGACGAGCCATGCGATGCGCGAGAGCGGCACTCGCGTATTCTCGCCTGCCGGCATGACGACTCCGCTCACGCCCGCGCTGGCGCTCGCCTACCTGCACGAGCTGTCGGTCGACGTCCGCGCCGCGGTCGTGCTCGACGGCACGGGCGCGTCGCTGGCCGGCGATGCGGCGCTCGCAGCCGGCGCGCGCGCGCTGCTGGCATCGGCGGCCGACACCGCCGCCGTTCTTGCTCCCGGTGTGCGGAGTGCGGCCGTCGCGGAGGGCGCGCTGCTGGCCGCATACGTTCAGGACGGCGGCGCGATCGCCGTGCTGGCGGGACATTGCGCGCTGCTGCCGCTGCTCGCACGCGATCTCGCGACGGTCGCGGACGCGCTCGCGACGACGCTCGCCTGATGGAGCTCGGAAGGCTGGCACACCGCGCGATTCCAGTGGTGGCGGGACGGTCCGTTGTCTGGTCGAATGCGGCGCGCAGGTTGCCCCGATCTGCCAGGATCGCGAGATTCCCCGCCCTGACGGGCAATTCGCGTTGTTCCCGTCCGCGAGGGTTGTTAGCTTCGGCCATCCCCCGACCACCTCGAAGGAGGAAGACGTGACGAAATCCGAGTTCGTCGACCAGGTTTCCGCGAACAGCGGGCTCAGCAAGAAGGATGCAGGCGATGCCGTCGACGCGGTCCTCCAGACGATCGAGGACACGCTCAAGCGCGGCAGCGAGGTGACCTTCTCCGGCTTCGGGAAGTTCCACGTCGCCGAGCGCAGCGCGCGTGAGGGCCGCAACCCGAGCACGGGCGAGAAGATCCAGATCGCCGCCTCCCGGGTGCCGCGCTTCACGCCGGGGTCGGGCCTGAAGAAGGCCGTCAAGAGCTAGCACGGAACGTGCCGTGCCGCTGCCGGCCCCGTCGCCGCCCTGTGCGGTGACGGGGCCTGTCGTGGCGCGCCGGGCGCGCAGATAACATCGGCGCCCGATGGCAGACCGGAATCCCGCACGCTTGGCGGCGCCGCTCGCGCTCCTCGCGGCCGCCGTCGGCGTCATCGTGGTCGTGCAGGCGTCGCGATCGGGTTCGTCGGGCAACACGCCGACCACGACGCGCACCGCCGTCACGCAGCCCGCAAGACCGGTGAGATCCCGTTCGCGGACCTATGTCGTGAAGGCGGGCGACACGCTCACCGTGATCGCGCAGAGCACGGGCGTGTCGCTCGAGACGATCCAGCGCCTCAACCCGAACGTCGACCCGCAGGCGCTGCAGACCGGCCAGCGCCTCAAGCTGACGCCGTGAGCGTGCGCCGCACGCTCGCAGCGCTGCTCGTCGCAGCGCTGTGCGCGATCGCATCACCGGCTGCAATCGCCCGGATCCCGTCCCCGCCATCGCTGTCCGCTCCGGCCGCCGCGGTCTTCGAGAGCTCGACGGGGATGCCGCTGTTCGCGCATGCGGCCGGTCAGCGGCGCCTGATCGCCAGCACGACGAAGCTGATGACGGCGCTGGTCACCGTGTCGTCGGTGAGACTCGACCGGCTCTGCACCGCACCGCCGTACGCGGCCGGACCGCTGGAGACGCAGATCGGCCTGCACGCCGGCGAGCGCATGCGCGTGCGCGACCTCTTGCGGGCGGCGCTGCTGCCGAGCGCGAACGACGCGGCGGCCACGCTCGCAGTCTGCGTCGGTGGCTCGCGCGGGGCGTTCGTCGCGCGCATGAACCGTCGTGCCGCCCAACTCGGCTTGCGGCACACGCACTTCTCGACGCCGATCGGCCTCGACGACCCCGGCAACTACTCGACCGCGGCCGATCTCGCCCGCCTCGCGATCGCGGCGCGCGGCGACGCCTTCCTGCGCCAGACGATGAGGCTGCGCAGCGCCGTGCTGCGCAGCGGCGACCACGTCCGCACGGTCGTCAACCGCAATTCGCTCGTGCAGCAGGTCCCGTGGGTCGACGGCGTCAAGACCGGCCACACGAACGCGGCCGGCTACATCCTCGTCGCGTCCGGCACGCGCCACGGCACGACGTTCGTCGCCACGGTGCTCGGCGACCCGAGCGAGGCCGCTCGCAACGCGGACGCCCTCGCGCTGCTGAAGTGGGCGTTCGCGAGCTACCGCGTCGCAACGCCGGTCACGCGCGGCGCGGTGTACGCGCAGCCGGCGGTGAAGCATCGGCCGGACGAGCACGTCGACGTCGTCGCGACGCGCTCCGTGCGCGAGCTGCTGCGCCGCGACGCGCGCCTGCGACTCGTCGTGGACGTGCCGAGCGAGCTGGCGGGGCCGCTGCCGCCGCGGGCGGTCGTCGGGAGTGCGACGGTGCGCGAGAACGGGCGCGCGATCGCGCGCGTGCCGCTCGTCACCCGACGCGCGGTGCCCGAGGTCGGCCTGCTCGAGCAGGCCGGGCGCCTGCTGGACGAGCCGGGTAGCCTGGTAGCCATCGTGGCGTTGCTCGCAGGCGCGGCCATCCTGCTCGGTCGAGCGCGCGGCGCTCGTCGCCGCGAGCGCCGGCAGGCGGACATGGAGGCAGCATGATCATCACGGTCACCCTCAACACGGCGATCGACAAGACGCTCGAGGTGCCGAACTTCCGCATCGGCCGCCGTCACCGCTCCGTCGCGCAGGCCACGATGCCGGGCGGCAAGGGCGTGAACGTCGCGCGCGCGATCAAGCTGCTCGGCCGCCCGGTGATCGCGACCGGCTTCGCGGGCGGGTCGACGGGCACGCGCATCGTCGACGCGCTCACGGCCGAGTCGGTGTTGACCGACTTCGTCCGCATCGGCGAGGAATCGCGCACGAACACGGCCGTGCTCGACCCGACGACGGGCGTGCAGACGGAGATCAACGAGCGCGGTCCGGCGATCACCGAGCGCGAGATGGAGCTGTTCCGCGACAAGCTGCTCTACCTCGCGCAGGGCGCCGAAGTATGCGTGATCGCCGGCAGCCTTCCGCGTGCCGTCGATCCCGACGTCTACGGCGGTCTGATCCGCGAGCTGCGCAAGCTCGGCGTCACGACCGTCGTCGACACCGACGGCGAGCCGCTGCGCCACGCCGCGCGCGCCGAGCCGGACGTCGTCTCGCCGAACGTCGGCGAGGCGGAGGAGCTCGTCGGCCACGAGTTCAACGACGACGAGGAGCGCGCGCTGGGGATCACCGAGGTCGTCGAGCTGGGCGCGCGCGAGGCGATCATGACGGTCCCGGACGGCTGCTACGCGCATGTCACGGGGACCAGCGGCCCGCAGCTGTTCCGCGTGCGCATCGCCGAGCAGGAGGCGCGCGCCGCGGTCGGTTCGGGCGACGCCTTCCTCGCGGGCTACGTCGCGGCGCGCTACGACGGCGGGACGCCGGAGGAGTGCCTGCGCTTCGGGGTCGCGTGCGGCGCCGAGTCGACGCAGCACTTCGGCGCCGGCGTGATCGACCCGCAGGCGGCCGAGCGGCTGCTCGCGGTGGTCGAGGCGGAGCCGCTCGCGCTCCCCGCCGAGGTTTCCTGAGCGGGCGCCGCGACGCGCTGCGGATCGACGGCCGTTGCCGATCCGGTGGGGCGCTGCGCTACTATCGACAGCAGTCGGTGGTCGCCGCCCCCGCCACAGCAGCAGCCTCCCTCCGGCCCCGTTCTCGCGGGGCTGTTTCGTCCGCCTCGACCCATACGGTGCAGCAATGGAGATAGAGATCGGCCGCGGTAAGAAGGCCCGTCGCGCCTACGGCTTCGACGACGTCGCGATCGTGCCTTCGCGGCGCACACGGGACCCCGAAGACGTCGACATCTCCTGGACGCTCGGTCCCTACCGCTTCGAGCTGCCGTTGCTCGCGTCGGCGCTCGACGGCGTCGTCTCACCGCAGACGGCCGGCGCCATCGGCAAGCTCGGCGGGCTCGCGGTGCTGAACCTCGAGGGCATCTTCTGCCGCTACGAGGACGTCGACGCGCAGCTCGAGCGGATCGCCCAGCTGTCGCGCGACGAGGCAACGCGCGAGATGCAGGAGATCTATCGCGAGCCGGTCAAGCCGGAGCTGATCGCCCAGCGCATCCGCGAGATCAAGGCGCAGGGCGTCGTCGTGGCCGCCTCGCTGACGCCGCAGCGCGTGCGCGAGCACTACGAGATCGCGCTCGAGGCCGGCCTCGACATCATGGTCATCCAAGGCACGGTCGTCTCGGCCGAGCACGTCTCGACGGTCGCCGAGCCGCTCAACCTCAAGGAGTTCATCCGTGAGATGCCGGTGCCGGTCGTCGTCGGCGGCTGCGCCTCCTACCACACGGGCCTCCACCTGATGCGGACCGGCGCCGCCGGCGTGCTCGTCGGCGTCGGCCCCGGCGCGATCTGCACGACGCGCGGAGTGCTCGGCATCGGCGTCCCGCAGGCGACGGCGATCGCCGACGTCGCGGCGGCGCGCTCGCAGCACATGCTCGAGACGGGCGACTACGTCCGCGTGATCGCCGACGGCGGCATGAAGAATGGCGGCGACATCGCCAAGGCGATCGCCTGCGGTGCCGACGCGGTGATGCTCGGCTCTGCGCTCGCGCGTGCCTACGAGGCGCCCGGCCGCGGCTACAACTGGGGCATGGCGACGTTCCACCCGACGCTGCCGCGCGGCACGCGCGTCGCGACGGTGCAGAACGCGTCGCTGGAGGAGATCATCCTCGGCCCCGCGCGCGAGAACGACGGAATGTTCAACCTGATGGGCGGTCTGCGGACCTCGATGGCGACGTGCGGCTACCGCGACATCGCGGAATTCAACCGCGCGGAGCTGATGGTCGCGCCGGCCCTGCAGACGGAGGGCAAGCACCTCCAGCGCGAGCAGCAGGTCGGCATGGGCTCGAACGGAAGGGCCATCGCGCTTGTCAACGACTGACGGCCCGGCGGCACGTCTCGTCGTGTCTGGCGGCGTCCTCGGTCGCTCGCGTGCGGAGCACGCCACGCTCCCTGCGTCCTTGCCAGACACGACGATCCGCACCGCCGACGTCCCGCCGGCCGCCGCCGAGGAGGTCGTCGTCCTCGACTACGGCGGGCAGTACTCGCAGCTGATCGCCCGCCGCGTGCGCGAATGCGGCGTCTTCTCCGAGCTGCTGCCGCACCACGTCGGTGCGGGCGAGGTTGCGGGACGCAAGCCGAAGGGCCTGATCCTCTCGGGCGGGCCCGCCTCCGTGTATGCCGACGAAGCTCCGCGCCTCGACCCGGCGCTGCTCGATCTCGGCATCCCGGTGCTCGGCATCTGCTACGGCATGCAGCTGCTCACGCGCGAGCTGGGCGGCGAGGTGCAAGGCGCCGAGGTGGGGGAGTTCGGTCGCTCGCAGCTGATGGTCAACGAGCCCGGCCGCCTGCTCGCGGGGCTTCCGCGCGAGCAGACGTGCTGGATGTCCCACCGCGACACCGTCTTCGCCGCGCCGCCGGGCTTCATGGCACTGGCGTCGTCGAGCGAGTCGCCGGTCGCGGCGCTGGAGTCGGTCGAGCGCGGCATCTACGGCATCCAGTTCCATCCTGAGGTCGTCCACACGCCCTACGGGCAGGACATCATCACCCGCTTCCTCGAAGACATCTGCGGCTGCGAGCGGACATGGAGTGCTGCGTCGGTGATCGACGACCAGATCGCGCGCATCCGCGCCCAGGTCGGCGACGGGCGCGTCATCTGCGGGCTCTCCGGCGGCGTCGACTCGTCCGTCGCAGCGCTGCTCGTGCACCGTGCGATCGGCGACCAGCTGACGTGCGTGTTCGTCGACCACGGGCTGATGCGCAAGAACGAGGGCGACCAGGTCATCTCCGCGTTCCGCGACCACTTCAAGGTGCCGCTCGTGGCGGTCGACGCCGAGCAGCGCTTCCTCGGTCGCCTGCACGGCGTCACCGAGCCGGAGGCGAAGCGCAAGGCGATCGGCGAGGAGTTCATCCGCGTCTTCGAGGAGGAGGCCGCGAAGCTGGCCGACGGCGGCGAGGGCGCGCGCTTCCTGGTGCAGGGCACGCTCTACTCGGACGTGATCGAGTCCGGCGGCGGCACGGGTGCGGCGACGATCAAGTCGCACCACAACGTCGGCGGGCTGCCCGACGACCTCGACTTCGAGCTCGTCGAACCGTTGCGCACCCTCTTCAAGGATGAGGTTCGCGCCGTCGGCGCCGAGCTGGGGCTGCCCGAGCGGCTCGTCTGGCGCCAGCCGTTCCCCGGGCCGGGCCTTGCGATCCGCGTCGTCGGCGGCGAGGCCACGAAGGAGCGGCTCGACACGCTGCGCGACGCCGACGCGATCCTCCAGGACGAGATCCGCAAGGCCGGGCTCTACCGCGAGCTGTGGCAGTCCTTCTGCGTGCTGCCCGACGTCCGCACCGTCGGCGTCCAGGGCGACGAGCGCACCTACGGCTACGTCGTCGTGATCCGCGCCGTCACGAGCGACGACGCGATGACGGCCGACTGGGCGCGCCTGCCGTACGACCTGCTGGAGCAGATCGCCTCGCGCATGATCAACGAGATCCGCGAGGTCAACCGGGTCGTGCTCGACATCACGAGCAAGCCGCCGGGCACGATCGAGTGGGAGTAGCGGCTCACTGCCCAGGGCTCTGACGCTGCCGGCGGGCGGGTCCTGTCGGCTCCGGGCGCGCGCACGCCGGACCTTCGGCCGGCGCACGTGCGTCCTCACCGCCACCCGCCCGATCGGCGTCCTGCCCTAGACGTTCGCTCGCAGGCCAGTGGTGAGCGCCGGCGCGCTCGCGAGCGTCTGGTAGACGACGCAGTAGCGCTCGGTGAGCTTCTTGAGGGTTTCGAGCTGCTCGCCGGTGGCGTCGGCGTCGAGTTCGAACGAGAGGCGGATGGCGGAGAAGCCGACCGGCGCGTCTCGATCGACGCCGAGGGTGCCGCGGAAGTCGAGGTCGCCCTCCGCTCGGATGGTGCCCGCGCGGACCGGGATCTCGAGCGACGTCGCGACGGCGCGCAGCGTGACGCCCGCGCAGGCGACGAGCGCCTCGAGCAGCATGTCGCCCGAGCACAGCAGGGAGCCGTCGCCGCCGCTGGCGGGGTGCAGCCCCGCCTCGGCGAGCGCGCGCCCGGTCTGCACAGAGCACGACACGCCGTCCCCGAGCGCGCCGGTTGCCGCGAGCGTCACCACCGCGGCCTCGGGCTGTTCGCGGTAGCGATCCTTCAAGGGCGCTTGCAGCGCCCGCAGTTCGTCTCGTTCCATCGCGCCAGCTTAGAGCGGGCGCGTGAACGGGCTCTCACGCGTCCGCGTCATCGCGATCGTCCGGTTGCGGCTCCTGCCCGTCGAGATAGCCGCCCGGACGTCGCAGGCCCTCGGGGTGCAACAGCGAGACGAGCAGCACGACAAGTGCGGCGACGAGCACCACCAGTCCGGCGATTCCGAGCACCGATATCGCGAGCACGACCATCGAGCAGCGAAGCGTACGCTCCGCCGCCCGCCGATCACCTGAGGCGGTCCCAGGCCTTGAGCGTGGGGAGCGGGTCGATCGGCTCGCCGCCCTGGTACCAGCCCGGCGCCGTCCAGAGCTCGAAGTGGAGGTGGCAGGCGCTCGCATCGCCGGTGTGGCCGACGACGCCGATCGGCCGGCCCGTCTCGACGCGCTGGCCTCTGCGCACGAGCGCAGGGTCGCGCAGGTGCGCGTACACGTTGCTCTGGCCGGTGACGGGGTCCTGGATCACGAGGTAGTTGCCGGCGAGCGCCTGGTAGGTGCGCATCAGGACCGTCCCGCCGCGCGCGGCTACGAGCGGCGTTCCGCATCTGGCCATCACGTCCTGGCCCTGGTGAACGTGGCCCGCCCGGCCGGCGCCGAAGGCGGCGGCGCCCTGCCCGTAGTCGTGCGGCCCGAGCACCGGGAAGATCGCGCCGACGAAGGTGAAGGCGCCCACGCTTGCGGAGCCGGGCGGCGGCTCGGTGCTCTCCGGCGCTGCGCCCCCGGGAAGCGCGGTGCCGGCGGTGGCGCTGGACGTCGAGGCGCTGCTGAGCGAGATGCGGAACTCATAGCGGCCGTCGAGCGCGAGGCCGTGTGCGGCGCGGCCGTTCCAGCGGAGCGTCTGCGGGACCTCCGGCATGACGGTGCGCTGGTCGGTGAAGACGGAGAAGCCGTCGGCGAGTCGCACGACGTCGGCGCGCACCTGCAGCTGCCCCCTCGCATGGGAGACATACGCGAGCGTCGCGGCGCTGGCAGCGCGACGCGAAACCTTGCGCACCGTGACGCCGGCGGCGATCTGAGGGATCGAGGCGACGGGAGCGAGGACCGGGGCGGAGGGCTTCGCCGCGGGCGCTTGCGCGACGTGCTTGGGCGCCGGCTCGGCGAGCCCGGCACCGCCGCTCGAGGCCCCTCCGCCGGCGGCGGCGGCCGATCCGGTGGCCATGCTGAGCAGCATGGCGGCGGCGAGCGTCGTCTTCGTCGCGGGGCGACCCCGCATTCCGCGCAGCATCGCGAGCGATGCCCTTTCGTCGCGGCCTACGGGGTTAGCTGACGGGCTCGCGCTTGAAAGGTCTGCGCTACCGAGCGGCAGTGCTCGGATTCGCCCCTGACGGCACCGCGGCAACGGCACCGTCATTGGGTTCCCCGCTCTCTCCTGGCACGGAGGGACTCGGCTCTGGCTTGTGGAACGCGCGGGAGTATATCCGCGCTCCCGGCGGACTCCTGGCGACCGGCCGACTCGCCGCCGCACACGGGTTGGCGCAGGCGGCGGCGCGATCAGCCGCCACGACCGCGGCGATTTCCCTATCATGGGCGACCGCCGCGCCACCGAGGCGCGGCCTCTCTCATGCCATGAAGACCTACGTCGCCACTCCCGCCGACCGCGAGCGCAGCTGGCTGCTCGTCGATGCCACCGGGCTCACGCTCGGACGGCTCGCGACCCAGATCGCCGACGCGCTCCGCGGGAAGAACAAGCCCACGTACACGCCCCACGTCGACACCGGCGACTTCGTCGTCGTCGTCAACGCCGAGAAGATCTCGGTGTCCGGGAAGAAGCGGACCGACAAGCGCTACTACCGCCACTCGGGCTACCCGGGCGGCTTGCGCTCGCGGACGCTCCAGGAGATGCTCGACCGGCGCCCCGAAGAGGTCATTCGGCTCGCCGTCAAGGGCATGCTGCCGCGCAACCGCCTCGCGCGCAGACAGCTCACGAAGCTGAAGGTGTACGCCGGCCCGGAGCATCCGCACGCCGCCCAGCAGCCGCAACCCATGGAGATTGAAGCCTCGTGACCGACGTCGAGCAGCCAGAGGACGAGCAGCGCAACCCGGAGGCCGAGGCCCCCGCCGAGGAGCCTGCCGCCACCGAGGCCGCGATCGACGCGCCGGAGCCGGTCGCCGAGGCCGAGGCGCCGACGACGGACGAGCCCTCCGAGCCGGCTGCGCCTGAGCAGCCGGTCGCCGAGGAGGCGCCTGTCGCCGAGGCGCCCGCGGCAGCCGAGCAGCCCGCCGCCGAGGCGGCACCCGCCGCTGCTGAGCAGCTCGCAACCCCTGCTGAGGCGCCCGCCGCCGAGGAGGAGCTGATCGAGGAGACGCCGCGCGTCAAGCCGGAGATCCCCGGTGCCGATCTCGTGCCGGACATCGTCCCGGAGGGCGGCGACGCGCTCACCCGCGAGGCGTCCGGCTATGACGAGGACGGCGAGCCCATCGCGGCGAGCGCGGAGGGCGACGAGGAGCCGGACGTGCAGCCGATCGCCCACGCGGCGATCTCGCTCGCGACCGGTGCGCGCTACACCGCCACCGGCAAGCGCAAGACGGCCGTCGCCCGCGTGACGCTGAAGCCGGGTACGGGCGAGTACCGCATCAACGGCAAGGCGCTCGACGACTTCTTCCCGCGCCCCACGCTCCAACGCAACATCCGCCAGCCGCTCGAGACGGTCGGCTACGAAGCGCGCATGGACGTGATCGCGAAGCTCCACGGCGGCGGCGTCTCCGCCCAGGCGGGCGCGCTGCGCCACGGCATCTCACGCGCCCTGCTCGAGGCCGACCCGAATCTGCGCGGCGAGCTGAAGCGCCGCGGCTTCCTCACGCGTGACGCACGCGCGAAGGAGCGCAAGAAGGCCGGCCTCAAGAAGGCCCGCAAGCGGCCGCAGTTCTCGAAGCGTTAGCTTCTCCCTCCGTGGCCCGGCAGTTGTTCGGCACGGACGGCGTCCGCGGTGTCGCGGGCGAGTTCCTGACGGCGGAGCTGACGCTCGCGCTCGGTCGCGCGGCGACCGCGCGGGCCGCCGCGGCCGGGGCGACGCAACGGCCGCGCGTGCTCGTGATCCGCGACACGCGTGCGTCGGGTGAGATGCTCGAAGCGGCCGTTGCGGCAGGGATCGCGGCATCCGGCGGCGTCGCGCTGCTCGGCGGCGTGCTGCCGACGCCCGCGGCGCCGCTGCTGATCCGCCGCTACGGCTTCGACCTCGGCGTCGTGCTGTCGGCCTCACACAACCCCTGGCGCGACAACGGCGTGAAGTTCTTCGGCGCCGACGGCGACAAGCTCTCCGATGCGGTCGAGGAGGAGATCGAGGCGCTGCTCGACGAGCAGGGAGCGGGCACGACGGCATCGGGCGGTTCGTCCGCCGAGCCCGGCGGCGTGACGACGCTCCGCGGCACGTTCGAGGACTACTTGCGCGAGCTCCACACACGCTTCGCTGCGCTCGACCTGAGTGGCCGGAGGATCCTGCTCGACTGCGCGAACGGCGCGACGCATCGCGCAGCGCCGGAGATCTTCCGCCGCCTCGGTGCGCATGTCGACGTCGTCGCCGATGCGCCCGACGGGCGCAACATCAACGACGGCTGCGGCTCGACGCACGTGGAGGCGCTCGCCGAGGCGGTCCGGGCCGGCAGACACGACGCCGGCTTCGCGTTCGACGGCGATGGCGACCGCGTGCTCGCCGTCGACCGCGCCGGGGCGGTCGTCGACGGCGACGAGCTGGTCGCGCTCGCTGCTCTCCACCTGCGCGGGCAGGGCCGGCTCCCGGGCGACGGCGTGGCAGTGACCGTGATGACGAACTACGGCTTCCACACGGCGATGGCGGCGGCCGGCATCGAGGTCGCGACGACCGCCGTCGGCGACCGCTACGTGCTCGAAGCGCTGCGCGCGCGCGGCTGGGCGCTCGGCGGCGAGCAGTCCGGTCACATCCTCGAGCTCGGCTTCGCGCCCTCCGGCGACGGGATCGCGAGCGCGCTGCTGACGCTCGAGGCGCTCGGCGGCGGCGATCTCGCCGAGCGCCATGCGATGGAGAAGCTGCCCCAGAAGCTCGTCAACGTGCGCCTGCCCGACCGTGCGGCTGTCGAGCGGGCGGCGGGCGATCCCGACATGCGTGCCGCGACGGAGCGCGAACAGGAGGCGCTCGCCGGACGCGGACGCGTGCTCGTGCGCCCCTCGGGCACCGAGCCGCTGCTGCGCGTGATGGTCGAGGCGCCGAGCGCCGCAGAGGCCGACGCGGTCTGCGGGCGGCTTGTCGAGCAGGCGCAGGCTGCGGCCGTCGAAACCGCCCGCTAGCCCGCTAGGCTGTCTTCCCGCTCCCACGGAGGTCCCCATGTGCGGCATCGTCGGCTACGTCGGCGCCCGGCCGGTCCGTGAGCAGTTGCTCGCCGGACTCGAGAAGCTCGAATACCGCGGCTACGACAGTGCCGGCATCTCCGTCCTCGACGGCGAGGGCGTCGACTCCGTGCGTGCCGTGGGGAACCTCGACGCGCTGCGCACGGCATTGTCGGCTCAGCCCGCCGGCAGCGAGAAGGGGGCCCCCACGAGCGTCGCGCTCGCCGAGCACGGCACGGGCATCGGCCACACGCGCTGGGCGACGCACGGGCGCGTCAGCGAGCGCAACGCGCATCCGCACACCGACGACGAGGACCGCGTCCACGTCGTCGTCAACGGGATCGTCGAGAACTACGTCTCGCTTCAGCGCGAGCTGGAGCGAGACGGCGCGGTCTTCTCCTCCGAGACGGACGCCGAGGTGATCGCGCACCTGATAGCGCGCCACTACGACGGCGATCTGACGGCCGCGGTGCGTGCCGCGTACGGCGACCTCGTCGGCCACTTCGCGTTCGTCGCGATGACGGTCGCCGAGCCGGGCGTGCTCGTCGGCGCGCGGCGCGAGTGCCCGCTCGTCGTCGGGCGAGGCGACGACGAGCAGTTCCTCGCCTCGGCGGTGCCGGCGTTCCTCGATCGCACCCGGCGCGTGCAGTACATCGAGGACGGCGAGCTGGTCGTCCTGCGGCCCTCCGGCGTCGAGTTCATGACGGCCGACGGTGCGCCGGTCGAGCGCGAGGTCGTCGAGATCGACTGGGACGCGGAAACCGCCGAGAAGGGCGGCTACGAGACGTTCATGCTCAAGGAGATCCACGAGCAGGCGGACGCGGTCGCGGAGACGGTCGCGGATCGCACCGCGCGCGGCGACGGCGTGGACCTCGGCGACCTCGGCACGATCGACGACGCGTTCCTGCGCGACGTGCGGCGGATCGTCGTCGTCGCCTGCGGCACCTCCTACCACGCCGGCCTCATCGGCCGCTACGCGATCGAGGAGTGGGCGCGCGTGCCGGTCGAGATGGACATCGCCTCCGAGTACCGCTACCGCAACCCCGTCGTCGGGCCGGGTGATCTCGTCGTCGGCATCTCGCAGTCGGGCGAGACGGCCGACACGCTCGCGGCGATGCGCCTCGCTCGCAGCCGCGGCGCGACCGTGCTCGGCATCACGAACGTGATGGGCTCGCAGGTCACGCGCGAGGCCGACGGCATCCTCTTCACGCGCGCCGGCTTGGAGATCGGCGTCGCAGCGACGAAGACGTTCGTCGGTCAGGTCGCGGCGATGTACCTGCTCGCGCTCCGGCTCGCCGAGTTGCGCGGGACGCTCCCGCCGGCGCGGCTGACCGAGCTCGTCGGCGCGCTCAAGCACCTCCCGCACCACATCGCCGAGCTGCTCGACGCGGGCAGCGAGCAGATCGAGGGGATCGCGCGCGCCCACCACCGGTCGGACTTCTTCCTCTATCTGGGCCGTCACGTCGGCCTGCCGGTCGCGCTCGAGGGTGCGTTGAAGCTGAAGGAGATCTCCTACATCGCGACCGACGCATACGCCGCCGGCGAGATGAAGCACGGACCGATCGCGCTGCTCGACGACCACACGCCGGTCGTCTGCGTCGCGACCGACTCGCCGGTGCTCGACAAGGTCGTCTCGAACATGCAGGAGGTGCGCGTCCGCGGCGCGCACGTGATCGCGATCGTCACCGAGGGCAACGACGAGATCGCCGGCCATGCGGAGCAGGCGATCACGATTCCGGCGACGGACTGGATGCTCGCGCCGCTGCTCGCGGTCGTGCCGCTGCAGCTGCTCGCCTACCACATCGCCCGTCTGCGCGGCCTGAACGTCGACCAGCCGCGCAACCTCGCCAAGACCGTCACCGTCGAGTAGCCTCGCCGCGATGACGGGAGTCGCCGCGACGCTTCCCGCCTGGCTCGAGCCGCTGCCCGACGCACGTGCGCAGCGAGCCCTCGACGCGTGGGCGATCGAGCAGCGCCACATCCCCGGACTCGAGCTGATGGAGCGAGCCGGGCACGGACTCGCCGAGCTGGTGGTGCGCCACGTACCGCGCGGCGCGATCGCGGTCGTCTGCGGGCGCGGCAACAACGGCGGCGACGGCTTCGTGGCGGCGCGGCTGCTGCGCGAGGCCGGGCGCGAGGTCGACGTGCAGCTGCTCGGCGCCGCACGCGAGCTGGCCGGCGACGTCCGCGCGAACTGCGAGCGGCTGCCGGGGGCGCCGCCACGTCCGTTGCACCCCGGCTCGCTGTTCGAGGTCGCGGGGATCGTCGACGCGGTGCTCGGCACCGGATCGCACGGCGTCCCGCGCGGGGAGGCGGGCGACGCGGTCGAGACGATGGCCGCCGCCGCGGAGCGCGGCATCCCCGTCGTCGTCTGCGACGTGCCGAGCGGGGTCGACGCATCGACCGGCGAGGTCGCCGGGCCAGCCGTGCGCGCGGTCGCGACGGCCACGTTCCACGCGGGCAAGCCGGGGCTGTGGATCGCGCCCGGCAAGCAGCACGCCGGCGAGGTCGTCGTCGTCGACATCGGCATCCCGGCGGACGGACGACCGGGGGACTGGGATGCGCCCATCGGGCTGATCGGATCGGCCGTGCTCGACGAGCTGCCGCGGCGCGGCGCGGAGGCGACGAAGTTCGACGGCGGCAGCGTGCTCGTGTGCGGCGGATCGCGCGGGCTCACGGGCGCGCCGTCGATGGCGGCCGAGGGGGCGGCGCGCACCGGCGCGGGCTACGTGACCGCGCTCGTGCCGGCGTCGTTGAACCTCGTCTTCGAGCTGCGCGACGCGGAGGTCATGAGCGTGCCGCTGGCAGACGCGGACGGGGCGTTCGGGCCGGAGGCGCTCGACGCGGCGCTCGAGCGCTGCGTGCGCGCGGACGCGCTCGTGCTCGGTCCGGGGATCGGGCGCGCCGACGGCGCTGCATCGTTCGCGCGCGAGCTGGCGCTGCGTGCGCCGCTGCCGCTGCTGCTCGACGCCGACGGGCTCAACGCGCACGCCGAAGGGCTCGAGCGGCTCGCGGGGCGCGCTGCGCCGACGGTGCTCACGCCGCACGGCGGCGAGCTGGCGCGGCTGCTCGGCGTCTCGAGCGACGACGTGCGCGCGGCGCGGCTCGCGAGCGCGCGCGAGGCGGCACGCCGCGCCGGCGCGATCGTCGTGCTGAAGGGCGACGACACGCTCGTCGTCGATCCGGACGGGCGCGTCGGCGTGAGCCGCGGCGACGCGCCCGCGCTCGCGACCGCCGGCACCGGCGACGTGCTCGCCGGCGTGATCGGCGCGCTGCTCGCGCGCGGCGTCGAGCCGTTCACGGCCGCGTGCGCGGGCGTCGAGCTGCACCGCAGAGCCGGTCGACTCGTGGCCGGGCGCGTCGGCGTGGAGGGTGCGATGGCGCGCGACGTGATCGCGGCGCTGCCGTCTGCCCGAAGGGGAAGGTAGGCTCTGCGGCCGAGATGGCGACCGTCGCGGACATCATGGAGCGCGATCCGGTGACCGTGAGTCCGGAGGACAGCGTCGAGACGCTGCTGCGCACACTGCGCGAGCGCGAGCTGCCCGGCGTCCCCGTCGTCAACGGCGGCGGGCGCTGCATCGGCATCGTGACGGAGTCCGACCTCGTGCTCGTCGACGAGGAGGAGGATCTCCGTCTGCCGCTCCACATCGACCTGTTCGGCGGCACGATCTTCCTCGGCCGGCTCAAGCCGTTCGAGGATCGCGTCAAGAAGGCGATCGCCTCGACCGTCGCCGACATGATGACCGCCGACCCGCTCACCGTTGCGCCGGACACCGACGTGCACGACGCCGCGCGGCTGATCGCCGAGCACCGTCACAACCGGCTGCCGGTCGTCGAGCACGGCCGGCTGGTCGGGGTCGTGACGCGCCTCGACGTGCTCGAGGCGCTCGTCTCGTAGCCATGGCGCTGCGCGCGCTCGCGCGGGTCGACCTCGCGGCCGTCGAGCGCAACTGCCGGCGACTGCGCGCGGTCGCCGGACCGGACACCGCGCTGTGCGCGGTCGTGAAGGCGAACGCGTACGGTCACGGCACGGTTCCCGCGGCGCGGGCGGCGCTGGCGGGTGGGGCGAGCTGGCTGGCGGTCGCGGCCGCTGAGGAGGCGACGGAGCTGCGCGCGGCCGGCGTCGCCGGCCCGCTGCTGATGATGGGCGCGCTGAGCGCCGAGGAGCTGCCGGTCGCGCTGGCGGCGGACGCGGACGTCGTCGCGTGGCGGACGTCGTTCGTCGATGCGCTTCGAGGCAGCGGACGGCCGCGGCTCGTGCGCGTGCATGTGAAGCTCGACGTCGGCATGGGCCGGCTGGGGATCCGCGATGCGGACGAGCTGCTGCGGTTGGCGGAGCAGATCCATGCAGCGCCGGAGCTTGACTTGGTGGGCGCGATGACGCACCTGCCGTGCGCCGACGAGGACCTCGAGCTGACGCGCGCCCAGGTCGCGCGCTTCCGCGCGTTTGGCATGCGCCTGCGCGCGCTGAAGCCCGACGTCGTGCTGCACGCTGCCAACAGCGCGGCGACGCTCGCGCTGCCCGACAGCCGGCTCGACATGGTGCGCTGCGGCGTCGCCGTGTACGGCCTCGACCCGTTCGGCGTCGATTCGGCTGACCACGGGCTCGAGCCGGCGCTCGAGCTGCGCTCCTTCGTCGCCGCGCTCAAGCCGCTCGCGCCGGGCGAGAGCGTCGGCTACGGGGCGCGCTTCACCGCACGGCAGCCGACGTGGATCGCGACGCTGCCGATCGGCTACGGCGACGGCTGGCGGCGCGCGTTCTCCGATAACGCGGAGGTGCTGATCGGCGGGCGTCGTCACCCGCTCGTGGGGCGTGTGAGCATGGACAACGTCACGGTCGACGTCGGCTCCGACCCGGCGGGCATCGCCGAGGGTGACGAGGCGGTGCTGCTCGGCCGCGACGGCGACGAGCGGATCACGGCGGAGGAGCTGGCGCGGCGGATCGACACGATCAACTACGAGATCACGACCGCGCTGACGGCGCGCGTGACGCGTCGCCCGCATCGCGACGGCGTGGAGGACGCGTGACGGAGGACGCGCTCGCGATCGCCCGCGGCGCGCTCGCGGACAGGCAGGCCTGGCTCGTCGGCGGAGCCGTGCGCGACCGGCTGCTCGGCCGACCCACGGCAGACCTGGACCTCGCCATCGCCAGCGACGTGGAGGCCGCCGCGTGCAGGCTCGCGCGCACCGCGCGCGCCGCTGTCTTTCCGTTGTCCGAGGACTTCGGCAGCTGGCGCGTCGTCGCGCGCGGCGGCGCGTGGCAGGCCGACCTCTCGCCGCTGCTCGGCGAGACGATCGAGCAGGACCTCGCCCAGCGCGACTTCACCGTCAACGCGATCGCCGAGCCGCTGTCCGGCGGTGAGCCGGTCGATCCGAGCGGCGGGCGCGCAGACCTGGCGGCACACCGGCTGCGGATGGTGTCCGCAGCGGCGTTCGCGGCCGATCCGCTGCGCGTGCTGCGACTGCCGCGCTTCGCCTGCGAGCTGGACCTCGCCGCTGAGCCGGCGACCGTCGCGGCCGCGCGCGAACAGGCGGCTGGGCTTGCGCACGTCGCGGCCGAGCGCATCTTCGTCGAGCTGAAGCGGATCGTCGGCGCGCCAGACCCGCTCGCCGGGATCGCGCTGATGGAGCGCGTCGGGGCGGTCGACGTCGTGCTGCCCGAGCTGGCGGCGCTCGCCGGCGTCGAGCAGAGCGCCTATCACCACCTCGACGTCTATCAGCACACGCTCGCCGTGCTCGCCGAGGTGGTCACGCTGGAACGGGACCCGGTGGCGGTCTTCGGCGAGCAGCAGGGCACGGCTGTCGCCGCCCTGCTGGCGGAACCCCTGGCCGACGAGCTGACGCGCGCCACCGCGCTGCGCTTCGGCGCGCTGCTGCACGACATCGCGAAGCCGCAGACGCGCGCCGTCACCGACGCGGGACGCGTGACGTTCTGGCACCACGACTCCGAGGGCGCAGAGGCAGCGCGCGCGATCCTCACGCGGCTTCACGCCAGCGAGCGGCTGCGCGCCCACGTCGCCGCGCTGACGCGCCACCACTTGCGGCCCGGCTTCCTCGTTCGCGAGCGGCCGCTGCCGCCGCGGGCCGAGTACCGCTACCTGAAGGCGTGTGAGCCGGTCGAGGTCGACGTGACGCTGCTGTCGGTCGCCGACCGCCTCGCCACGCGCGGCCGCAAGGCGGAGGAGGCGATCGCCAAGCACCTCCAGCTCGTGCGCGAGCTGATCGGCCCTGCGCTCGCCTGGCACGAGCACGGCCCGCCCGCGCCGCTCGTGCGCGGCGACGAGCTGGCCGACGCGCTCGGAATCGCCCGCGGCCCGCGCCTCGGCACGCTGCTGGCGCAGCTGGAGGAGGCGGCGTACGCGCGCGAGGTGGCGACGCGCGAGGAGGCGATCGCCTACGCGCGCACGCTGCTGGAGCCGGGCGAGGCCGACGCGTAGGCGCCGGCGAGCCGCCGTGCGACCGCCGTGCAGAGCGTGACGGCGTCGGCGACGCTGTCGTGGTCGACGTTCTCGGCGGTGTCGGTCGGCCAGTGGTAGTTCGCCGGCACCTTCAGGCGCGTGACGGAGCCGATCGCCGTCGTCGGGTAGCCGGCGCGCAGCGCGATCAGGCCGTCGGTCGCGTTGCGCAGGCGCAGCCCGCGCCGCAGGTGCACGTCGGACTCTTGCGCGCAGTCGGCCACGAGATCCTTGAAGTCGTCGGGATAGTCGCGCATCCGCAGCATCCCCTCGCCCTCGATCAGCGTCAGCTCCGGCGACCCGACCGTGTCGACGCACACGACATGCGTGCGCTCGGGCGACAGCGCGGCGAAATGCCGGCGAGCGAACGCCTGCATCCCCTCCATGAAGCCCTCCTCGGAGCCGGTCGAGACGAGCAGCACGCGCAGCCCCTCGACCGGGCGCGCGGCCAGCTCGGTTGCGAGGCCGATCAGCGTCGCGACACCGGTGAGGTTGTCGTTCGCGCCCGGCACCGCGTCGCGCGCGCCGATCTCGGCGAACGTCGCCGCCGAGCCGAGCGCGAGCACGCAGCCGGTCGTGAGCGGGCGGCGCCGGCCCGTCAGCGCGCCGAGCGCGACGAGCGCCGGCCCGGCGATGACCGGTGCCATCAGCGGCGGTGAGGTATCGGTGCGCTCGAGCAGCTTCGGCGCGATGCGGTCGACGAGCGGCAGGACGCCCGGATGGAACAGCAGGCCCCAGTGCGCGGCGTCGTGGTGGGCGACGAACACGACGGTGCGCTCCGCGCTCGCGTCGCCCGTCTCGGCGACGACGTTCCAGGTCGGGCGACTCGGCAGGAAGCGCCGCCGGAACCACAGCCGGCCGCCGCCGACGTCGTCCCAGATCGCGACCGCGGCGAGCGTGCCGACCGCCGCGGCGAGCGCGCGGCGGCGTCGACCGCCGCGGCGCGCGAGCAGTCCCGCGAGGCCTGCAAGCGCGTTCGGCACGCCGAGCGGGAACCAGTAGCCGCCGTGCGCGCGCTCCTCCTCGACCCGCACGTTGCAGCCGAACTCGGCGAGTTGTGCAGCGATCCACTGCGCGGCCTCCTGCTCGCCGGGCGAGGCCGAGGGGCGGTCGATCGCCGCGAGATGGGCGATCGCCTGACGCAGGTGAGCGCGATCGGGCACGACTGTCCGCAGGCTACCGATATGCTCGCGCCGTGCCCGCCGGTTCCGACAACTGCCTCTTCTGCAAGATCGTCGCGGGCGACGTGCCGGCGACGATCGTCGACGCGGACGAGCGCACGCTCGCCTTCATGGACATCAACCCCGCGACGCGCGGCCACGCGCTCGTGATCCCGCGTGTGCACGCGACCGACCTGAACGCGATCGAGCCGGTGGACCTGCAGGCATGCGCGGTCGCAGCGCAGCGGCTCGCGCGGCGCATGCGCGAGCGCCTCGGAGCCGACGGCGTCAACCTGATCAACTCGTGCGGCGCGGCGGCGTGGCAGACCGTCTTCCACTTCCACCTGCACGTCGTGCCGCGCTACGTCGGCGATCCGCTCGAGCTGCCATGGGTGCCGGCGCCCGGCGACATGGACGCGATCGCCGCTGCGGGTGCGTTGCTGCGTCCCTGAGGGCCTCAGGCGGCGACGGTCGCTACTTGCAGCCGTTGCACCGGTTCCTGTTAGCTTTCCCCCGACAGATCGAGCCTCCCGCTCGATGGAAACCGCGCCGGCCGGCGGTCGGCACGCTTGCTCCTCGGGGGAAGCAATGGCAACGGGAACGGTCAAGTGGTTCAGCGACGACAAGGGCTTCGGCTTCATCACGCCGGATGACGGCGGTCGCGACCTCTTCGTCCACTACAGCGGCATCTCCGGCGACGGCTATCGCTCGCTCGCCGAGGGTGCGAAGGTCTCCTACGAAGAGGAGCAGGGCGACAAGGGCCCGAAGGCCGTCAACGTGGCAAGAATGTAGGCGTCGGGCCGGCGCCTCCTGAGGGGCCCCGAGCGCGCCGCAGCGGTCGCGGCGCCGGCGGCTCGTCCCTGCATGGCCCTTGCGACGCGGTCTTTCCGCCCTCGACTCGTGTTGAATGGGGGCATGAAGCGCATCCCCTTCGGCGTCGCCCTGGCCGTCTGCCTGCTCGGCGCCGCCGCCTCCACGGCCTCGGCCAAGATGTACGAGCTCGGTGCGAGCAGCGACGGCGCCACCGTCAGCTGTCCGAACAACTGCTTCGTCGTGACGCGCACGACGGCGCTGCAGGTCCGCACCGGGACCCTGAGATACCCGACGACGGTCCCGCGCGACGGGCGCATCGTCGCGTTCACGCTGCAGCTCGGGTCGCTGAACGACAGACAGATCCACTTCTTCAACTCGACCTACGGCGGCACCTCGCGCGTCCAGCTGACGGTACTGCGCGCCCAGCCCAGACCAGCACGCAGCTTCCAGGTCGTCGCGACGACGGACATCTTCAGGATCCAGCCGTTCTTCGGCACGACCGTGCAGTTCCCGCTCGTGACGAGCCTCGACGCGCGCAAGGGCGACGTCGTCGCGCTCAGCGTCCCGACCTGGGCGCCGCTGCTCGCGGTGAACCTGCCGCAGGAGAACGGCTGGCGCGCGAGCCGCGCCGCCAGCTGCACCGACCTGCTCACGCAGACGGCGCAGCTGGCAGTCGGCAACGCGACGCAGTACAGGTGCCTCTACCAGACGGCCCGCGTGACCTACACGGCGACGCTCATTGCGACGCCCGTGCCACCGAGACCGCCGACGCCGCCGGTCAGAAGGAGAACGAGGAGATAGCCCGTGCCGCGGGCGCGTGGGGCGGAAGCGCCGCCCGCGCGCCCGCGGACCGACGTGCCTCAGCAGGCCCCGGGGTTCTGGTCGCAGTAGCTCTTGTAGTTCGGCGCCGCGCCGCCGGGGTTGGCCGGGTGCGCCGGGGTGGTCGTCCCGCCGCCTCCGCCGGTGCCGCCTCCGCCGGTGCTGGGCGCGCCTCCACCGGCGGCACCGCCACCGCTCGTGCCGCCGGTTCCGGTGCTGCCGGTTCCGGTGCCGCCACCTGTGGCTCCACCGCTGGTGCCGCCGCTCGTTGCACCAGTGCTCGAAGCTCCGCCGCTGCTGCTCGGGGCGCTGGTCGTCGACGTCGTCGAGGTCGTGCTCGTCGTCGTGGTCGTCGTCGAGGCGCTGCTCGGCAGCGTCGCGCCGGTGGCGACGGTCAGCGGCGGCGTGTCGAGCGTCCCGGCCGACTGCGATCCGCTGCCGCCGCACGCCGCGACGCCGAGCGCGAGCAGCAGCCCGACCGCGAGGGCTGCGGCGAGCAGCATGGGGTGCGTGCGACGAGGCACGGAAGCAGGGAGGGCTAGCGGGCGATCGGCGCCATGCGGCGACCGCAGTTCGGGCAGTCGTTGAGATCCTTCTGCGCGAACTGGTCGCACCAGTTGCACAAGCGCAGGTTCTCGACGGCCCAGGGCAGTTCGGAGGGCGTCGGCGCGAGCGGCAGCAGCGTCGCCACGACCTCGAGCGGCTCGCCCGTCTCGCGATCGACGTACGTGCGGCCTGCCTCGGCCTCGATGACGACTTCGCGGCCCGTCGACGGGGTCCGCATGCGATAGCGCTGATGGGTCCTCACGCGCCGGAATGCTACCAACGCGGCGCGACGCATAGGCTTGCCAGGTGCGCGTCCTCGTGTTCCACGGCTACCTGCTGCAAGGGACCGGCTCGAACGTCTACAACGCGAGCCTCGCAGCGGCGCTCGTGCAGCTCGGCCACGAGGTCCACCTCCTGTGTCAGGACCGCGAGCCGGAGCAGTTGCCGTTCGTCGACGCCGTCGGCGACTGGGACGGCGGCGCACTCGACGTCCGCTCGCTGCGCGAGCCGGTCCGCTGCACGGTCTACCGGCCGGTGCTCGCCGGGCTGCTGCCCGTCTACGTCGCAGACCGCTACGCCGGGATCGAGGCACGGCCGTTCCCGGACTGCAGCGACGCGGAGGTCGAGGCATACGTCGAGGCGAACGTGCGCGCCGTGCGCGACGTGGTCCAGCGGGCGCGACCGGACATCGCGCTCGCCAACCATCTCGTGATGGGTCCGCTCGTGCTCGCGCGCGCACTGGGGGATGCGGTGCCGTATGCGGTGAAGATCCACGGCAGCGCGCTCGAGTACGTCGTGGCCCCACATCCCGAGCGCTTCCTGCCGGCGGCCCGCGAGGGCCTCGCCCGCGCACGCACCGTGCTCGTCGGATCCGAGCACGTCGCCGAGCGGCTCGTGACGACGCTCGACGACCCGGCGCTGCCGAAGCGCACGCGGCTCGGGCCGCCGGGCGTCGACGTCGCAAGCTTCGTGCCGCGCGATCCCGCGGCCGCGCACAGCGGGCTCCAGGCGCTGGCGACGCGGCTCGCACGGGGGGCAGACGAGGGCTCCGCGCGCGGCGACGGGGCCTCGGCATTCGCGCGCGACGCGAGCGAGGCGGCTGCTGCGCTCGCGGACGTGGCACGGGACGCGGACGACCGGCTCGTCGCGTTCGTCGGCAAGCTGATCGTCTCGAAGGGGATCGATCTGCTGCTTGCGGCCTGGCCGCTCGTGCTTCGGCGCGAGCCGCGTGCACGGCTCGTCGTCGTCGGCTTCGGCGCCTACCGCGCAGGCGTCGAGCGTCTGATCGGCGCGCTCGCGGACGGCGACGTCCCGGCGCTCGATGCGCTCGTCGCGTCGGGGCGCGCGGTGGAGGGCGGACCGACGGCGCCGCTGCGGCATCTGCGCGGCTTCCTCGACTCGCTCGAGGGCGCCGAGCTCGAGCGCTACTTCGCGGCGGCCGCGGGGCTGCGCGAGCGGGTGGTGCTGACCGGTCGGCTCGACCACGAGGAGCTTGCCGACCTGCTGCCCGCCTGCGAGGCGCTCGTGGTGCCGAGCACGTTCCCCGAAGCGTTCGGGATGGTCGCGGCGGAGGGCGCCGCGTGCGGCGCGCTGCCGGTCTGCGCCGCGCACTCGGGGCTGGCGGAGGTCGCGGACACGCTCGCGCAGGCCGTCCCCGCGGCCGTCCGCCCATGGCTCGCGTTCCCAGTCGAGACGGGAGACGCGGGTCCCGTGTGGGGGATCGCCGAGCGGCTCGTCGCGTGGCTCGCGGCGCCCGTGGAGTTGCGCGACGCGACGCGGAATGCGCTCGTGACGACGGTGCGCGAGCGCTGGTCGTGGGAGGGCGTCGCGCGTGGCGTGATCGCCGCGACCCGGTTCCCGCCCGCCCGCGTCGACGCGTCCGATAGCGCTACGACGGTGTCGCGTCACTAGGCACTGGCATCACGGCCGGTGTTCCGGATAGCATCGTCGGGCACGATGTTCGGGCTTCTGAGGAGAGGGGCGGCGTTCGCCGCAATTGCGGCGACCTCTGCGGTGGTGCTCGCCGGTTGCGGCAGCGACATCAAGGGCGACCACGCCGACCTCGTCCACGGCAAGCAGCTGTTCGTGCAGAGATGCGGCGCCTGCCACACGCTGGCCCGCGCGGGCGCGAGAGGCACGGTCGGCCCGGACCTCGACGCCGCATTCGCGCGGTCCTTGCAGGACGGCTTCGGGCGCAGCGTCGTCACCGGCATCGTCAAGCAGCAGATCCTCTATCCGGAGCGGTCGGGCAAGATGCCCGCGCAGCTCGTCACGGGCCAGGGCGCGGTCGACATCGCCGCCTACGTCGCGGCCTCCGTGGCGAACCCCGGCCAGGACACGGGTGCGCTCGCAAGCGCGGTCAGAACGGCCACGCCGAGAACGGCCGCCGCCCAGGGCGGCAAGCTCGAGATCGACGCGAACCCCGACGGCCAGCTCGCCTACCAGGTGAGCAGCGCGACCGCCCCTGCCGGAGCGCTCCAGATCGCCTCCAGAAACGCCGCCTCGATCCCGCACGACATCGCGCTCCAGCAGGGCACGAACGGCCCCGTGCTCGCGACCGGCACGACGGTCTCCAACGGCGGCGTGTCGACGATCTCGGTCAACGTGAGACCCGGCAGATACACGTTCTACTGCACGCTGCCGGGCCATCGCCAGGCCGGCATGCAGGGCACGCTGACCGTCAGATAGCTGCGCGCGATCGCGTCCGTGGGTCCGCGCGGGGTCGCTCGAGCACGTGCGCGCCCGAGGCGTCGTGCTCGCGCGAGGCGAGCCAGAAGAACCAGCAGGCGGTGACGACCATGATCACGATGTCGAGCGTCATCATCATCCCGCCGGCGGCTTGCTGGTCGGCGTGAGGAGCCAGCCCTTCACGCGGGCCACGGCCGTACACGTCGGCGTAGAGGATGCCTCTGGCGAAGAGGAACACCATGCCGAGGAACATCGTCGACATGCGCGCCGCGAACAGGTACCCGATCTTCCACAACTGGCCGCCCATGCGGCGTCTCGTCGGCTCGATCACCGGCCACCACAGCAGCAGGTTGGCCACCATGAACGCCTCGTGCTGGACCGCGTGCAGCAGCGGATGACGCAGCGCGCCCTCGAAGAGCGCCGACTGGTGCCACATGTAGACCGTGAGAACGTAGACCGGGAGCGCGACGAGCGGCCGGCGCAGGACGGCGAAGGCGCGCCGCAGCCAGCGCCGCCGCGCGAGCAGCACGAGCGCCGGGCGCGGCAGGTAGAACCACAGCAGCGGCGCGCGCATCCCGAGCAGCAGGAACGGTGCCGCGACGTCGCCGATCAGCAGGTGCTGCGTCATGTGCGCGCTCAGGAGGCGGTCGTCGTAGGCGTCGGGCGGCCCGAGCAGGCCGATCGCCAGCAGTCCGATGCCGATCCACCACGAGGCCTGCTGCCATGCCGAGACGTGCAGGCGCCGTCCGCGCAGGATCCGCAGCGCGCGCACGTAGAGGCCGCTCGCGAGCAGCACCAGGACGGCGATGACGGGATCGAAGGCGACGAGCTGCATGGCTGCTCAATCGTCCCGCGCGAGCATCGCGTGCGGAAGGGTCACGTCAGCGCGCGCACGACGAGCACGACGACCACGATCGCGAGCACCGCGCCCGCCACGTACAGCAGCGCCCGGAACGCCTCCTCCTCGGAACGAAGGGGGTTCAGCATCGCCGCTGCCGTCCTTGCGCGGGCGCGCGCATCTACAGGAGGTAGACGCTGCTGTAGACGATCACCCACATCACGTCGACGAAGTGCCAGTAGATCCCCGGCACCTCGACGCCGCGGTGCTGCTCGGGCGAGAAGTGCCCGCGGAAGGCGCGGATCGTGACGAACGCGAGCAGGCACAGGCCGATGAAGACGTGCGCGCCGTGCAGGCCCGTGAGGCCGTAGAAGATCGATGCCTGCGCGCTGTTGGAGGGCGCGAAGCCGATGTGGACGTACTCGTTGATCTGCACGAACAGGAACGTCGCGCCGAGGAAGAACGTCGTCAGCATGCCGGCCTTGAGCCCGAAGCGGTTGCCGCGCTTGACCGACTCGAGCGCCCAGTGGATCGTCACCGACGAAGACAGGAGGATCGCGGTGTTGAAGCCGGCGATCAGCTTCGGCAGCTCGGTCCCGGTGGCCGGCCAGGGGACCGCGTCCACGACCCGGATGAAGAAGTAGGCCGTGAAGAAGGCCCCGAAGACCATCACCTCGGAGATGATGAACAGCAGCATCCCGAGCAGCTGGGGCTCGACGCGCGAGCTGCGGTGCGCCTCAGGCGGCCCGTGGTGCTCGTGCTCGCCGTCGGTGGCATGAGCCCCGACTCCTGCGTGCAGGGATGCCGCGGACGCCTCCATCAGGCGGCCTGCGCTCCGCTCTCGTCCGCGTCGGCCGCGGCGAGGTCGACGACGACGTGCTGGACGGGCGCGGCGGTCGCACGCTCGACGCGTTCGACCAGGTCGCCGCGCAGCCAGCGCGAGCGCATCTTCGGCAGCGTCGATATGACGATCTCGTCGACACGGTAGAACTGCAGCGCGTTCATGACGGCGGTGAAGGGATCTGGGTCGCCGATCCCGCCGGTCGCCGGGATCCCCTCCTTGTGCAGCCGTGTGAGCAGCGCCGTGAGCCGCTCGCGCGCCTCCGCGGCGTGATGGCCCTCGCCGCCGTCCTGCGGGACGATCACGGTGAAGCGGTGGGGGGTGGCCGCGGCGCGCCGTCTGAGCTCCTCGAACAGCGGCTCGCCGCCCGCGGTGCGGTTGGCGACGACGAGCGTCTGCGTCGCCTCGGCGCGATCGGCGTCGAGGTCGACGACGACGTGCTCGACCGGCAGTTCGGTCGCCTCGTGCACGCGCTCGATCAGATCGCGGCGCAACCAGCCCGAGCGCGTCTCGGGATGGGTTGACACGATGATCTCGTCGATCCCGTACTCGCGCACGGCGTCGAGCGTCGCGTTGAAGGGGTCGGGATCCATCACGTCGCCGCGGGCCTCGATGCCGAGGTCGCGCAGTGCCGCGAGCGTCGTCTCCACGCGGTGGCGCGCGGCGTCGCGCACCGCCTCGTCGTAGATCACCAGGCCGGACTGCGGCTTGTTCTGCGGCGCGATGACGACGAAGCTCGCGTCGCCACGCGCGGCGCGGGCCTTGATCGCCTCGATCAGGCTGCGCCCGCCGTGGGTGTCGTTTGCGACGACGAGGACGTTGGCCATGCGCTTCACCTCACTCCGTGGTCGGTGCTGTCGCGACGCTGCCGGCCGGCTTCGCCTGCGCCGGCGACTGGAAGATGCCGTGGACCGCGCCGGGCACGCCGTACTCGTACGGACCGCCCACCACCGTCGGCACCGCGTCGAAGTTGAAGATCGGGGGTGGCGACGACACCTGCCACTCGAGCGTCAGCGCGCGCCACGGGTTGGCGGCGGCGCGCGGCCCGAGGCGCCAGCTCACGACCATGTTGTAGAGGAAGACGAGCATGCTCAGCCCGAGCAGGAAGCTGGCGATCGAGATGGCGAGGTTCATGCCCGCGAACTGCTGCGCGTAGTCGGCGACGCGGCGCGGCATCCCCTGGATGCCGATCACGTGCATCGGGCCGAACGTGAGGTTGAAGAACACGAACGTCGCCCAGAAGTGCAGCTTGCCGAGCCGCTCGTCGTACATCCGGCCGGTCATCTTCGGGAACCAGTAGTAGACCCCGGCGAAGATCGTGAACAGCGAGCCGCCGAACAGCACGTAGTGGATGTGGGCGACGATGAAGTACGTGTCCGAGACGTGGAGGTCGAACGGCACCATCGCGAGCATCACGCCGCTGATGCCGCCGAGCGTGAACGTCGTCAGGAAGCCGAGCGCGAACAGCATCGGCGTGTCGAGATGCAGCACGCCGCGCCACAGCGTCGCGAGCCACGAGAAGATCTTGATGCCGGTCGGCACGGCGATGATCGCGGTCGTGATCATCATCGGGATGCGGATCCAGCTCTGCATGCCCGAGACGAACATGTGGTGCGCCCACACGGTGAAGCCGAGGATCACGATCGCGATCAGCGAGAACGCCATCATGCGGTAGCCGAAGATCGGCTTGCGCGACTTGACGGAGATGATCTCGCTGATGATGCCGAAGCCCGGCAGCATCATGATGTAGACGGCCGGGTGGGAGTAGAACCAGAAGACGTGCTGGTACATCAGCACGCTCCCGTCCTTGCCGGCGCCGACGAAGGCGTTGAAGAACTGGAAGCCGAGCGCGCGGTCGAGCAGCACGAAGAACTGCGAGGCGGCGATGAACGGCGTCGCGATCACGACCAGCAGCGAGGTCGAGAAGTTCGCCCACACGAGCAGCGGCATGCGGAAGAAGCTCATGCCCGGCGCCCGCATGGTGATGATCGTGACGAGGAAGTTCAGCGCCGTCGCGATCGAGGAGGCACCGGCGAACTGCACCCCGATCGTGAAGAACAGCTGCCCGATCGGCATCTCCGTCGAGAGCGGGGCGTAGGCCGTCCAGCCGGTCGCGAACGAGCCGCCGGGCGCGAGGAAGCTCCCGACCATCAGCAGGCCGGCGAGTGGCAGCATCCAGAACGACAGCGCGTTGAGGCGCGGGAACGCCATGTCCGGCGCGCCGATCATCAGCGGGATCACGAAGTTCGCGATGCCGGCGAAGACCGGGATCACGAACAGGAAGATCAGCAGCGCCGCGTGGACCGAGAAGAGGCCGTTGAACTGCTCGCTGCTGACGAACTGCATGCCCGGCTGGGCGAGCTCGGCGCGCATCAGCATCGCGAGCAGGCCTCCGACGAACAGGAAGAAGAACGACGTGCAGATGTACTGGATCCCGATCACCTTGTGATCGGTGTTGACGCGGAAGTAGTCCTTCCAGCTCTGCGCGCCGTGCGACGAGTGGTCCTCCGGGCGTGTCGCGCGGCCGGAGACCCAGTAGAACCAGTAGTCGAAGCAGCCGATTCCGACGAGCACGAACAGCGGGACGCCGAGCAGCGCGACGGTCGTGACGGCGTCGCCGTCGGTCCACGGGTTGGCGAAGTGCATCGCGCTCCGCACGACCCCGACGAGCACGTAGGCGAACGCGATGGCGAGCAGCGCGAACAGGCCTGCGCGGTACCAGCCGGGAGCGCGGAGCTTGGCGAGCATCGTCTAGGTCTCCTCCATCACTTCGACACGGTAGCCAAGTACGCAACCAGCCCGTCGAGCTGCTGCGCAGAGAGGGTCTGCCCGAAGTTGGGCGGCATGATGTTCGCCGAGTAGCCGGGCGTGATTCTCGCGTTCGGGTCGACGATGTCGGTGCGGAGGTCGGCCTGGCTCTGGCCTCTCAGCGCTCTGCCGAGGTCGGGGCCGGTCGTGCCCGTCGTGCCGGCCTCGGCGAGCGTGTGGCATGCGCCGCAGCCGCCGTCGCCGGTGAAGGTCTGTCTGCCGAGCGCGATCAGCTGCGCCTGGGACGGCGCCCCGCCGCCGGCCGCGCCGGCTGGCGTCGCAGGGGCCCGCTTCTGCGCCAGCCAGCTGTCGAAGGCGGCGGCCGTGAGCACGTGCGCGGTCGAGCGCATGACCGAGTGGCCGAGCCCGCACAGCTCGTTGCAGATGACCGGATAGGCGCCGAGCCGGGTGGGCGTGACGCGCAGGTGGGTGACGATGCCCGGAACGGCGTCGATCTTCACGCGGAACGCCGGGACCCAGAAGTCGTGGATCACGTCCTGGGTGTCGATGTCGAAGCGCACCGGGCGGTCCTGTGGGAGGTACAGCTGGTTCGACACGACGGCTCTTCCGTCTGCCCGCGGGTAGCCGAAGCTCCAGGCGAACTGGATCGCGTGGACCTGCACGACCAGCTCACCCTTGTGCGTCTGCTCGATGTCGGTCAGCACCCCGTAGGCGTAGCTGCAGAGCGACACGAGGATGATCGCGGGGATCGCGGTCCAGAAGACCTCGAGCCGCGTGTTGCCGTGGATCGGCGGTCCGTCCTGGAGCTCTTGGCCTGGACGCATGCGGAACGTCCACGCGGAGTAGAGGATCACCGTCATGACGAGCACGAAGATCGGGATCGACACGATCATCAGCACGTCGTAGAGCGTGTCGATCGGCTTCGCCTGCTTCGCGGCGTCGGCCGGGAACCAGTTGATCCACAGCGCCAGCGCGATGCCGATCGCAGACGCGACCGCACCGATGGCGACCATCTGGATGATGGGGTGCCTACGCACCGTTGAGTCCTGTCGCGAGCACCCTCACAACTCTCCGGCGCCGATCCTAAGGGACGGGCGGGACGAACCGCAAACCGTGACGTCGCCCGGAGGCGATCGCTTGCGATCGACGGAGGGCGAAACCCGCGATTGGGAGGCGATCGCTTGCGATCGACGGACGCGAACCGACGCTCGCGCGGGGTCGAGTCCACAGGACGACGGCCGCGAGGGGGAGGCGCGGTCGTCGTCCTGCGGAGCGCGTCCAGGGCGAGGGGGTGCCCGGGAGCGCTGGCGGCGGGCGTCCAGAGCTCGCCGCGACGAGCGGGCTAGGCAGCCCGCTGCATCGGCGCGCCGCGTTCGCGCATGCGCGTGCGGTAGGCCGACGGAACGCTGCCGAGGTGCCGGCGAAACGTCTTCGCGAACTGCGCGGGCTGGCGGTAGCCGACGCGCCGCGCAACCTCACGCACGGTCAGCGAGCCGTTGGCCAACAGCCCGGCGGCGCGCTCCATGCGCACCCGGGTGAGGTGCTCGCGGAACGTCGTCCCGCCGATCTCGGCGTACGCGCGCTGCAGCTGACGGCGGGAGCTTGCGACACGGCGGGCGATGTCGTCGAGCTCGAGATCGGACGCGTACTCGGCTTCGACGATCCGGATGGCCTCCGTGTAGAGCTGCGTGCGGTGACGGACGGTTCCGGGTCGTTGCATGTGCAGCAGATACGCATCGGCGGCAGGTTTGGATGGCATGCGGGACCTAAAAGCTGCAACCTGGCGCACCGACGCGCTTTGGGTACGACGCCGGTACTGGCGCTCGGACGTCGACCTGCGAACGCGGCCCGCCGGTGGACTATGCTTGAGGCAATCGTTGCAAGCGAACGGGAAGGACGACGATGCAGGTTCGCGAGGGGATGTCGGCCACGTCGCTCACGGTCGGGCCGGGGCACACGCTGCGCGAGGCGGCGCGGCTGATGCACGAGCGGGGCGTCGGCTCGGCGATCGTGCTCGACGGCGATCAGCCCGGCCCCGGGCTGCTGACCGAGCGTGACGTGCTGGCGGCGATCGGCCGCGGGCTCGACCCCGACGCCGAGCGCGTCGTCGATCACCTCACCAGCGACCTCGTGTTCGCCGGGCCTGACTGGTCGCTTGAGCAGGCGGCCTGCGAGATGGTGCGCGGCGGCTTCCGCCACCTGATCGTCGTCGAGGGGGGCGAGCTCGTCGGCGTGCTCTCGATGCGCGACGTCGTCCGCTGCTGGACAGAGGACGGCGCCGTGTGCGCTGTGCCGCTCGCCGGCTCGTCTGGATCAGCGACGTTCTCGCGCTAGATCTCGCGAAGTCATCGTCGCGTCCTGGCAAGGACGCAGTCGGTGCAGCGTGCTTTGCACGTGAACCGGCGAGGACGCCGCCAGGTGCGACGAGGGCGAGCGAGGCTAGTGCGAGTGGTGCTCCGGGGGGAGCTCGGCGATGTCGCGCCGCGTCGACGCGATCCACTTCCACGTCGTGACCACGAGCAGGATGCCCCCGACGACGCTCAGCTCCCAGCCGAGCGTGATGCCGATCAGCGCGAGCGTGATGCCGGCCGCGTTGAGGATCGGCAGCAGGCTGGGACCGGGGAGGTGGATGTCCTCGCCGACGGGCGGCGGGGTCTGCTCGGGATTCGTCATCGGCGGCGGGGGTGGGTGGTGGCTAGGAGATGTAGATGGCGGCGGCCAGGAAGGAGGCGCCGAACATGAAGATGCAGACCGCCGTGGCGATCAGGGCGGAGCGGATGTTCTTGCGGGCGAGGCGACGGTCCATGGTGTCGGGGAATCCTACTTCGTCGGGTCAGAGCTTGACGTCAGCCACCATCGCGGCGAACAGCAGCGCGAGGTAGAGCAGCGAGTAGAGGTAGAGGCGCAGCGCGCCGCGGCGCGACGCCGGTGGCGCCGGGTTGCGCTGCAGCCGCACGGCGAACGTCAGGAAGATCGCGCCGAGGATGCCCGCGGCGATGGCATAGAGGCCGTCGAACAGGCGCCCGGCGAAGGGGAGGATGCTGATCGCCACGAGCAGCACGCTGTAGAGCGTGATCTGGCGCCGCGTCTCGTCCTCGCCGCGCACGACCGGCAGCATCGGGACCTCGACCTTCGCGTACTCGTCCTTCATCAGCAGGCTGAGCGCCCAGAAGTGCGGCGGCGTCCAGTAGAAGACGATCGCGAACAGGTAGAGCGCGACCGGGTCGAGCGAGCCGGTCACCGCCGCCCAGCCGACGAGCGGGGGCACGGCGCCGGCGGCGCCGCCGATGACGATGTTCTGCGGCGTCGAGCGCTTGAGCCACAGCGTGTAGACGAAGACGTAGCCGAGGAAGCCGCAGAGCGCGAGCGAAGCCGCCAGCACGTTGACCGTGAGGCTGAGCTGCACGAACGACAGCGCGGCCAGCGAGATCCCGAACGTCAGCGCGGCGCGGGGGGAGATGCGCCCGGCGGGGACGGGGCGCGTCGCCGTGCGCGCCATGCGCAGGTCGATGTCGCGGTCGTACCAGTGGTTGACGGCTCCGGCGCCGCCGGCGGCGAGCGCTCCGCCGAGCAGCGTCAGCAGGATCAGTCCGATCGACGGGCTCCCGGCCACCTCCATCGTCGCGACCGTCGTCAGCAGCAGCAGCAGTTGGACGCGCGGCTTCGTCAGCGTGACGTAGTCCGCTACGAGCTGGCGCACGCCGTGCGCGGGCGACGTCTGCTCGACGACGACGGCGTGCTCGACCGGTGCGGGGGACGTGAGACGCGAGGCTTCCACGCGTACGGCCAGCCTAGCGGGTGGGATCGAGCCCGGCCGCCATCGTCACGCGAAGGTGACGGGCTGCCCGGCGGTCTCGGCGTGCTCGATGCCGGTCTGCCGCTCGACCTGCCGGCGGATGTCCTTCATCGGCTCGACCGAGCGGACGCGCGGCACGACGTCGAAGTTGTTGACTGGCGGGGGCGAGGTCGTGAACCACTCGAGCGTGTTCGCCTTCCACGGGTCGGGCCCGGCGATCGCGCCGTTTCTGTAGCTGCGAAGGAAGTTCACGACCGACAGCAGGATGCCGAGGCCGAGCACGAACGAGCCGACCGTCGAGATCTGGTTGTAAAGCGTGAGGCCGGCGTCGGCCGGGTACTGGTACACGCGGCGCGGCATGCCCGACAGGCCGGCGGCGTGCTGGACCAGGAACGTCAGGTTGAAGCCGACGAACATGAGCCAGAAGGAGGCCTTGCCGAGCGGCTCGCTCAACATCCGGCCGGTGATCTTCGGGTACCAGTAGTAGAGGCCGCAGAAGATCGTGAAGACGGCGCCGCCCATCAGCACGTAGTGGAAGTGCGCGACGACGAAGTACGTGTCCTCGAGCTGCCAGTCGACGGGGAAGACGGCGAGGAAGACGCCGGTGATGCCGCCGACGACGAAGATCGAGAGGAAGCCGACGGCGAAGTAGAGCGGCGTCTTGAACTCGATCGTGCCGCGCCACAGCGTCGCGATCCAGTTGAAGATCTTGACGCCCGTCGGCACGGCGATCAGGAACGACGAGAGCATGAAGAAGCCGAGCACGACGGTCGGCACCGGCACGGCGAACATGTGATGGGCCCACACGAGTGCGGCGAGGAAGGCGATCACGACCGTCGAGGCGGCGATCGCCTTGTAGCCGAAGATCGGCTTGCGCGCGAACACGGGCAGGACCTCGGAGATGATCCCGAAGCCCGGCAGGATCATGATGTACACCTCGGGGTGCCCGAAGAACCAGAACAGGTGCTGCCAGAGGATCGGCGAGCCGCCCTGGGTCGGGTCGAAGAAGTGCGTGCCGAAGTTGCGGTCCGTCAGCAGCATCGTGACGGCGCCGGCGATCACCGGGAGGGCGAGGATCAGCAGCAGCGCGTAGATCAGGATCGCCCACACGAACAGCGGCAGGCGGCCCCAGCCCATGCCGGGCGCGCGCATGTTCACGATCGTCGCGTAGAAGTTCACGGCGCCGACGAGCGAGGAGATGCCGGTGATGTGGATCAGGTAGATCCACGCGTCCTGGCCGCCGCTCGGCGTGTAGATGTGGCTCGAGAGCGGCGTGTAGGAGAACCAGCCCGCCTCCGGCGGCTGCCAGAACAGCGACGAGTAGAAGACGATGCCACCGAACAGGAGGAGCCAGTAGGAGAGCGCGTTCAGCCGAGGAAACGCCATGTCGCGCGCGCCGATCATCAGCGGCATGAAGTAGTTCGCGAGGCCGGCCATCATCGGCACGACGAACAGGAAGATCATCGTCGTGCCGTGGAGCGTGAAGAGCTCGTTGTAGCGCTCGGGCGTCAGCAGGTTGTTGTTCGGCGTGCCGAGCTGGAGGCGGATGAGCAGGGCCTCGACGCCGCCGATCAGGAAGAAGGCGAACGTCGTGACCATGTAGAGGATCCCGATCTTCTTATGGTCGGTCGTGGTGAACCACTCGGTCCACCGCGCGCGCGTCGGCTCGGCCGTGACCTCGTGGGCGATCACCTGGGGCACTGGGCGCAGTGCGTACTCGGTGGTGGCCATGATCGGTTCGGGTTCCTTTGTCTGCTCGGTGAGAGGGGGCGCTAGAGCGCGCCGTCGCGCGTCAGCTGCTGATGCAGCTCGACGGCCTGTCTGTTCGCGTCCGTGATCGCCTGCTTCTGGTCGGCGAGCCACGTCTCGTAGTCGCTCGGCGAGACGACCCGCACGCGTGCCGTCATGTCGGCGTGGTTGCGGCCGCACAGCTCGGCGCACTGCCCTCTGTACAGCTCGCCGGCGCGGGGCGCCTTGAACCACGTGTAGTTGTGGTAGCCCGGGACGGCGTCGAACTTGCCGCCGAGCTTGGGGATCCACCAGGAGTGGATGACGTCGGTCGCCTGGATGTCGAGCACGACGGTCGTGTTCGCCGGGACGACCATCTCCTGGTAGGAGTAGGGCAGCCCGAAGGCGTTCGACGTGCAGTTCGCGCCATACGTGTAGCGCCAGATGTACTGGCGGCCGGTCACGCAGATCGTCAGCTTCTTGCCGTTCGGCGGGCTCGGCTCCGTGGTGGAGGCGGTGAGCACGCCGTCGGCGAGCTGAAGGCCGTCGGCGCTGCTGTTCGGCGGGTTCTGGATCGAGCCCAGCTTCGCGAATGTGACGGCAGCGAGCACGACGAGGATGAGCGCGGCGGCGACCGTCCAGGTGATCTCGAGGCGGGTGTTGCCGTGGATCTGGGCGGCGACGCGGCCCTTCTTGGCGCGGAACTTGACGAGCGAGTAGAACAGCGCACCCTCGACGACCACGAACACGACGATCGCGATGTACAGGATGATCTTGTACAGCGAGTTGATCTGGTCGGCGTTCGGCGAGCCACCCGATTCAGGCGTGAGGAAGCCGGCGAACGCGCCGCTGGCGAAGACGAGCGAGGCGATCGTCGCGAGCAGCAGGGCCGCGACGAGGCGGCGGCGGAGAGAGGATTCAGGTCGCAAGGCGGCGCGGATTCTACTCATGGAGCGGCGGAGTGCCGCGCCAGGGGGTCGACCATCGCGCTCATCGGCCTTCGAACGCCGCCGGCCGCTTCTGCAGGAACGCGGTGACCCCCTCGACGAAGTCGTGCGTCACCGCCTGCTCCTGCTGGATCGCGGCCTCGAGCTCGAGCTGCTCCTCCAGCGCGCGGTAGGCCCACGCGTTGAACTGGCGCTTCGCCCCCGCGTAGGACAGCGTCGGCCCGGCGGCGAGGCGGGCGACGAGCGCGTCGGCGGCGCCTGCCAGCTCCGCGTCCGGGTGGACCGTGTTCACGAGCCCCCACGCGAGCGCCTGCGGGCCGTGGACGCGCTCGCCGAGCATCGCCATCTCGATCGCCCGCGTGAGCCCGATGCGCGCCGGGATGAACGCGGAGGAGCCGCCGTCCGGGACGAGCCCGATGTTCACGAACGCGAGCAGGAAGTACGCCGACTCGGCGGCGAGGACCAGGTCGCACGCGAGCGCGAGCGAGCAGCCGACGCCGACGGCGCCGCCGCTGACTGCCGCGACGACCGGCTTGGGCAGCTCGCGGATCGTCGTGATGACGGGGTGGTAGCGCTCGCGCAGCGAGGTCTGCAGGTCGGGCTTGCCGCTGGGCGTCGGGTCGAAGCCGGCGGACAGGTCGGCGCCCGAGCAGAAGCCGCGCCCCGCACCCGTCAGCAGCACGGCGCGCAGGGTGTCGTCCTCGGCGACGTGGGCCAGCGCGGCGCGCAGGTCGCGCGTCAGCGTGGCCTCCCATGCGTTCATCCGGTCCGGGCGGTTCAGCTCGATCCGCGCGGCGCCGCCCGCGCGCTGGAGATTGACCGTCTCATAGGCGTGCACCAGCTCGTAGTCGCTCATGCGCGGACTCTATGACCGGGCTGGCGCGTCGCGGCGCAGTCGCATGCGCGGGCCGCAAGGCCGGTCGCCATGAGACGCCCCTCATATACTCCCCGCGCTTTGCGGAAGTCCCAGGCCATCCGAGCCGCGGCATGGGCGGTCGTCGCCGCCGGCGTCGCCGCACCGCTCGTCCGCCGCCGGATGCGCCTGCCGAAGCCCGTCGTGCTCGCGACCGCGGCGGCGGCCCCGGTGGCGGTCTGCGTCGCGATGCCGCGCACGCGCGCCCGCGACGTGGCGACGTGTGCGCTGCAGATGTGGGCCTACGTCGCGGCGTACGAGATGCCGCACGACGACCCGGAGGCGCTCACGCGGCGCGTGCGGATCGACTACCCGGTGCAGGTCGACCGCGTGCTCGGCCTCGGCGTGCCGCCGACGCTGCGGCTGCAGCGGCTGCTGTCCGCGCCCGGCGAGACGCGTCGCTTCGAAAAGGTGCTCGTGTGGACGCACTGGCTGTGGTTCGCGGTTCCGCACGCGGCGACCGCCTACGTGCTCGTGCGCGATCGCGAGCGCTTCGGACGCGCCGCCGCGACGACGTATGCGGTCTTCGACCTCGGCGCCGTCGTCTACTGGCTGCTGCCGACCGCACCGCCCTGGTACGCGGCCGAGAGAGGCCGCCTCGGCGACCCGCACACGCCGCCGGTGCGGCGCATGATGGTCGAGTACGGCGAGCAGTTCTGGAAACACCGCTGGGGCCCGCTCTACTCTGTGCTGGGAGGCAATCCCCTCGCCGCCATGCCCTCCCTGCACTTCGCCACGTCCGTGAACGCCGCACACCTGCTCGCCGAGTCCGGGCGGGTCGAGGGCGCGCTCGGCTGGACCTACGCGCTGACGCTCGGGCTCGCGCTCGTCTACCTCGGCGAGCACTACGTCGTCGACCTGCTCGCCGGGCTCGCGTTGACCGAGGGCGTGCGGGCGCTTGCGCCCGTCGCCGGCCCGCGGCTCGAGCGTGTCGCCGGCGTCGTCGAGGCGATCGAGGCACGGGCTCGGGCCTAGATGGCCGAGGACGCCGTCGAGCCCGCCGCACGACTGCACGACGCGTCGACCGCGCCGCTCGCCGAGCCGCAGCGCGTCGAGCACGCGCACGACGACGAGGAGATGCCGCGCGTCGCGCTGACGCGGCGACGCGTGATCCTGTTCGCACTGTTCGTGCTCGCGTCGATCGCGTTCCTCTACTTCGTGCTGCCGCAGATCAGCGGCGTGAAGGAGGCGTACGAGAGAGTCTCCGACGGCGACCACGCCTGGCTCGCGGCGGCGCTCGCGTTCGAGGTGCTGTCGATCGTCAGCTACGTCGCGCTGTTCCACGGCGTGCACGTGCCGCCGGGCTCGCGGCTCACGCATCGCGACAGCTACCTGATCACGATGGCCGGCCTGGCCGCGACGCGGCTGTTCGCAGCCGGCGGCGCCGGCGGCGTCGCGTTGACGGCGTGGGCGCTGCGGCGCTCCGGCATGGAGCGCCGCGAGGTGGCCGAGCGGATGATCGCGTTCCTCGTGCTGCTGTACGGCGTCTACGTCCTCGCGATGCTCGTGTGCGGCGTCGGCCTGCGGTCCGGCGTGCTCCCCGGCAAGGCGCCGTTCGGGCTGACGGTCGTGCCGGCGATCATCTCGGGCATCGCGATCGTCGTGATCGCCGGGCTCGCGCTTGTGCCGGAGGACTTCGAGCACCGCATCGAGCGGATGGCGCCGCGGCGGCCGCGCGTCGCGCGCTGGCTGCGCCGCTTCGCGCTCGCGCCGGCCTCGATGCGCGGAGGGATCCGCTTCGCCTTCCACAAGGCGGTCCATCCGGACCTCGCGATGATCGGCGCCATCACGTGGTGGGGGTTCAACATCGCAGTGCTGTGGGCGTCCTTCCGCGCCTTCGGCGACTCGCCGCCGCTGGCGGTGCTCGTGCAGGCGTTCTTCGTCGGGATGCTCGCGAACCTGCTGCCGATCCCGGGCGGAATCGGCGGCGTCGACGGCGGCATGATCGGTGCGCTGGCGGCGTTCGGCGTCGACGCCGGCGTCGCCGTCCTGGCGGTGCTCTCGTATCGTCTGTTCGCGTTCTGGCTGCCGACCGTGCCGGGCGTGATCGCCTACTTCCAGCTGCGGCGACGCGTCCAGCAGTGGCGGCACCGGCCCTCGCCGGTCTGACGGCCGGGTCGGCACCGGGCGCTATACTTTGTGAAGTATTGGATCTGAACGGAGCGCAGGAATGGCTGACGTCGAGAACGTGATCATCATCGGCAGCGGGCCCGCCGGGTACACCGCCGCGCTCTACACCGCCCGCGCCAACCTCAGCCCGCTCGTGATCGAGGGCTTCGCCTGGGGCGGCCTGCTGCAGCAGACGACCGAGGTCGAGAACTACCCCGGCTACCGCGACGGCGTGATGGGCCCGGAGATGATGCAGGAGCTGCGCGACCAGGCCGAGCGCTTCGGCACGCGCTTCGTCACCGACGACGCGACGAGAGTCGAGCTGGTCGACGGCGGGCTCCAGACCGTCTGGATCGGCGACGAGCTGCACCGCGCGAAAGCCGTCGTGCTCGCGATGGGCGCGCAGCACAAGAAGCTCGACATCCCCGGAGAGGAGCTGCTCTCCGGCCGCGGCGTCAGCTACTGCGCGACCTGCGACGCGGCCTTCTTCAAGGAGCACGACACCGTCATCGTCGGTGGCGGCGACTCGGCGATGGAGGAGGCGATCTTCCTCGCGAAGTTCGCGGACAGGGTCCACGTCATCCATCGTCGCGACGAGTTCCGCGCCTCGCCGATCATGCTCGACCGCGCGAGAGCCGTCGGGAACATCGAGTTCCTCACGCCCTACGTGCCGGAGGAGTTCGTCGCCGGGGACAAGGGCGCGCTCGCGACCGTGCGCGCTCGCCACGCCGAGACGGGCGAGCTGCGCGACGTGCCGGCGACGGGCGCGTTCATCGCGATCGGCCACGAGCCGCAGTCCGAGCTCGTCCAGGGGCAGGTCGACGTCGACGAGAACGGCTATGTGAAGACGACCGGCGCCTCGACGCGCACGAACCTCGCCGGAGTGCTCGCCGCCGGCGACCTCGTCGACCACACGTATCGGCAGGCGGTCACCGCCGCCGGCTCCGGCTGCAAGGCCGCGCTCGACGCCGAGTGGTACCTGCGCGACACGCCGCCGGCCGTCGACGCGCGTCCGGCGTCGGAGACGATCGAGGCCTGAGGACGGATGCGGCGGCGCTCTGGCGCCGCCGCTCAGAAGACGCTGAAGTCGATCTCGAGCGTCGGATCGACGGCGAGCGCGGCGTGAAGGGAGCCGGCGAGGGCGGCGACGATCAGCTCGCGCACCTGCGGGGCGGTCAGGTCGCGGTGGTCGAGCCAATCGAGGCTGACGCCCTCGACGAAGCTGAGCCAGCCCTCGAGCGCGGTGCGCAGCGCGGGGGAGGGCTCGGGCTGGTGCGCCACGCCGCCCGCGATCAGGCGCAGGAACTCGGCGCGGTCGCGGTCGCGGATCGCGCGCACCTCGGGGTCCGAGCCGAGCCCGGCGAGGTGCAGGGCGCGGAAGCGTTCGGAGGCCTGGTCGACGAACGCGAGGTAGGCGTCGAGCGTGCGGCGCAGGCGCTCGGCCGGCGGCAGCGCGGGATCGGGCTGCGCAAGCGCGAGCAGCTCGTCCGCCTCGGCGCGGATGGTCGCGAGGTAGAAGCCGCGCTTGCTTCTGAAGTAGTAGTAGAGCAGCCCTTTCGCGACGCCGGCGGCGGCGGCCACGTCGTCGATCGACAGCTCGTCGTAGGCGTGGCGGGCAAACAGCTGGCGGCCGATCGCGAGCAGCTCCGCGCGACGGTCGGGGGTGGCCGCCGGTGGGATGGACGCGGGAATCGCGGCTGTTTCTTGACTTCCGTTCAAGGTGCGATCTATCGTACTCGCCATGAGCTTGAACGATGTTCAAACCCCCGCGTCGGGGACCGGCGGGTCGCGTGCCGCCGACCTGATCTCGTATGCGGACCTCTACGCGCGCTGGGAGCAGGGCAACTGGAGCGCGATGGGGCTGGACTTCACGGAGGACGCCCGCCAGTGGCGCGAGGAGCTGACGGACTTCGAGCGCAAGGCCGCGCTGTGGAACTACGCGCTCTTCTTCTGGGGCGAGGACGCCGTCGCCGACAACCTGTCGCCGTACATCGACGCCGCGCCGCTCGAGGAGCAGAAGTACTTCCTCACGACGCAGCAGGTCGACGAGGCGCGCCACGCGGTCTTCTTCAAGCGCTTCATGCATGAGGTCTGCGGCCTCGGAGACGGGACCGCCGCCGGTGGCCTGAACGCGATCAAGCCCGAGCTGACGTGGGGCTTTCGCAAGGTCTTCGGGCGCCTCGACACGATGGCCGACGAGCTGCGCAGGGATCGCTCGCCGGCGAAGCTGTCGGCCGCGGTGGCGCTCTACCACATGGTCATCGAGGCGACGCTGGCGCAGCCTGGCCAGCACTTCATCACGGCGTACCTGGAGCAGCGCGAGCTGATGCCGGCGTTCCGCGAGGGGATGACGCAGATCGCGCGTGACGAGCAGCGCCACATCGCCTTCGGCGTGAAGCTGCTGGCGGACGTCGCCTCCGGTGACGAGCGCTGCCGCAGGGCGGTCGCGGACACGCTGCGCGAGGTCACGCCGTGGGGCGCCGCGGTGCTGCAGCCGCCCGGCTGGGACCGCAACTACACCGAGGTCTTCGGCTTCACGCTCGAGGACATCGGCGAGGAGGGCGTCACGTCGCTCGCCACGAAGCTGCGCAGCGCCGGCATGCCGCTCGAGGAGCTGCCGGGACCGCCGATCATCCCGGCCGACCTGACCCCGCGCGAGACGGCCACGCGCGGTCCGCTGCTGACGCAGGCCGGGCTGCTCGGCGAGAGACAGCCGGCGGCGCCGAAGGACGCGGCGGCGATCGACCTCGTGATGGACACGGTGCGGCGCCAGCTGCCCGACACGAACGGCACGCGCCTGACGGTCCAGTTCGCCTTCACGGATGTCGAGCCGTGGGTGCTGCGGATCGACGGGGGCACCGCGACCGCAGAGCGCGGCAGCACGTCGAAGGCCGACGTGACGCTGCGCACGAGCTGGGACGACTGGCTCGACGTCGCCGGCGGCCGGGTGAATCCCGGCCATGCGGTGATGCGCGGCCGCCTGCGTCCGCGCGCGCGGCTGTCCGCGCTCAAGCTGCTGCCGGCGGCGCTGGGCGGGAACCGGCGGTAGCGCCTACGGCGTCAGGACGATCTTGAGCGCTTCGCGGGCGTCGTAGATGCGGTAGGCCTCGGCGGCGTCGGCGAGCGTCATGTGGTGGGTGACGAGCGGGGCGGGGTCGAGGATGCCGGCCTGCATGAGTGCGAGGACGCGGTCGACGTGGGCGATCACGTTGGCGAGGCCGAGGCGGAGCGTCAGGCCCTTGAGCCAGGCGAGGCCGAGCGGGACCTCGCCCTTGCCGGCGTAGGCGCCGATGCCCGAGACGACGCCGGCATCGCGCGTGAGGCTGACGGCGAGCGCGAGCGGGCCGGGGTCACCGACCGCGTCGACCGTGACGTCGACGCCGCCGCCGGTGACCGCGCGGATCGTCTGCTTCGGGTCGTCCTCCGTCAGGTGCAGGGGCGTGGCGCCGAAGCGCTGCGCCATCGCGAGGCGGTCGGCGACGGTGTCGATCGCGAACACATGCGCGGCGCCCGCGGCGCGCGCGGCCTGCACGGCGCAGAGCCCGACCGGGCCGAGGCCGAGCACCGCGACCGTGTCGCCCGCACGCGTGCCGGCGTGCGCGACGGCGTGGTAGCCGGTGCCCATCACGTCGCCGGCGAACAGCGCGACGTCGGTCGTCATGCCGTCGGGCACGCGCCGCAGCGTCAGGTTCGCGCGCGGCACGAGCAGCTGCTCGGCCTGGGCGCCCTGGAGGTTGCCGAGATGTCGCCCGTGGCCGAAGGTGCGCCCGTTGGAGCAGCGGTGGTAGTCGCCGCGGATGCAGGGCGCGCAGGTCGCGCAGGCGGTGTGGAAGGTGCCGAGCACGCGGTCGCCGACCGCGACGCGCTCGACCGCGTCGCCGACCGCGAGCACCGTTCCGACGAACTCGTGGCCGATCGTGAAGCCGCGCTCGACCGGCACGCGCCCGTGGTAGATGTGCAGGTCCGAGCCGCAGATGCCGCTCGCCTCGACGCGCACGAGCGCGTCCTCGGGCGCCTGCAGCACGGGGTCGGCGACCTGCTCGACCGCGACCTCGCCGGGGGCGTGGAAGGTGACGGCGTGCATGCCTATTCGGCCTCCGTATCGTCGTCGGGGTCGTCGTAGGTGAAGAAGCCCTCGCCGGTCGCGTGGCCGACGCGGCCGCACAGCACGAGCCGGCGCAGCAGCGGCGCGGCGCGGTAGCGGTCCTCGCGGTACTCGTCGGAGAGCGCGTCGAGCACCGCCAGCACGTGGTCGAGCCCGATCGCGTCGGCCCAGCCGAGGATCCCGCGCGGATGGTTGAGGCCGTGGACCAGGCCGGCGTCGACGTCCGCCGGCGTGCCGACGCCCTCGCCGACGGCGAACGCCGCCTCGTTGACGAGCTGGCAGACGATCCGCCCGAGCACGAGCCCGGGTGCGTCGCCGACCCACGCGGTGTGGAGGCCGAGCGTGGCGAAGAAGCGCTCGGCTGCGGTAGCCGCGGCATCGAGGCTGTCCGGCCCGCGCGTCAGCTCGACGAGTCCGCCCCGCTCCAGCGGCGGCAGTGCGTGGAAGCCGACGGCGGAGCCGCCGGCGTCGAGCGCCGTCAGCGAGCCCTCGTGGCAGCAGATCGCCTGCGGGCCGCCCTGCAACGGGGGATCGTCTTCGGCCGCGCCGCAGTCGAGGATCAGGAACGGCACCTCGCCGTCGACCTGGCTCGGCGTGCGCGCATCCCAGCCGGCCTCCTCGGCGCGCTCCAGCAGCAGGTGGGCGAGCGGGATCTCACCTGCGATGACGACGAGCGGACCGCCGGGGGCGGCCGGCAGCTCGGCATGCGGCGGCTCGGACGGGTCGGGCGGGCGGTGCGCGCCGTCGCGGTAGTCGTAGAAGCCGCGTCCGGACTTGCGCCCCGTGCGGCCGGCGGTGACGAGCCGCGCACTCAGCGGGGAGGGGCGCCAGCGCGGCTCGCCGAAGCTCAGCTCGTGGAACGAGCGCGAGACGTCGAGGCCGACCTCCACCCCGACGAGGTCCATCAGCTCGAACGGCCCCATGCGGAAGCTGCCGCCGAGGCGGACGATGCGGTCGACCTGCTCGACCGTCGCGATCCGCTCGGTCACGAGTCGCAGCGCCTCCAGCCCGAACGGCCGGTTGACGCGGTTGACGAGGAAGCCGGGACCGTCCGCGGCGTCGATCACGACCTTGCCCATCGCCGCACCGAGCGCACGAGCGGTCGCGAGCGCGGCCTCGCCGGAGTCCTCGCCGGCGATGACCTCCAGGAGTCTCATCAGCGGCGCGGGATTGAAGAAGTGCATGCCGACGACCCGCTCGGGCCCGCTCGCGCCGGCGGCGATCGCCGTGACCGGGATCGAGGACGTGTTCGTCGCGAGCACGCAGTCGGGCGCGACGATCTCCGACAGGCGCGCGAACAGCTCGCGCTTGAGGTCGAGCTTCTCGGGCGCCGCCTCGATCACCACGTCGCACGGCGAAAGCGCCTCGAGCGTGCCCGCCGTCTCGAGTCGCGCGGCGGCCGCGTCGGCGTCGGCGGCGCTCCAACGGCCGCGCTCGGCGCCTTTCGCGAGGTTCGCGCGCACGGCGTCCGCGCCGCGCTCCAGCGCGTCATCGACCGGGTCGTGCAGCAGCGTGCGCGCGCCGGCGAGGCAGGCGAGCTGGGCGATCCCGTTGCCCATCGTGCCGGCGCCGACGACGCCGACGACCTCGACGGCAGCGGGCGCGTGGGGCCGTGCGCTCATGTGAGCGCGTTGATGCCGGTCGCCGCGCGGCCGATGATCAGCTTCTGGATCTGCGAGGTGCCCTCGTACAGGGTGGTGACGCGCACGTCGCGGAAGTATCGCTCGACCGGGTGGTCGTCGACGTAGCCGGAGCCGCCGTGCACCTGGATCGCCGTGTTCGCGGAGCGCACCGCGGCCTCCGTCGCGAACAGCTTCGCGATCGAGGTCTCCGTCGTGGACGGCTTGCCCTGGTCCTTCAGCACGCCGGCGCGCCAGGCGAGCCCGCGTGCGGCCTCCATGTCGACGATCATGTCGGCGATCATCGCCTGCACGAGCTGGAAGCTGCCGATCGGCTTGCCGAACTGCTCGCGCTCCTTCGCGTAGGCGACGCACGCGTCGACGCAACCCTGCATCACGCCGACGCAGCCCGAGGCGACGCTGAAGCGGCCGGAGTCGAGCGCGGACATCGCGACCTTGAAGCCGTCGCCGATCCCGCCGAGCATCGCTCCGTCCGGCACCTCGACCTCGTCGAGCGCCAGCTCGGCCGTGTCCGAGCCGCGCAGGCCCAACTTGTGGTGGATCTCCTGCGCCGTGTAGCCGGGATGGCTCGTGTCGACGAGAAAGCAGGCGAGCCCGCGATAGCCGAGCGCCGGATCGGTCTGGGCGAAGATCAGCGCGACCTTCGCGTGGCTGCCGAGCGAGATGAACATCTTCGAGCCGGAGATCGACCAGCCGCTCTCGGTCTTCTTCGCGCGCGTCTTCTGGTTCGCGGCGTCCGAGCCGGTGTCGGGCTCCGTCAGGCCGAAGCAGCCGAGCCACTCGCCGGACGTCAGCTTCGGCAGGTACGTCTGCTTCTGCTCCTCGCTGCCCCACTTGAGGATCGCCGAGCAGACGAGCGAGGTCTGCACCGAGACGACGGTGCGCATCGAGGAGCAGCCGCGGCCGACCTGCTCGACGACGAGCCCGTAGGAGATGTAGTCGAGCCCGGCGCCGCCGTACTCGCGCGGGACGATCGCGCCCAAGTAGCCCTGGGCGGCCATCTTGCCCACGAGCTCGAGGTCGAAGTGGGCGTTGCGGTCGTTGTCGCGGGCGCGCGGGACGATCTCGTTGTCGGTGAACTCGCGCGCGGTGTCGCGGATCAGGCGCTGCTCGTCGGTGAGGTCGAAGTCCATGGCGCTCGGCGTCCTCGGGCAGGGTTCGGAAGGGCCGAACGCTACCTGCGAGAGGACCGACGAACCGCCGGTTGGCTGCTCGCCGCGGCTCCCGACCGCGGGGGCAGTGCGGCCGGGAGTCGGCGGTCCGTCGTCCGTCGGCCGGCAGCTGTGCCGCCGGCCGAGGGAGCGCCGCGCTGGGACTGGGTCACGACCGTGAGCAGGCAGTGAGACGCACAGCTCACGTTGATGGGAGCGCCGTGACCCGCACGGCTCGACGATCTCTCCTCCGTCGTTTCGCCACGACGGTATGACGCAAGCTTGAACACCTGCGTTCGACGTGAGTTGCGGAGCTAGACTCGGTCGATGGACGCGTTCCTCGCGATCGTGCTCGGCTCCATCGCACTGGCGCTCGGCGCGTTCATCGTCCTCGGGATCCTCACCACGCCGGGCACCGGGTCCGAGCAGCTCGGTTGGAGAACGACGCACGAGCACGACCGCACGCAAGCCGTGCGCGACGCGGAGGATCTCGAGCAGATGCTGGAGGCGGCGAACGTGCGCCGCCGCGCCCGCGGCGAGGTCGAGCTGACGATCGACGGGCTGCTGGCGGACGACGACGTGGGCGGGCTCTGACATAGGCTCCCGCGCCGTGGCGCGCGTGCTGATCGTCGGCTGTGGCTGTCGCGGGCAGGCGCTCGCGCGGGCGCTGCGCGCGCAGGGTCACGCGGTGCGCGGCACGACCCGGGGCGAGACGCGCCGCGCCGAGATCGAGGCGGCCGGCGTGGAGGTGTGGGTCGGCGATCCCGACCGCATCGCCTCGATCAGCTACGCGCTCGACGGCGTGACGATCCTCTGCTGGCTGATGGGCTCGGCGCTGGGCGACGACGAGCAGCTCGCGGCCCTGCACGGATCACGGCTGAGCATGCTGCTGGAGCGCACGATCGACACGACGGTCCGCGGGCTGCTCTACGAGGCGGCCGGCAGCGTCGATCCGACGCTGCTCGCGGCGGGGGCGGAGACGGTGCGCGCCGCCTGCAGCTACTCCGAGATCCCGCATGCGCTGCTGGAGGCCGACCCGGCCGACCACGACGCCTGGCTCGCAGCGGCGCTTGCCGCGGTCGGCGATCTGCTCGCGTTTGAACGCCCGTAGCGCCCCGCGCCACGCCTTCCCTACTGATGGTGCCGCTCGGCGAGCGGCCCCAGGCGCGCGAGCAGGTCCCCCAAGATGCGTGCGGTCGCACCCCAGATGAGGTGGTCGCCGACGACGTACGTGTCGGTGTCGAACGTGAAGCCGCGGCGCGTCATCGGCCGAACCGCGTAGCCGGCGAGGAGCGCGTGCAGCGGCAGCTCGAGCACGAGCTCGACCTCGTTCGGGCTCGGCTTCCACGCGTGGCCCGCCTCGATCAGCCCGACGTGGGGGAAGATCACGTAGCCCGTCACGAACGTGCTCACGGGCGCGAGCGTGCCGAGCAGCTCGACCGCGTCGGGTGAGAGCCCGATCTCCTCCTCTGCCTCGCGCAGCGCGGTCAGCGCGAGCTCCTCGTCGGGATGGTCCCGCCGGCCGCCGGGAAACGAGATCTCCCCGGGATGGCGGCGCAGGTCCTCCCGGCGCTTCGTGAAGACGGCGTGCAGCTCGTCGTCGCGGACGTAGAGCGGCACGAGCACCGCGGCCTCCGTCTCGTCGAGTCGCGGCGGCGACGGCGGCGCTCCCGCCGCTGCGAGGCGCTTGCGCAGCTCCTCGCGGATCGCCGTCACGTCGAGCTCAGCTCAGCCGACGAGCTCGATGCGCTCGTCGAACATGACCTCGCCGTCGAGCGTGCGGTGGATCGGGCACTTGGCGGCGATCACGGAGAGCCGCTCGACCTGCTCGCTCGTGAGGTTTCTCGGGAGCCGCAGGAGCAGCTTGAAGCGGGTCGGCGCGCCGCGTTCGGCGGGCGTGTACTCGGCCTCGACCTCGATCCCGCCGATGTCCCAGCCCTTGCGCTTGGCGTACATCTCGATCGTGATCGCGGTGCACGACGCGAGGCTCGCGGCGAGCAGCTCCTGCGGGTTCGGCGCCTCGTCCTCGCCGCCGACGTCGTGACCCTCGTCCGCTCTGAGCTGGTGATCGCGCACGTCGATCTCGTGCGTGTACTTCCCGGTCCGTCGCGCCGTCGCCTTCATCATCGTCGTGTCTGCTCCGAGGGGGTCCCGTTGGCGCGCTCATCGTAGCGAGGCGCCCACGTGGGTGGCCGCGGGTCGGCGGTGGCGCATGCGCCGGATGCCGTATGCACGCAGATCATGCGAGCGGGTTGAGCACGAGCCCGGTGGGGATCTTCGGGAAGAAGTACGTCGACTTCGGCGGCATGTGCTCACCCGCATCGGCGACCGCCTGGATCTGCTCGACGGGCGTCGCGCCCATGAAGAAGCCGGCGTCGTGCTCGCCGCTGTGGAGTGCGCCGAGCGCCTGGGAGAGGTCGCGCGCGTAGTCAAGTCCGTCGAGGTGGTCGATCTGGGCGTCGGTCATGTCGAGTGCGCCCTTCAGCACGAGCGCCTCGAGCACGGCGGTGTCGAGCCGCCGGTAGGGCTCGGCGTGGCCCGCGAGCGCGGCGTCCGCGATCCCCTGGTCCTTCAGGGTAAGCATGTACGGGCGCTTGGCGTGGGCGTCCATGTAGCCGATCTGGACGAGACCGTCGCCCGCGCCCGGCTCGGGCACGAGCGACGCCTCGTCGGGCAGCTCTTCGACGTCGAAGTGCTCGCGGATGGCGGCGTCGAGCGCGTCCTGCCTGTCTGGATCGTCCTCCAGCCCGGTGACGAGGCGGTGGGTGGGGAAGACGGTGAGGCCGGGGTCCTGGAGCGCGACCAGGCACATCAGCACGTACTGGTGCGGGCCCTCGTGGTCGCCGATCTCCTGCGCGTAGGCGCGCGCCGTCTCGTAGCGATGGTGGCCGTCGGCGATCAACAGCTCGCCGCCGGCGACCGTCTCGATCACCGTCGCGATCGCGTTCGGGTCGGTGATGCGCCAGAGGCGGTTCGTCGTGCCGTCCTCGCCGGTCGCCTCGCCGAACGGGCGGCTCGTGCGGATGTGCGGCTGAAGCGCGCCCCCCGCGGTGCGGCCCGGGTCGTCGTAGAGGCTGAAGATGGGGGAGAGATTCGCCTTCGTGGCGCGCGTGAGCCGCAGGCGGTCCTCCGTGGGACCCGGGTGGGTGCGCTCGTGCGGGCGAATCGAGGCGTCGAGCGCGGTCGGGTCCTCGATCCGCACGCGGCAGAGGAAGCCCTGGCGGGTGAGGGCGCGGCCGTCGGGGCCGATGCACTCCTGGGCGAGCGCCCAGATCGCAGGCGTCTCGTCTTGCACGACGGCGGTGTTGCGCCGCCACTCGTCGAGCGTCGCGGCGGCGTGTGCGTAGCGGTCCCCTTGACGCGCGCCGGCCTCGGGCAGGTCGATGTGGACGACGTTGTAGGGAGAGCGGGCGGCGAGCTCGGCTCGCAGCTCGGGGTCGATCACGTCGTAGGGCGGCGCGAGCAGGTGCTGCAGCGGGCCGGCCTGCGCGAGGTCATAGCGGAGGGCCGTGAGGGGGAGGATCTCCGCCATCTGGGGCGGAGGCTACTCGGCTCGGCGGAACGTCGGCTCGAGGGCGATCTCGGTCGTGAGGCTGTTGGCGATGAAGCAGTGACGATGGGCCGTCTCGATGAGCTGTCGGAGGCGGCCCTCGTCGGGTCGGTCGCCTCGGATCGTGACGACGGGGCGCAGCACGATCCGCGTGATGCGCATCGGGCGGTCGGCCTCGGGCATGACGCCCTCGGCGTCGTCCTCGTAATTCGTGACGTCGATGCGCGCGCGGGCGGCGACGGCGAGGAAGGACAGCATCTGGCACGAGCTCGCTGCGAGCACGAGCAGCTGCTCGGGGTTGAGCTGGGCGGGGTCGCCTCCGAAAGCCGGGTCGGAGGAGAGCTTCAGGGGCCGCTGTGCGGGCGACGCGCTCGCCTCATGCGCTCGCGGGTAGCTGTCGTAGCCGACTGCGGTCGAGCCGGACCATGCGACGCGGCCGGCGTAGCGGTGGGTCGGCGGCTCGACGACGTCCATGCGCGCGACGAGACCGTCGCGGACGACGTACTCGTGGATCACGTGTCTGTCGGAGAGCAGCGTGCCGGCCGTATCGTGGACGACCTGACGGATGTCGACCGCGATGCGGGTCGCGCCGTCGCTGGTGCCGTCTCTGCCTGCTGTGTCGCCGGCGGCGATCGCCCTGACGCGCGTCGGCTCCACGCGCGAGTCGATCTGTCCGAACTGCCGCGTCCAGTACGCGCGCACCGCATCCCGCCCCTGCACCCGCCCGCCCTCGAAGGCGTTCGGCCAGTCGACATCCGGGTGCATCGTCGCGAGCGCCGCGTCGAGGTCGCGGGCGTTGAAGGCGTCGTAGGCGCGGCGCAGGAGTTGCTCGTGGGCAGCCTCGACCATGGACATGGTGTCGATGCTAGACGGGCGCGGCAGAGCGAACGGACGTGACCCCCGCCGCAGACGCCGCGGCGGGCGGCCGGCCCGCCCGTATACTCGGCCGCGCGGGGCGTAGCGCAGCTTGGTAGCGCGCCTGCTTTGGGAGCAGGAGGTCCCGGGTTCAAATCCCGGCGCCCCGACTCGTTTTCTGCCTGCGTAACGGCATATTCTGCTGGCCGGCGCATTCGTCATTCGCCGCCGGGGTACCACTTGCGGGTACCAAACGCGTATGCACATCACGTCTGCTCGCCGCTGACCTGCGCTCGCCGCCGCTGGGCCGCAAGGCGCTCCGCCATCACGAGCACGTCGGAGACCGGCACGCGCAGGCCGCAGCCGACCTTGCAGAGCACGCGCAGAGTCGGGTTGATCTCGCCTCGCTCGATCGCGCCGACGTAGTTGCGGTGCAGCCCGGCGGCGAAGCCGAGCTGCTCCTGCGAGAGGCCGCCGATCCCGCGGAGCTGACGCACCGTGACGCCGAGCGCGATTACACGAAGGTCAGGAGGCAGGCCACCCGGTGGGGAGGGCAAAGAGTTCGGCGGATGGGCACCTGGCCTCGGTCGTCGTGATGCGCCCGTCTGCGTTGATGCTATGGGTACGCCACGGGAGGTCGACGCTCAGCGGGCGCGCGGCCCACGGCTGGACCCACACGGTGGGTTCGGCTGCTGCCAGCGCGTGCCAGCTCAACTGGGGGATGGTGATCACTGCCGACACTCGGCGGTTCTTGGGGCCGCCTACTCCGTACCAGAATCCGTCAGGCGCCCGGACTGTTTCCATCTCTTGAGTCGCTGGACTGTAACGGAGAGTAATGCTGCCGAGAAGCGCATCGGCGATGTCGCGATCTTCTACGAAATCGCCTGCGCACAGGAGCCCCACGACATAGGGGCGGTCAAGCTCACCGTAATGGCCGGCCTTGCGTTTGAGCTTCGCTCGCAGCGGGGCTGCGTCATCGAGCAAAGCGACGCCTTCTGTATGCGAACCGAGGACGCGATGATTGGGATCGTTCCGATGCTCCTGACTAACTGGAGTCGCTTGGAAGCGCACTTCCCACCCGTCGAAGGCCAAGCGATGCTGCGGCCGCCCTCGGCTGTTCCGCATATCGGCGAGGATGGCGTCAGGGTCGAGGCCGTCGAGCCATCGCTGGATCGGTTCGGTCACCTGGCGGCGTCCTGGGGTGCTGGTCCGCACTGTTCGATGTCGACTGAGACAAAGAAGGCAGGCGCCGTGACGCGGTCGACTGCTTCGTAGAGGGCAGCCGCTCGCGGTCGATAGGACTGTGCGCCGAATACATCTGCTCCGAGCACGGCTGATGCTTCGAGAAAGAAGCTTTGACCGCGCTTTTCGAGCCGGAAGTCGGGCCGGCGTAGCTCGGGGTCTTCGCCGCCTACGTCAAGGTCTATGTCGTACTCGAGTCGCAAGAACGCTTCGTGCAGGTACAACTCCAGAAGGGCCCCAAGATGGTGTCCGGGGTCTGGGCTTATGAAGCGCGCTCGGATGCTGGCTTGTGCAGGCATGGATCGGTGGCTGTACCAGTCATCGAGCGTCTCCCGTCCGCGTTGACACGCTTCGCGCGATGAACGATCAAGGAAGGAATAGTCCGATTCCGAGCGCCGCCGAGGTCCGTCATAGGCTCGGGCTATCGAGCTGAACAGCGACGGCGGCGGTTGGTCGGGCACCGGTTTCGTGCGCACACGCTTTAGCGTGACAGCAGACCCGGATCTTCTACACGCAACGAGTGCGATTGCCGCTACTCAAGCGGCTGCCTTGCTGCGGACGAGCTGGACATCCAGCCCGAGCGCGCCAGTAAGCGCGCCGAGCGTCGCCGTCGTCGGGTTCGCCTGGCCGCGCTCGATGCGGCTGATCTCGGCTTGGTCGATGCCGGAACGCTCGGCGAGCTGCTTCTGCGTGAGATGCTGGGCGCGGCGCTGGGCCGCGAGCTGGCGGGCGAGCGAGAAGTGGAGGCGGAAGGCTTCCAACTCGGCGATGGCCTCGGGGCCTTCGGCTTGGGCCTCGGCCTCGATCTCGGCCATGAAGTCGTCAAAGGTGGTCCGTGTCATGTGAAGGAGTATGGCCCATATCCCATATGAGGGCAACGGCCTCGACTACCGCATCCGCCGCAGGAAGTCCTTGAGGCGCTTACGAGCGTTGACGATCTCGCGCTGCTGGAGCTTCGGGCTCGGATCGGGTGCCCTTGTCGTAGCCGCCGAGCAGGAGCACGATCCTGTCGCCGTAGGCGTGGCAGAAGACACGCAAGAGGATGCGTTCGCTGCTGGGCTCCGGGCGGGCCGTCTTCCGACGCTGCGCAGGATCTCGGCGGCATCGTGGCGCAAGCGGAACTCAAACAGACCGTCGCCGAGTTGTTTGCCGTAGCTGGAGCGGCAGACGCCGATGCCCTCCTCCTGCAGGAACTCCCGGACGGCGACGCCGATCGCGCGGCGCTGGGTTGGAGTCAGCTCTTCTCGCAGCCAGCGAAGCACCGGGCTGTCGCCGTGCTCGTCCTCGTAGAACTCGATCGTGAAGCGGGACACGCGCTGCACCTTACGGTCGACGGTGGCGGACTCGGCGAGGGCGACCACACGCATCTGTGCTCGCCTTCCCGCCGCCCTCGGGGCCGTCCTTGCGCCCGCTGCCTCCGACACTCTGCTCCGACATGGCCTCCGACTTATCGGGCAAGTCGGAACCGAGTGTCGGAGGCTGTGCCCCTCGCTCCCCGCCAAATCGCCCGTGGTGCCTGGGTCGAGGAAGGGGGGGTCACCGCTGCTCCGCACCGGTGACCCCCCCTTCCTCGACCAACCCAAACATGGGTCGGACCAAGGCACTGGTGGGCTTGGCTGTCGGGGAGCGAGGGACACAGCGGGTTGGTGGCAGTACGGACGTGTGGCGGGATCGGGAGGAGCAGGGAGCCGGGAAGCGGTTGGTGGACGGGCATCGAGGGGCGAAGGCGGCGGAAGGATGGGCGTAGGCGAAAGCTGATAGGCGGCGGGGAGGAGGAAGAAAGAGCGGTAGGGGCACGGGGTGGCGACTGGACAGTGGACAGCAGAACGTGCGGAGACTCGAGCGCGTTCGGACATGCGTCGAGCGGCTCGCACAATGTGGGCGATTTCGTGAAGAAGGGGTATGAGCGCGATCTCGCAGTTCGGCGCAGGAGGCGAATCGCCGCGACGCCCACGGCGGATCACCCGCGAGGACGTGATGACCGCCTCAGAGGTCGCTGCGATGCTCGCCCTTCCGCGCTCGACCGTGTACGAGCTGGCGCGTCGCGGGGAGCTGCCTTGTGCGCGGCCGGCCTCACGCCAAGTACGAGGGAATGCGATTTACCCGATCAGGGAGCCCACCTGATCAGCAGGACAGCTCAGGTCAGCTCGACGCGCCGCCAGGCGTGGGCGCCACGCGGACGGCGAGGTAGCCGGGGATGGCGAGCATGGCGACGGCCACGACGGTGACGAGCGCGAGGATCGCGATTGCGACCAGGACGGCGGTGGAGTAGGACACGGGAAAACCGGTGATCGTCTCCAGGGCGCGACTGAGCAGGACTTGGCCGTAGAGGCCGAACACGGCGCCGACCAAGCACCCAGCGCCGAGGAGCAGGCCACTCTCAAGGAGCAAAGCGCGCCACAGCTCGGGCTCGGGGTAGCCGTGGACCTTGAGCGCAGCGAGGCTCGGCCGTCGTTGCCAGATCATGCCGCCCATCGCTGCTGCCATCGCGAGCATCGCCGAGATGAGGACGAGGACGGAGATCTGCGTCAGGCGCGACAGACCCTCGCGTGAGGCGGCGTGGTGGAGCGCTGTTCGTTGCCGTCGCGTCTCGACCTTGGCCGGAAGCTGTGGGCCGAGTGTGCGCCTCACCGCCGTCGCCGCTCGGTCGGGTGAAGCGCTGGGCGCGAGCCGGAGTTGCAGGGCGCTGGGTGCGTTGCTTCCCCAGGCTCGTGCGTAGTCGTCGGCGTTCAGCACGATCGCGCCCGGCGGCCATCCCAGGTTCGTGGAGATCGCGGCGACGCGGAACGGCGTTGGGACAGGCGTCGGGAGGGTCACGCGGTCGCCGATGCCGACGTGCTCAGCTTTCGCGATGGCCTCGGACAGCACGGCCCACCCGCCGCTGCGAATGCGCTCCGTGGCGAGTGCGAGGTCGCCACGTCGGAGCTGTGTGGGTGGGATCGGCCAGCGAGCGGATCGTGGCGGGGCTTGGACCCAGGCGCGATGGTCACCGACGTTCAGGAAGCTGCCACGGTAGTCGTGGACCGCGCGCACGCCGGGAATGCGTTCGAGCGCGGCGACGGTGCTCGACGGCACGACGAAGGGTGTGACGGCGAAGGCGCTGGACGTGCCGGGGAAGGTCGCCCAGATGTCGGCGTTGGCGTCGTACTCCGTTGTCGCGGAGTCCAGCCCGCGCTGCAGGTCAGCGTGGGCGCCGCCGATGGAGACTGTGGCAAAGACGGCGATGGCGCCGGTCGATGCGAGCGCGATCGTTCGCATTCTCGCAGAGCCCGAACGCAACTCGAGAATGGCGAGCGTCGGCACCGGACTTCTCACCGTGCGCGTCAAGATCTCGAACACCCAGGTCAGGCGGCGCAGCAGCGATGGAAGCAGCAGCAGCAGCGCGAACGTGAGCGCGATGAGGCCGGCGAGGGCCGCACGCGGCGCAGCTACGACGATCACCGTCGTCATCGTCAGGCAAGCGAGCCCAGCCGCGACCAGCCAGAAGGGAGTCCTCGGGCCAGTGTCGTCGGTCGCATCCGACGCGGTGTGGCGCGCGAGGATGTCCCGCAGGGGAGCGAGCACGGCGATGCAGGCGGCGAGGGCGCCGGCTCCACCTGCGATGGTGACGCTCTGCCAGGTCACGATGCGCTGGGAGCCGATGGCGAAGGCATAGGCGAGGTACCCCGGCACGGCGCCGAACAGGTGTTGGGAAACCTGATCGCCGAGGGCAAGGCCGAGCAGCGATCCGGCGACGCCGAGAACGAGCGCGTCGAACAAGAGCACCTGCACGAGCACCCATGGCTCGTTGCCCGCCATTCGGAGGTCTGCGATGAACCGGCGCCGCTGCGGCACCGTCAGCAGCACGGCGCTGAAGGCGAACAGGAACCCGACGAGAGCGCTGAAGACGGAGAACAGCGCCGTGGACTGGTTGGTCGGATACGCGGCCTGCTCGAAGACGGCTACGTCGTTGTCGGCAGCACGCACGTTGAGCCGGCCGCCGGCGAGCCGGTGCAACTCGGCCTCCACCCCTCGATCGCGGCCCGGCAGAGGCTCCACGAAGATTCGCGTGACGCGGCCGGTCATGCCACTGATCTTCTGCGCGAACGGGAGCGGCGCGATGGCGACCGGGCTGTGGATGAGCGCGCCGATGTCGTGCTCCTGCAACTCGGCGCCGAGGGGGACCGAGACGATCGTCGTGTCGATCTGGACCCGGACCGGTTCGCCGAGGGATACGCCCAGGTCGGACGCCATCGGCGCAGGAAGGGCGAGTGCCTGCTGCTGACTCAGCTGCGCTGCGGTGAAGTGACGCAACAGCGCGCCGCCGAGGCGAGCGAAGCGAGGGTCGCCGCCGACGAACAGCACCGAGCGGCTTCCGTGCGGGCCGATGACGTTCGCCTGTGTCTCAAGGATCGGTGCGGCAGCCTTCACGCCGGGGATGGCACGCACGTCCGAGAGCAACCGTTGATCGAAGCCTGCGGTGCTGCGCGCCGCGAGCTGGAAGCGCGTCTGTCCGACGATCCCGCTCGTGAGCTGACGGACGGAGCCGGTCAGGCTCGTGTTGGCGACGAGCGCGGCGAACACCAGCGCGACGCCCACGGTGATGCCGGCGAGCGCGAGCAGCTCCTGCACGAGCCGTGACCGCAGCCGAACGCGGTAGAGGTGGATGAGGCTCGACGGGCGCACGCGGCGTCGTGCCTTATGCCTCGTCGGCCGCGAGCAGACCGGGCGCGGGTTCGTTGTCGGCGAGCTTCCCATCGCTGAGCGTGTGGACACGGCTCGCGTAGGTCGCTGCCTGCGGATCGTGTGTGACGAGCAGCATGGCGACGTTCTGCTCGTGGCAGACCTCGGTGAGGAGCACGAGGACTTCGCGGCTGCGCTTGGTGTCGAGGCTTCCGGTCGGCTCGTCGGCGAGCACGAGCTGCGGGCTGGTGGCGAGCGCTCGCGCGATCAGCACGCGCTGTCGCTCGCCGGTCGAGAGCTGTTCGGGCCGATGGTGCAGGCGCGCATCCAGGCCGAGCCGTTCCATCAGCGACGTGATGCGCTTATGTGCCTCGCGGACGCCGATCCGCATGTCGAACAGCTTCAGGGCGGCGTTGTCGATGGCCGGCACGCCGGGCATGAGGTCAAGCGACTGGCTTACGTAGCCGAGTTCAAGGCGGCGGTAACGGGCCGCGTCGCGAGCCGACAGATCCGTGATATCGCGACCGTTCACCATCACCGTGCCCCGGTCCGGAGGCAGGAGAGCCGCGATGATCGTCAGCAGCGTCGTCTTGCCCGACCCGCTCGGCCCGTACAGCGCGACCAGCTCCCCCGCCGCGATCGACATGGAGATGCCGTCGAGCGCGCGCACCACCTCCCCACCGCCGGAGGGATAGTGCTTGACGAGCTTGCGGACCTCAAGCACTCAGGCCGACCGCTCGCCGCCGGGAAACTCAACGACGTTGCCGCCGTTCGGCGGTGGGTCGGCCGGCGCGAGCAGCCGACCGCGACTCAGGGAACGCACCTCGTGCGCGTGCAGCATCGCCGGCATGTCGGGGACAGCCATCAGCACGCCGAGTCCTGCGTCCTCGGCGGCTGATCGGAGCAGCCCGACGACCCGCTCGCGGTCGATGATGCTCAGCCCGGCGGTCGGGTCATCGACCAGCAACAGCCTCGGCTCGCGCACGAGCGCGTGGGCGATGGCGACGAGCATCCGGGCGGTGTCGGACAAGCTCGACCAGTGCGCGTCGGCGGCGTCCTCGGCGCCGACCTTGGCGAGTGCCGCGACCGCGCGGCGCTGTGCCTCGGCAGGGCCAACCGCTCGATACAGCGACAGCGCGACGTAGTCGCGCATCGGCAGCTCGCGGCTCTGCGGGCCGGCGCGCTCGACCCAGCCGATGTCGTGGCGATGGAGCCGCGCGAGGTCACGGCGGCGAATGCCTCTCACATCCACTCCATCGAAGGTGACAACGCCACTCCCGGGCGCCTCGAATCCCGCGGCGACGCGCAGAAGCGTGGTCTTCCCGGAGCCGCGTTGCCCGTAGATGCCGACGAACTCGCCGGCGTGAACGTCAAGCGAAACGTCCCTCAGGATGCGCAGCTCGCGCGGCCCGCGCATGTAGGACTTGCTGACGGAGTCCAGTCGAAGCAGCGGCTTCATCAGGGGGAGGATGCGGAGGCGTCGGACATGCGCTCCATGCGCTCCTCGATCAGCTCGCAGATCGCGTTCAGCCAGTCCACCAAGGTCTGCAACCAGCGCAGGTTGAGGTCGTCGACCATCATCACGGCAGCATGGTGCCAAGGCACCTCGGGCTCGGCGACGTGAGCGAGGACGGGTCGGCGCAGCGTCGCCAGCTCGGCCATGCACTCGCGGCCCTGCGCCTCGGTGACGGCGAGCAGCTCCGGGAGGTCGTCGGGCTCGCTGAGGTTGAGCTTGGCCTGCAGCTCGTCGCGGAGCACGGCGCGTTCGCTCGGCGTCGCGATCCACTCCTTGAAGCGCTCGCGGCCGAGCGATGTCGCGCGGTACGTCACGCGGGGCGCGCCGCGCCGGGTACCGCCAACGCTCTTCTCGCCGATGTCCTCGATCCAGCCGTCTATCTCAAGCCGCTCAAGGACCTTGTAGACGAAGTTCTCGGACAGGCCGAGAAAGCTGAAGCGCGAGCCCACGCGCTGGATGAGGTCGTAGCCGTAGCCGGGCCGCTCGATCAGCAGTCCGAGCACGACGTGCTTTGTGGAAAGCCCGCTCACGTCCCCGATCCCGTGAACGGGACCGTACATCATCAACGCTGAGGAGTGCCACAGGCGGCAAAGCGCCCGCGGTCGGCGGCGATGCGTTCACTAGGCTGAGCACCGGGAATGCCGCCTGCGGGATCTGTCGATCCGTCGCCGCTCTCGCCTGCCCAGATTCGCGCGCTTGTCGGTGCTGCGGCGCGCGAGCTGTCGTGGGGGCTGCGGGCAGTTTCGCGCGAGATGCGGGCATGGCGGGCGATGGCCGAGTCGATCCCTGATGCGACGATGCGCGAGGACGCCCTGCACGCGCTCGACCACAAGCGCGGGCATGCCGACGGCGCTGGGCTGTTCACGATCCTTCCACGACGCCGTGACCGCGAACTGCTGGCGCTGTTGGTCGCGTACGAGACGTTGGTGGACTTCCTCGACAACGTGAGCGAGCGTCATCCGACGCCCGTGAACGGGGAGCAGTTGCATCGCGCGCTCGGCGACGCGCTCGACCCCGGCGGGCCGCTCACCGACTACTACCGCTATCACCCGTGGAAGGACGACGGCGGCTATCTCGTGGCACTGGTCAACGCCTGCCGCGAGCGCTGCCGGGTCTTGCCGTCGTTCGAGCGCGTGCGGCCGCTCGTCCGCCGCGAGGCGCACCGGGCGCTCGTGCTCGGGATGAATCACGACGACGACCCGGCGCGACGCGACGCCGCGCTGCGCGCGTGGGCGGCTCGCGAGTATCCGGACGAGCACGACCTTTCCTGGTTCGAGCTGAGCGGTGCGGCAAGCGCGTCGCTCGTCGTGCATGTGCTGCTCACGCTCGCCGCCGAACCCGACTTGACCGAGCCCGAGATCGGTGGCGCCTACGCGGCACATTGGCCGTGGATCGCGCTCGCCACGACGATGCTCGACAGCTACGTCGACCAGACCGACGACGAGGCGAGCGGCAATCACAGCTACATCGCCCACTACCCCGACCGCGATACCGCGATCAGGCGCCTTCGCCAGAGCATCGGGCGAGCGCTGGGCGCCGCTCGCGAGCTGCGCGACGGGCACCGGCACGCCGTCATCGTCGGCTGCATGATCGCGCTCTACCTCTCCAAGGACAGCGCCAGCGCTCCCGAGCTGCGAACGACGACGGCCACGGTCGCTGAATCCGGCGGATCGCTCGTGCGCCTGCTCCTGCCGATCCTGCGTGCTTGGCGCACGGTCTACGCCCAACGTTCTGTCTGACCTGTCGAAGTCGGCGCGCGATCAACCCTGCGCCGGACTATTGCCGCGCAGGGTAGCCACGGCGCGGAGCACGCCGTAGCGTGCGCGCTGCGCTCGACAGGGCCAGGCGGCATTCCCCTCGCCAGGGCCCTGTCACGGGGCGGGACGGTCCCCCAGACGCCCCGCTCGCGCCAGCGCGGGAGGGGGAGGGAGGCGCGCCGTACTTCCCCGGCGCGCCTCACCTCCTCCCGCCAGCTTCGACCTTGAGCGATTGACAGCGATGAAGAGCGAGCACGGCACCAATCGGATGGATGATTCGCAGGTTGCGTGGGCGTGCGCCCGCCTCCTCGCGATGGCCCGGACAGCCGCTACTCGGTCGGCGCAGCTCGACGCGCGCCTCCATGCGTTCGACGCGGCGGCCGCACTTGCCGCGGGCGGCGCTGCTCTTGCAGCTGCCGAGCTTGATCGCATCGTCACCGACGTGTTTGCCCTGCAAGACGGTGCTGACGTGATGGGATCTGTCGCGAACCGGCTCCGGGGACGCGATGAAAGCGTGGTCGTCGCCCGCGACGAACTGCGCGCCGAAGCGGTGCGCGCATTCGCGGCCGGAAGCGCCGATCGCTCGTTCGTTCTGTTCGCCGCCGGGATGCTCACGACGGGCGAAGGCTTCCCCGCACTCGCCGACGCGCTCACCGCGAATGTGAGCCTCATGTCTGAGTGGGGCGACCTGAGCGTCCGCGATCTACTCAGCGCGTTCCACGCGAGTGATCCGACGCGTGCTCGCCGCGTGTCCTCCACAGCGCTGATCCATCCGGATGCGCCGCTGGCCAGCCTGGACTCCGACATGATCCAGCGCCTCGCCGAAGCGCTGCGCAGGGCCGATGCCTGAGCCGCCGAGCAGCGACCGCGCGCCCGTGCCGATCCGCCCACGCCGCGTTCTCGGCGATCCGCCGGCACCGCCAGAGAGGATCGTCCGCGAGCTGCGCGCGAGTCTGCGCGCCAGCGATGTCTACGCCGGGCTGGTCATCGACCGGCTCGAGCTGGCATGGACACGACCGGATCTCCTGCGCGGCGTTCCCGCCCATGTGATCGCACAACTCACGGCCGCATCCGAAGCATTCCAAACCGGCGCGGATCGAGTGCTCGCGCACCTCGACCCAGCCTTCGCGGAGCGAGCCGCGAGGATGGCGGAACTGATGCGCGAACGCTCGCGCGCGAGCGACGACCGAAAGCGCTGACCGCGTGACGACCGGGATCGAGGAGGCGGGGGTGCGGTGGGCGACGGCGCTGGCCTTTCCGCTGCGCGTGCAGATCCTTGACCGGCTCGTGGCCGAGCGCGTCGCGAGCCCGATCGAGCTTGCCGAGCACCTCGGCATAACGCAGTCAGTCGCGAGGTATCACCTGCAGCGACTCCAACGGCTCGGAGTCGTCGCGCTCGGCACGCGGCCTCCAGGCCGCAGCACGACGAGGCAGCACTACTACCTGGCTGATCGCGAGGCGACGATGCTTGCGCTTGAACACGCCGGCGATCTCGCTCATTTCGCCGCGGGCACAGACAGAAGGATCGATCCGAAGACGGCGCGCGCGCTGATCGCGCTCGGCGGCGCGCTGCGAGCAGTCCGCGAGAGACGAGGCGTGACGATCTCCGATCTCGCGTACCGCGCCGGGCTGACACCGGCCGTACTCGAACGGATCGAGTGCGGCGAGGCCGACCCCCGCATGACGGTCGTGCTTCGCCTCGCCTACGCGGTAGAGCTGACCCTTCGCGACGTGCTGCGCCAAGCTGGAGCCGGCGACCGGCGATGGGGTTGACGGTGGCCGATTCACGACAGGCACGAGCGGTCGAGCGGCGGGCGATGCTGTCGCTCTGGGTCAGCAGGTGCGTCGCCATCGCGAGGCACGGAGACTGAGCCGTGCAGTGGTCGCTAGGCGCGCCGAGACGACGGCCGCGCTCGTGCGCGCGATCGAGAACGGCCGTGGAAACCCGGAGTTCCTCACGCTCGATCACATCGCGCGGCTTGGCCTCCGGATGCCGCTCTCCCTCATCGTGGCCGCAGCCGAACGCGCGGGCGGTGAGGCGCCGCCGAACGGCCCGGAACCGTGAGAACTGGGAGATCGAGGCAGGCCGCGAACGGAGAGAGGCGCGGGCGCGAGGTGCGAGGCGGCACACCCCCACCTCGCGCCCAGGCTTCTCGACGCCACGCGGACCGTGGACGCTCCGGGCCGGCTCGACCTACGGCAGGGGCTCGGGCGTCTCCCCGTCGTCGTCTTCGCGACTTCGCATGCCACACCGGCTCCGGGGCGGCGAGATCGATGGCTTGCAGTGGCCGTGCATCGACTGGGAGGGGAGCGAGATCCACGTCAAGGTGCAGTGGAACCAGACCGTCGGGAAGTTCACGACGCCGAAGTACGGCGCCTACACGATCGCGCTCGTCGGCGTCGCGCGCGACGCGCTGCTGCGTCGCTGGGAGGAGCGCGACAGCGACAGCCCGTTCGTCTTCTCCAACACCCGCGGCTCGCACTTTACGCGCTCCAGCCGCGTCGACCACTGGGACCGCGTGCGCTACTCGGTCGGGATGCCGAGACTGGAGTTCTATCTCGCCTCGCGGCACTACATGGGCTGGTACGGCATCAACGTGCTCGGCATCCAGCCGTGGGTGCTCGCCGAGCAGTTCGGACACAGAGATCACGGCAAGCTCCTGATGGAGCGCTACGGGCACCCGGACAGAAGAAGAATGCGCCAGCAGATCCGCGAGGCGCACGACGCCGCGAACGGGTACGTCCTCGATCCCGAGCAGCCGACGCCGTCGAGCCCCGCGGCACCGGCTGCCGAGGTGATCCGGCCGTACTTCCGCTGGCACGACGAGGCGGACGCGACGTCCGAGCTGGTGGCCGCGTGACGCGCGTTGGGTCCACGTTCGGGTCCACGAACCCGCGGAACGCCCGTAGTGGCGGGCGTTCTACTCCAACGCCCCGATTGAGCAGGCCGCCGTTCGCGGGAGCAAGGCAAGGCCGCTGGCGTCTCCGGGCTGTGAGCGGTAGCCTCGCGCCGGTGCGACTCGCCACCGCGACTGGAATCGCGTGCCTCGCGGTCCTGCTGTTCGCCGGATCGGCGTCCGGCGGCTACCCGGCCAAGATCGATGTGAGCGTCCCGCCCGGCGGTACCGCGACGGTGACCTCGCCGGACATCGGGAGAACGCAGAGATCCATCAGCGTCGAGATCCTCGGGCTTCAACCCGACGCCATCAACGGCCTTGCGGTCTTGCTCGCTGGGCTTCCGACGCTCCACGCCCGCGTAGTGGGATGCCTCTATCTGAATCAATCCTTCAGCGCGATCAACGCGGTGGTCGACGACGACACGAACTCCCCCTTCCTCGACTCGCTGTTCCTCGCCCTCTGCACCCAGGTCGCCCTTCAGCTTGGCAACCGGCCCGCGACCGCTGCGTCCGTTCCCGCACGGAGCGCCGCGGCGGCCTGCCGGCAGGCTCGTCGACAGGTGGCGGTCACAGTCACGCGCGTCGGCGGCCGCTATCGCGCACACGCGAATGGCAGGCTGCGGGTGCCCAAGCGCGTGTCGCCGATACGCGTCGCATGTCGCCGGACGCCCAATGGCCTCACGCTCCGGATTCGACCGACGTCGCGGAGCAAGACGCTCCGCGGCGTGGTCGGCAAGCAGTTGCGGCTGGGGATGGTCGCTCCGGCCACCGCGAAGTCCAGCACGCCCTTGCGGCTCACCTTCCGCAACCCGTAACCCGCGTTCACGGCGCCCGCGATCCGGCGGGCGGCGCGCGGGAGGGACGGCCGTCTCTATCGTCTCCTCCATGAGCGCCGCCGCCGACACGATCGCCTCCAACGGCGGCGAGCAGCTGTACGACGTCGGGCGCGGCATCGAGCTGTGCTGCGAGACGTTCGGGGACCGCTCCGACCCGCCGCTCGTGCTCGTGATGGGCCTCGGGATGCAGATGGTCCATTGGCCGCTCGGGCTGATCGCGCGGCTCGTCGAGCGGGGGCTGTTCGTCGTGCGCTTCGACAACCGCGACCGCGGGCGCTCGACGCACGTCGCGGCGCCGCCCCCGACGCGCACGAGACTCGTCACGCGCCGCTTCGGGCCCGAGCAGTACACGCTCGAGGACATGGCGCTCGACACCGCCGGCCTGCTCGACGCCCTCGAGCTGGACTCCGTGCATCTCGCGGGCGTCTCGATGGGCGGCATGATCGCGCAGACGCTCGCCGCCTCCCGCCCGCGACGGGTCCGCTCGCTCGTCTCGATCATGTCGACGACCGGCAGCCGCCGCGCCGGGCAGCCGAAGCCGCACGTCTACCCGCTGCTGCTGCGCCCCGCGCCGCGCGAGCGCGACGCCTTCGTCGAGCACCAGCTGCGCGTGCTGTCCGCGATCGGCGCGCCGGGCGACGTGCTCGACACGCCCGAGGGGCGCGCGTTCGTCGCCGGCACCCACGACCGTGACCCCAACGTCTCCGGCACCGGCCGTCAGCTCGCCGCGATCCTCGCGTCCGGCGACCGCACCGCCGCGCTGCGCGGGATCACGGCGCCGACGCTCGTGATCCACGGCGAGGCGGACCCGCTGATCACGCCATCGGGCGGCAGAGCGACCGCGCGCGCGATCCCCGGCGCGCGGCTCATGCTCGTCCCCGGCATGGGCCACGGGCTGCCGGAGCGGCTGTGGCCGCAGCTCGTCGACGCCGTCGCAGAGCACGTCGCCGACGCCGAGCGCCGGCGCGCGGCTGCGGTCGCAGGCGCCTGAGCCGATACTTCGGAGCGCTCGGGCGGGCGGGCCGAGACGAACTGACTTTGAGTCAACCGGCGCGGTCCGGCGGCGCCATGCGCGAACATCCGGGCATGCCCACCACCGAGCACCTCGATGTCCTGATCGTCGGCGCCGGCCTCTCAGGCGTTGGCGCCGCCTGCCATCTGCAGGCCGATTGCCCCGGCAAGCGCTACGCGATCCTCGAGGGCCGCGAGCGCAGCGGGGGGACCTGGGACCTGTTCCGCTACCCAGGGATTCGCTCCGACTCCGACATGTTCACGCTCGGCTACGCGTTCAAGCCGTGGGAGGAGGCGAAGGCGATTGCGGACGGCCCGTCGATCCTCCGCTACATACGCGAGACGGCGCGCGAGCACGGCGTCGAGGAGCGCATCCGCTACTCCAGGCGCGTCGTACGGGCCGACTGGTCGTCGGCCGAGGCGCGCTGGACGATCGAGGTCGAGCGCACCGACACGGGCGACAGCGAGCGCCTGACGTGCGACTTCCTGTTCGTCTGCACCGGCTACTACCGCTACGACCAGGGCTACACGCCGCAGTTCGAGGGCAGCGACCGCTTCTCGGGGGAGATCGTGCACCCGCAGCACTGGCCGGAGGATCTGGACTACGACGGCAAGCGCGTCGTCGTGATCGGCAGCGGCGCCACGGCGGTGACGCTCGTCCCGTCGCTGGCGGAGCGCGCCGCGCACGTGACGATGCTGCAGCGCTCGCCGAGCTACATCGTCGCGCTCCCGGGGCGCGACCCGATCGCCGACTTCCTGCGCAGCAAGCTGCCGGCGAGAGCCGCCTACCCGATCGTGCGCTGGAAGAACGTGACGTTGCAGGCGCTGATGTACCACCTCAGCAGACGCGCTCCGCGCTTCATGCGGCGCGTGCTGCGCCGCGGCGTCGAGCGGCAGCTCCCGCCGGGCTACGACGTCGAGACGCACTTCACGCCGACGTACGACCCGTGGGACCAGCGCGTCTGCCTCGTCCCGGACGCCGATCTCTTCAAGGCGATCGGCAGCGGCGACGCGTCCGTGGTCACGGATCGCATCGAGACGTTCACCGAGCGAGGGCTGCGGCTCGCCTCCGGCGCGGAGCTCGAGGCCGACGTGATCGTCACCGCCACGGGCCTCAACGTGCTGCTGCTCGGCGGCATGGCGATAGGCGTCGACGGCCGCGAGATCGACATGTCGGAGACCGTCGGCTACAAGGGCATGATGTTCAGCGGCCTGCCGAACATGGCGGTCACGCTCGGCTACACGAACGCTTCGTGGACGCTCAAGGCCGACCTCTGCGCCGAGTACGTCTGCCGGCTGCTCAACCACATGGACGCGCACGGCTATCGCACGGTGACGCCGCTCGAGCCGGACCCCTCGCAGCCGACCGTGCCGTTTCTCGACCTCAGGTCCGGCTACGTGCTGCGCTCGCTCGACACGCTCCCGAAGCAGGGCGATCGGACTCCGTGGCGCCTGCACCAGAACTACGCGCTCGACATCCTGATGCTCAAGCGCGGACCGCTCGAGGACGAGGCGATCGCGTTCGCGCGCGCCGGCATGGGGGTGGCGTCGCCGCCCGAGCCGGTCGCGGTCTGACGGCTCCTCTGCGGCGGGCGGGCGCATCCGCCTAGGATTGCGGCATGTGCCGAAACATCAGAACGCTCCACAACTTCGAGCCGCCGGCGAGCGAGGACGAGGTCCGTGCGGCGGCGCTGCAGTACGTGCGCAAGATCAGCGGCTCCACCAGACCGTCGCTCGCGAACGCCGCGGCGTTCGAGCGGGCGGTCGACGATGTGGCCGAGATCTCGCGGCGGCTGCTCGCCGAGCTCGTGACGACGGCGCCGCCGAAGGACCGCGAGGTCGAGGCGGCGAAGGCGCGCGAGCGCACGCAGCGGCGCTTCGCCGCGTAGCCGGGCGGCCTGCGGTCGCCTAGCGCGGTTCGGGGCGCTCGGAGCTGCGAGCGCACAGCTCGGCCACGACTGCGCGCAGCTCCGCCGCGGCCGGCGACAGCACGCGCTCGCGGTGCCAGAACAGCGCGATCGGCTGGGCGAGGGGGACGGCGTCGCCGCGCGCCGCGAGCGACTAGCGGGCCGGCGCCGCCAGCAGCCAGCACGCGCAGCAGCGTCCGGTGCTCGAACGGCCCGGCTGCGAGCGGGAGCGCCGCGAGCGCGAGGTCGAGCGCGCCCTGCTCGACGAGGGTGGGTCAGCGACTCTCTCGTCTTCGCCGAGGCGGCGACCGCCAGGAGCTTCCCGGCCGCATGCATGCGCCCGGCGAGCGCCTCGACGAACCTGCTCATCGCCTCGCGGTCGCTCGCGGGTCCGGCCTCGAAGTCGGCAGCACGAGCACGCTGCACGCCTGCGCCGAGCGCGTGACCAGCGGGTCGTCGTCGCCGGCCAGGTCGAGGTTGGCGCCTCTGCAGTCGAAGTACGTCGGGTAGATGATGCCGCGGTCGCCGACGGCGCGCTCGCGCAGCCGGGCGTCGCCGACGCGCGCGAGTCGCCTGGGCTGGACGCCGCTCAGTCGATCACGAAGCCGAGGCTCACGCGCGTCACCTTGCCGCCTCTGATGAAGAAGTCCGTGACGCGTCTGCCCGCCGTGAACGTGTGCGTGTGGCAGGAGCGGCTGCCGGCGGTCGTCTCGCATCTGACGCCCGGCACGTTCGCTCTCACGGAGGCCTCCGTCGAGCCGACGCCGACGCCCTTCGCGGTGCGGTCGCCGAGGCCGGTCGTCGTGACCGAGCTGACCGTTCTCGCGCCCTGGTAGTCGACGACGATCCCGCCGGCGTACCTCTCCTCGCGGAATCTGCCGAAGTCGTTGCTGCCGTTGTGGACGCTCGTCGGCGCGCCGAGCGCGGCGTGAACCTGCGCGACGGTGTTGCCGAGGCGCGCGCCGGCGATCCCTCTGTCGACCTGGATCTGGGCCGACGCGACCGCCGGCAGGGCGAGCGCGACAGCAGCGGCGGCGCAGGACGACTGGAGCAGGGCACGGCGCATGGGGGACCTCCCGGGTCGAAGCAGGGCGCCCATCCATACCCGCCGACCGGGCAGTTGGCAAGCGCGATTGAGGAACCCGGCGCCGAGCGGCGGCGCCCGATCGGCTAACGCCGGTGCAGCCCGATGCCCGTGCGGTCGGCGACGCGCGCGCCACGTCAGTCCCATCGCCCGCCGCCCGCTCGACCGCCTCCGCGCACTTCACTAGGATCGCCGACGTCGTGGACGGCTTCGACGAACGACGCTTCCGCTGCGCGCACCGCAAGACGCCCGCGCGATGGTGAACGTCGACGCCGGATCGTTCCTGACGATCGTCGCCGTCGCGGCGGTCGCCGCGCTGCTGGCGGGCCTCGTCGCGCGCCGGCTGGTCGTTCCGGTCGTGGTGCTCGAGCTCGTGCTGGGGATCGTCGTCGGCCCCGAGGTGCTGAACCTCGCGCAGCCGGACAAGTTCGTCGACTTCTTCTCCAGCCTCGGGCTCGGCATGCTGTTCTTCTTCGCCGGCTACGAGATCGACTTCGAGCGGATCCGCGGCCAGCCGTTGCGGCTCGCGGCGTTCGGCTGGCTGATCTCGCTCGTGCTCGCCTACTCGATCGGCGGGCTGCTGTCGCTCGCCGGGATCGTGCTGTCGCTCGTCTTCACCGGCTCCGCGCTGGCGACGACGGCGATCGGCACGCTGATCCCGATCCTGCGCGACGCCGACGAGCTGCACACGCGCTTCGGCACCTATCTGCTGGGCGCCGGGGCGATGGGCGAGTTCGGCCCGATCCTGCTCATCACGCTCGTCTTCTCGACCAAGAGCGCGGCCGAGAACGCGGCGATCCTGATCGCCTTCATCGTGCTCGCGGTGCTCGCCGGCCTGATCGCCGTGCGCTCGATGGGTCGCAGCTGGAACCTCTTCGAGCGCACGTTGGAGACGAGCAGCCAGCTCGCGATCCGCATGACGGTCGTGATCGTGTTCGCGCTCGCGGCGCTCGCCACGTCGCTCGGGCTCGACCTGCTGCTCGGCGGCTTCGTCGCCGGGATCATCCTGCGGCTCGCGCTGCAAGGCCGCGAGGTCGAGGTGCTCGAGTCGAAGCTGACGGCCGTCGGCTACGGCTTCCTGATCCCGTTCTTCTTCGTCGCCAGCGGCGTCGCCGTCGACCTCGGCGCGCTGCTCGACGACCCGGTCCAGTTCCTGAAGGTGCCGCTGTTCCTCGCGCTGTTCCTGCTCGTGCGCGGCGCGCCGGCGCTGCTGCTCTACCGCAAGGTGCTCAACGCGCGCGAGCGCGCGGCACTCGCGCTGTTCAGCGCGACCGAGCTGCCGCTCGTCGTCGCGATCACGACGATTGCCGTCGGGGAGGGGCACATGCGCAGCTCGACGGCGGCGAGCCTGATCCTCGCGGCGATCTGCTCCACCGCGATCTACCCGATCCTGGCATTGCGCCTGCGCGCCGCGCCGTCCGTCCCGGACGCGCCGCGATCTTCGGAGTCCTACGCCTAGACAGGAGTCGTCTCGGCGCGCGGTTCCCTACAGTGGCCGGTGCCCATGGCCACCCGCACGGACCTCCGCAACATCGCGATCATCGCCCACGTCGACCACGGCAAGACGACGCTCGTCGACGGCCTGCTGCGCCAGTCGGGCGCGTTCCGCGCCAACCAGGAGGTGGCCGACCGGGTGATGGACTCGATGGACCTCGAGCGCGAGAAGGGCATCACGATCCTCGCCAAGAACACCGCGGTCCAGTACGGCGAGACGAAGATCAACATCATCGACACGCCCGGCCACGCGGACTTCGGCGGCGAGGTCGAGCGCGGGCTGACGATGGTCGACGGTGTGCTGCTGCTCGTCGACGCGAGCGAGGGGCCGCTGCCGCAGACGCGCTTCGTGCTGCGCAAGGCGCTCGAGGCACGGTTGCCGGTGATCCTCGTCGTCAACAAGGTCGACCGCGCCGACGCGCGCATCGGCGAGGTGATCGACGAGACCTACGAGCTGTTCCTCGACCTCGACGCCGAGGAGTCGCAGATCGAGTTCCCGATCGTCTACACCAACGCGAAGGACGGCTGGGCCTCGATGACAGAGGGCGAGGCGGGGATGAACCTCAGACCCCTGCTCGACCTGATCGTCGGGCACATCCCGGCGCCGTCGTACGACCCCGAGCACCCGCTGCAGGCGCTCGTCACGAACCTCGACGCCTCCCCGTACCTCGGCCGCATAGCGCTCTGCCGCGTGCGCCACGGCGTGCTGAGACGCGGCCAGCAGGTCGCCTGGTGCCGCACCGACGGCACCGTCGAGCGCGTGAAGGTGACCGAGCTGTTCATCACCGAGGCGCTCGAGCGCGTCGACGCGCAGGAGGCCGGTCCGGGCGAGATCATCGCGATAGCCGGCCTTGCCGACGTGACGATCGGCGAGACGCTCGCCGATCCCGCCGACCCGCGCCCGCTGCCGGTGATCCACGTCGACGACCCGTCGCTGTCGGTCACGATCGGCATCAACACGTCGCCGCTCGCGGGCAGCGAGAAGGGCACGAAGGTGACGGCGCGGCTGATCAAGAACCGCCTCGACGCCGAGCTCGTCGGCAACGTCTCGCTGCGCGTGCTGCCGACCGAGCGGCCCGACACGTGGGAGGTCCAGGGCCGCGGCGAGCTGCAGCTGGCGATCCTCGTGGAGTTGATGCGGCGCGAGGGCTTCGAGCTGACGGTCGGCAAGCCGCAGGTCGTCACGCACGAGGTCGACGGCAGACTGCACGAGCCGATGGAGCACATGACGATCGACATCCCCGACGAGCACGTCGGCGTCGTCACGCAGCTGCTCGCCTCGCGCAAGGGCCGCCTCGGCGAGATGGTCAACCACGGCACCGGCTGGGTGCGGATGGAATATCGCGTCCCCGCCCGCGGGCTGATCGGCTTTCGCACCGAGTTCCTGACCGAGACGCGCGGCACCGGGATCCTGCATCACGTCTTCGACGGCTACGAGCCGTGGCAGGGCACGCTGCGCCTGCGGCCGAGCGGCTCGCTCGTCGCCGACCGGCCCGGCAGAGTGACCGCGTTCGCGCTGACCGGGCTGCAGGATCGCGGCACGCTGTTCCTCGCGCCCGGAACCGACGTCTACAACGGCATGATCGTCGGGGAGCACAACCGCCCCGAGGACCTCGAGGTCAACATCGTGCGCGAGAAGCACCTGACGAACATGCGCTCCTCGACCGCCGACGAGCTTGAGCGGCTCACCCCGCCGAACGTGCCGACGCTCGACGAGGCGCTCGAGTTCGTGCGCGAGGACGAGTGCGTCGAAGTGACGCCGGCCAACATCCGTCTGCGCAAGGTCGAGCTCGACCCGCATGCGCGCGTGAAGGCCTCCCGCGCCCGCTCGCGCGAAGCGCGCGAAGGCGTGCCCGTCGGCTGACAGGTCGGCCGGCGGCGTGCCGGCCAACCCCGTGCGCTCGTTGCGATCTACGCCGGGCAGGAGCTGCTGCAGGGTGCGTTCGCCGGTGGGCACGCCGCCGGCCTCGCCGTAGCGATGCTGACGGTGATGGTCGGCTTCACGTGCCTCGGCCTGTGGCTGCTGTCGGCGGTGAACGTGTGATCCTGGTCGGCCGCACCTGGCAGGCTGTACGTCCGAATCTCGACCTCGAACCGGAAGGCGGTGCCGTGACATGAGACCGATCCATGCGCTCCCTGTCGTGCTCGTGGCCGCCGCACTCGCAGGTTGCGGCGGCGGTGGCAGCAGCAGCGACAGCACCACGAGCGGCTCTGCGACGCCACCGGCCACGACCCAGCAGCAGTCCGGCTCGACGCAGACGGGCACGAAGGCCACGACGACGACGCCGAAGACGACCGCGACCAAGCCGGCCACGGATCCCGACGGCGCAAAGGTGTTCGCCTCGGCGGGCTGCGCGAGCTGCCACACGCTCGCGGCGGCAGGCTCGAGCGGCAGCGTCGGACCGAACCTCGACGACCTGAAGCCGGGCTTCGACATCGTCAAGACCCAGGTCGAGAACGGCGGGGGCGGGATGCCGTCCTTCAGCGGGAACCTGTCGCCGGCGGAGATCGACGCCGTCGCGAGATACGTCTCGGGCAACGCGGGGAGATAGCGCGGTCGGGTGCGTCAGGCGGGGGCCGCGTCCTCCGCCTGATAGCGCGCGAGCAGCGCCCGCTCCTCGTCGCGCTTCGGGAAGCGGAACCACACGAGCGCGGCGCCGAGCAGGATCGCGACGATCCCGGCGATGTAAGCCCACACGTCGCCGGAGACGAACGACGACTTCGCGGCGGCGATGATCGCCTCGCTGTGCTGTGGATATCTGGTCGCCGTGTCGGCTGCGCTCGCGAACGACTTCTCCAGCTCGGTCTGCACCGTCGAGGTGATCTGCGCCTTGTCGGGCGCCGCGGCGATCGCGGCGCTGATCGCCTTGACGTAGCCGGCCGTCAGCACCGCGCCGAGGATCGACTGCATGATCGCGCCGCCGAGATCGCGCTGGAGGTCGGCCGTGCCGGATGCCATCCCGGCGCGCCGGACGGGCACCGAGCTGGTCAGCGAGTGGGAGGCGGGCGTGCCGGCGAAGCCGACGCCGATCCCCATGAAGGCGTAGCCGAGCGCGACCTTCCAGTAAGGGATCCCATCCTTCCACAGCAGCAGCATCGTGACGAAGCCGAGCAGGCAGAAGACGTAGCCGGTCAGCAGCGTGAAGCGCGCGCCGCGCGCGTCGACGAGCTTCGCCGAGCGCGGCGCGACGAGCACCATCAGCATTGCCGCCGGCAGGATCGCCGCGCCCGCGCCGAGCGTCGAGTAGCCGAGCACGTTCTGGAGGAACTGCTGGCCGACGAACATCGCGCCCATCAGCGTCCCGAACACGATCACGCCGGCGCACGCCGCGACCCAGAAGATCCGCCGCCGCGCCACGCCCAGGTCGTACAGCGGCGAGGCCGCGCGCCGTTGGCGCAGCACGAACGCGACGCCCGTCGCGAGCGCGATCACGGCGAGCCCGAGTGCGAGCGCGCCGCGGTTCGGCACCGGCGCGAAGTTGATCGCGAGCACGAGCGCGGCGACGAGCAGCACCGACAGGATGCCGCCGAGGTTGTCGACGGGGTCGCTCGTCTCGTTCACGTGCGCGGGGACGAAGCGGATCGCCATCACCAGCGCGACGAGCGCGAGCGGGAGCGTGGCGAAGAAGACGGAGCCCCAGTCGAAGTGCTCCAGCAGCGCCCCCGACATCAGCGGGCCGAGCGCGGAGATCGCCCCGCCGAGGCCCGACCACAGCGCGATCGCGCGCGTGCGTCTCGCGCCCGACCACAGGGCGGTGATGAGCGCGAGCGTGGTCGGGAAGGCGAGGCCGGCGGCGAGCCCGCCGAGCAGGCGGCCCGCGAACAGCACGCCGAGCGACGGCGCGAAGGCGGCGACGAGGCAGGCGGGGATCGCGAGCGCCGTCCCGAGGACGAGCATCAGCTTGCGTCCGTAGCGGTCGCCGAGCGCGCCGAGGTAGAGGACCGACGCTGCGAGCCCGAGCGAGTAGCCGACGGCGACCAGGTTCAGGCCCGTCTGTCCCGCATCGAACGCCTTGCCGATGTCCGGCAGCGCGACGTTCGCGACGGCGAGGTTCAGGTTCGCGACCGCGGCGACGAGGATCAGCGTCGCCAGCACGAGCGGTGCGCGCGCGGGTCCGGCGCCGGCCTGCTCCGCGGACTGCTGCTCCCGAGCGGTCGCCACGCCGCGGAGGCTACGGGGCAGGGGACACGAGCGCCAAGGGCTGGGCGCGTAGACGCACCTGGCCCCCGTGGCGATCGTCGCGGCATCGTGAAATCCCCGCTGGTACAGTCCAATCGTCCCGTGGTGGGCGTAGCTCAGCTGGTAGAGCTCCTGGTTGTGGTCCAGGCGGTCGGGGGTTCGAGTCCCCTCGCTCACCCTCACGGAAGCCCCGCACATGGCGGGGTTTTCTTTTGCTGGTAGGCCGTTCTGAGACGCGGTCTTATCGCGGGTACCAGCCGCGGGTACCACTTCGCGCCGGGTTCTCGCGCCCCGCTCGGACGACCGAGATCGCCCATCGTGGCGGGAGTGCAAGTGTGTGGGGGTCTCTGCGGCTTGATGTGAGCCGCGGCCCGAGGTGCCCGCCGCGCTTCCCGTCCGCGTCCATGCGAGACTCGCGACCGTGGATCAGCCTCGCCCCGATGCCTCGCAGAGAAGCAAACACCCTGACCATCGGCTCGCGCTGCCTCCCGATCTCAGCGTTGCGGCGATCCTCGCCCGGCACGGCGAGCGCGAGCTGACGCAGGAGGAGTTTGGGCGCCACTTCGGGCACCTGCCCGCCGACGGCGATGGTTAGCTGAGATCGAGCCCGAACAGCTCACAGGCGGCTCGGACTGTGAGCGCCGGTGGGTGGAGCCCCGGATGCTCCAGCAGGTCCTTGTCGCCGGTGACGATGGCTCGTGCGCGCGCGGTTCGGGCGAGGGCGACGAGATAGTCGTCGGTGGGATCGCGCAGAAGCGACGGCGGGTCTCTCGGATCGCGGAGCTGGACGCTGGCGCGGGCGAGCGTGAGCACGACGCGCTCGATGTCCTGCTCGGCAACGTGGTTGCGGAAGAAGCCCTTGTGCAGGCCGCGCCGGACTTCGCCGAGGAGTCTCGGGCAGACGACGGGTTCGAAGATGCCGCGGTAGAGAGCGGCGAGGAGAAGGCCCGGCGGTCTTCTCGGGCCGCTCGCGATTCCTGAGAGAAGCGCGCTCGCGTCGATGACGAGTCGCGTCAAGACTCGCGGCGTGCTTGGTGCACGGCCTCGACGCCGACGCGGATCGCCTCATGCTCGGGGAGGTTGAAGCGCTCTTGGAGGCGACGGATCGTTCTGAGTCCGAGTTTGCGCAGCGCCAAGTCCTCGAGCAGCTCACGATCCGGTTTGCCCGGCTCGTCAGCGCGCAGCTCTTCGAGGATGTCCGTGTCGATCAGGACGGATGTCGGCGGCTTGCTCACGGGACCAGCGTAGCGCCGGAGCCGGCGCGATCCAATGGGCTACGCGTGCTGAAGGAGTGCCAGATGTGGTTCCGCGTTCGACGCGACCCTGCGGCACCATGTGGGCGATGCCGCTGGCAGTCGACACGTCTCGCGCGTTGCGCACATACGACGAACTGACGCAACTTGCCAATGCGATCCTGCAGGCCCCGACCACCGAACAAGAGACGGATAGCGTCGAGTGGAAGAGCAGATGGGATCTGAATGAAGCCAAGACGCGTTTCGAGACTGCGCGTCACATCCTCGGCTTTGGAAATCGCACCGTCGCTGCGGCAGGGCAGACCTTCGACGGTTGTGCCTACCTGATCGCTGGTGTCGAGCCAGGAAGCCTCGTGGGAGTCGGCATGACGGATGTGGCCGAGATCCATGATCGGATCGCCAAGTACATCTCCCCAGGAGAGCCACGCTGGAGCGCCCAATACGTCAGGCTGGACGGCAGATCAGTGCTGGTTGTGACGGTCGAGTCTCCGAAGGCCGGGGACCCGATCTTCACGCTCCAGCGGACATTTGAATCGTGCGCTGAAGGGCGAATCTTCGTGCGCCGGCACGGCAAGACCGAGGAGGCGAATCCAGCGGACGTGCGTGCGCTGGAAGCACGCACGAAGGCGGCGCGGCCGAGGGTCGCGCTGCTCGTGCAGCGAGGGGATGAGGGTGCGACGCTTCGAGCGCTCCGCGCGGCCGTGGATGCCGAGGAGTGGCTGGGTTCTGAGCGAACCCGACTTCTCGCGCCGCTTGCCCCGAGACCGAGACGGCCCCGCACAGCGCTTGACCTCTTTGCGGTTCCCGATGTCTCTTCGTCCTACCTCCAACTCTCACAAGAGCGTCGTTCTCAGGAGACATTCATCCAAGAGGTAGAGGAATATCTCGAATCGGCGGAGCGCCGGTGGGCAGCAACGATGGCAGCACTCGGTATCACGAATCAGTTGGCGCGTGTCCGGCTCCAGGTCGTGAATCCCACCGAGCGAAACTTCGACGGTGTTGAAGTCGTTGTCGAGGTCGATGGCGAGGCAGGGCTCTGGTTCTCCGCCGAGGAGCCTTTCGATGCGGTCTCGGCACCCGACCCCCCGGATCCTTGGGGTACTCAAACCCTTCTCGACTTGACCGCGGCCGTGCCTCGTCTTCATTACCCGTTCGCGGCGACGACGACGACTGATGAGATCGAGCGTGCTGGCGGAGTGCAACGTGCCCGCTTCGGATCGCGTCATGTGCGGCCTGGTGCTGTTGTGCCGCTGCCGTCGATCTTCCTCACGTTGCCGGTTGAGCGTGCCGGCGGCGCCGTGGCAGTTAGCTGGCATCTGACTTCCACCAGCGTTGATGGATCGCAGAGCGGCGAACTGTCGTACGAGGTCGATGAGGTGCCTGCGGACCTCATCGTTCCCCCAGGAAGCGTCGACGTGCTGGAAGATTGACTAGCGCCTCAGGCGCTTCTCGCTGTCCGAATCCATCAGCGCGAGCGGGTCTACGCCGATCTGTTCGGCGATCCGCTCGACACTGCGCAGCGTGAGGTTCCGCTCTCCGCGCTCCAGGCCGCCCATGTAGGTGCGGTGGACGCCGACGAGGTCGGCGAACGCCTCTTGGCTCAGCCCGCGCGCTTGGCGGTAGGCGCGGAGGTTGCGCCCGACCGTCTTCTGAAGGTCGCCCTCCATGGCCGGGAAGCCTGTCGGTCTGCTACTTGACGGTCTACAGACTTATAAGTAGCATCACGGCTATGAGCACCGTCATTAGGAGGTCGCCCGAGCTGCGCGCGCTCGGTCGCGCGGCCCGCTACCTGCGCGCACGACGCGAGCTGTCGCAAGAGCGGCTCGGCCGCCGTGCCGGCCTGCATAGGAACTACGTCGGCGCGATCGAGCGCGGCGAGATCAACCCGACCTTCCGCGTCATGCTCAAGCTCACACGTGGCCTCGACGTGCCGCTCTCTAAGCTCATCAGCGACTACGAAGCGCTGCGCCGCGAACAGCGGTAGCGCGTGCCGGTTCTCGGCCGCGCGGGGTGTGACAGCGCGACACAGTGCATCTGGTCTGCGCTGGCTTGTTGTGACAGTTGCGGTCGGTGGAGGGGCTGCAGGTGCGTCGGGCCTCTGCGCCGGAGGGTGCCGTTGGCACTTTGTGCGGCATGCCGTGCTGAAGGGGCGTGGACCCTGGGCAGCAGATGGCGATGGATCTCGCGGTGGCGCGGCCGGAGGTACCTGCGCGAGAGGAACCGCGGACAGCGCCGCTGTCGCGCGACCGCGGCCCGCGCCGCCCGCATCACTCGCGACGACGTGATGACCGCCGCGGAGGTCGCCGCGCTGCTCGGGATGCCGAAGTCCACCATCTACGAGTTGGCGCGCCGCGGGGATCTGCCGTGCGCGCGGCTCGGCCGGACGATGCGGTTCCTGCGCGACGACGTGGAAGCCCGCCTCAAGGGCGCGTAGCGACTGCTACGCCGCCACGTCCTGCGCTGTGCCGTCGACGACCCCGAAGGCCGCGTTGACCGCGACGATCGCCGCCAGGTCGATCTTGCTGTGCAGGTAGCGGTTCGTGGTGCGCAGCTCGGCGTGGCCGAGCATGTCGCGGACGGTGACGAGGGGGAGGGAACGGGCGAGGACGGACCCGGCCGCGTGACGCAGGCCGTGGAGCTTCACCGCGCGCAGCTTGGCCGCCTCGGCCGCGCGCTTGTAGCGCCGGCGGATCGCTGAGGGGTTCATGCGGCGGCCGAGCCGGCTGCAGAAGACGTAGTCCTCCGGCTCGGTGAACTCGTCGCGCTGGCTGAGCCGCGCGAGCGCCTCGGCGGCAGGGCGGGGGACGGGCACCTGGCGCCCGCGCCGGCCCTTCGGCTCCTTCTCGACGCCTGCGCTCACGGCGCGCTCGACATCGATCACCGCGCCCGACAGGTCCGGCAGGAAGTGGACGAAGCGCCAGCGCAGCGCGATCACCTCGCCGAGCCGCAGGCCGCTGTAGAACATCACGCGGAACAGCTCCGCGTCCTGGCGGTCCTCGGCCGCTCGAGCCGCGAGCTCGTCCGAACTGAGCTGGTTCGGGCGGCCTCTGTAGTTCGGCGTCGATGCGCGCTGCTCGCCGCGCTCGCACGCCCGCGCGAGCGCCTCCACCTCGTGCACCTCGTAGTGGTCGAGCGGGGCCGGGGGAGGCTGACGGCGTCTGTCCGTCCCGGTGACCGGGTTCGCCGGCAGCGCATACGTGTCGGGCTTCATCGCATACGTGAAGATCGAGTGCAGGACCGACCGGTGCTCGTTGACGTTGCGAGCGGAGAGGCCCGCTCTGTCCAGTTCGCGCAGGAACGTCGAGATCTCGCGCGTCGTGACGGCGTCGATCGGGCGGTCGCCGAAGCGGGCCATGATGCGGCCCTGCACGACTCTTCCGGCGCCGCGCTTGTACGGCGTGCCTGGCTCGGCGAGCAGCTGCGCGTTGCCGCGCAGGGTGGAGGGGGCGCCGCCCTTCACGTCGCGCTTCCACTCCAGCCACTCGGCCGCGACCTTGCGGACAGTCGGGACACCGGCGCGCCGGGCGGCCTCCGCGGCCGCCTCGCGCTCACCCTCCACAGCCGCAACCATCTCGGCCGCCGCGACGTGAGCGGTGCGCTCGTCCAGCCAGCCCGGCGGAGTGCGCCCGCGGCGCTTGACCCAGCCTCCCTCGATGCCCCGTTCGAGCCACGCCGGACCCAACCGGCGCTTGAGCTGTCTGCCGTCCGTGTCGCGCCACTTGGCCTCGAAGAACGGCGTCCCGTCCTTCCCGACGCGGACCAGAACCGCTGGCGCAACGACGCTCATATGACCGAGGGTACCAGCGAAATCGGCGAGGGTACCAGCGACGTCGCGGGTACCAGCGCGGGTACCAAACTACTCAAAAAGTCCGGCGCAACAGGCTTTTCAGACCATGCAAACTGGCCGTAACTGCGCGAACCAGACGCCTAGCGAGTGGTTGTGGTCCAGGCGGTCGGGGGTTCGAGTCCCCTCGCTCACCCCTCATGAAACCCCTGCTAACGCGGGGGTTTCTTGTTTCTGGGAGCCGCCGGAATCGTGGTTGATCGGGGTCACAAAGTGCAACTAGTTGCACTTTTTCGGTCGATTGGCGGGGATGGGGTTGGATTCGGCCGGTTTCGTGGTGGCTTCGGGCGTGGACGGAACTCCGGTACTGGCTGATTGTCGCGGTCTGGTGTGCTTTGGGCTGGCCGTGGTTCCCGTGACGGTGTCTCCGACCATCAGGAGGCAGCATGCCGGTCACCTCATGCGCGAGCAGCGCATCGCGCTTTATGAAAGTCTCTGAGCCGCGACGGGGCAGGGCGCCGTCATCGCGCGCCAGTTCGTCGGCCGGAGTCCTCAGCCGATCTGCTCCGCCAGCTCGACGATGATCCCCTCTGGGCCGCGGACGTAGCAGAGCCGGTAGCTGTCTTTGTAGCGCTCCACCTCGCCAACGAGCTCCGCGCCGCGGGCTCGCAAGCTGGCGACGACGGCGTCGATGTCGTCGACTGCGAATGCGACATGGCGGATGCCCGGGGTGTTCGCCGGCGCGTGCCGGTCGCCGCCCCGGCCCGACGGGGCGTGAAACTTCGTCAGCTCGAGTCGTCCGTGGCCGTCCGGGGTTTCCACCATCGCGATCTCCGCCCGGACGCCCTCGAGCCC
>DASRXW010000080.1:0-7972 GCA_035654055.1 Conexibacter sp.
CGGTTTCTCGGCGCCTCGTCGCCCGTGAGGCCAGTCGCCGATTTGCCTGTGCCACCGGCACAGGTTGCATCGTCGCCCGACCTCACGAACGACGATCCACTCGAGAAACCGCTCACGAACTTCCGACTCACGACACTAGGCGCCCGCCGCCGCCCGCCGCACCTCGTACGTGCACGCGTGCGCGCCCGTGAGGATGTGCGAGACGCGGGTGACGTCGGCGTCAGGGAGGACCTCGCGCAGGAACGCGATCTCGGAGCCGCACGCGTGGCCGTAGCGCTGGGCGACGGCGAGGATCGCGCAGTTGTGCTCGAGGATCCGGAAGGATCCGTCCTGCGCGCGCTCGACCTCGGCGAGGTAGCCGTCCTCGTCGAGCACGCGCGCGACCTCGGCGACGCGCGCGTCGAAGTCGAGCCCCGCGAGCCGCTCGCGCGTGCGTTCCACGCGTGCGCGCCGCCGTCGCTCGAACGCGCGCGCCACCAGGTCGGGGTCCTCCTCGCCGATGTAGTCGAGCAGCTCGACGGTCAGCTCGCCGTAGGAGCGGGGGAACAGCGCCTCGGCGGCCGGCGCGAGGCGGTAGACGTGGCGCGGGCGGCCCGGGCCGGTGCGCTCCTCGCGGTGCGCGACGAGGTCGGCGGCGGCGAGCCCGTGCAGGTGCTGGCGCACCGCGCTGACGGTGACGTCGAGCTGCTCGGCGAGTTCCTCCGCGCGCGCCTCGCCGCGCTTGCGCAGCGCGATCAGCAGCGCCCGGCGGGTGGCGGGCAGCTCGGCGAGGGCGGGGCCGACGTTCGCGTTCATGGGCTGGCGGGAAAGGGGCGTGAAAGGTCGGTGACCGGACCGGCGTCCCGAGCCCGGCTCGGGTATCGTTGGTTTGAACAGTACCGCCTGTCTTTACTCCAGCGAAGCGAAGGAGCCCGCATGGCCTACGAGGTGCCGGACCTGCCGTACGCGTACGACGCGCTCGAGCCGCACATCGATGAGGCGACGATGCGCGTGCACCACGACAAGCACCACGCGGCCTACGTCGGCAGAGCCAATGAGGCGCTCGAGGGCACGGCGTGGGCCGACACGCCCGTCGAGGAGGTCCTCCAGAGCCTCGACAGCCTGCCGGCCGAGATCCAGAGAGTCGTGCGCAACAACGCCGGCGGCCACTACAACCACACGCTCTTCTGGGAGAGCATGTCGCCGAACGGCGGCGGCGCCCCCTCCGGCGCGCTCGCCGAGGCGATCGACGGCGCGTTCGGCTCGTTCGACGAGCTGAAGGCGAAGATCAGAGCGGCCGGCATCGGCCAGTTCGGCTCGGGCTGGTCGTGGCTCGTGCTCGACGGCGGCGCGCTCGCGGTCGTCGGTTCGGCGAACCAGGACAACCCGATCAGCGACGGCAAGGTCCCGCTGCTCGGCGTCGACGTGTGGGAGCACGCCTACTACCTCAAGTACCAGAACCTCCGTCCCGCCTACATCGACGCGTGGTTCAACGTCGTCGACTGGGACGTCGTCGCGGCGCGCTTCGCCGCCGCTTCGTAGCCACTGTCGTGCGCGGGGGTGCCTGAACACGCCCCCGCGTCCCGTCACCGACCAGGAGCATCCAGGACATGGCCTATGTGATCGCCGAGCCGTGCATCGGGCAGAAGGACGCGTCGTGCGTCGAGGTCTGCCCCGTCGACTGCATCCACCCGACGCCCGACGAGGAGGGCTTCGACGCCGCGAAGCAGCTCTTCATCGATCCCGAGGAGTGCATCGACTGCGACGCCTGCGTCGAGGCCTGCCCGGTCGACGCCGTCTTCCCCGAGGACCTGCTGCCCGAGCAGTGGGCCGACTACGCCCAGCGCAACGCTGAGCACTTCGCGAACGCATAGCGCTCAGGCGGCGCCGCACGCCGCTCGCCTCAGAGCGGCGTGCGCCCTTCCTCCAGCATCGCGCGCAGATGGCGCAGCGCGCTCGCGGTGCGCGACTTCACCGTCCCCAGCGGGACGCCCGTGTGGATCGCGATCTGCCTCTGGCTGAGGCCGAAGTGGTAGCGCAGCCGCACCACCTCCGCCTCGTCGGGCATCAGCCGCTCCAGCAGCTGCTCGAGCGTGACGCGGTCGACGAGCTGCGTCGCGGGCTCCCAGTCCGCGGAGCGCTCGCGTCCGGGGCGGACCGCGTCGATCGGGTCATGCGGCTCGGGGACGCGGTGTCGCAGGTGGTCGATGGCGCGCGAGCGGGCGATCGTCGCGAGCCACGTGCGCAACGAGGCGCGCGCGGGATCGAACGAGCGTCCACGCTGCCAGGCCTCGAGCAGCACCTGCTGATAGACGTCCTCGACGGCGCCGCGATCGCGGATCGCGTCACGCAGCAGCGCGAGGGCACCGGGCCCGTACTCCGCGTACAGCGCACGGACCGCGTCCGGGTCGCGACGGCGCAGGCCGGCGGCGATGCGAAGCTCGGTGGAGGATGGGGCGGAACGACGCATCGGCGCTCATCACTGTCGCACGCTCGCGCAAGGCCGAAGGTATGGCAACGGTAGGAGTTTGTTGGGTACTTATCCGTTTTCTGATACCGCAGATGCGCCAGAAGTCCAACGCGATGATGGTGGCAATCCCCGTTTGAGCGGGAGAAACACAATCGTTTACGCCTGTGGTGGCGGGCTGCGCGAACGCGACCGGAGCCTCGCCCGACAGGCGAGCGCCAACGTGCCAGATCCCCGGCTCAGGAACGCCCGGCCGCTGCGGCGAGCCCCTCGAGCACCTCGAGCATCTTGCGGTGGTAGGCGACGCCGGCGACGAGCGTGCGCGTGGGGCCCTGCGGACCGTCGCTCTCGTGGACCAGCGCGAGCAGCCCCTCGAGCTCGGCCAGCTTCGCCTCGTGCCAGGCGCGCCGTGCCGGCAGCAGCGGCGCGGGGTCGGCGCCGGCGAAGACCTTCAGCATCGTCTCGTCGCGCAGCTGCGGCGGCGCGGCGACCGGCTCGGCCGTCCATGCGCGCAGCGCCTCGCGTCCGAGGGCGGTGAGCGAGTAGAGCTTGCGGCGGCGCCCGCCGGGCTCCTGCCGCACCGTCAGGTAGCCGCCCGCGGCGAGCCGCGCGGGCTCGTCGTACGCGGTCGTGTGCGGCACCTGCCAGAAGTTCTCGATCGACAGCTCGATCGCCTGCTTGAGGTCGTACGAGGTCGCCTCGCCGAGGTGCTGGAACAGCGCGAGCACGGCGTAGGAGGTCTGCGTCAGACGTATCGGCTTGCGCTTCATGATCCGTTCCGTATAGTACGGCACGGACGGTGATAACCACACCCGCGACGCAGGGGGTCGAGATGCAGGACTCGAGCCATCGAAGCGCCATCATCTCCGCTGGGGCGGACTACGACGCGGTGATCGTCGGCGCGAGCCTCGCCGGCTGCACGACCGCGATCCTCCTCGGCCGCGCGGGCGCGCGCGTCGCGCTCGTCGAGAAGCAGCCCGATCCGCAGGCGTTCAAGCGCATCTGCAGCCACTTCCTCCAGTCGTCGGCGGTGCCGACGCTCGAGCGGCTCGAGCTGCTCGACAAGATCGAGGCGGCCGGCGGCCAGCGCCCCCGCTTCCGCGCCTGGACGCGCTGGGGCTGGATCCAGCCGCCGCCCGAGCGCAGCCCCCGCTCGGTGAACCTGCGCCGCGAGCTGCTCGACCCGCTCGTGCGCGAGACGGCCGCCACGACGCCCGGCGTCGACATGCTGCTGGGCCAGACCGCGCAGGAGCTGCTGCGCGGCGGCGACGGCGCGGTTTCCGGCGTGGTGGTGCGCGACCGCGCAGGCGTCGAGACGCGGCTCGGCGCGCGGCTGACGATCGGCGCCGACGGGCGCGACTCGCGCATCGCCGAGCTCGCGAGAGTGCCCGTGAAGCGGACGCCGCACGGGCGCTTCGCCTATGGCGGCTACTTCGAGGGGCCGCCCCCGGCCGGCGCGCCCGACGCCTCGATCTGGATGCTGGACCCGCAGTTCGCGGCTGCCTTCCCGACCGACGCGGGCCTCACCTTCTACGCCGCGATGGGGACGATGGACCGGCTGGCGGAGTTCAGACGCGACCCGGCGGCGGCGCTCGTCAAGTGGGTCGCCGACGTGCCCGAGGCGCCGCCGATCCGCGAGTGCCGGCTCGTGGAGCCGGTGATGGGCAAGATCGACATGGAGAACCGCCTCCGGCGCCCGGTCGCGCCCGGGCTCGCGCTCGTCGGCGACGCGGCGCTCGCGATCGACCCGCTGTGGGGCGTCGGCTGCGGCTTCGCGTTCCAGACGGCGGAATGGCTGGCGGACGGCGTCGGTCCGGAGCTGCTGCGCGGCGACCCGCTCGACGCCGGGCTCGAGCGCTACCGCAAGCGCTACGCGCGCGGCCTCGACGGCCACGCGCGGATGATGGTCGAGTACGCGACGGGCCGGAAGTTCAGCGCGGCCGAGCGGATGCTGTTCGCGGCCACGGCGCGCGACGCGAAGCTCGCCGAGCGCTTCGACGCGTTCGGCTCGCGCCGCATCGGCGCGGGGCGGATGCTCGCGACGACGGTGCCGCGCGCGGTCGCGGTCAACGCGCGCCACGCGCTGCGGCGCGCCGGCGCGGGGTCGGCGCCGCCGGCGCCGACGTCGGGCGGAGATGCGGATCGGCGCGAGCGCGAGCAGGTGGCGGCATGAGCGCCGCGGGCGCATCGGCGTCTGCCTTGACGCGCACGCGCGTCCGCGTCGGCGGCACGCAGCCGCGGCTGTTGCAGGCCGGTCCCGCCGACGCGACCGAGGCCGTCGTCTTCGTCCACGGCAACCCCGGCTCGTGCGACGACTGGGAGGCGCTCGTGGGCGCGGTCGGCGCGAGCGGCGTGCGCGCCGTGGCGCTCGACCTGCCGGACTTCGGGGAGACGATCGCGCCGGACGGCTTCGTCCACGACGTGCCGACGTACGCCGGCTTCCTCGGCGAGGCGCTCGGCGTGCTCGGCGTCGAGCGCGTCCAGCTGGTGATCCACGACTTCGGCGGCCCGATCGGGCTCGTGTGGGCGGCGATGCACGTCGAGGCCGTCGCGAGCGTGACGCTGATCGACACGGGGATCCTGCCCGGCTACAGATGGCACTCGCTCGCGCGCATCTGGCGCACGCCGGTGCTCGGCGAGCTGTTCCAGGCGATCTCGACGCCGCGCGTGCTGCGCCGCATGCTCGGCCGGCGCGAGCCGAACGGCCTGCCGGCGGAGTTCCTCGACCGCGTCCACTACAGCCCGCGTACGCGCAGAGCGGTGCTCGAGCTCTACCGCGCGACCGACGACCCGGGCGCGGCGGCGAGCGAGTTCGCCGCCTACATGGCCTCGCAGGACATCCCCGCGCTCGTGATCTGGGGCGAGCACGACGCGTACCTGCCGTCCTCGTACGCCGAGCGCCAGCGCGACGCGTTCCCCTCCGCCGACGTGCACATCCTGTCGGCGAGCGGGCACTGGCCGTTCGCCGACGCGCCGGAGACCGTCGAGCGACTGCTGGTGGAGTTCGTCGGGCGGGTCGCGGCGGGCGCCGCGACCTGACCGCTGAATCGCTCAGGCGGCGAGCGGCGGCGCCGCGACGGGCACCGGCGCCGGGGCGTCCGGCGCCGGGACGATCGGCCAGGCCGGCTCGATCCGCTCCTCGCGGCCGTTGCGGCGCAGGTAGTCCTCGAACGAGACGGCCTGCTCGGCGGCCCACTCGACCTGCTGGCGATGCAGCGTGGGGAGGTCGACCTCGCGCAGCTCGGGGTAGGCCTCGCCGAGTCGCCATGCGACGCGCGCGGCGGCGAGCGCGTCGGCGTTCGCGGCGTGCGCCTCGTCGAGCGGGACGCGGTAGTGCGCGCAGACGGCGCCGAGCGTGCGCTTGCCCTTGCGGTAGCGATCGACCTGCTTGTCGAGCACGAAAGGGTCGACGACGAGCATCCCGGCGGCGCCGCCGACGCGGTCGAGCAGCGGGACGACGCCGTGGCGGCGGGCGTCGCGGTCGAGGCACGTGAGGTCGAAGCGGGCGTTGAAGGCGACGATCGGCACGCCGACGAGCAGCTGCTCCGCGAGCGCCGCGACGATCTCCTCGATCGCCTCGCGCGGCGGGCGGCCCTCGGCGCGGGCGCGCTCGGTGGTGATCCCGTGGACGGCCGAGGCGCCGGCCGGGATCTCGACGCCGGGGTCGAGCAGCCACGCGCGAAAGACTGATGGCGCCCCATCGCCGACAAGGCTGACCGCGGCTGTCACGATGCGGTCCGACTCGCTGTCGATTCCCGTCGTCTCCAGGTCAAATGCGGCAAGACGACGCTCGTGCCAGCTCATGCCGCGGAAGCATGAAGACGGGTCCGGACGGCGCCGTGAGGCGCCGCCGCGCTCCCCGCCCTCCACGTGGGGCGCCCGCGAGCGGAGGGGGAGGGATTCGAACCCTCGATGGACTCTCGCCCATGCCGGTTTTCAAGACCGGTGCATTCAACCGCTCTGCCACCCCTCCGTGCGAACGGCAGGACGATGCTAACCGGGCGGCGGGCGGCGTGTGCGCCTGTGCCATCCGCGCCATGCTGGGTTCGTCCTGCCCGTTCGCGCCCGACCGGACACCCGCCCGCACGTTCGCACCCGCAAGCCTTTAGACTGGCGTCCTCCCACCGGGAGAGGTGGCCGAGTGGCTGAAGGCACTCGCCTGCTAAGCGAGTATGGGGGTCAAACTCCATCGCGGGTTCGAATCCCGCCCTCTCCGTCCGGCCCGCTCACCCCGCGGGCCATCTCCCGCGGCCGGCGGCTACAATCCCCGCTCGCACTGCGCCCGTAGCTCAGCTGGATAGAGCGTCGGTCTACGGAGTCTGAGGTCTCAGGTCGCATCCTCTGGGGCGCGTCCGAACGGAACCGAACAAACACACGCTTTGCAGGCGTTTCTTGGGTTTCGTTGGGCGCGTGACTCAGGGACGGGAATACCTCGAAGAGTTCTGGAGAACCTGGAGCTTCCTCACAGAACGGCTCGAACAGCTCCGCGAAGGAGGCAGCTAGACATGGCCACGGGGTTGATCGAGAAGGTGGTGGGACCGCTCGAGCAGAAGAGGCGCTACCGGCAGTACAAGGCGCGCACGGAACGGCTTCCCGCGAGCTATCACACGGCGATCGATGCGCTGGAGCGGTACATGCAGTTCTTCGGGCCTGGGAAGGCAGACAGCCTGCTGGCGATGCTGGACGACCTTGTCGATCTCCTCGAGCAGAGCGCGGCGAACGGAACCCCGATCCGCGAGATCGTCGGGGAGGACCCCGTGGAGTTCGCCGAGGCGTTTCTTCGGAACTACCCGGAGGGTCAGTGGATCAGCCGGGAGCGCGAACGGCTGACCAGCGCCGTCGAGCGCGCCGCCGGAGAAGACACCGGAAACGAAGGGATATCCCGATGACGGCACAGCCGGTCCAGGCGATCGACGTGCAGGGTCTCGAGAAGTCGTACAGGAGCTGCGCGTGCTGCGCGGCGTGGACTTCGACGTGGCGCGGGGCAGCATCTTCGCCCTGCTCGGCTCCAACGGCGCAGGCAAGACCACGGTCGTGAAAATCCTGTCCACGCTGCTCAAGCCCGACTCGGGGACGGCCACCGTCGATGGCTTCGAGTCGCCACGCAACCGGCGAACGTGCGGGAGTCCTTCAGCCTCACCGGGTCCGGCGGCCGAGGTCGACGGCGGTGTGCGACTGGGCACCACCACCGATGACGCCAAGCGGCGCGCCGATCTCGAGCGGGGTTCGAATCCCGCCCCGGTATGAACCCGCGACTGGCGTCAGAGCCGAAGCTCGATGCGGGCGTCAATAGCGGGTTTCGTCTTGCCAGATGCGATCGAACAGTTGGCCGAGCAGTCTGCGGCTGGCGACGACGGCGTCGATGTCGTCGACTGCGAATGCGATATGGCGGATGCCCGGGGTGTTCGCCGGCGCGTGCCGGTCGCCGCCCCGGCCCGACGGGGCGTGAAACTTCGTCAGCTCGAGTCGTCCGTGGCCGTCCGGGGTTTCCACCATCGCGATCTCCGCCCGGACGCCCTCGAGCCC
>DASRXW010000081.1:0-47075 GCA_035654055.1 Conexibacter sp.
CCGAGGTCCCCGCAGACGCCGTGGCGCAGGTTGTCGCCGTCGAGCCGGTAGGCGACGCGACCGGCGCGCACGAGCTCGCCCTCGACCGCCGCCGCGATGGTCGACTTGCCGGACGCCGGCAGCCCCGTGAACCACACGGTCGCCCCCCGCTGCCCGATCGAGTCCCATCGCTGCCTACGCTCGACGACCCCCTCTTGCCAAGTCACATTGGCACTCGTCGTCATCGGGACGATGCTCCCACAGACGAGGGGGTCGGGCGACCGAAGCGCGCGCGCAGCCGGCGCCGGCGGCACGACCGCGCGCAGACGGCCGATATCCTCGCGCGCGATGGGCCTCCCGAGCTACGAGCTCCAATCCCACTCGCTGCACTCCGACGGGGCGCTGCCGCCCGCGGAGGTCGTGGCGAACGCGGCGGCGGCCGGCGTCCGGGTCCTCGCGCTCTCCGATCACGACACCGTCGACGGCGTCGACGAGGCGATCGCCGCCGGCGCCGAGCACGGCGTCCTGATCATCCCCGCGACCGAGATCACTGCGGTCTTCGGCCGCTACGAGGATCTCCACCTGCTCGGCTACGGGATCGACCATCACGATCCCGTCCTCGCCGAGCGCCTGCTGACGGCGCGAGCCGACCGCGAGCTGCGCGCCGAGCGGATGGCCGCGAAGCTCGAGCAGCTCGGCTGGCGGGTCGACGACGAGGCTCTCGCCGAGCGCCGCGAGGCCGGCAAGCCGATCGGCCGCCCGCACCTCACGCAGGCCGTGCTCGACCATCCCGCGAACGCGGACAGACTCGCCGCCGAGGGCTATGACGACGTCTCGTCCTTCCTGCCCGACTTCCTCGTCCCGGGCAAGCCGGCCTACCTCGCGCGCACGCACCCGACGGTCGGCGAGGCGATCGGCTGGATCCACGACGCCGGCGGCGTCGCGATCTGGGCCCATCCCTTCTGGGACCTCGACGCCGACGCCGAGGTGCTGGAGGCGATCGACGCCTTCCGCGCGCACGGGCTCGACGGCGTGGAGTGCTTCTACGTGACGCATTCGCCCGAGCAGACCCACCTGCTCGCGGAGCGCTGCGACGAGCTCGGCCTCTTGAAGACCGGCTCCTCCGACTACCACGGCCCGGCGCACCGTCTCTTCTCGAGCTTCGGCGCGTTCGACCCGCACGGTCACGCCGCCGACCTCGACGCGCTGTCGAGACCCGCGGCGCGCGAAACCTGAGGCAGAGCCGCGCCATGCGCCAGGATGCTGCTCCGATGCGCGGACATCCGACCCGCATGCCTCACCTCGACGTCCGCGAGCTGGCGGCGATCTTCGCCGGCGGGATGCTCGGCACGCTCGCCCGCGCGGGCCTCGCGGAGGCGTTCCCCCACGCGCCGGACGCCTGGCCGTGGGCGACGTTCGCCGCGAACCTGCTCGGGGCGTTCGTGCTCGGCTGGGCCGTCACGCGGTTGCAGGAGCGGCTCCCGCCGTCGACGTATCGCCGCCCGTTCGTCGGCACCGGCGTGTGCGGCGCGCTGACGACGTTCGCGACCCTCCAGCTCGAGCTGCTGCGGATGCTCGACGCCGGCGCGTGGGGGCTCGCGCTCGCGTACGCCGCCGCCTCGCTCGTCGGCGGCTTCGCCGCGCTGCTGGTCGCCACCGGCCTCGCGCGCCGGGCGCGGATCGCGACGTGAGCGGCGTGCTGCTGTGGCTCGGCGTCGCGCTGCTCGGCGGCGCCGGCGGGCTCGCGCGCTTCCTGCTCGACGCGCTCGTGTCCGAGCGCACGGCCGCGCGCTTCCCCTACGGCACGCTCGCCGTGAACCTCTCCGGCAGCATGCTGCTCGGCCTGCTCGCGGGGCTCGCGCTGCACGGCGACGCGCTGCTGCTGTGCGGCACCGCGCTGCTCGGCTCCTACACGACGTTCTCGACGTGGATGTTCGAGAGCCACCGCCTCGGCGAGGACGGCCACGGCGTCGCGCTCGCGGCGAACGTCGTCGTCAGCCTCGCGCTCGGGCTCGCGGGCGTCGCGCTCGGCCGCGCGCTCGGGGGTGCCCTGTGAGCGGCGCCGGCGGTGCGCCGAATGCGCCCGCGGCGCTGAAGCTGACCGCCTGGTTCGGCGAGCGCGACGGCAGCGGGGGACGCCTGCTCGCCGACGTGCTGCTCGACGCCTGCGCGCGCCATCGCATCGCGGCGAGCTGCCTGCTGCGCGGGCACCTGGGCTTCGGCGCGCGGCATGCCTTGCAGACCGGGACCTTGCTGACGCCGTCGGAGGACCTGCCGCTGGCGCTCGTCGCGGTCGACGCGCCGGAGCGCGTCACCGCGCTGCTGGAGGAGGTGCGCGGATGCGTCGGCGGCGGGCTGGTGACGCTCAAGCCGCTGGACCTGCTCGGTGACGCGCCGCTGCCGGACGCTCGCGCGGTCAAGCTCACGCTCCACCTCGGCCGACGGGACCGCGCCGGCGATCGTCCGGCGCACGTCGCCGCGGTCGACGCGCTGCGGGCGGCGGGCGCCGCCGGCGCGACCGTCCTGCTCGGCGTCGACGGGACCGCGCGCGGAGTGCGCGAGCGGGCGCGCTTCTTCGACCGCAACGCGCGCGTCCCGCTGCTGGTCGTCTCCGTCGGGGCGCCGAAGCGGATCGCCGCCGCGCTGCCGCGGCTGCGCGAGCTGCTGGCCGACCGCGTCGCGACGCTCGAGGCCGTCGACGTGCTCAAGCGCGACGGCGCGCCCGCCGCCGCCGGCGTCGCGGCGGCCTCCTCCGCGGATCGGCGCGCGGGCGTGGACGCCGGTGTCGGAGGCGAGCCGTGGCAGCAGCTCGTCGTCTACGCCTCCGAGCAGTCGCGCCACGGCGGCGAGTCGCTGCACGCGGCGCTCGTGCGGCGGCTGCGCGCCGAGGGCGCCGCAGGCGCGACCGCGCTGCGCGGCGTCCGGGGCTATCACGGCGACCACGCGCCGCACGGCGACCGCTTCGGCGCGCTGCGCCGGCGCGTGCCGATCGTCACCGTCGTCGCCGACACGCCGGAGCGCGCACGGCGCTGGCGCGCGCTCGTCGACGAGCTGACCGACGAGACGGGGCTCGTGACGAGCGAGCCGCTGCTGCGCGTGCCGTCGCCGGCGCCTTGAGCCGGCGCCCGGCCGCCGGCGAAGCGATGGCGTGGAAGCCTGCGGCCGCCCAGCTCGGCGGATCCGCTACGCCGCCGCCGGATCCCGGCGCGCGGCCTCCCACTCCTCGTCGCTGACGCCGTCGTCCCTCGCCGGCGCGGCGCCCGACAGCGTGATCGGCTGGCGCGACGCGAGCTTCACGCCGCCCGCCTCGTCGGCGAGGACGCCCTCGCGCTTCAGCTTCGAGACGGTCGTCGCGACGGTCGGCTTCGCGATCTTCGTGACGGCGGCGATCTCGGCGACCGACACGCCCGGGCGCTCCTCGACGATCGCGAGGATCGCCGTCTGGTTCGGGCCGCGCGCTGCGGGCGCGTTCGCGTCGTCGGCCGCGCTGCCGGAGCCGTTCTTGCTCGCGGACGTCGCCTCCGGCGCGCTCGGCTCCGCGACGACGGCGCCGTTCCTGCGCTCCGGTCGCGCGCCGTTGCGCGTCTGGGGCACCCGTGCGTCGCGGCGTCCCGCCGCGCCCGCTGCCGCCGCCTCGGCCAGCAGCGCGTCCTTCGCAGCCTCGAGCCGTTCTGCTTCCGCCACGAACGGCCGCAGCTCGTCGAGGCGAGCCTCGATCTCACGCTTCAGGCGGGGGAGCAGCAGCTCGGGCATGGGAGGGACCTCCGGCGGCAGTCGAGGGCGAGGGAGCGATCGATGTTAACTAACCCCTGAAGCGATCAGGCGCTGGGCGCCTGCAGCAGCGAGCGGATGTCGTGTGACAGACCCGTCGTGTCGAACGGCCTGCCGGCAGCGACCTTCGCGGCGAGGCGGCCATGCGCGTCGACGATCCACACGATTGCGGTGTGTGCGCTCCGTGGATCGCCGGGGATCTGCGGAGCGGCGTACCACGCTCTCCACACCGGAGCGAGCTCGTCCTGGGCGCCGACGAGGTAGTGGAACTGCGCCGGCTCGCGCTGGCGTCTCAGCCACGCGCGGACCGTCTCCGGCGTGTCGCCGCGCGGGTCGACGCTCACGGCCACGACGCCGACGCGCCGCGCGTCGGCGCCGAGCTGCCCGAGCGTGTCGCGCAGTTGCGCGCCGATCAGCGGGCAGACGTCCGGGCAGTTCGCGTACAGGAAGGTGACCAGGTAGGGCTTGCCGGCGAGCGAGCGCGTGTCGAACGTGCCGCCGCGCGCGTCGGCCAGGCGGATGCTCGGCGCGGCTCTGCCGGCGAGCCCGGGCGGCAGAGCCTCGGCGACGGCGAAGCGGCCGCTGCCCGCGGCGGTCGCCGCGTTCCCGCCCCCGCCGCCGCAGCCGGCGAGCGGCGCTGCCGCGCAGGCGATCGCCGCGATCGCCGCCAGCGCGCGCCGCAACCCGCCGCAGGCCTGGGGGGATCGACGTCGGGACCGCAGGGGGGCCGGCCGCTCAGACAGGTTCGCCCTCCGGATCCCCGAGTGGCGCGTGCAGCTCGGCCGCGTCGCCGACGAGCTCGTCGTCCGGCGCACGCAGCGCACGGATCGTGGCGAGGATCGCGAGCGACGTCATCACGATCGCGCTGCCGACGCACCACTGGCAGATCGCATGAATCTGGAACAGCTCCAGCGAGGTGAGGTACACGCTGAACGCGAAGCCGCCGATCGTCATGACGGCGGTCGCGAGCCGCGCCAGCTCGCCGCGCACGAACAGCGAGACGAGGATCGCCACGTAGCCGATCAGGCCGATGAGGGGGACCGGCACGCCGCCGACCTTGGCGTATCTCGACGCCTGCACCTTCTCGCACCCGTGCCCGACCGCGCAGATCGGGCTGAGCCCCTTGTAGTGGACGTACGTCAGGTACGACGCGATCCCGATCCCGACGAGCGTCAGGACGATCATCGCGCGGTGGAGCGTGCGGTCCCCCCTCATGCGCTCATCTGCCCTGCTGCGCGAGGACCTTGTCGATCGCCGAAGTGAACGTGCCCGGGTCGAACGATCTGACGTCCAGCGCAGCGAGTCTGCCGCCGGTCGGGCCGACGAGGAACGACGGCGTCCCGGTGAAGCCGTTCGTCTGCCATTCGGTCTGGGCGTCGTTGAGCTGTCTCTGGACTTCGGGGAGTCCGCGGTCGCTCATCGCCTTCTCGACGTCGAGGCCCTTGACGCCGGCGCCGATTCTGCGCAGGAAGTCGTCGGTGACGTAGCCCGAGTTCTCCTGCTGCTGGTTGGTGTAGAAGATGTCGACGTAGGGCCAGAGCCGGTTCTGGCGCCCGGCCGCGGCGGCCATCTGCGCGGCGCGCGCGGAGTCCGTGCCGATGAACGCGACGTTGCGGAACTGCATCTTCATCTTGCCGGTGCGCACGTACTGGTTGACGAGCGTCGTCATGACCTGCGCGGTGTACTCGCGGCAGAACGGGCATTGGAGGTCGGCGAACTCGACGAACGTGACAGGTGATCTGGGGTCGCCGAGCGTGATGCCGTTCTGTGGGATGCCGGCGAACAGGGCGGTCGCCTCGGCCTGGCCGGGGATCACCTCGCCCTGCTTGAGCTTGGTGGAGTTGTTGCCCCCGGCCGCGATCGCGATCACGACGACGATCGCGGCCGCGAGCGCGAGCGCTCCGCCGAGGATCCACAGCCGCTGGCGCCGGCGCGCCTGCGCCGCTGCCGCGCGGCCGCGCTCCTCGCGCGCGCTCGCCCGGCGCTCCTTGCGTGTCTCGGTGCTGTCCGCCATCGCTGCTCGTCGCCCTCCTCGTCGGTGCATCCCCGGCCCGCTCCGGCCGACCGCCCCCCGAGCGCAGTGCGCCCGCGCAGGCCACGCGAGATCGTGCTTGATGGTACTGCTCTCGCCATCGTCACCCTGCACCTTTAGGACAGCTCAAGGGCGCGCTTCATCTGCCCTGCGCGAGGACCTTGTCGATCGCCGACGTGAGCGCGCCCACGTCGAACGATCTGCCCAGCGCTTCGAGTCTGCCGCCGGTCGGGCCGACGAGGAACCGCGGTGTCCAGGTGAGGCCGCCGGCCTCCCATTCGGTCTGGGCGTCGTCGAGCTGTCTCTGGAGTGCGGGGAGTCCGCGGTCGTTCATCGCCTTCTCGACGTCGAGGCCCTTGACGCCGGCGCCGATTCTGCGCAGGAAGTCGTCGGTGACGTAGCCCGAGTTCTCTTGGCCCTGGTTGGCGTAGAGGATGTCGACGTAGGGCCACAGCTTGTTCTGCAGCCCGGCCGCGGCGGCCATCTGCGCAGCGCGTGCAGAGTCCTGTCCGATGAAGGAGACGTTGCGGAACGTCATCTTGATCTTCCCGGTGCGCACGTAGTCGGTGACGAGCGTCGGCAGCACCTGCTGCGCGTATGCGCGGCAGACCGGGCATTGGAGGTCGGCGAACTCGACGAACGTGACGGGTGCTCTGGGGTCGCCGAGCGCGATGCCGTTCTGCGGGATGCCGGCGAACAGGGCGGTCGCCTCGGCCTCGCCGGGGATCACCTCGCCGTGCTTGAGCTTGGGGGAGTCGCTGCCGGCGGAGGCGAGTGCGATCACGACGACGATTGCGGCGGCCAGCGCGAGCGCTCCGCCGAGGATCCACAGCCGCTGGCGCCGGCGCGCCTGCGCCGCCTCCGCCATCCCGCGTGCCGCGCCCGCCTGGCGCTTCTTGCGTGTCTCGGTGCCGTTCGCCATCGCTGCCGGTCCCTTCCTTGTCGGGTGCACTCGAGACGGGTGCACCCGAGATCGTGTGATGGGTCTGCTCCGGCATGATCGTCGGTCGCGCACCTTTGCGGCGGCTCAAACGCTCCACGACGGCGCTCGACGGGCGGCGGGGGGTCCATACTCATGGCGACGTGCACAGGCAGCTCGCTTCGATCGCCCTCGTGACCGCTCTGGCGGTCGCGCTCGCCGTTCCGCTCGTGGGCTGCGGCGACAGCGCCTCGCCTGCCGGCGCGGCCGCTCCGCCCGTGAACGCTCCGCAGGCGGTCGACCGGCTGGCACGCCATCCGCGCGCCGTCGATCCGTCGGCGGGCGTGCCGGCCGGCCAAAGCGGCGTCGTCGCGAGCGAGGCCGTCGGGCTGCCGCAGCCGCGCTCCGATGCGGAGATCCGGCGTGAGCTGGCCGCCAGCGGCATCCCGTCCGGCAATGCGGCGTCGCTCACGGGCGCTGGGCTGGCGGTCGCGCCACTCGCGGCGCCCCCCGCGGTGCAGGCGGTGATCCAGGCAGGCAACCAGATCGCGCGCCTGCCCTACCGCTACGGCGGCGGCCACGCGACGTGGATCGACACCGCCTACGACTGCTCGGCCTCGATCAGCTACGCGTTCGCGGCCGCCGGCCTGGTCTCGGCGCCGATGGTGTCCGGCGACCTGGCGCGCTGGGGCGACCCCGGCCCGGGGAGATGGATCACCGTCTTTGCGAACGGCGGGCACACCTTCATGTTCGTCGCCGGCCTGCGCTTCGACACCGGCGGGCTGCGCGCGACCGGCTCGCGCTGGCAGGCGACCTCGCGCGGCACCGCCGGCTTCGCGGAGCGGCATCCGCCGGGATTGTGACGTCGCGCGGAGGTGGCCGCTTGCGGCCGGTGGCCGGTTTGCGGTCACCGGAGCGCGAAACCCGTTAAGCCACAGCCCGCAGGTGACGTCTCGCGCCGCGCTGCTCGGGCGTCTGCCCGGTGGCGAGCAGGTACTCGTCGAGCATGCGCCAGGTCGTGCGGCGCGCGGCGCGGCCGGTGAGCACGCCGAGGTGGCCGCCCGGCGCGGTCGCGATCCGCACCTCGGGTGCGTTCGGCAGCAGCTCCGCGACGTGGTGGACGGCCTTGACCGGTGCGATCCCGTCGCCCTCGCCGGCGATCGACAGCACCGGCACGCGCACGTCGGCGAGGTCGATCGTGCGGCCGCCGAGCGCGATCCGCCCGTCTGCGAGGTCGTTGCGGCGCAGGAAGCGGTGGTAGATCTGCCCGAACGTGCGGCCAGGGTAGGCGAGCATGCCGCCCATGAAGGCGTCGACCGCCTCGACCTGCGCGAGGAACTCGCGGTCGTCGAGGTTCGTCGCGAGCGTCAGCGGCCTCATCACGTACTTGTCGAAGCCGGCGAGCTTGTACATGCGCTTCACGAGCGGCGCGGGTGCGCCGCCGAGCGCGCGGTAGGCGAGCGTCCCGACCGAGCCGCCGGCGAGGTTCGCGAGCGGGCGCAACGGAGCGACGAGCGGCACCTGCGTGACGTCGAACGGGCTCGCGACGACCGCGACCGAGCGGATCGGCAGGTCGCTCCCGGCCGCGACCAGCAGCGACATGATCCCGCCGAGGCACCAGCCGACGAGCTGGACGTGGACACCGCCGGCGTCCGCCGAGACGGCCGCGATCGCGCGCGGGATGACCTCGTCGACCCAGTGCTCGATGCCGAGGTTGCGGTCGCTGAAGGCGATCGAGCCGTAGTCGACGACGTAGGGCTGGCGGCCGGCGGCGAGCAGGTGCTCGGCGAGGCTGCAGCCGCGGCGCAGGTCGAAGCAGCTGGCCGGCGCGGCGAGCGGCGGCACGAGCAGGACAGGAGGTCTGACGTCGCGCGCAGGCGACCGGTCCCGGTCGCCGGAGCGCGAAACCCGGTCAGGCGACCGGTCCCGGTCGCCGGAGCGCGAGACCCCACTCGCGTCGCCGGCGCGGCGCAGATAGCGGCGCACGGTGCGTTGCGGCCCCTCGTCGACGATCGCGGTCGGCAGCGGGCGCAGGTCCGCGAGGCCGCCGCGCATGACGCGATCGAACACGTTCGCGGCGGCGGCGCCGAGCTGCTCGGGGGTCGGAATGAGGTCCATCGCGGGGAGAGTGTGGCAGAGGGGTGTCGCCTGACGCGGTCTGGTTGGCCGTCCGGCCAGGCCGCTGTGCGTGTGCCGCGCTCGCGGTTGAGCGACGCGGCGGCTGGCCGCGCGCCGCGAGTCAGGCGGCCCGCGCGAGCGGTGCCGCGTCGTCCAGCAGCAGCTCGACGACGCGCTCCGGGTACTCGAGCTGCGGCGAGTGGCCGCAGCGCTCGAGCAGCTCCAGCCGCGAGCCCTCGACGGCCGTGAGCAGGCGCTTCGCGCCGCGGTGGAAGACGAGCCGATCGCAGTCGCCCCAGACGAGCAGCACCTGGCAGCGGATCGCGTCGAAGTCGAACGGGTCGTGCAGCTCGGGCAGCAGGCGACGGCCCGACGCCAGCATCCGTGCGAGCGCGGTGCGATCCGGGTGGTGGCGGGCGAAGGCGCGCGCGACACCCGGCTCGACCGTCGCCGGGTCCGCGAACCCGCGCGACACCCGGCTCGACCGTCGCCGGGTCCGCGAACGCGAGCGAGCGGTAGACGCGCGCGACGGCGCCCTGGACGACGCGCGACGGAAGCGGCACCGGGACCGCGACGAGCGCTCGCAGCACCTGGTCGTGCTCGATCAGCGTCAGCCAGCGGGCCATGTCGAGCCCGGCCGGCGCGAGCGCGACGACGCGCCCGACGCGCTCTGGCGCGCGCTCCGCGAGCCGCAGCGCGAGGCAGCCGCCGAGCGAGTTCCCGACCGCGACGGCCTGCCTTCTCCGTCGCCCGCCACGTGCCGCTCCACCGCCCGCGTACGCGAGCGCGGCGGCGCCGAACGCGTCGAGCTGGGGCAGCATCGGCCCGTCCTCCAGCGGGTCGGCCGTGCCGAAGCCGGGGAGGTCGACCGCGATCGCGCGCCGCTCCTCCCTGCCGAGCTGCGCGAGCACGCAGCGCCACGTGTCGGCGCTGTCCGACCAGCCGTGGAACAGCACGATCGGATCGCCCCGACCCTCGAGCTCCAAGACCCGCGTCTCGTAGCCCGCGAACTCCATTCGATGCTCGAACAACGGCTCCATGGGCTCTCCTCTTCCCGCCCACCTTGTAGCAAACGGCACGGACGTTGGCGCCGGCTGCATAGGGAGCGCTGCTCCGCCCGTGGCGTCCCATCGAGCCGAGCCGCCCTACACGTCCCCCTCGATCAGCGGCACGAAGCGCACGGCGTCGAGCGTCGTGCGGGTCAGCTCGCCCGGCTCGCCGGGCGAGGCGGGCTCGCCTCGCTCCACCAGCACGAGCTGCTGGCCGCTCGCGCCGACCGGCGCGACGAGCCGGCCGCCCGCCGCGAGCTGGCGCTCGAGCGCCGGCGGGATCTCGGGCCAGGCGGCGGCGGCGACGTTGATCGCGTCGAACGGCGCCTCGGCCGGAAGGCCGCGCGAGCCGTCGCCGACGAGCACCGTCACGTTTTCGATCCCGGCCGCGCGCAGGTGCTCGGCCGCCTGCTCGCTGAGCGCCGGGTGGCGCTCGATCGTCCACACGTGCGCCGCGAGCTGGGCCAGCACCGCGGCGTGGTAGCCGGAGCCGGTGCCGACGTCGAGCACGCGGTCCTGCGGCTGCACCCGCAGCAGGTCCGTCATGCGCGCGACGACGAGCGGCTGCGAGATCGTCTGCTGGTGCCCGATCGGCAGCGCGACGTTCTCGTACGCGCGCGACCGCAGCCCTCGTGGGACGAACGCGTCGCGTGGCACGGCGCGGACGGCATCGAGCACGCGCTCGTCTGCGATCGCGCCGCGCAGCTGCTCGATCAGGCGATCGGCTCGGCGCATGACTCGTATCTTCCCGTCCGCGTCTGGCACCATGCCGATTGATGGCGGCATCCCCCACGCCCCCCTACCGCCGGCGGCGCTCGCTGGCGCTCGCCGGCCTGCTCGCGGTGCTCGTCGCCGTCGTGCTCGTCGTCGCCGGTGCGCTCGGGTCCGGCGGCGGCGGTGCGGGCGGAGCGACGAAGGCGGCTGCACACGGCGCCGGGGACGGCGGGAAGGGCGGCGCCGCGCGCACGACCGCCACGGCCGCGACCGGTCCAGCGCGCGATCTCGGCGCCCCCGGTCCGCCACGCCCGGTGCCGATCCTCATGTACCACGTCGTCAGCGACCCCTTCCCCAACTCCCCCTACCCGGACCTCTACGTCCCGCGCGCGCAGTTCGCCGATCAGATGCGCGCGCTGAAGCGCGCCGGCTACACCGCGGTCACGCTCCAGGAGGCGTGGGACTCGTGGCACGCCAACGGGCCGCTGCCGCGCCGCGCCGTCGTCGTGAGCTTCGACGACGGCTACCGCAGCCACATCACAAACGCCATGCCCGTGCTGCGCGTGCTCGGCTGGCCCGGCGTGCTGAACCTCGAGCTGAACAACATCCGCTCCGACTACGGCCTCACCGCGCCGCAGGTCAGACAGTTGATCGCCGTCGGGTGGGAGGTCGACTCCCACACGATCACCCATCCCGACCTGACGACGGTCGACGCCGCGAGGTTGCAGCACGAGATCGCCGACTCGCGCGCGGAGCTGAAGCGCCGCTTCGGCATCCCGGTCAACTTCTTCTGCTACCCGGCGGGCAGATACGACGCCGCCGCGATCGCCGCCGTGCAGCGCGCCGGCTACCTGGCCGCGACGACGACCGAGCCGGGCCTCGCGCAGCCCGCCCAGGCCGACCGCTTCACCCTGCACCGCGTGCGCGTGAACAACGGCATCAGCGGCGCGGGGCTCGTCGCGCAACTCGCGAGCCTCGGCGCAGCCGGCTGAGCACGCCGAGCACGCCGAGCACGCCGGCGCCCGGGGCGGGCGCCGACGTGCTGGCGGGGGCGGGGGAGGCTCAGCCGATCACCGCGCGCACGAGCGGCTCGTAGCCGCTTCTGTGGCCCGTTCTGTTCGGATGGAAGCTTTCTTCGACCGGGTTCGAGAGGCCGTTGAGCCACTCCGATTCCGAGCAGATCGCGTGCCCGGTGAACGTCGGGATCGCGTCCTTGAACGTGAAGCCGTGAGCCGTCGCGCGTTCCTGCGTGACGGTCTTGAACAAGTCCGCGATGTGGTTCATGCGGCTCATCTCGGTGGAGCTGAAGAACGTGCCGGCGTTGCAGTTGACGCCCATGAAGAGGCGCGGGTAGCCGAGCACGACCACCGTCGCGTTCGGCGCGTCGGTGTGGATCTTGCCGTAGAGCGTTTCGAGCCGGCCGGGAAGCGTGCCCGTGATGAATCTTTCGGCTTCCGTGAGTTCGCCTTCGCATGACCACGGCCACGGCAGCGCGCACTGCGTGATGATGTGGGAGAAGCCCGCGTCGTTGCCGCCGACGGTGATCGTGACTATGTTCGTCGCCGAGTTGAGCGCTGCGAGCTGTTCGCTCGTGACGCTGCTCGTCGTAGCGCCCGAGCAGGCTCTGAACGTGAGGCTCGTGCCGGCGCGGTCGTGCGCGACGAGCTCCGGGTACGCGAATAGGCTGCGCTTGCACGTCTGTTCGAAGAATTCTCGTGTCCCGACGCCGGATGAGTACGAGTCGCCGAGCGCGACGTAGTTGTCGGCGATCGCGGCCGCCGCTGTGAGCAGCAGTGCGAGCACGGCGAAGCCGACCGCGAGCGCGGTCGTGCGCGGATGGTGCATGACGGTCCCCCTGCGTGAATTGACGGAAGGGAAGCTTAATCTAAATGCACTGCCTGCGGGTGGATCGTGTTCTGATCAAGACCGTCCGGCCGCGCGCGCCCAGGCGACGAAGAGCACCTGGAGCGGCAGCCGCAGCAGCAGCGCGCCCCGTCCTCCGGGCACGCGATGGCGCTCGGGGTGCAGCGCCATGCTCACGTTCGCGGGGAAGACGGCGAGCAGCGTCGCGATGCTCAGGAGGCTGCCGGCGCGGCGCGTGCGCCGATGCTGCACGGCGAGCCCGCCGGCGATCTCCGCGACGCCGCTCGCATAGACGAGCGCGCGCGGCGCGGGCAGGCGCTCCGGCACGATCGACTCGTACGTGCGCGGGATCACGAAGTGCATGACCCCGGCGAAGACGAAGAACGGGCCGAACAGACGGGCGCGGCGCATGGCGCGCAGCCTACGACGCGCGCGGCGGGCGGGGCGCCGGTCGGCAGGGCGCGGGCGAGACGTCGCGCGCGCCGGCGTCGGGCGCTACTCGTCCGTCCCCGGCGCGCGGCGCTGCTGCTTGCGCTGCGCCTGGCGCTGCTTCGCGCTCGCGTGGCGTCTGCGCGAGGCGGCGGTCGGGCGGGTGGGCGTGCGGGGGCGGGGTGTCGCGAGCGCGGCGGCGAGCCGCTCGCGCAGCCGCTCGAGCGCCAGCTCGCGGTTGCGCGCCTGGCTGCGGGCGTCCTGTGCGACTGCCGTCACGCGCGGGCCGCAGCGCTCGATCACGCGCGCCTTCTGGGCGTCGCTCAAGGCGCGCGAGGCGGCGACGTCGAAGACCGCCTCCACGCGCGAGGCGGTCACGTTCGCGTGCTGGCCGCCCGGTCCCGACGAGCGGCTCGTGCGCAGCACGACCTCGTCGAGCGGCAGCGCGAGCCCGCGCCTGATCTCCATCGGGTCCTCCATGTCCGCTCCATGATGGCGTGTATCGTCGGGCCGCCGACACGACCCGAAGGAGGCGCGATGGCCGTCAAGCTGCACCGCTGCTCCGTGATGTGGGCCAGAGGTCCGCATCCCTGCTGGAGAGTCCAGAAGGCGCTCGACGAGGCCGGAGTCCCATATGACGTCGTCAAGCACCCGGTGTTCCCGAGAAGCCGGCGGGCGGACCTCGAGGCGAAGAGCGGCCAGCGCAAGCTGCCGGTGATCGAGTTCGAGGACGGCACGACGCTGCGCGAGGAGTCGAAGGACCTCGCCGCACGCATCCGCGCCGGCAAGCTCGCGCCGCCGTCATCGCCGCCAGCCGGCTGAGGCGCCGCCGTCAGCCGTCGCCGGCGACGTCGCGCGTCGCCGGCGTGCGCTGCGCAAGCCAGTCGCGCAGCTCGGGCACGAAGCCCGGATCGATCGTGTGCGGGAGGCCCGGCGTCTCGCGGTAGAGCAGGTCGACGCCGGCGGCCAGCAGGCGCTCGCGCGCCGCGTGGGCGAACGCGACCGGGATCACCGGGTCGGCGGCGCCGTGGCCGAGCGCGACCGGGAAGCCCTTGCGACCGCTCAGCACCGGCTCGTAGCCGGCGACATGCGGCAGGAAGCCGCTGAGCGCGAGGATCCCAGCCGGCGCGGGGCGGCCAGGTCCCAGCCCGAGCGCGAACGCCATCGCCGCGCCCTGCGAGAAGCCGCCGAGCACCGTGCGCGACCACGGCACGCCGAGCGCCTCCGCCAGCGCGTCGAGCCACGCCGCCAGGCGCGCGTACGTCGCCGCGAACGTCTCCTCGTCGGGGAAGCCCACGCGCGGCACGACGTACCAGTGCGCGCCCGGCTGCCCCGGGAACGCCAGCGGTCCGCGCGGCGCGATCACGGCGAGCCGGCGCTGGGGGTCGAGCGCGTCCGCGACCGGCAGCAGGTCGCGCTCGCTCGTCCCGCGGCCGTGCAGCAGCACGAGCGCGCCTGCGGCAGCGCCTGCGGGGGCGCGCACCGCGTGGGGAAGCAGGTCGATCGCGGCGGTCGTCATCGAGCCGGCGGGAGGCGGTCAGCGGCGCCGCCGGCGATGCCCGGCGTAGGCGCCGATCAGCCCGCCGATCAGCAGGCAGCCGGCGATCACGATCACGAGCGGCATCGTGACGCTGCCGAACAGCAGGTTGACCTTCACGTCGTTGAAGTTGAGCACCGCGAACAGCACGGCGACCGCGACGAGGATCGCGATCGCGGCGCGGCGCGCGTTCTCTCTCTTCGAGCGGACGCCCGCGGCACCGTCTTGGGCCGAGCTGCTCATCGCTGACACAGCATGCCCCATAAGCCGGCGACCTTGAACCTGCCACGCGCTAAGGTCGGGCGTCATGGCGCGCCTCGACCCGCAGGCGCTCGTGACGCACCTCGACCGCCTCTATCGCGTGGCCTGGGCGTTGTGCGGCTCGCGAGAGGAGGCAGAGGACCTCGTGCAGGAGACGGCTGCGCGCGTGCTCGCGAAGCCGCGCCAGCTGCGCAGACAGGACGAGCTGGCCTACCTCGTGCGCGCGCTGCGCAACACGTTCCTGCTGTCGCGCCGCACCGCCTCGCGCCGTCCGCGCGAGGTGGCGACGCTTGAGCAGGTGGAGGCGCTGGACCGGCGCGGCGTGGGCGGGGCGGCAGGCGTGAGCGGGCCGGAGTCCGCGCTCGCGGCGCGCGAGCTGTTCGCGGTCATCGCCGCGCTGCCGGAGGACTTCCGCCTCGCGCTCGTCGCCGTCGACGTCGCCGGCCTGTCCTACCAGGAGGCGGCCGATCTGCTCGACACGCGCGAGGCGACGATCGCCTCGCGCCTCTTCCGCGCGCGCGAGAGGGTGGTGCGGGCGCTCGCACCGGCTGCCGATCGCGGGGAAGCCAGCACCCCTTCGCGGAGTCTCAGATGATGGACGACCACATGACCTTCGACGAGCACAACGACCGCATCCCCGGCGAGGACGCCGACGACGCCTCCGGGCGCGACGTGCCGGCGCCCGCGGCGCTGCGCGCGCTCGACGACGTCGTCGTGCCCGACCGCCTGCGCTTCGCGGTCGCCGAGGCGGTCGCCGGCGCCGAGCGCACGCGGGTCCGTCGCCGCAGCCGGTGGCGCGGCGGCGCGCTGGTCGTCGCGAGGCGGGTCGCGGTTCCCCTGCTCCTGGTGCTCGTGCTCGGGATCGTCGCGCAGCGCGCGATCGTCGGCGGCGGGACGACGTCCCCGAGCGTGCACGACGTCGCGCAGGTCGCCCTGCGGGCGCCGGCGGCGCCCGCCCCAGCCGCGCGGCCGGGCGGCGAGCTGCTGGCCGCGCACGCCGGGCCGATCCCCTTCCCGACGTGGACGCGCGCCGGCTGGCACGCCGTCGGCGCGCGCACCGACACGGTCGGGGGGCACGAGCTGCGGACGGTCTTCTACGCCGACGGGGCGGGGCGGCGGATCGGCTACGCGATCGCCGACGCGCAGCTGCCGGTGGCAGGCGGGCAGGTCGTCGAGCGCCGCGGCGCGCAGCTGCGCGTGCTCGACCGCGGCGCGACGTCGATCGTCACCTGGCGGCGCGACGGGCGCACGTGCGTCCTCGCGGGCCGCGGCGTGCCGGTCGGCCGGCTGCTCACGCTCGCGAGCTACGCCGCCTGAGCGGTGCGCGTCCACGGCGGTCGCGCGGGCGGACGCTTGCGTGAGGCCCGCGGCGCGACGCTCGCGCTACGCGAGCACCTCGCGGTAGACGAGCACGACGCGCCCCAGCGCGATCACGTCGCCGTCGTGCAGCTCCGCCTCGAACACGCGGCGGCCGTTCACCCACGTGCCGTTCGCGCTGCGGTCGTCGAGGATCCGCACACCGCCGCGCCGTTGCATGACGATCGCATGGCGGCGCGAGACGCCCGCGTCCTCCAGCTGGAGCGTCGCCCCGAAGCCGCGGCCGATGTGCGTGATCGGCCGCGTCAGCGCGAGCAGCCGCTGCTCGTCGCCCTGCTCGGCGAGCAGGTAGCGGCCGGGACCGGGCGGCGCGTCCTGCGCGCCCGACTCGGCGAGCGGGCGGTCGAGCGCGTCGAGCGCGTCGGTGCTCCCAAACGCGCCGGCGTTGCGGTCGATCGGTGTGGCTTCGGGGGTCATGGCTCCACCTCAGCGCGCGAAGGTCAAGGAAGCCTCAAGGGAGTCCGAGAGGTTTGCAGGGACACGGTACGTCCGCAGACCTCTACCCAGATGAAGATCCGGTGAAGCGGCCGATGCGCCAACTCACCCCTGGTTCGACGGGCGCACGAGCAGCTCGTTCACGCTCACATGCGGCGGCTGGCCGAGTGCGAACAGGATCGCGTTCGCGATGTCCTCGGCCCGCAGCGGCACGACGCCCTCGAAGCGTCTCATCATCTGCTCGAGCACCGGCGGGCGGTTGTGGCTCGGAAGCTCCGTCGCGACCGCGCCCGGCTCGATCATCGTCACGCGGATCCCGGCGCCGGCGCACTCCTGCCGCAGTGCCTCCGAGAAGGCGTTCACACCCCACTTCGTGAGGCTGTAGACGCCTGAGCCGGCGCGCGCGACGCGCCCGGCGACGGAGCTGACGTTGACGACGTCGCCGGAGCCCTGCGCGCGCATCAGCGGCAGCGCGGCATGCGTGCAGTAGAGGACGCCGAACAGGTTGGCGTGGATCATGCGGCGCCACTCCTCCGTCGGCGCGCCGTCGATCGGCCCGAGCAGCATCACGCCGGCGTTGTTGATCAGCCCGTCGAGCCGCCCCAGCTCGCCGTGCGCCCGCTCGACGAACGCGCGCGCCTGCTCCTCCTCGCCGACGTCGGTCGGGATCGCGATCGCGCGGCCGTCGTCGTCGTTGATCCGCTGCGCGAGCGCGTCGATGCGGTCGCTGCGCCTCGCCGCCAATGCGACGCTCGCGCCCGCCGCCGCGCACGCGAGCGCGGTCGCCTCGCCGATCCCCGACGACGCGCCCGTGATCGCGATCGCCCTGTTCGAGAGGTCGATGTCCATGCCGCCCGCCTTTCGCCCGCGTCTCGCCTGGTCGGCCCCAGCCTCGCACACCTGCGGGCCGTGGCCGGGCGGTAGGGTGCGGTCATGACGGAGTTCGAGAATCCCTACACGCTGTACGCGGCGTTCCGCGTGCGTCGGCCCGGCAGGGGCGTTGAGGCGCAGCTCGCCAAGACCGAGGCGGCGCTGACCGGCGGCGGCGTCACGCTGCGCGGGGCCTACTCGCTCGCCGGCTTCCGCGCCGACGCGGACCTGCTGCTGTGGCTCGTCGGCCCGAGCGCGGACGCGCTCCAGGACGCGATCGTCGCCTTCCGCCACACGCGGCTCGGGCGCGCGCTCGACGCCGTCTGGACGAACATCGGCGTCCACCGCGACGCCGAGTTCAACAAGGGCCACATCCCCGCCTTCCTCCAGGGCGAGGAGCCGCGCAAGTACGTCTGCGTCTACCCGTTCGTGCGCTCCTACGACTGGTACCTGCTGCCGCCGCAGGAGCGCTCGGAGATGCTGCGCGATCACGGCATGATGGCGCGCGACTTCGCCGACGTGCGCGCGAACACCGTCAGCGCGTTCGCGCTCGGCGACTACGAGTGGCTGCTCGCGTTCGAGGCCGACGAGCTGACGCGCATCGTCGACCTGATGCGCCACCTGCGCGGCGCCGAGGCGCGCCGCCACACGCGCGAGGAGCTGCCCTTTTACACGGGCATCCGCAAGCCGCTGGCGGCGGTGGTGGCGGACCTGCCGTAGGCCCGGTCGGCTGCGGGCTGCGGGCTGTGGGCGGCGGGCTGTGGGCTGTGGGCGGCGGGCTGTGGGCTGCGGGCGGCGGCAGGCGCTCAGCGCCGCCCGAGCAACGTGCGCAGCGGGCTCCGGCGGCGTCGTCTCCACGCCGGCGCGGACGGGAGCGGATCGCCGGCGAGGATCGCGGCGGGCGCCTCCTGTGCGAGCAGCGGCGTCAGCTCGCCGAGGCCGGCCGCGGCCATCGGCTCGGCGATTCCCGGCGGGCGCCGTCGGGCGTCGTGCGCGTCGGAGGCGACGCTGTGCACGAGCCCCGCCTCCAGCATCTGCTCGGCGTAGCCCTGCACGGTGCGGCCGAAGCTGCCCGCGAACGAGCCGGCGGTGACCTGCGTCGCCGCGCCGGCGTGCACGAGGGCGCGCAGCGCCTCCGGGTCGCGCTGCAGCAGCGGCGAGCGCTCGGGGTGCGCGAGCAGGACGCGGTGGCCGCGGTCGAGCAGCGCGTGCGCGACCGGCGCGAGCGCGACGCGCTTGGTCAGCGGCGCCTCGAGCAGCAGCCACGGCCCGCCGCCGAGCGCGAGCGCGCGCAGCTGCTCGTCGGACAGGCCGATCGCCTGGTGGACGTCGAGCTCGGCGCCGCGCACGACCTCGAGCGGGATCTTCGCCGCCGCGAGCGCGGCGCGCACGTCGCCGAGGCGCAGGTCGATCGTCGCCGCGTCCGTCGGCATGTCCCAGCTCACGTGCGGCGTGGCGGCGACTGTGCGCACGCCCGCCTCGACGTGCAGCCGCGCCATCGCGAGCGTGCCGCCGAGGTCGGCCGGACCGTCGTCGATCCCCGGCAGCAGGTGGCAGTGGAGGTCGATCACGCTTCGAGCATGATCGCGCGCACGGCGGCGCGGCGCCGCTCGGCATCGCCGGCCTGCGCGCGCTCGCGCGCGCCGAGCGCGCGCCGACCCGCCAGGTCGCCGCCGGCGCGCTTGCGGGCGTCGCCGGATCGGTAGGCATGATGGTGGCGATGCGCGGCCGGCTCGCGCGTCGCCGGCGTGCGACCTGAGACGTACCGACGACGAAGGAGCAGCGATGCAACTCGGCATGATCGGCCTCGGCCGGATGGGCGCCAACATGGTGCGGCGGCTGATGGGCGCGGGCCATGAGTGCGTGGTCTTCGACATGAGCCCGGACGCGGTCGCCCAGCTCGCGGGTGAGGGCGCGACCGGCGGCAGCTCGCTCGAGGACTTCGTCGCCAAGCTCGCGCAGCCGCGCGCGGTGTGGCTGATGGTGCCGGCCGCGGTCGTCGACCAGACGCTCGACGCGCTGCTGCCGCTGCTCGACGCCGACGACGTCGTGATCGACGGCGGCAACTCCAACTACCGCGACGACCAGCGCCGCGCGAAGCGCACGGCGGCGCTCGGCGTCCATTACGTCGACTGCGGCACGAGCGGCGGCGTGTGGGGTCTCGAGCGCGGCTACTCGCAGATGATCGGCGGGGACGACACCGCGGTCGAGCGGCTCACGCCGATCTTCAAGGCGCTCGCCCCCGGCGTCGAGGCGGCCGAGCGCACGCCGGGCCGCGACGCGGACCTGGCGCCCGGCGAGGAGGGCTGGCTGCACTGCGGCCCGCCCGGCGCGGGCCACTTCGTGAAGATGGTCCACAACGGGATCGAGTACGGGATGATGGCCGCCTACGCGGAGGGCCTGAACATCCTCAAGCACGCGAACGTCGGCGCCGTGCAGCGCGACGTCGACGCCGAGACGGCCCCGCTCGCCGACCCGGAGGCGTACCGGTACGACCTCGACCTGACGGCCGTCGCGGAGGTGTGGCGCCGCGGCAGCGTGATCGCGTCGTGGCTGCTCGACCTGACGGCGGAGGCGCTCGTCGCCTCGCCGCAGCTCGACGAGTTCTCCGGCCGCGTGTCCGACTCTGGCGAGGGCCGCTGGACCGCCCTCGCGGCGATCGAGGAGGGCGTGCCTGCGCCGATCCTCACGGGCGCGCTGTTCGAGCGCTTCGCGTCGCAGGGCAACGACCAGTTCGCCAACAAGGTGATGTCCGCGATGCGCTCGCAGTTCGGCGGCCACGCGGAGAAGGCGGGCTGATGACTGCGGGTGGCGGAGCGGGTGCGCCGGCTCGCGCAGGCGACGACGCGACCCCCTCCGACGCGCTGGTCTTCTTCGGCGCGACCGGCGACCTCGCGTACAAGCAGATCTTCCCGGCGCTGCAGTCGCTGATCAGGCACGGCAAGCTCGACGTGCCGATCGTCGGCGTGGCGAAGTCCGGCTGGGGGCTGGACGACCTGCGCGAGCGCGCGCGCAGAAGCCTGGAGGAGCACGGCGGCGTCGACGAGGCGGCGTTCGCGAAGCTGATCGACCAGCTGCGCTACATCGACGGCGACTACGGCGACCCGGCGACGTTCGCGCAGCTGCGCAGCGAGCTGGGCGACGCGAGACGTCCGCTCCACTACCTCGCGATCCCGCCGAGCCTGTTCGCCGACGTCGTGCGCGAGCTCGGCAGATCCGGCAGCGCCGACGGCGCGCGCGTCGTCGTCGAGAAGCCGTTCGGGCGGGACCTCGAGTCGGCGCGCGCGCTCAACGCGACGCTGTCGTCGGTCTTCCCCGAGTCGTGCACGTTCCGCATCGACCACTACCTCGGCAAGGAGGCGGTCGAGAACCTCATCTACTTCCGCTTCGCGAACTCGTTGCTCGAGCCGATCTGGAACCGCGGCCACGTCAAGCGCGTGCAGATCACGATGGCGGAGGCGTTCGGCGTCGTGGGGCGCGGGAGGTTCTACGACGAGGCGGGCGCGATCCGCGACGTGATCCAGAACCACATGCTGCAGGTGCTCGCGCTGCTGACGATGGACGCGCCGGTCGAGCGCTCGCCGGAGTCGCTGCGCGACGAGAAGGCGCGGCTGATGAAGTCGATCGTGCCGCTCGCGCCGGCCGACGTCGTGCGCGGCCAGTTCCGCGGCTACCGCGACGAGGACGGCGTCGCGCCCGACTCGACGGTCGAGACGTTCGCGGCCGTGAAGCTGCACGTCGACAGCTGGCGCTGGGCCGGCGTGCCGTTCCTGATCCGCGCCGGCAAGCAGCTGCCGACGACGGCGACGGAGGTGCTCGTCGAGCTGCACCACCCGCCGCAGACGGTCTTCGACACGCCCGACGACACAGCGCCCAACTCGTTCCGCTTCCTGCTCGGCCCGGCCGTCCAGATCGCGCTGCGAGCGCGCGCGAAGCTGCCCGGCGAGGAGATGGTCGGCGAGGAGGTGGAGCTGCTCGCCCAGCACCACCACCCCGACGAGATGCCGCCCTACGAGCGCCTGCTCGGCGACGCGATGCGCGGCGACCCGACGCTGTTCGCACGCGAGGACTCGGTCGAGGCCGCGTGGGAGGTCGTCGAGCCGATCCTCGGCGACGCCTGTCCCGTGCATCCGTACGAGCCCGGCACGTGGGGGCCGGCCGAGGCCGACCGCCTGATCGAGGGCGGCGGCGCCTGGCACGCGCCGAGAGGCGTCGGCGGTACGGACCCCGCGTAGCGACGACGTCGATACCGGCTCCCGCGGCCGCTGCACGCCCCGGACCGGAATGTGGTTCGTAAGCGAACCGCCGACGTGCGCATGCGAACAGGCGACCTCGCATCGCGCTGTGGGTCGCGAGTTATGCTGACCCCATGCCGAATCGCGCCACCGGCCTGCCGTGGGACCGCGTCGTCGACATGGCCCCAGAGCCCGATCCCGAGCGTGGGACGCGCGGTGGCCTGAGCACCCAGGCGATCGTCGACACGGCAATAGCGATCGCCGACGTGGACGGGCTCGACGCCGTCTCGATCCGCCGCGTCGCGGCGATCCTCGAGGTGCGCCCGATGAGCCTTTACACGCACATCGTCTCGAAGGACGAGCTGCTCGACCTGATGGCGAACGAGCTCGTCGGGCTGATGCTCGTCGAGCAGTCTTCGTCCGGCGACTGGCGCGAGGCGCTGAGCGAGATCGCGCGCGCCTCGCACGCCGCCTTCGTCGCGCACCCGTGGGTGCTGGCGGCGTTCGCGCGGCGCCCGCAGCCAGGGCCGAACGCCGGCCGGCACGCGAAGCAGATGGCGAGCGCCGTGGCCGGGCTCGGGCTCGCGCCGGACGACGTCTGGACCGTGCTCGGGATCGTCGACGACTACGTGCTGGGCCACGCGCTGCGCGTCGCGACGAGCGGCAACGCGAGCGACCTCGAGGCCTCGCTGACCGAGTCGGACAGAGCGGCCCAGCCCGAGCTGACCGCGCTGCCCGGCGTCGACGAGGCGCGCATCACCGACGACGGATTCGAGGTCGGGCTGCAGACGGTGCTCGACGGCGTCGAGCGGCGCTTCGCCGCCGCCACTCAGCCGCCCGCGGTCAGCGGCTCCGAGTAGAACTGCTCGGCCCAGCGGCGGAAGGCGGGCACCGGCCCGTCGCCCCTCGCGAGCCGCGGCTGCGTCAGGTACGTCTTGTGCTCCCAGATCGGGAAGTCGAGCGTCAGGTCGCGCCAGAACGCGGGCGCCAAGGCGACCGTCAGCAGCCGCGACAGCAGCAGCCCGCGCGGGCCGGCGCCGCCGGTGCGCAGCGCGACGCTGAAGCGCAGCGCGACGCGGCACGGGTCGAGCGGCGTCGCCATCGCCTGGAACGTCGCGGCCGCGCGCAGCCGCGGGATCGTCGCGTCGACCCAGATGTGGCCGAGGCCGTGCGCCTCGACGTCGAACACGACGTCGACCGCGCCGGCGAGCGGGAACACGCGCTGCGCCGCCGGCCCGATCGTGAACGACGGTCCCGCGACCGCCAGCGGCCGCCGCACGCGCACGCCGCGGTAGTGGTGGATCGGGCCGATGTGCCCGATGTCGACCGCGTTCTCGGCGATCTCCTGCGGGTGGTCGACGATCGTGTAGACGTGGCGCACCGGTGTCGGGAAGCCGTCGGCCGAGCGCGCCGGGATCTCCCACGCCGGAGGCGCGCCGGCTGCGTGTCGCCACACCATGATCGCGCCGTTGACCTCGCGCGCGACCCGCTGCGCGAGCTGCGCCCGCGGCGGTCTGGTCCCGTAGCCGGTGCGCACGCAGGCGCCGCTCACGTCGAACGCGAAGCGGTGGAAGGGGCAGACGATCTCCTCGCCCTCGATCGTCCCGCCGTAGCCGAGGTGCGCGCCGAGGTGCGGGCAGTACGGCTCGACGACGCGCACGACGCCGCGGCGCGTGCGGTACACGACGAGGTCCTCGCCCATGAAGCGCCGCCGCAGCACGCGGCCGGGGCGCAGCTCGTCGCCGAATGCGACCGCGAACCAGCCGTCCGGGTAGGGGCGACGCGGCTGCGTCTCGGCGAGTGGCGGCGAGTCGTCGGTCCCACGCGCGCGGCTCCGCGGCCGGGGCAGGCGCGCGAGCCGGTTCACGCCGCGCTCCGATCGGTCGCGGCCGGCTCCAGCTCGTCCCACCACCACGCGATCGACGCGTAGGGAAGCGGCGCACGGCTCGCGTCCCCCGGCGCGTCCGCCCAGCCCGGGAAGGCTTGCAGCGGCGGCTCGCCGGGTTCGCCGCCCGTGACGTAGCGCGGCGCGCTGAAGCCCCAGTCGAGGATCCCTCGCCACGTGTGGGCGAGGCTCGCGAGGTACCGTCGCATCGCCACGTCGCCGGTGGCGGTCGCGTCGCGCAGCAGCTGCTCGTGCAGGGCGAGGAAGAGCGTCGCGATGCGGTCGCACAACGCGTGCGCCTCCGAGATCGCGGCGTGCGGCGCGCAGCCGCGCTCGTGCGCGATCACCGACACGACGTTGCTGCTGCTGTCGGCGTTGCGCGTCTCCTTCGCGAACGACATCAGGTCGTTCAGCAGCAGGCAGAACGTGGACCACGCCTCCGTCAGCGCGCGCACTGCCGGCGAGGCCGCCTGCGCGGGCGTCAGCTCGATCGCGTTGGCGATGTTGAGCGTCGTCGCCCAGCTCGCGAGCCCGCCCGTGTGCATCCGCATCGCGAGGTACTCGTTGAGCGACGGCGGCGTGCCGCGCTCCGCGTTGGCGACGTCCCACGCCATGCCGAAGAACCACGCGCGCGCCGTGTGCGCCCACTCGATCCGCTGCCCCGGCGTCGCGTGGCGCAGGATCGCCGCGGTCAGGTCGCGCAGGGCGTCCGTGTAGGGCAGCTCCCATGCGAAGCTCGCGCGCGGCTCCTCGCACACGCGCACGAGCGGCGCGCCGAGCGCGAGGAAGTCGGCCGCGCGCTTGCTCGTCGGGCCGTTGTCGTAGTAGAGGTCGTCGGTCGCGAAGCCCCAGTAGAGCCACTTCGCGACGTCCGCGACGCGCTCGGCGTCGGCGGTCGGCAGCGCGCGCGCGTAGATCTCGGCGGCGCGCGTGCCGATCAGCCGCTCGCGCTGCGCTGCGCTGCCGTAGAGCGCGAAGCGGTCGACCCACGCGACGCAGTGACGCTCGATCTCGTCGGCGCGCGGATGGATCGCCGCCGGGAACGGGCAGTGGAACGGCAGCAGCTCGATCGCGGGGGCTACCGCGGATGGCATCTGATCCGCACCGGTCCGGCGGGACGCATCGAGATCAGCTGGTCCATCGGCACGTTCGCGTCGAGCGACTCGAGCCGGCAGCGCTCGAGCAGCGCGCGCACGAGGATCGTCGACTCCAGCAGCGCGAAGTGACGTCCGATGCACGCGCGCGCCCCGCCGCCGAAGGGGAAGTACGCGTACGGCGGGCGGTCGTCCGCGCCGACGAAGCGCCACGGGTCGAACGTCTCCGGCTCGCTCCAGAAGTCCGGGTGGCGGTGGGTGATCCATGGCGAGACGAGCACGTCGGTGCCCGGCGCGAGCCCGCGCCCGCCCAGCTCGGTGCCGCCGGGGCCGACGTGGCGGCCAAGCACGTACGAGGGCGGGTGGAGGCGCAGGCCCTCCTGCACGGCGGCGCGCACGGGGTCGTCCTCGCGGAAGTCGGCGCCCGCCCGCCCGGCGGCCGCCGAAGCCGCGACCCGCTCCTGGATCTGCGGGTGGCAGCCGAGCAGGTGAAGCGTCGAGGTCAGCGCGTTCGAGGTCGTCGTGTGGCCGGCGATCAGGAAGATCAGCGCCTGGTCGCGGACCTCCTGCTCCGACAGCGGCTGCTCGCCCTCCGGGTCGCGCGCGTCGCGCAGGCGGCTCAGCAGGTCGAGCTCGTGCGGGTGGGCGGGACCCGTGTCGTGCTGGGCGTTGCGTGCGAGCACGCGCTCGATCGTCGCGTGCAGCGCCGCGCGCGTCTCGGCGAAGCGGCGGTTGCTCGGCGTCGGCCAGCGCAGCGGGAAACGCAGCAGCTGGGTCGCCCGCGCGCGCACCTGCGCGCCGACGACGGGGACGAGTCGCTCGAGCGCCGCGATCGTGTCGTCGTCGATGCCGCGGTCGTCCTTGAAGAGCGTGCGGCCGAGCACGCGCAGCGCGTACGCCTCCATCGCGCGGGCGGCGTCGATCGCGGGGCCCGGCACGTGGTGGCAGCGCTCCACGACCGCACGTGCCTCGGCCGCGATCAGCTCCGCGTACTGGCCCGCGGCGGCGCGCGTGAAGAGCGGCTGCAGCAGCCGCTTCTGGCGCCGCCATTCGCCGCCGTTCGCGGTCACGAGGTTGACGCCGAACAGCTCGCGCAGCACGCCGTAGGAGGTCGTGAGGCGCGTGAACGACTCCACGTCGGTGAAGACGCGCCGCACGTCGTCGGGATGGTGGAACGCGACGACGGTTCTGCGCAGTCGCTGGGGGCCGCGCACCGGGCCGACGCGGTAGGCGACGACGTCCCCGTGGTGCGCGAAGCCGGCCCGCAGCGTGCCGAGCAGGTCGCCGCGCAGGGCGCCGGCCATCCCGAGCAGCCGGTGGCCGGCCGGTCCCGGGATCGCAAGCGGCGCCGTCGTGCGCGCGCGGGTTGCCGTGGCGCTCATGCTGCACCGACCTTCGCCGCCTGCTGTACGTTCGGCCGGACGCGCGGTCCGCTGCTGAGGCCGAGCCGATCGAGCGGCTCGAGCACGAGCTCGCCGATTGCGAGCAGCAGCTCCGTCCCCTCCGGCAGCAGCGGCTCGTCGGCGAGGTGCGCGAAGGCCGCCTGCAGGTGGTCGAGCGCGAGCGCCACCGCGCGCCGGTCGGCGCCGACCGCGCGCACGCGGCGCGCCACCTCGGCGACGCCGCGCTCGTCGATCTGCTCGACGAGCAGCTCCACCAGCTGCGGGTCGCGCTGGAGCGCGATCAGCACCGGCAACGTGAAGATGCCCTCGCGCAGATCGCTGCCGGCCGGCTTGCCGATTGCGTGCCCCTGCCCGTAGAGGTCGAGCACGTCGTCGATGATCTGGAAGGCGATGCCGAGCTCCGTCCCGAAGCGCGCGAGCGCGTCGACGGCACGCGTCGGCCCGCCCGCGGTGGAGGCGCCGAGCCAGCAGGCGGTCGACAGCAGCGCGGCCGTCTTGCCGCGGATCGAGGCGTCGTAGTGGGCGACGTCGCGGTGGTGGTCGAACTGCGCGTCGGTCTCCGCGATCTGGCCGGAGCAGAGGGCGATCAGCGTGTGGCAGAGGCGTCGCAGCTCGGCGCCGCCGAGGGCGGCGGCGACGCCGTACGCGTGTGCGAGCAGCACGTCGCCGCCGAGCACTGCGGCGCAGTTGCCCCACAGCGCGTTGGCGCTCGGCCGGCCGCGGCGCACCGGCGCGGAGTCGAGCACGTCGTCGTGGTAGAGCGACGCGAGGTGCAGCAGCTCGACGGCGGCCGCGGCGTCGACGACGCGTTCGGTCACCGCCTGGTGACCGCCGACGGCCATCGCGGCGGACAGGACGAGCGCGGGCCGCAGGCGCTTGCCGCCGGCCTCGATGCCGTGCAGCGCGATCTCCACGAGGCGCTCGCCCGGCGTGGCCGCGACGGCGCGCAGGCGTGACTCGACTCGTCTCAACTGAGCCGCGGTCTCCACGGACGGATGAAACGCGACCATCGTGCCTGCAGCGCCGGCCTCGCGACCTCGGCTCGCGCGGCGCTGCGCTGCCCCAAGCAAGCGCATGCAATTTGTTGTAATCAGTTTTGCAGCGGAACGCAAGTTTGTGCTGGGGTGCCCGAGGAAGACGTTCAGCCAACCCGCACAATCTGCCCCCAGCTCTGGTACGGTGTACGGCGACGGCGCGATCTGCCGTCAGGACGGGCATTGGGGTACGGGAACGCCACTACGATGGTGACGTTCCCGTCTGGTCGACGCACGTCAGGGCGCCAGGCTTCGGGAGCAAGCTGAACGCCTAAATTAGCAGGCCGGGCACGCCGCGATTCTTGAGGGACGCGGTTGGCGTCCGCGTGCTCAAATCACGTGCCGCCAGCCGCCGATGAGTTAATCGCTTAACGAGGTCCGACGAAGTTGAGCGTGCCGATGCCGGCCGTCGTGAGCGCGGCCGACTCGGTGCCGAAGCCGCCTTGCAGCGGGGCGACCTATACGTGCTCGGGCGCCGCGCGCGCTCAGGTGTAGACCCGCAGCGGCGTGCAGGTCGCGAGCAGGTCGAAGTCGCGATCGGCGTGCAGGAGCGGCGCGCCCGTGCGCACGCATGGAGCGGCGATCAGGCAGTCGAGCGTCTTGCGGATCGTGACCCCGCCGCGCCGTGCCGCGCGGTAGAGCTCGGCGGCAAGCACGAAGTCCTCCGTGCCGCCGAGCCGCAGAATCGGGAACGCGGCCAGGTGTCGCTCGACGAGCTGCGCCTCACGCTCGGACTGCAGTCCCTGGAGGACCTCGGTGAGCACCACGTCGGTGAGGGCGACCGGCTCGCCGCTTTCGATCAGCTCGACGCAGCGCACCGCCTGCGGCGTGTCGGTGTCGTTGAGGACGTCGATCCAGACGCTCGTGTCGACGACGATCACGTGCGCCCGAGCCGACTGTCGTCGAGGTCGCCTTCCCAGTGCACGCGTCCGCGCAGGTCGAGGATCCCGATGCGCCGCTGCCGCGCCACGAGCTCGCGCAGCGCCAGGTCGACGGTCTCGCGCTTCGTGCGTGCGCCGGTGAGCTCCTGCGCCGCGCGCAGGACGTCGTCGTCGATCTCGATGTTCGTCCGCATGCACATCAGCCTACACCTATGAGGGTGTAACGATCTGGATGAGGTCCGACGCCGCACCGTGCGGCGCCGGCTACGCTGGACGTCGGATGGCCGCGACCGACGCGCAGCTCCCCGCCGAGGGCTTCCGGCTCACCGGGATCGCTCCGCGGGCGTACCAGCACCCCGCCGACAAGGCGGCGAGCGCCGCGCTGTCGGCGATCCCGCAGCTCGACCGCGTCGTGCGCAAGCTGATCGAGCTGGGCTACGAGCGGGCGCTGCGACAGAACGCGCTCGGCTCGTCGGTGCGGCTGTCCGAGCGGCAGCTGCCGGACGTGTGGGCCGAGCACGCCTTCGCCTACGCCACGCTCGACCTGCCGGACGTGCCGCCGCTCTACATGACGCAGTACCCGCTCGCGAACGCGATGGCGATCGGGGCGAAGCGGCCGGTCGTCGTCGTCAACTCGGAGCTGGTGCGACTGCTCGACGCGCCCCAGCGCCGCGCCGTCTTCGCGCACGAGGCGTCGCACATCCTCGCCGACCATCAGCTCTACGGCACGGCGATCGCGATCCTCGCCGGACTCGCGGCGTCCGGGCGGCTGCCGCTGCCGCTCGTCCCGATCCGCACGGCGCTGCTCGAGTGGAGCCGCGCGGCGGAGCTGAGCTGCGACCGCGCGGCGGCGCTCGTCACGCGCGACCCGCTCGTCGTCTGCCGCACCTTCATGTCGCTCGCCGGCGGCGCGATGGTCGACCAGCTCGACCTCGACGCCTTCATGCGCCAGGCGATGGAGTACGCCGACGAGGGCACCGGCTTCGAGCGCCTCACGCGCCTGCTGATCGACCTCGGCGTCACGCACCCGCTGCCGGTGCGCCGCATGCGCGAGCTGATGGCCTGGGTTCGGGGCGGCGACTACGACCGCATCATCGACGGCGACTACCCGCGCCGCGGCGAGCCCGCCGCCGCGCGCGCCGAGGGCGGCGAGGCGGTCGGCTTCTACGCCGAGCGCTTCCGCAGAGCCTTCCGCGAGGCCGGCGACGCCGTCGGCGCGATGGGCGACCAGCTCGCCGGCTGGCTGCGGCGGGACGCAGGCGACGACGAGCCCGGCGGCGGGTAGGCGTCTCGCCGCCGTCGGCTCGCGTCGAGCAGGCAGCGCTTCATCGAGCCCACTGCATCTTTCGAATGAAGCGGACGTCGTCGCCGCCGGATGTCCGCCAACTGACCGCTGCCGTTCATGTGACTGGAATATAAATTTATACCTGGGTAATATCGATCCCAGATGGCGACCCCTGCCTCCGCAGCGACCTCCCAGACCCCGACCGCGACGCCGCGCACGCGCCTGCCGCGCGCCGAGCGTGAGCGGCAGATCCTCGACGTCGCGCACGCGCGCTTCGCCGAGCACGGCTTCGGCGCGGTCACGATGGAAGGCGTCGCGGCCGACGCGGGCGTGACGAAGCCGCTGATCTACGCGTACTTCGGCAACAAGGAGCGGCTCTACCTCGCATGCATGGAGCGCGCGGGCGATGCGATGCTCGCGACCGTCGTCGCGGCCGTCGCCGACACGAGCGGCCCGGACGACGCGCTGCGCCGCGGCCTGCACGCGTTCTTCGCCTTCGTCGGCGAGGACCGCGACGCCTGGCGCGTGCTGTTCGACGAGTCGTGGCCCACCGGCGGCGCGATCGCGCAGCGCGTCGCCGAGTACCGCGAGCGGCTCGTCTCGCTCGTCGCGCAGACGAACATCGACCGCCTGCCGCCGCGTCGGCGCGCCGACCACGCGACCGAGATCGAGGCGATCTCCGTCGCGCTGCTCGGCGCCGCCGAGGCGCTCGCGCGCTGGTGGCTGCGCACCGGCGCGATGGCCGCGGCCGACGCGGCCGAGCTGCTGATCGCGACCGCCGAGCCGGGCCTGCGCGCGCGTGCCGCCGGCGGCCGCTCCCGCACCGAAGGAGCCTGATGACCCCCGCCGCCCCGCGCCGAGCCGTCGTGCTCGGCGGCAACCGCATCCCCTTCGCGCGCTCCGACAGCGCGTACGCGAAGGCCACCAACCAGGACATGCTCACGGCCGCGCTCGACGGGCTCGTCAAGCGCTTCGACCTCGCGGGCGAGCGGCTCGGCGAGGTCGTCGCCGGCGCGGTCCTCAAGCACAGCCGCGACTTCAACTTGACGCGCGAGTGCGTGCTCGGAAGCCGCCTGGCGCCCGAGACGCCCGCGTATGACATTCAGCAGGCGTGCGGGACCGGGCTCGAGGCCGCGATCCTGATCGCCGGCAAGATTGCGCTCGGGCAGATCGAGGCGGCCGTGGCGGGCGGGGTCGACACGACCTCCGACGCGCCGCTCGCCTTGAATGAGGACCTCCGCGCGATCCTGCTCGACGCGAACCGCGAGCGCTCGACCGGCGGCCGCCTCAAGCAGCTCCTGCGCGTGCGTCCGCAGCACCTCGCGCCGGCGATCCCGCGCAACGAGGAGCCGCGCACCGGCCTCTCGATGGGCGAGCACCAAGCGCGCACCGCGGCCGAGTGGGGGATCACGCGCGAGGTGCAGGACGAGCTGGCGATGCGCTCGCACCGCAACCTCGCCGCTGCCTACGAGCGCGGCTTCCAGGACGACCTCGTCACGCCCTACCTCGGTCTGGAGCGCGACCAGAACCTGCGCCCTGACTCCAGCATGGAGAAGCTCGCGAAGCTGAAGCCGGTCTTCGGCGGGCCGGAGGGGACGATGACCGCCGGCAACTCGACGCCGCTGTCCGACGGCGCCGCCGTCGTGCTGCTCGCTTCCGAGGAGTGGGCGGCCGCGCACAGACTGCCCGTGCTGGCTTCGTTCGTCGACGGGGAGACGGCCGCGGTCGACTACGTGAGCGGTCGCGACGGGCTGCTGATGGCGCCCGCCTACGCGGTTCCCCGCCTGCTCGCGCGCAACGGCCTGACGCTCCAGGACTTCGACCTCTACGAGATCCACGAGGCGTTCGCCTCGCAGGTGCTGTCGACGCTCGCCGCGTGGCAGGACCCGGTCTTCTGCACGCAGCGGCTCGGGCTGAGCGGGCCGCTCGGCGCGATCGACCGCGACAAGCTCAACGTCAACGGCAGCTCGCTCGCCGCCGGCCACCCGTTCGCCGCGACCGGCGGGCGCATCGTCGCCGGCCTTGCGAAGGCGCTGCACGAGCGGGGCGGCGGCCGCGGCCTGATCAGCATCTGCGCGGCCGGCGGCCAAGGCGTCGTCGCGATTCTGGAGGCATGAGCGATGGACCGGTACGCGCAGTTGGTCAACACGTCGGTGGGGAAGGCTGTCGCGAAGCAGGTCGGCCTGCCCTCGCCGGTGCCGTTGAAGCGGCACGTGCCCGGGGCGAAGGTCATCGAGGGGAGGGTGCTGGTGGGTGGCGCTCCGTCCGGTCGCCTGGCGGTTCCGCTGGCGCGGGTGCTCGCCGACGTGGGCGCGGACGCCTCGACTCCCCTGCGCCCCGACCTGCGCGCTGCGGCCGCCGAGGCTGGCCTCGACGCCGCGCCGTGGACGCCGCAGGCGGCCGTCGACCACCGCTACGCCGGGCTTGTGTTCGACGCGACCGGCATCGCCGAGTCCGCGCGGCTGGAGGAGCTGCACGCGTTCTTCCACCCGACGATCCGCCGGGTCGCGACGTGCGGCCGCGCGATCGTGCTCGGCACCCCGCCCGCGGCCGCTAGGAAGCCGGCCGAGGCTGTCGCGCAGCGCGCGCTGGAGGGCTTCACGCGGGCGATGGGGAAGGAGATCGGCCGCGGCGCGACGGTCCAGCTCGTCTACGTCGAGCCGGGCGCGGAGGACGAGATCGCCGGAACGCTGCGCTTCCTGCTGTCTCCCCGCTCGGCGTTCGTGTCGGGCCAGGTCGTGCGGATCGGGCCCGGCGACGGCGCCTTGCCGGACGGCTTCGACTGGAGCACGCCGCTCTCCGGCAAGGTCGCCTTCGTGACGGGCGCGTCGCGCGGCATCGGCGCCGCGATCGCCGCGACGCTCGCCCGCGACGGCGCGCACGTGGTGGGGCTGGACGTGCCGGCGCTGGGCGACGACCTGCGGGCGGTCGCGAACGGGATCGGCGGCTCCGCGCTGTCGGCCGACATCACCGACCCAGACGCGCCGAGCGCCATCGTCGCCGCGCTGCGCGAGCAGCACAGAGGCGTCGACGTCGTCGTCCACAACGCCGGCATCACGCGCGACCGCACGCTCGGGCGCATGGACGCCGACCGCTGGAACGCGGTGATCGGCGTGAACCTGAGCGCGATCGAGCGCGTCACCGACGCGCTGATGGCCGGCGGAGCGAGAGCGCCGCTGCGCAAGGGCGGCCGCGTGGTCTGCGTCTCCTCGATCAGCGGCATCGCCGGCAACGCGGGGCAGACGAACTACGCGACCTCGAAGGCGGGCGTGATCGGCGTCGTCGACGCGTACGCGCCGGAGCTGGCGAAGCGCGGCGCGACGATCAACGCCGTCGCGCCCGGCTTCATCGAGACGCAGATGACGGCGAAGGTGCCGCTCCCGATCCGCGAGGCCGGCCGCCGCATGTCCTCGCTGTCGCAGGGCGGCCTGCCGCTCGACGTCGCGGAGGCGATCGCGTGGTTCGCGTCCCCGGCGTCCGGGGGGCTCAACGGCAACGTCGTGCGCGTCTGCGGCCAGAGCCTGCTGGGGGCGTGACGTGACCGCGCTCGTCACCTACGCGCGCGCCGCGCTCCCGTTGGTGCCCGGCGCGTCTTTGCTCCCCTTCGTCGCGGGGCGGGGGAAGGAGATGCCGGCGTTGGAGCGCTCGCTGTCCGGCGTGCGCGTGGACCCGTCTGCGTTGGCGGCGTATGACCGCGTCTGCGGGTTCACGTTGCGCGACGTGCTGCCGGCGACGTACTTGCACGTGCGGGCGTTCCCGTTGCACATGGCCGTGATGACGGACGGGCGGTTCCCGTTCCCTGCCGTCGGACTGGTGCACCTGGGCAATCGGATCGTCGTGCACCGGCCGGCGCGCGTCGGCGAGACCTTCGACCTTCATGTGCGCGCCACCCCGATCGAGCCCCACCCGAAGGGGCGGACGTTCGCGTTGGCCTCGGAGGCCCGCGTCGACGGAGAGCTCGTGTGGGAGGACGTCAGCACGATGCTCCGTCGTGGAAACGGCAGCGCCGATGCCCGGAACGGCGGCATCGAGCGGGCTGGTTCGAGCGTCGGAGGGGAGGCGCGTGAATCTGACCCCGCTGGGCGGGGTCTCGTTGACGGGGCTCCTTTCGGCGGTGTGGAGTGGCGCTTGCCGGGGGATCTGGGACGGCGGTACGCGGGTGTGTCGGGGGACCGGAATCCGATCCACCTGCATACGCTGACGGCGCGGGCGTTCGGGTTTCCGCAGACGATCGCGCACGGGATGTGGACGAAGGCGCGGGCGCTTGCGGCGCTCGAGGGCCGGTTGCCCGATGCGTACACGGTCGACGTCGCTTTCAAGAAGCCGATCCTGCTGCCGGGGCGCGTGACGTTCGCGGCAGAGGACGGTCGCTTCACGGTCCGGTCCGCAAAGCGACCGGAGATGATCCACGCCGAAGGGACGGTGACGCCATGACCATCGCGGAGCGCAGCATGGGACTCGGTCTGCGTGCCCTCGGGCGCCTCGCCGGCTCCGACGTCGTCGACCGCCTCGGCGTGCGCAAGCCCGCCGAGAGAGTCCTCTACCGCGCCACGCGCGACGGCTTCAAGGCCGTCGGCGCCGCGGGCCGCACGTTCAAGGCGGTCAACCGGAGCAGAAGACCGACCCGCCTCAGCACGACCGCCAACCGCGGCGTGTTCGACCTCACCCCGACCGACGAGCAGCAGATGCTGCAGGAGTCGTTCAAGGCGTTCGGGGCGGAGCAGCTCCGCCCTGCCGCGCTGAGCGCGGACACCGCGGCAAGGACGCCGGACGGGCTCCTCAAGCAGGGCGGCGAGCTGGGCCTCACGATGCTCGGCGTTCCCGAGCAGCTCGGCGGCGCCGTCAGCGAGCGCTCGTCGGTCACGGCCGTGCTGGCTGCCGAGGCGCTCGCGCACGGCGACATGGGCCTGGCGGTCGCGCTGCTCGCGCCCGCGGGCGTTGCCAGCGCCCTCGCGCTGTGGGGCGACGGCGACCAGCAGGCGACCTACCTCCCGGCGCTTGTGGGCGAGGACGTGCCGGCCCCCGCCGCGCTCGCGATCCAGGAGCCGCGCGCGCTGTTCGACCCGTTCGAGCTGAAGACGACCGCGAGACGCGAGCGCGACGAGTTCGTGCTCGACGGCGTCAAGTCGCTCGTGCCGCTCGCCGAGCAGGCCGAGCTGCTGATCGTCGCCGCGCGGCTGGAAGGCCACGGCCCGGTGCTGTTCCTCGTCGAGACGAAGGCGGACGGCGTGCTCGCGAAGGCCTCGCCCGGGATGGGCGTGCGCGCCGCCGCGACGGGCGACGTGCTGCTCGAGGGCGTCCGCCTGCCGGCGAAGGCGCTGCTCGCCGACGGCGACCCGTCCGTCTACGCGGCCGCCGTGCGGCGCGCGCGGCTCGCGTGGTGCGGGCTCGCGATCGGCACCGCACGGGCGGTGCTCGACTACGTGATCCCGCACGTCAACGAGCGCGTCGCGTTCGGCGAGCCGATCTCCAACCGCCAGTCGGTCGCGTTCACCGTCTCCGACATCGGCACCGAGCTGGAGGGCATGCGCTTGGCGACCCTGCGCGCCGCCGCCCGCCTCGACGCGGGCAAGGACGCCGCGCGGGAGGTCGCGATCGCCCGCGCGCTGTGCGCCGAGAAGGGGTCGCAGATCGGCTCCCACGGCGTGCAGCTGCTCGGCGGCCACGGCTACGTCAAGGAGCACCCGGTCGAGCGCTGGTACCGCGACCTGCGAGCCGTGGGCGTCTGCGAGGGCGCCCTGCTCGTCTAGAGCCCGACGAGACGACAGGAGAACGATGATCAACCTCGAGATCCCCAAGAAGTTCGTCCCGCTCGTCGGCCAGGCGCACCAGGTCGCGGAGGAGGTCTTCCGCCCGATCTCCCGCAAGTACGACGCGGAGGAGCACACGTACCCGAAGGAGCTCGACATGCTCGCCGCGCTCATCGACGGGATGAACGACGGCAGCGACCTCGGCGCAGCCGGCGCCACCGGAGTGCGGCGAACGGATGGCGACGGCAGCGGGGTCGGCAGCGTCCGCAATGGGAGCAACATGTCGACCGTGCTCGGCGTCATCGAGCTGTGCTGGGGCGACGTCGGGCTGCTGCTGTCGATGCCGCGCCAGGGCCTCGGCAACTCCGCGATCGCCTCGGTCGCGAACGACGAGCAGCTCGAGCGCTTCAGAGGCAAGTGGGCCGCGATGGCGATCACCGAGCCGGAGGCCGGCAGCGACTCGGCCGCGATCCGCACGACCGCGGTGCTCGACGAGAGAACCGGCGAGTACGTGCTCAACGGCGAGAAGATCTACGTCACGTCCGGCGAGCGCGCCGACCTCGTGGTGGTGTGGGCGACGCTCGACCGCAGCCTCGGCCGCGCGGCGATCAAGTCGTTCGTCGTCGAGCGCTCGAACCCCGGCATGAAGCTCGACCGCCTCGAGCACAAGCTCGGCATCCGCGCGTCCGACACGGCCGCCTTCATCCTCGACGACTGCCGCGTGCCGCCGGAGAACCTGCTCGGCTCGCCCGAGGTCGACGTCAGCAGAGGCTTCGCCGGCGTGATGCAGACGTTCGACAACACGCGGCCGCTGGTCGCCGGGATGGCCGTGGGCCTGACGCGGGCCTGCCTGGAGCTGACGCAGAGACTGCTGGCCGACGCCGGCGTCGAGGTCGACTGGGACCGGCCGGCGGGGACGCAGTCCGCCGCCGCGGCCGAGCTCCTCGCGATGGACGCCGACTACGAGTCGGCCCGCCTGCTGACGCTGGAGGCCGCGTGGATGGCCGACAACTCGAAGCCGAACTCGCTCCAGGCCTCGATGGCGAAGGCGAAGGCCGGCCGCACGTGCGTCGACGTCGCGCTGCGCTGCGTGCGCCTCTGCGGCTCGCTCGGCTTCGGCGAGGAGCTGCTGCTGGAGAAGTGGGCGCGCGACGCGAAGATCCTCGACCTGTTCGAGGGCACCCAGCAGATCCAGCTGCTGATCATCGCGCGCCAGCTGCTGGGGAAGACCTCCGCCGAGCTGAAGTAGCGCGCCCGCCGCGCCGGCGGGCGCGGCGCGTCAGCACTCAAGCAAATCCTCGAGATGTCGAGGATCGAAGGACATGGCCGGTCGCCGCATCCTGTCGCCGTTCGGCGAGCGCACGCGTGAGGGCCGCGACGACGCACAGCTCGTGAGCCGCGGCGTCGTCGTCGAGTCGGGTCCGCAGCTGAGAGCGCGGCAGGCGCTGCGCGCCGCCGAGCGCCTCAGCCGCGCGGTCGTCGACGGCCTCGAGGAGGGCGTGATGGTGACCGACGCGGAGCTGCGGCCGGTGAGCTGGAACGCGAGCGCGCTGCGGATCCTCGGCGTCACCGCCGAGCAGCTCAAGGCCGCCGGCCTCGCGAGCGGTGCGATCGGGACGCTGCGCTACGGCGACGGCAAGCCCGTCACCGCCGGCGACAATCCGCCCTCGCGGGCATTGCGGCAGGGCGCGCCCGTCCGCGCGACGCTGCGCCGCACGCCGCCCGACGGCGAGGATCGCTGGATCACCGTGCTCGCCCGCCCGCTCGGCGGCGCCCACGGCACGACCCGCCAGGGCGTCGTCTGCACCTTCGCCGACGTGACGAATTCGGTCGAGGCCGAGCGCCGCCTGCGCGAGGAGCGCGACCGCGCGCAGCGCTACCTGGAGGTGGCGAGCACGCTCGTCGTCGTGCTCGACTCGCGGGGTCGCGTCGAGCTGATCAACCGGCAGGGCTGCGAGCTGCTCGGCTTCGAGGAGGCGGACCTGCTCGGCCGCGACTGGCTGGAGATGGTCGTCCCGACCGAGGACCGGCTCGACGCGCGGCTTGCCTTCCTGCGGCTCGTGTCCGGCGTCGAGCCGCCCGGCGAGACGCTCGAGACGTTCGTGCGCACGAAGACCGGCGACGCGCGCAAGATCGCGTGGCGCAACGCGGCGCTGCGCGACGCGGAAGGGACGATCACCGCCGTGCTGCGCTCCGGCGAGGACGTCACCGCCCGCCGCGAGGCGGAGGCGCAGGTCACGTTCCTCGCCTACCACGACCGCCTCACCGGCCTGCCGAACCGCGCGCTGCTGGAGGAGCAGCTGACGCGCGACATCACGCGCGCGCGCCGCAGCGGCGCCCCCGTCGCGCTCCTCTACTTCGACCTCGACAACTTCAAGCTCGTCAACGACTCGCTCGGCCACACCGCCGGCGACGAGGTGCTGCGCGAGACGGCGCTGCGCGTGTCCGAGCTGACGCGCACCGGCGACGTGCTCGCGCGCCAGGGCGGGGACGAGTTCCTGCTGCTGCTCGACTGCGCGGCCGCCGCGTCCGAGGCGGGCGCCGCGGTCACCGACCCGCGTGCCGTCGCGCAGATCGCGGGCGACCGCATCGCCGCCGCGCTCGAGCGGCCGTTCGAGGTCTCCGGCGCGGAGTTCCACGTCGGCGCGTCGATCGGCGTCGCGCTCTTCCCCGAGCACGCCGACGACCCCGAGTCGCTGTTCAAGTGCGCCGACGCCGCGATGTACCAGGCGAAGCGCGCCGGCGGCGGGACCGTCGCCTTCTACGAGCCGCGCGCGAGCGACGCGCGCCAGCGCCTGTCTCTCACGACACGCCTGCGCCGCGCGATCGACGAGGGCGAGCTGCGGCTGCACTTCCAGCCGATCGTGCACGCCGCCGACGGCTGCCTCGACTCGCTGGAGGCGCTCGTGCGCTGGGAGAACCCGGAGGAGGGGCTGATCCCGCCGGGCGCGTTCATCCCCGTCGCGGAGGAGACCGGCCTGATCGACGGGATCGGCGCGTGGGTCGTCGAGGCGCTGTGCGAGCAGGCCGTCGTGTGGGGGAGCGAGGGCTTCAGACCACGGCTCAACTTCAACCTCTCGCCGCGCCAGCTGCGCCGCGCCGATCTCGTCAGCTCGATCGCCGCGCGGATCGCCTCGCACCGTCTCGACCCCGGGCAGTTCTGCGCCGAGCTGACGGAGACGGCGCTGCTGTCCGACGCGCGCCGCCAGCGCTCGCTGCTGACCGAGCTGCGCGAGGCCGGCCTCGCGATCGCGATCGACGACTTCGGCGCGGGCCACTCCTCGCTCGGGCGGCTGCGGGACCTGCCCGTGCAGGTGCTGAAGGTCGACCGCTCGTTCCTCGCCCGCGTCCCCGACGACCCCAGCTCGACCGCGATCGTGGCCGCGATCCTCGACCTCGGCAGAGCGCTCGGGATGACGACCGTGGTGGAGGGCGTCGAGGAGCCGGAGCAGCTCGCGTTCCTGCGGGGCCACGGCTGCCCGCTCGTGCAGGGCTTCCTGCTGGGGCGGCCCGTGCCGGCGGAGGAGCTGGTGCGCGCGCCGTCCACCGCCGCCACGCCGCCCACGCGCGGCGATCGCGGGGGCGCCCCGTGATGCGCACGCTCCCCGAGGTCACGCGCGAGCTCGACACGACCTGGCTCGTCGTCGCCGCGGTGCTCGTGATGTGTGGGGGACGACGTTGGAGCGGGTCCGCTTCGTCGCCTACCCGATCTACGCGACCGTCTTCGCTGGCCTGACTATCCGCTCGTCGCGCACTGGATCTTCGGCGGCGGCTGGCTGGAGCGGATCGGGCATGCAGGACTTCGCCGGCTCGACCGTCGTCCACCTGACCGGCGCCACGGGCAGGCTCGCGGCGCTGCTCCTGCTCGGCCCGCGGCGCGGGAAGTACGGCCCAGACCGCCGACCGCGGGCAATTCCGGGGCTCGGGCCGGACGGTGCCGCTGGCGTGCCGGGCGCCGGCTAGGCGAGCGAGACGATGCCGGCGACGATGCCGACGATGCCCGCGAGCATGCCGACGACAATGCCGAGCAGCGTCAAGATCGTTCTCAGCACGCGATCCTCACCGACGGCGTTACGCTCGATGCGCTCGAGGTCCTTGACGAGGTTATTCATACGCACCTCCAGGATCGCGAGCCCGAGCGTCGCCGTGTCAGAGCCGACGTGCGGGGCACCGCTCGTTGGTGGCGTCAGCACGATGTGCCGCAGCCGAGTGAGGTAGACCGGCTCTCCGGTCACCTCTTCGGGCTCGGCCGTGATCGACGGGTTGGAGTGCTCCAGGTAGCGGCGGTAGCTGTCGGGCAGCGTTGCCTTGAGCAACTCCTGCAGCTCATTCCGCGTGGTCTCGCGCGTCGCTGCGCTTCGGCGGCGCATGCTCGCGGCTATGAGCACCGCGGCAATCGCCGCGCCGAACAGCACCACGACGCCGATCGCCAGCACGAGCACGCCGGCTACACGATCCCTCGGCGACGCAGAACTCTGACGTATTCCTCGCGGGTCATCGTGCACCCGACCATCTCGGCGAACTCGCCTCGGTTAAGGTGCATCGCGTTGCGGAAGCGCTCGGGCACATGGCCGGGCATGTCTCCGCGGCCGTGTGAGTAGTGCAGCGGCAGAACGCGCTTGCCGTCGACGATCAGCCAACCGTAGACGTGCTTGGTGTTGCGCTTGTCTTGCAGATCGAGCTTGCGGAAGATGCGCTCGGCGTCCCGCTTGGTGAAGCTCACTGGTCCGGGGCCTTTCTTGCGGCGCCGATCCGCTCAAGGAACCGTGTCAGACTGAGCGCAGGCCCGATCGCCTCCGGACCGCCGGAGCTCACCTCCGCACCGTAGAGATGCATCAGCTCGATCACGTCGTTGATTGCCTCGTGGTCGGTGGAGCCACGCGCGTACAGCGCCGGCTGCCCGTAGACCTCGGCCTCGATGCCGTCGTCGATCGGCAGGAGCCAAACGATCGTCGGTTGCATCAGCCCCGCAACCGTCGCCTCCACGAGCTTCAGACGGTACCCCGCCTCGCTAAGCGCTGCCTCGACCGGTGCGGCCTCCCCGCCACCGAGCCGCAGCTCGCGCAGCAGCTCCACCTCGGGGTGCTGATCCTCGTGGCGACGCCGGAGGACAGCCTGCGCCTCGAACGCGTTCTCGGCCCGCTTCATCCGGTGCTCCATTGCGCTCTTGTAGCAGCGCGCGACGATCTCGTCGAAGCCCTCGCCTTCGATCTCGCCCTTCGGCCACACGAGGTCGAAAGGCTCCTCGTCCTCGGTCGACAGATCCTTGTCGTAGAAAACCGCGGAGTAGCCCGCGACGGGCAGGTCGTGGTAGGTGTCCTTGACGAAGCGCGCGAGCGCGACGCCGGACTTGTCTTCGCGCCTTCTCGCGAGGTGGATGTCGGTGACGACCAGGTCGACGCCCGGACTGGCGCGCAGCTCGCGGATCGCGTCGTCGGACGAGCGGACGCCGATCGTCGTGCAGCCCACGTCCGCGAAGAGACCCTCGTGCAGCTCAAGCGACTTCCGCTTGTCCTCCACGACGAGCACGAGCGGCGGTCCCTCGACAGTAGACGTCATCATGACTTTGAGCCCTTTCTCGGACTCCAGGCGTCCGGCTTGGGAAGGCGGATCACGAACGTGACCCCGTTGCGATAGTCGGTGAGGTCGATCGAGCCGCCGTGCTCTCTCATGATGTTGCGCACGAGCCACAGGCCATAGCCGGACCCCTCGTCCTTCGACGTGACGGCAGCGCCGAAGATCTGCTGAGAGACCGGCTCGGCAGCGTATTCCTCTGGCACGTAGAGGCGCTGCGGGTTGATCCCGGTCGCGTTGTCTCGATACGTGATCGTAAAGTGGTTCGCGCGGTCGGATGGACGCTCGAGTGACACGTCGATGCGCCGGTTGCGCACTCTCACCTCGGCGAATGCGTCGACGCTGTTGAGCAGCAGATTGAGGAAGACGTGGCGCAGCCGGTCGGCGACGGCATGCACGGCGACATCGCCCGGTCCCTGCCAGTGATCGGCGATTCGCAAGGCTTGTAGGCGGCCCGAGACGGCGTTTCGTGCCTCGTCCCACAGACGACGGACCGGAACGATCTCCCACTTCTCTCTCGGCACCTTGGTAACGAGCTGCACCTTGTTGAGTGCGACCATCAGGTCACCCAGGTCGGCGGAGATCGAGTCCAACCGGTCGCGGACCGTCGGCGTCGGGCGCGCGATCTCGTTGCGCAGGCGGTGGAGGCCAATTCTCGCGTCGTTGATGTGTCCGATCGCCTCGTGGCGTGCGTACCGTGCCACCTCGATGCCCGTGATCGCCACGGCCGCCTCGGTCTGGTTGCTGACCTGCGTGGCGAGGTCGCGGGAGCTGCGGAAGTTCGTGATCGAGACGCCGACGCCGTTCGCGATGCTCTCGAAGCCGCGCAGCTCAACCGGCGCGTAGTCGAACGTGCAGCGCGCCGCGACGCTGAGGACTCCGAAGACATCTGTGCCGACGTGGACCGGCACGGCTACGAAGCTCCCGATCGATCTGCTCCACGGTTGTGCCTGGAGTGGCCCAAGGCCCGACGCGCGCGCAGTCGCGTCTCCCACCGCGACGGTTCTCCCGGCGAGCGCCTGCTCGAACGCCGGGTAATCACCGATCGGACCCAGGTCCCATGCGGACCGCTCCAGCTCGTAGTCGTCGAAGCCGTAGAGAGCGATGCAACGCAGCCTGTCGCCGTCCAGCTCGCGCAGCGCCGCGTACTCCATCCCCGAGGACTGCGCGATCAGCAGGCCGATGTCGCGGAAGAACTCCTCCGAGTTCTGCGCGAAGTCGAGCGGCTCCTGAATTGCGCCCAGAAGCTCGAACGCGAAGCGGTCCTCGTAGATCGATACCAGCATGTCGCTTGACGCGACAAGCTCGCTGCGCGTCTCCGCGTCGAGCGCGTCGACGTCGATCCCGTCGAGCCGGATCGTGCCGACGCAGCTGCCGTCGCGGTAGGCATAGACGACGACGCCGAGCTCCGGTCTCAGCTGAGCACGCGCGCGGCTCGCGCCCTGGAGGAACCCACGCAGTGTCCCGATGCGGCCAGGCGGGATTGCAAGCTGCTGTAGACAGATGACGCGTCCGTGTGCGGAGGCGCCGTCGGGAACTGACGCAAACGGTCGAAAGTCGGCGGTGTCGAGCTGCAGCATGTAGACGCGGCCGCTCTCAGCGCCGGTCCGCCCCATGCAGGCTCGGAGCACCGCTTCCGCGGCGTCTTCTGGCACGCGTGCGCGGGCTGCACCGGCGAGCGCCGTTTGGAGCAGGTCCGTTGGGCGAGTCGGGGTTCTCATCGTCTCCGAGGACAACCCGCTCGCGGTCCGCAGTGGGGCGTGACTGATGCACAGAGTCCCGGTGCATTGGTGATCGTATTGGATGCAAGTTTCCAGATCAATGACGAACCGCAGCAATGGAGGTACCTCGTGCGATCGACCGCCCGCTAGGGTTGCCCGAGTGAGCAACGCCAGCGTCCAGCCGAGTCGCCGCGTGCGGATCCTCGGCGCCGGCGGCACGATCGCGATGGGCGGTCGCTCGGGCGCGACGCCGCAGCTCGACGCGGAGGCGCTGGTCGCCGCGATCCCCGGCCTCAGCGGCCGCGCGGGGATCGAGGCGAGAGACGTGGTGAACAAGCCGAGCGCGCACCTCACGCTCGCCGACCAGCTGCTGATCTGCCGCGAGGCGCGTGATGCCGCACGTCGGGGGATCGGCGTCGTCGTCACGCACGGCACCGACGCCTTGGAGGAGACGGCGATGCTGTGCGACGTGATCCACGACGCGGAGGCGCCGATCGTCTTCACCGGTGCGATCCGCCCGGCCACCGCGCCCGGCGCCGACGGCCCGGCGAACCTGCTCGACGCCGTCTCGGTCGCCGCGTCCGAGGAGGCGTCGGGGATGGGCGTGCTCGTCGTGTTCGGCAGCGAGATCCACCACGCCCGCTGCACGCGCAAGACGGACACGACCTCGCTCGTCGCCTTCTCGTCGCCGCAGACCGGGCCGCTCGGGCGGGTGACGGAGGGGCACCCGACGATCTGGTCGCGCCTCCCGCGCAATCCGCCGCTCGATCCGCCGTCGCTCGACCGCCGCGTGCTGGTGATCCCTACGTCCTCCGGCGACGACGGCACGTTGGCGCAGGCCGCGCTGTCGACCGAGCCGGACGGCGTCGTGATCGGGACGCTCGGCGCCGGGCACCTCGCGCCGGCGCTGCTGGAGCTGTGGGCGGACGCCGCGACGCGGATCCCCGTCGTCGCGTACTGCCGCCCCGAGCGCGGCGTGGTGCTCCAGGGCACGTACGGCTACGCCGGCTCCGAGCAGGACCTCCGCGGCACGCAGATCATCCCCGCCGGCTTCCTCTCGCCGCAGGCGGCGCGCATGAAGCTGCTGGCGTGCGTGGCGAGCGGCCTGTCGGGCGACGAGGTCCGCTGGGCGTTCCGCCAGGACGACGGCTAGCGCCACGCCCGCCTGAGCCCTCCACGGGGGCGAATCCCCTGAGCACTGTCCCTCTGTGCATCTCATGGATGTACAGACGGACGCTGATCCGAGCCACACCGCGATTGCCGGGCTGGCGGACCGCCAGTATGGGGTGATCTCGCGACGGCAGTTGGCGGCGATCGGCCTGGGGCGGGGCGCGATCGAGAAGCACCTCCTTCGCAGATCGCTGATCCCTCTGCATCGAGGGGTGTACGCGGTCGGCCACCGCCGCCTCCGCATCGAGGGGAGATGGCTCGCGGCCGTTCTCGCCGCCGGACCCGGCGCCGTCCTGAGCCACCGCGACGCGGCGGCGCTGCACGGATTGCGGCCGCCGCCGGCGTCGGCAAAGGTGAGCGCCAGCACCCCCTCCCACGCCCGCGCGATCTCCGGGGTGTGGCTGCATGCTCGGCGCGTGCTCAGTGGGGAGGACCGCACCGTCAAGGAAGGCATCCCGGTCACCGCCCCCGCCCGCACGCTCGTCGACCTCGCCTCGATGCTCACCGCCGCCCAGCTCTCGAGCACGCTCGGAGAGGCCGATCGCCGCCACCTTCTCGACGTCCCCACGCTCGAGGACGCGCTCCAGCGGACGCGCGGCAGGCACGGCCAGGGCCACGCCCGCCTCCGAGCCGCCCTCGACGCCCACGCACAATTCGGCGCCACGCTGCTCCGCTCCGCGCTCGAGGAGCGCTTCCTCGACCTGATCCTCGACGCCGGTTTGCCGCGGCCGCGACTCAACGCTCCGGCGGGCGGCTTCGAGGTCGACGCGCTGTGGCCCGACCACCGCGTCGCGGTGGAGCTGGACGGTTGGGCGCATCACAGAGAGCGACAAGCCGCCGCGCAAGACCGCGACAAGACAAACCGCCTGCAGGTCGCCGGCTACACCGTCTTGCGCTTCCTGCACGGCGACCTCGTGACGCGTCCGGCATACGTCGTCGCCGCGGTGCTCCAGGCACTGGCTCAGGCCAGCACCGTGTCCTCGTGCGAGTACGGGGGCACGCACGAGCAGACGACGACGAGCGGTCCGTCGGGATCGGCCCACAGTCGATGCACGGTCCCGGGCGGGATCACGACGCAGTCGCCCGGCCCGATCTCTCGCACCTCCTCGCCGAGCCGCAGGCGCCCGCGGCCGTGCGTCACCAGGTAGATCTCCTCGCTCAGGCGGTGGTGATGCGCGAGCGTCGCGCCGCCCGCCGGCACGGTCGCCTCGGCGAGGCTCTGGCGCCGTCCCGGCGTTCCGGGCGCGACCCACTCGCGGATCTCCGAGCCGTCGCGCGTGACGTACGGCTCCAGCTCCTCGCGGCGCGCGATCTCCATCCGCGCAAGCCTACGGCGTGCGCTCAGATGCGCCGCAGCCCGCCGGCGGCGCGCATGTCGCGCAGCTCCCGCAGCTCGCGGATGTCGTCCGGCACCGGCAGCGTCGCCGGCGTCGGCGGGCGGGTCGGGTCCACGCCGAGCAGCTCCGGCTCGATCCGGTGCCTCACGAGCTCGTCGCCGACCGCGTCCGCGCGCAGCGCGGCGGTGCCGGGGCGCGAGCTGACGACGCGCACCATGCGCGTGCCGCGGAACAGCAGGCCGACGCCGTCGTCGGCCGCCCAGCCGCCGGGCAGCTCGCCGCTCCGCACGGCGGCGAGCCACACCGGCAGCCGTTCGGGCTCCCCGTCCGCATGGACGGTGAACGACCCGGGCAGCAGTCCGAGCCCCTCGATCACCTCGAGGGGACCGCTGGACCGGGTCACGCCCCCCGCGAACCAGCACATCGCGCCGGCGCTGAGGCCTGCGAGCACGATCCCGCGCCGCCACGCCTCGACGAGCAGCTCGTCGAGCTCGTGCGCGCGCCAGATCGCGAGCAGGTTGCGCATCGAGCCGCCGCCGACGTAGATCACGTCCTGCTCCAGCACGATGTCCGCGAGCGTGCGGGCCGAGCCGTGGCGGCGGAAGAGCGAGAGGTGCGTCGCCGACGCGGCGCGGGCATAGCGCGCGTAGAACGCGGTGATGTGCGCCGTCGGGTCGCCCGAGGCGGTCGGCAGGAAGAGGACACGGGGCTCCGGGCGATCGACCAGCGACAGGACGAAGTCGTCCAGCGCGGGGTTGTCCGGCTCCATCGTGAAGCCGCCGCCGCCCATCGCGAGGATCGTCGGGCCGCCGCGCAGGCGGTCGCGGACCGTCACGCGACCGCCAGGTCCCGCGCCATGTCCCCGAGGTAGCTGACGGGCAGCGGGTCCTCGACGACGTCGCCGTCGCGCGGCTCGACGCGGAACGCCCGCGCGCGCGGGCGCGAGCTCACGACCCGCCGCAGGTCGCGGCCGACGAAGTGCAGCGCGGCGCCGTCGTCGGCCGCGTAGCCGGGTCGCACGCCGTCGCCGACGAAGCGGCGGTACTCCTCGCGCCGCTCCGGCTCGCCGTCGTAGTGGACGCAGTTCGAGTGGGGCAGCAGGCCGAGCCCGCGCACGACCGTCGGCGCGCCGTGGAACGCCGTCACGGCCTCCTGGAACCAGCACAGCGAGCCGGCGGACAGGCCGCACAGCACGACGCCGCGCTTCCACGCCAGCTTGAGGATGCGGTCGAGCCCGTGCGCGCGCCACGCGCCGAGCAGCGAGACGACGCTGCCGCCGCCGACGTAGATCACGTCCTGCTGCAGGAGGTGCGCCTCGAGGTCGCCCTCGACGGCGCCGCCACCCCGCTCGCGCCGGAACAGCGTCACGTGCGACGCCTCGCAGCGGCTGGCGAACGTGCGGTAGAAGCGCACGACGTAGTGGTCCGCGTCGCCGGAGGCGGTCGGCACGAAGCAGACGCGCGGACGCTCCCGCCCCGCGAGCGACAGCACGTAGTCGTCGAGCAGCGGATTCCCCGCCTCCATCGAGAATCCGCCACCCCCGAAGGCGACGATCTGCGGTGGGCGTCCCGTGTTCATGCAGCGAGTGTCGCAGCCCGATCTGCCCGCGTCGTTGCACGGGTGTCCAAGCTTGGTGCGCCACGGGGACAAGAGCTTCGGTGGCGGCCTGTGCGGCGGTGGCGGCCGGCCTCGTCAGGCGCGGCGAGCCGGGGCCGCCGCGGCGATGGGCGCGTCGGCCACGCGCCACGTGATGCCGCCGACGATCGCCGCGACCAGAAAGACCGCCGGCCACGAGCCGATCGCGTGGCCGAGCGGGTGAGCGAGGACGAAGCCCGCGAGGAAGACGGCGACGAGCGCGAGCGTGCGCGGCAGCCCGAGCAGCAGGCGCCAGCGCAGCCCGCACGCGAGCGCGCCGAGGAAGAGGACGATCCCGCCGAGTGCTCGCACGCCGGTCGCCTGCGCGACCGCGAAGCCGAGCACCAGCGCGCCGGCGGCGATCGGCCAGGTGGGGAGCGGGCGCATCGGCGGAGGGTAGCGGTGGCCACGCCCGGCTGCGGGTGGGTCCCAGCTGCGGGTCGTCAGTCCTGGCGCAGGGACAGGCCGCGGCCCTCAAGCGTCTCGATGACCTCGTCGATCGACTTCTTGCCGAAGTTCGGGATCGCGTTGAGCTCGTTCTCGGTCTTCGAGATCAAGTCCCCAACCGTCTGGATACCCGCGCGCTTGAGGCAGTTGTACGAACGCACACCCAACTCCAGCTCCTCGATCAGGATGTCGTCCATCGCGTTCGCGGGACGACCACCCGGACCACTCCCACCAACCCCGCCAACACCGCCCGGACCACCGACAAGACCC
>DASRXW010000082.1:0-18233 GCA_035654055.1 Conexibacter sp.
CCGGCGCGCGGCACCAGGGAACGGCAGCACGAGCGCCAGCGCGAACACGACCAACATCGCGGCGAGCACGACGATGTTCGCGACCGACAGCTGAATGAAGTGCCAATGCACGACATGCGCCGGATGGTTCAGGTTGAACACGGCACCGACCGTGCCTGACGCCGTGAAGTTCAAGACCTGCCTCCTCGGATCACCCTGAGCGGCATCTGGTGGATGCTATGGAGCCGCTGGTGTCCGCGGCATCCGTACTCCACCGCTGTCAGTCAGATACGGCAAACCAGCGGGATCAGACGACGAACCCTGTTCCCGATCCGAGCGCGAGCTACGGCGGTGGCGCCGCGCGCGGAGGCAGTCGTCTAGCCGCTCTGATCGATCAGCCCGTGGTCGAGCGCGTAACGGACGAGCTCCGCGCGGGTGGAGCGGCGGACCTTCTGTTGGATGTGCGCGCGGTGGGACTCGACAGTTCGGACGCTGAGGTAGAGCTGTCCGGCGATCTCGCCGTTGGTGTGGCCGAGCGCAATCAGGCGCAGGACCGCGAGCTCGCGCTCGGTGAGGTCGTCGGGCGGACCGCTGGGCGGCGGCTCGGCCGCCATCCGCGCGCCCAGCTCGGGGTTGAGGTAGGTGCGGCCATCGCGCGCGAGCCGCACAGCTCGGACGAGCTCGGCGTCGGCGGCCTCCTTGAGCACGTAGCCGCGCGCGCCGGTGCGCAGCGCCTCGCGCGCGAACGCGGGGTCCTTTTGCATCGTCAGCACGACGATCGCCGTTCCCGGCATCTGCTCGACAAAGTGTGGGATCACCCCGAGGCTCGGCTCGCCTGGCATGTTGAGGTCGAGCACGAGCACGTCCGGGCGATGGCCCCGCACGGCGCGCAGCGCCGAGGGCACGTCGCCGGCCTCGGCGACGACCTCGATCCCGTGCTCGGCGTCGAGCACCATCCGCAAACCGGTGCGCACGACCGCGTGATCGTCTGCGATCACGACTCGGATGAGCGGGACGTTCGGCTGCTGCTCGTCGACGCTCATGCGAAGGCCGAGGTTAGTCGCGCCCACTCCGCGCCGCGTCCGTAGTTCCTGCGGCCGGGGCGCGGAGACGCCGCCGATGTGGCTGCGACGACGCGTGGATCGCGGCACGCGATCTCGCCCCCTGCCTCGCGGCCCGCGAGGAGACGGATCGGGCTCCCGTGCTCCGTCGGTGGTCGACGGCCGCACGCCGCCGGACCGCTAGGAGGTGCGCCACGCGCTCCAGTGCGCACGGCGACGCGCGAGCCTACGCTCGTGCTGGCGGCGCGGCGTGCGTGCCGTTACTCGTCGCGACGCGCGAAAGAACCACGCCTTGCCGGCCTCGACGAGCGCGAGGTAGACGGCGACCATGGTGGCAAGGATCAGGAAGAAGTCCCATGGCAGCGCGGTGAAGCCGAGCACGTGTGCGAGCGGCGAGTACGGCAGTGCCGCGCCGACGAGCACGACCGCGAGCGTCGTCGCCAGCAGCGGTCGGCTCGGCCGGCTGCGGAGGAACGGCACGCGCCGCGTGCGGATGACGAAGACGACGAGCGCCTGCGTCGCGAGCGACTCGACGAACCAGCCGCTGCGGAACAGCGACGGACCGGCGTGGAAGCCCCACAGCATCACGCCGAAGGTGATGAAGTCGAAGGCCGAGCTGATCGGTCCGAACAGCGACATGAAGCGCCGGATCAGCGCGATGTCCCACTGCGAGGGGCGCTCGAGCATCTCCGCGTCCACGTTGTCGGTCGGGATCGTCAGCTCGCCGACGTCGTAGAGGAAGTTGTTGAGCAGGATCTGGGTCGGCAGCATCGGCAGGAATGACAGGAACAGCGATGCGGCGGCCGCGCTGAACATGTTCCCGAAGTTCGACGAGGTCGCCATCAGGACGTACTTGATCGTGTTCGCGAAGATGCAACGGCCCTGCACGACGCCCTCGGCCAGCAGGTCGAGGTCCTTCGTCGTGAGCACGATGTCGGCCGCGTCCTTCGCCACGCCGCTGGCGGACTCGGCGGAAATGCCGACGTCGGCCTCGTGCAGCGCGACCGCGTCGTTGACGCCGTCGCCGAGGAACCCGACCGTCGTGCCGGCGCGGCGCGCGGCGCGGATCACGCGTGCCTTCTGCTCCGGCGTCACGCGCGCGAAGATCGTCGTGCGCGCGACCGCGGCACCCAGCTCGTCGTCCGCGATCTGCGCGACCTCGTTGCCCGTGAGCGCGCCGAGCACGGGGATTCCGAGGTCGTCGCAGACCTTCCGTGCGACGCGATCGTTGTCGCCGGTCACGACCTTCACTGCGATGTCGAGCCGCGCAAGCCGTGCGATCGCGGCGGCCGCGTCCGTCTTCGGAGGGTCGGCGAACGCGAGGAAGCCGGCCAGCTCGAGATCGTGCTCGTCATCCGGCGCGATCGTCGTCAGCTCCGGCGCGTGTCGCGAGCGCGACGATGCGCGCGCCCGCGGCGAACTGCGCCTCGCGCGTCGCGCGGGTCGCCTCTCCGGCGCCCGCAGCGTGCGAGGATCGCCTCCGGCGCGCCCTTGACGAGCAGCCGCCGCCCGCCCTCGTCGAGGTCGGCGAGCACCGACATGCGCTGACGGTCGTAGTCGAACGGCGCGTCGGCGACGCGCGTGTGGCGCGGCGCGAGCGCGCCCGCGTCCCACAGCGCCCGGTCGAGCTGGTTGCCGCCGACGGCGCGGCCGTCCTCCACGACGGCCGCATTGCCGACGAGGCCGAGGCCGAGCACGGAGGGCGCCGGCGCGCCGTGCGGGTCGAGCGCAGCGGTGAAGCGCACGCTGCCCTGCGTCAGCGTCCCCGTCTTGTCGGTGAAGAGCGTCTCGATGTTGCCGAGGTCCTCGATCGCGATCAGCCGCTTCACGACGACGCCGCCGTGCGCCAGCAACGCGGCGCCGCGTGCGAGGCTGATCGTCACGATCGCCGGCAGCAGTTGCGGCGCGAGCCCGACGGCGATCGCGAGCGCGAACAGCGCAGACTCGAGCAGCGGCCGCTGCAGCGCGGTGTTGACGACGAAGATCGAGACGGTCAGCGCGGCGGTCACGTTGATCAGCAGCTTCGAGAAATCGCGGAGCCCGTGCTGGAAGGCGGTCTCGTCGACGTGTGCGCCGAGCGAGGTGGCGATCCCACCGAACGCGGTCGACTGGCCGGTGCGCGCGACGACCGCGCGCGGTGCCGCCGCGCACGATCGTGCCCATGAACGCACACGAGGAGAGCGCGAGCGGCGAGTCGCCCGGCTCGGCCGGAGCCGCCGACTTCGCCGCCGGCAGCGACTCGCCCGTCAGCAGCGCCTCGTCGGGACACGCCGGGCGCGCACGTCGTGGACGCGCAGCGCGTTGGGCCCTACACGCGCCGGCGTCCCCGCGCCTCCGTCGTGGACAGGCCGCCCGGTGCGCTGCCGAGCGCGGCGAGAGCCTCGGCGACGGCGAGCCCGCCGAGCTCGCCGAGCGTGGGCGCCGGCGGTTCCAGGCGTTCGTCGGGAAGCGCGCGCGCCGGAGGAGCCTCATGGAACGGCGATCGCGGGCTCACGTGCGCAGCGCGGGCGTCGGCACGGGCGCTGCGCAGGGCGCGACGCGGATGCGCGCGTCGACGACGACGGCGCCGGCGCCGGCGGTCGACGCGATCACCGGGTTGCAGTCCAGCTCGACGACCTCGGGGTGCGCCTCGACGAGCGTGCTGATGCGCAGCAGGACGTCCTCGAGCGCGGCGATGTCGACCGGCGGCTCGCCGCGGTAACCCTCGAGCAGCGGGAACGTGCTCAGCTCGCGGAGCATCTCGCGCGCGTCGCGGTCGGTGAGCGGCGCGAGCCGCACGGCGATGTCGCGCAGCAGCTCGACCGCGCGGCCGCCGGCGCCGCACACGAGCACCGGGCCGAACAGCGGGTCAGTCGTCGCGCCGACGAGCATCTCCACTCCAGCGGGTGCCATCCGCTGGACGAGGAAGCCGCTGGGCGGATGGCCGGCGTCGGCGAGCCGGGCACGCATCGCCTGCGCGGCGCGTCGCACCGCGGTCGGCCCGGCAAGGTCGAGCGCGACGCCGCCCGCGTCGCTCTTGTGCAGGAGCCCCGGCGCGATCGCCTTCAGCACGACCGGGCCGCCGAGCTCGGCGGCGGCGCGCGCGGCGGCAGTCGGGGTGCGCGCGATCCGCTGCGACGCGAGCGGCAGCCCGTGACAGGCGAGCAGCGCATGGACGTCGCCGGGGTCGAGCCACGTCGCGCCCGCCTGGAGTGCGTGCGCGATGATCGCGGCCGCCTCGTCGGGTCGCGCGTCAGCGAACGCCGGCACCTCGCCGCCCGGCGCCGCACGCCAGCGCGCGTGCGCGGCCGCACGACCGAGCGCGCGCGCCGCGTCCTCCGGGAAGCGAAAGCTCGGCAGCGGGACCTCCGCGTCGCGCAGCTCTGCGGGCGCGCCCTCGGCCGTCATGAACACCGTCAGCAGCGGCAGGCGCCCGCCAAGCGCGCGCGCCGCCTCGCCGATCGCGCGCGCCACGTCTTCGGCATGCGTCACGAGCGGCGGCACGAACACGGCGACGATCGCGTCGACCGCGCCCGAGCGGCCGATCGCCTCGATCGAGCTGCCGAACGCCTCCGGCGTCGCGGCGGCGATCAAGTCGACCGGGTTGGAGAGCGACGCCGCGCTCGGCGCGCGCTCGGCGAGCTCGCGCTGCAGCGCCTGCGACAGCTCAGGAAGCTCCAGCCCTGCGGCCTGGCACGCGTCGGCGCACATGATCCCCGGCCCGCCCGCATTCGTCACGATCGCCACCCGCGGGCCGACGGGAAGCGACTGGCGGTCGAGCAGCACCGCGAGGTCGAACAGCTCACCGAGCGTGTCGACGCGCAGCACCCCGGCCTGGCGGAAGAGCGCCTCGACGGCGACCTCGGAGCCGGCGAGCAGCACGCCGGTGTGCGAGGAGGCGGCCCGCGCTCCGGCCGGGGTGCGCCCGGCCTTGACGGCGACGATCGGCTTCGCGCGCCCGACGCGCCGCGCGATCCGTGAGAACTTGTGCGGGTTCCCGAACGACTCGAGGTAGAGCAGGATCGCGTGCGTGCGCTCGTCCTGCTCGCACCAGTCGAGGAAGTCGTTGCCGGACAGATCGGCCTTGTTGCCGACCGAGACGAACGCCGAGATGCCGATCCCGAGCGTGCGCGCCTGCTCGAGCAGCGCGATCCCGACGCCGCCGCTCTGCGACAGCAGCCCGACGCCGCCGGCGGGCGGTGCGCTCGGCGCGAAGCTCGCGTCGAGCTTCATGTCCGGGTCGGTGTTCAGCACGCCGAGGCAGTTCGGGCCGACCAGGCGAATCCCGCCGGCGCGGCAGGTCGCGAGCAACTCGTGCTGCAGCGCCACGCCCTCGGCGCCGGTCTCGGCGAAGCCGGCGCTCAGCACGACGAGGGCGCGCACGCCGCGCGTTGCGCAGCGCTGGGCGACGGCGATCGTCTCGCGCGCCGGGATCGCGAGCACGACCGCGTCCAGCTCGCCGGGCACGTCCTCGACCGAGCGATGGCACGGATGGCCGTCGATCGGGCGCCCGCGCCGGTTCACGGCGTGAAGCGCACCCGTGTAGCCGCCGGCGAGCAGATTCGCGAAGACCGCTCCGCCGATCGACGTTGCATCGGGCGAGGCGCCGACCACGGCGATCGAGCGTGGTCGCAGGACGGCGTCCATCGCGGCGATGGCGGCGATGCGGTCGCGCTGCTCGAACGCCGCACGCGCCTCGGGCGTGAACGTGGCCGGCATCTCGACGACCAGCACACCCGGCTCCGAGCGCACATCCAGCGGCAGGCCGCTGTTGCGAAAGACCTCCAGCATGCGGTGGTTCTCGGGCAGGACATCGGCGACGAGCGTCGCGATTCCCTGCGCTCGTGCGCCGAAGGCCAGGTGCGCCAGCAGGACCGTCGCGAGCCCGCGGCCCCGCATCGGCCCTGCGACCTCGAACGCGATCTCGGCGCGGTCGGGCGCGAGCCGCGCCCAGGCTGCGTGGCCGAGGATCGTCCCGTCGCCGGCGATCGCGAGCACGCCGTCGCGCTGGCGCCGGTCGACCGCGGCCGCCCAGCGGGCCGCGGCGTCGAGGTTGGCCGCGCCGGTGAACCAGCGCAGGCGGCGGTCCTCCAACGACAGGCCCGTGAGGAACGCCCGCAACGCGGGCAGATCCACCGGCCGTACCGGCCGGACGTGGACCGGCGAGCCGTCCTGCAGCGCGACGTCGACCTCGCGCGCGGCGAGCGCCGCATCGCTCGGTAGCGCGATCGAGGGCTCGATAGCTCCCGCGGCCATCAGTCGACGATCGACCGATAGCGCTCGAGCAGCTTGCGCTTGAGCGCGACACGCTGGATCGCCGGCCGGCGCTCACGGTTTCCCATCGCCGGCCAGCCTGGCACGCCCCATCGCGCTCGGCATCCGCGACGCTCCGCGTACCGCTCCGTGGTTGCCCGCAGCCGTGTGGAGGCGGTTCGGTCCGGTCCGATGTCGAGACGCCCGCGCGCCTCACCCGGAGCGCAACGCGCGCAGCGCGTTGAGGATCACCGCGACGTCGATGCCCTCCTGCAGCAACGCGCCGGCGACCGGGGCGAGCAGCCCAGCCGCAGCCGCAGCCATCGCCGCAACGCTGAGCCCCATGCCGACGAGCACGCTCTGGCGTGCGATCACGAGCGAGCGCCGACCGATCTGCACCGCCGCCGCGACCCGCTCGATGCGATCGACGACGATCACCACGTCGGCGGTCTGCGCCGAGACCGTTGAGCCCTCGCCCGCGATCGCGATGCCGACGTCGGCGATCGCGAGCGCGGGCGCGTCGTTGACGCCGTCGCCGACCATCGCGACCGGCGCACGCTCCTCGTCCTCGCGCACGGCGCGCACGACCGCCAGCTTGTCCTCGGGTGACTGCTCGGCGTAGACGCGGTCGACCCCGACCGCGCGGCCGACCGCCTCCGCGGTCGAGCGGCGGTCCCCCGAGACGAGCGCGACGTAGCGGACGCCCGCCTCGCGCAGGGCGCAAACCATCGCCGTGGCGTCGGGACGCAGCGCGTCGCCGATCGCGATCGCGCCTGCAAACGCGCCGTCGAGCGCGACGTGGACCGTCGTGCCGTCGCCGGCTGCCAAGCCGGCCGGTGACCCGCTCGTCATCTGGCGCCGCACGAACGCCGGGCTGCCGACGGCGACGCGATGGGCGCCGACGCGCCCATCGATGCCCTGGCCCGGCTCCTCATGCACCTCGACGGGGTTCTCGAGTCGTGCGCCACGGTCCTGCGCCGCGTGCACGATCGACTCGGCGAGCACGTGTGGGGAGAGCTGCTCGAGCGAGGCCGCGAGGCGCAGCAGCTCGTCGCCGCCGCCGTCGCCCGAAGGGTGCACCGCCTCGACGCGCGGTGCGCCGACGGTGAGCGTCCCGGTCTTGTCCAGCAGCACGCTGCGGACGCGGCCGAGCGCCTCGATCGCCCCACCGCTCTTGACGATGATGCCCATGCTCGCGGCGCGCGAGATGCCGGCGACGAACGCGATCGGCGCGGCGAGGATCAGCGGGCACGGCGTCGCGACGACGACAACCGCGAGTGCGCGCACCGGGTCGCCGCTCAGCGCCCAAGCAGCCCCCGCGGTCAGCAGCGTGAGCGGCAGGAGGATGGCCGCGTAGCGATCGGCGAGGCGCACGAATGGCGCGCGCTCACGCTCGGACCGCGCCACGAGCTCGACCAGGGCGGCGTACGAGCTGTCCGCGGCGCGGCGTCGGGTGCGCAGGTCAAACGGCGCTCCAGCGTTCGACGTGCCGCTGCGCAGGGGCTCGCCGCGCAGGCGCGAGACGGGCAGAGGCTCTCCCGTCAGCGTCGCCTCGTCGAGCAGTGCTCGCTCGGAGACGACGACGCCGTCGACCGGCACGACCTCGCCGGAGCGCACGATCACGACGTCACCGACCATGATCGCGTCGACCGGCACCTCCTCGATCTGCCCGTCGCGCCGCACGTGCGCGATCGTCGGCGCCAGCTCCAGCAGCCGCGCGAGCGCGCGGCGGGCACGGCGGCTCGCCGACGCCTCGAGCGCGTTGCCGCCGGCTAGCATCAGTGCCACTACGGCACCGGCAAGGTACTCGCCGAGCGCGAGCGCACCTGCCATCGCGATCAGCGCGATCACGTCGACGCCGAAACGTCCGCGCACGACGTCGCGCGCGACCGACCAGGACAACGGTACGAGCATGACGACCACGAGCGTCGCCCAGACCGCGTCGCCCGCGCCGGGCAGCGCGGCGATGTGCAGCGCGCCGCCGCCTGCGATCGCGACCAGCGCGAGCACCGTCAGCACGCGGTAGCGCCCGGTGATGAGCGCCTCGTACCGCGGTGCGCGCACCATCAGCCCGTCGCGTCGCGTGCTTCGGTCGCCGTGCCGGTGACCGAAGCGGCGACGGGAATGCTCGCATGGATCGTCGTGCCCGCGCCCGGCGCCGTCTCCACGGTCAGCTCGCCGCCGACGAGCGACGCTCGCTCCCGCATGCCGAGCAGGCCGAACCCCTCGTTTGGCGCCGTGGGGTCGAAGCCGGCGCCGTCGTCGCGGACGGCGATATCGATGTGCTCGGCGTCCTCGACGACCGAGATCTCCACGCTGGCGGCGCCGGCATGCTTGACGACGTTCGTCAGCGCCTCCTGCCCGAGCCGGTAGAGCGTGCTCTCGATCGCCGCAGGAGGCCGCCGGGCCGAGCGGCCCGACTCGAACGCGAGATCGACGTGCAGGTCGATCTCCAGCCCGGACGTCCCGGTGATGCGCTCCGCCAGACTCTCGAGCGCGGCTTTCACACCGAACGCGTCGAGCGCGGCAGGGCGCAGATCGGTGATGAGCCGGCGCAGGCCGGTGATCTCGGTGTCGATCTGCTCAATCGCGGTCGCGAGCGTACGCTGCACGACTGCGAGGTCCCCGCTTCGGCGCGCGCCCGACAGCAGGACCTTCAGGCCGGCGAGCTCCTGCAACGTCTCGTCGTGGAGCTCGCGTGCCCAGCGCTGGCGCTCGCGCTCGGATGCCTCGATGCTGCGCCGCAGGCCCTCGCTCGCGACCGTCTGCGCGGTCGCGACCGCCGTCGCGGCGCTCGCCGCGAAGCCCTCGAGCAGCTGCTCGTCCTCGTCCGTGAACTCCCCGCCGTCGTCGCCGCGGTCGAAGACGTTCAGCACGCCGAGCGAGCGTCCCCGAAAGACGAGCGGAACGAACAGTCCCGACTCGACGGAGACCTGACCCGCCATCGCGAAGCGCAGCTGGTCGCGCACGTTCGCGAGTCGCTCGGAGCGCTGCGTCCGCAGCACGTGCCCGCTGATCGATCCCTCGACCGGGATGCGCTCCTCCAGCAGGCTGCCCTCGAGCGCTCCCGCGACCGCGGCCACGACGAGCTCGTCCCCTTCCCGCAACAGGATCAGCACGCCGCGTGCGCCGACGAGCGCGCGTGCACGCTTGATGATCAGCTCGAGGATCCGCTTGAGGCTCGTCTCGCCGCCGACCGCTCGCGCGATCGCCATCGCAGCCTCCAGTCCGCGCACCGCCTGCTCGAGCACGTGCCGACGATCGTGCTCGCCGTGGTATGCACGCGCATTGGTGATCGCCACACCGGCCCAGCCCGCGAGCAGGCCGATCGTCTCCTCGTCGTCCCCGCCGAACTCGGTCGCGCCGGCCTTCTCAGCAAGATAGAGATTGCCGTAGCCCTCGCCGTGCACGCGGATCGGAACCCCGAGGAAGGACGTCATCGGCGGGTGGCCGACCGGGAAGCCGTAGGAACGTGGATGCTCGCCTACATCCGTCAAGCGCAGCGGCTGTGGATCCTCGATCAGCACGCCGAGCACACCGCGGCCACGCGGCAGCGCACCGATCTGGCGATGCGTCTGCGCGTCGATCCCGACAGTCAGGAAGCGCTCGAGCTCACTGCCCTGCTCGTCGAGGATCCCCAGCGCCGCGTAGCGCGCCCCGGTCAGCTCGCGAGCCTCCTCCAGGACCCGCTGCAACACGGCCTCGAGGTCGAGCTCGGAGACGACCGTGCGCCCGACCTCCAGGACACGCCGCAGACGGCGTTCGTCAAGCATTCATCGAGCAAGGGTACTGCCGCGATCGCTGTAGTTCCTGAGCGCGCATTCCACACAACCAACGCCTGGCTCCCACCGACGCGGCCGGGATCCGGCGCATGCGCGTCGGCTGGGACGCCGTCCGTGTCGCCGTCGATGACGCGACCCGGCTGGCCTACGTCGAGGTGCTCCCCGACGAGAAAGCCACGACCGCCGTCGGGTTCCTTCGACGCGCCGTTTCCCACACGGCGGACCGAACCCCAAATCTTCGGCCCTGACCCGCGACAACTTATGCACGGGTGCCGACCGACTCACCGCCCATATGGTCTAGTCAAGCTTCCGCGTCGCGTCGAACCAGAACGACCGGGATGGCCGAGGCCACAGGCACGGCTGACGCTGGCGCCTTCCGCAGCCCTGCAGTTTGGCCGCAGCGGGCGGGGCCAGCCATGAGCGGGTCTACGTGCGCATCGCCGCCTTGATGGCCACACATCTGGCCATCTGGAGCACAAGATAGCGCACAAGACGCTCTAAGGTAGTCCGTCAAACCCGCGATTTGCAGGCATTTTAAGCGCGCCCGAGAGGATTCGAACCTCTGACCTTCGGTTCCGTAGACCGACGCTCTATCCAGCTGAGCTACGGGCGCAGTGCAGCGTTTTCGGGCACTTCCACGTTCGGCAGCCGCCCGAAGCCGCTGTCCCGTCTGATTTTTATCAGGTTCGCCCTCGTGGGAATGTCCGCGCCTGCGCGGAGCGCTGGCCTCCAGACCAGCGCCTCGACCTCCGGTGTGACAGGACGTAGCTCACGCTGGGTCCCTCGGCCGAATCCTTACGCCACCGTGATTTTCGGGTTCCAGCTACTTGATCCGGAAGCCGCCGGTCCCATTTTTATCGCCGTCTGGTCCCATTTTTATCGGCTCGTCCTCGTGGCTCTGTTCGCGGTTGTTCGCGCGCACCGGTCGATCCGTTCGACTCTGCTCGCCCCGATTCGCGTCTGTTCGCAGCGCAGCCGGCCTGACCTCCGGCCATCGGCGAGCCCCTCGTGGACCGGATGGCTGGGACCAGCGCGCGTCGGCGTCGTGGTCGCGACCGAACAGCCGCGAACAAACGCGAACAGCCCCGAACTGGTGCGCGAGGCCGCGGCTTCTCACGTCCGCCACAGAGCGCACGCCCTCGGCCGACCAGGCCGGCGCTCGCCGTCACGGTCGAAGCACTCGAACTCAACGACCTCCGGCCAACGATCGCCGGCCACAGCGACCATACGCATGTGCAGGTGGGACAGTGGACCAGCCGCGGCGCGCGGTCCTCGACACCAGCGTCATCTACTCCCAGAGGACCGCAATGCGAACCCGGCGACGCTCGTGCCGCTGGCTCCGATCGCGCTCCCGAGCAAACGGATCGCGGGTTCATAGCGTGGCGCGCTGCGTGGCTGGCGGTGACGGGGTGCGGCTGGCTTCGGTCGTGCGGCTGCCGGCATCGCGAAGACTGGCGTCGGCCGTAGCCTGACCAGCAGGGCTTGCTCCGAGTGTGCAGCCGCGCTATCCTCCAGGTACGTACATGGAGTCGTACAACACTCGGAGACCGTCATGAGCACCATCGGCGTTCGCGAGCTGGCCCGCAACGCCAGCGCCATCATCAACGAGCTGGACGAGACGAAGGAGCCCGCGATGATCACGCGGCGCGGCCGTCCAGTCGCGTACATGCTGCCCGTGGACTCCGCGCAGTTCGAGGACTTCGTGCTCGCCAACGCCCCCGAGTTCGTCAAGGGCATGGCCGCCGCCGACCGCGAGCTGGCCCGCGGCGAGACGACCTCGCTCGCCGAGGCACGACGCCTCCTTGACGCAGACGCGGACTGACTCGCCCGCAGCGCCCGAGCGATGAACCACATCGAGCTGTCGAAGCGCGCCCTCAAAGACGTGCGCCGCATCGACCACGCCAACCGCCGCCGCCTACTGAACCTCCTCGAACAGGACCTCGCCGCGGAGCCCCAGCCGCCAAACCTCGACGTCAAGCCCCTCGTCGGCCGCACACCATGGCTGCGCCTACGCCGCGGCGACTACCGCATCCTCTACCGGCCACTGACCGACGCCGAGCTTCGGACGCTCCGCGCCGGTGAGTCGGCCGGGCTTCCTCGTAGAGCGGGTCATCGACCGCGGCGACCTCGAACGCGCGACCGCAACGCTGCCGTGATCTCGACACGCCGCCAATCGAAGGGCAATCCCGCCGACCCTGCCTGCGCCCGAGGGCTACGCCAGCGCCTTCGCGCGATACAGGTACGAATGGCTGTCCACGACGGCCGGCCCCGAAGGCACGGCGGCCATGGCAGCGCTCCCCGCAGCTATCAACGCCCCGACAGGATCACCCGTCGTAGCAGTCCATGCCGCGCCACCGACGCTAAGCACCATCGAGGCCGGCGTCTTCCACCATCGCCTCCCTTGATCCGCGAGCGCTCTCCCTTCATCTTCAAGCGCTTCCCGACGGTCGCGTAGAGCCTCGGTGCGCTCCTCAGCGGTGACGGCGTTCGCGCCCGGGCTCCAGCTCCGCCATGACCGCCAGGTAGCAGGCGACATCCATCATCGACGGGGCGACCGCGCCGTGCAGCACGCGGCTCGGCGCCGACATCGAGCGCGCCGTCTTCGCACGCGCGGTCCAGTGGCACTGCGAGGACCGCGTCCTCGTGCACGGCAACACGACGGTCGTGTTCTGACGGGGCCGCCCGAGGGCAAGCCTTAAGCCGCTCCGCGAGAAGCTCGCTTCCCCTGACCGACCCTGTCATGGGAAGCGGTCGCGTGGTTCGCGGACGGCATCGCACTCGCGCGCTGGGCTTTCCAGCGCGCGAGCATCGCCGGCATCTCGGCCTGCAGGAACTCGAAGAAGGCGAGCGACTCCGCGAGCCGCGCGCCGGCGGGCGTCGCGACGCCGAGCGCGTCGACGCCGGCGCGCGCGGCGGTGACCCAGCGTTCGAGCAACTGCTCGCGGCGGGCGACGAGCTCGTACCAGGTGCCGTCCTCGAGCGCATAGTGCTCGCGGCGCGAGCCTGGCGCGCGCGAGCGGCTGAGCGCGCCGACGTGGTTCAGATAGCGGACCGCGCCCGAGACTCCCGCGCGGCTGACCTGCAGCTGCGTCACCAGCTCGTCCGCGGTCATGCGGCCGGAATCGCTCGTCAGGAGCGCGACGAACACGAGCGCTGCCATCCGCGGCATGCCGGCGTCGACGAGCGCCGCGGCGAAGCGCTCCACGAACTGCATGACCGCCCGCGGCTCGCGGTCGAAGCTCTCCCCAGGAGATTTCACTGTTTCATGAACATACTGTAGTTTCCGCAAATATGTTGGCTATCCAGACACAGAATCTCACGAAGCGCTACGGCGAGACGACAGCCCTCGACGGCCTCGAGCTCGCGATCGAGCGGGGCGAGGTCTACGGCTACCTCGGGCCCAACGGCGCCGGCAAGACGACGACGATCCGGCTGCTGCTCGGGCTGCACCGCCCGACCGCCGGTCGCGCCGAGCTGTTCGGCGTCGATGCATGGGGCGACCCGGTGACCGCGCATCGGCGGATCGCCTACGTCGCGGGCGAGCCGTTCCTGTGGCCGTCGCTCACGGGCGCGGAGACGCTCGAGCTGCTCGCGCGTCTGCACGGCGGCACCGACGTCGCTTACCGCGACCTGCTCGTCGAGCGCTTCGAGCTCGACACGCGCAAGAAGATCCGGGCGCTGTCGAAGGGCAACCGCCAGAAGGTGCAGCTGATCGCGGCACTCGCGACGCGCGCGGACCTGCTGCTGCTCGACGAGCCGACGAGCGGGCTCGATCCGCTGATGGAGGTCGTCTTCCGCGACTGCGCGCAGGAGGCCAAGGAGCGGGGGCAGACGATCTTCCTCTCCTCGCACATCCTCAGCGAGGTCGAGGCCCTCTGCGACCGCGTCGGGATCCTCCGCAACGGCAAGCTGGTCGACCAGGGATCGCTCAAGCAGTTGCGCCATCTCAGCGCCCAAATGGTCGACGTCGCCTTCGCCGGCCGCGCGCCCGACCTCCCGGCGCTCCCGGGCGTGCACGTGTCGAGCGCCGGCCCGAACGCGCTGCGATTCCAGGTCTCGAACGGCATCGGGCCACTGATCGCTGCGCTCGCCGGTCACCCGGTCGCGGCGCTGACGAGCCGCGAGCCCTCGCTGGAGGAGATCTTCCTGCACCACTACGACGGCTCCAAGGTCCATGTCGACGGTTGACGGAACGGTGCCGGCGCCGGACGCGCGACGGGTAGCCGCCGCGCGCGGCAAGGGGGCTGCGGGCGCCCTCGCGCGGCAAGCGATCCGCAACGCCCGCGTCCGCACGCTTGCCTTCGTCTACCTGTTCGCGGCGTACGCCTTCATCCAGCCGGTCGGCTACCGCCACGCCTACGCGACGCACGCCGAGCGCCTCGCCTTCGCCGAGAGCTTCGCCACCAACAAGGGCTTGCGCCTGCTGTATGGCGAGCCCCGCGACCTGCTGACGACGAGCGGCTACGCCGCCTGGCGCGTCGGCGGCGTCCTGGCGATCGCTGCCGCGGCCTTCGGCCTGCTGGCGGCGGTGCGGGCGCTGCGGGCCGAGGAGGACTCGGGCCGCCTCGAGCTGGTGCTCGCCGGCACCGTCGCGCGGCGCACGGCAAACCGCGCGGCGATGACCGCGGTCGCGGTGGGCGTCCTCGCCCTCTGGCTCTCCGAGCTCGCCGGACTCCTGCTCGCAGGCCTGCCCGCCGGCGGCTCCGCGTATCTCGCGCTGGCGACGGCGTCGGTCGCGCTCGTGTGCGTCGGCGTGGGCGCCGTCGCGAGCCAGCTCGCCCCCACGCGCCGGATCGCGCTCGGGCTCGGCGGCGCGGTCGTCGGCCTGATGTTCCTGGCGCGGGTGCTCGCCGACACGCTCGACGGCATCGGCTGGCTGCGCTGGATCTCGCCGCTCGGCTGGGTGGAGGAGCTGCGCCCCTTCACGGGCGCCCGGCCGCTCGTGCTGCTGCTGCCCGTCGCGGCCGGCGCGCTGCTGCTCGTAGCCGCCGCCCGGCTCGCCGCCGCCCGCGACGTCGGCACTGGCGTGCTCCCGGCCCGCGACACCGCCGACGCGCGCCTGCGACTGCTCTCCTCGCCGACCGCGCACGCGCTGCGCAGCCAGCGCGGGTCGCTGACGGCGTGGGTCGGCACCAGCGCGGCGTTCCTGTTCATCCTCGGCACGGTCTCCAAGAGCATCTCGCCTGCCGACGTCTCCCAGAGCGTCCAGGACCAGATCGCGAAGCTCGGCGCGGGGTCGATCACGACCCCCACCGGTTACCTCGCGCTCATCTTCAGCTTCGTCGCGCTCGCCCTCTGCGTGTTCGCCTGCGCGCAGGTCGGCGCCGCCAGGGAGGAGGAGGCCAAGCAGCTGGAGACAATGCTCGCGCAGCCAGTCGGCCGCGCCCGCTGGCTCGGTGGCCGGCTCGCGCTGGCGGCGGCCGGCGCCGTCGCGATCTCGCTGACCGCCGGCCTGCTGGCCTGGGCCGGCGCCACCTCCGCGGGCGCCAGCGTCTCGCTCCCGCGGATGCTCGAAGCCGGCGCGAACGCGCTGCCGGTTGCGCTGCTGTTCCTCGGGCTCGCCGCGCTCGCCTACGCGCTCGTACCCCGTGCGAGCGCCCACGTCGCCTACGGGCTCCTCGCCGTCGCATTCCTCTGGCAGCTCGTCGGCTCGCTGCTCGGGCCGCCGCAGTGGCTCCTCGACCTGACGCCCTTCGCGCACATCGGGCTCGTGCCCGCCCAACCGCTCCGCCCCGTCGCCGCAGCCGTCATGACGGCAGCCGGGACGGCTGCCGCGCTCGGCGCAATCCGCGCCTTCCAGCGGCGTGACCTCGTCGGCGCCTAGCCATGCATGCCTGCAAGACTGCTCGACCTCGTCGCCGGCCGGGCACGGCGCTGCGGGCAACTTGCTCGCCGATGGCACCCACACCAGCTCCTCGACTGCCCTGTGCGCTAGGACGTGTCCCTTGTCCTCGTCTCACGGTGTCGGCGAGGGCTTCGGTCGGGTGCCGGATCGCGAGTCGGCCGATCGCCGTCGCGCTCATCAGCCGAGTGCGACGAAGCGTTCCTCCGTGAGCTCGCGAAGCGCTGCCAGGGGCCCTTCGCGCGTGTTGCCCGAGTCCTTCCCGCCGCCGTACGGCTGATGCTCATAGCGCGTCGTCGGCACGTCGTTGATCAGCACGCCGCCGAACTGCAGCTCTCGCGCGGCCGCGAGGGCGCGGTCCGTCAGGCGCGTGTAGACGCCGGCCTGGAGGCCGAAGTCGGCGTCGTTGGCGAGGGCGATCGCCTCGGCGAACGAATGGACGCTGCGCACGCCGACGACCGGGCCGAAGACCTCGGCTCGCCAGACCTCGGCGTCGACGGGCACGTCGGCGAGCACGGTCGGCTGCAGCGTGCCGTCCGCGTTGACCTCCCCGCCGCAGACGCAGCGCGCGCCCGCGGCGAGCGCCGCGTCGATCCAGCGCTTCACGCGGTCGCGCTGACCGGCATCGATGAGCGGGCCGACCTCCGTCGCCTCCAGCGCCGGATCGCCGACGGCGAGCGAGCGCGTGCGCTCCGCGAGGCGCTCGACGAACGCGTCGGCGACGCGCGCGTCCACCAGCACCCGCTGCAAGGAGACGCAGCTCTGTCCCGCCTGTCCGAAGGCGGCGAGCGCCGAGCGGTCGGCCGCGTCCTCCCAGTCGCCGGTCTCGTCGATCAGCAGCGGGGCGGTCGAGCCGAGCTCCAGGCACACCCGCTTGCGCGGCGCCGCCTGGCGGATGCCCCAGCCGACCGCGGTCGAGCCGGTGAACGTGACCGCGGCGACCTGCTCGGCCGCTACGAGCTCCGCACCGACGTCGGCGCCGCCGGCGACGACGTGCAGCCAGCCCGCCGGCAGCCCTGCCTCCAGCAGGATCTCTGCGAGCGCGAAACCGGACAGCGGCGCCTGCGGGGCCGGCTTCAGCACGATCGCATTGCCCGCCGCGAGCCCCGGCCCGAGCTTGTGCGCGACCAGGTTGAGCGGGAAGTTGAACGGCGTGATCGCCGCCACGACGCCGAGCGGCACGCGCAGCACGAGCCCGAGCCGGCCCTCGCCGGCCGCGACCGCGTCGAGCGGGATGAGCTCGCCGCCCTGCGTGCGCGCCGCGGCCGCGGAGAAGCGCAGCGTCTCGACGGTGCGCGCCACCTCCGTGCGCGCCTGCCGCAGCGGCTTGCCGGCCTCGCGGACGAGCAGGCGCGACAGCTCATCGCCTCGCTGCGCGACCAGCTCGCCCGCGCGCTCGAGCACGGCGATGCGTCGCCACAGCGGCAGCTCGCCCGCCGCGAAGGCGCTGCCGGCCGCCTGCACCGCGAGCCGCACGTCGACGGCGGAGGCGCGCGCCACGCGACCGACGAGCGCGCCGTCGTAGGGGCTGCGGATCTCGTCCCAGTCGCCCGTCTGGAACGGCACGCCGTCGATCAACAGCGGTCGGTCCGGCAGCATGCCGGACGGATCCGCCCTGCGCGAGACGCTCATGCCGCGGCGAGCGCGTCGATGCGCGCGACGAGCCGGTCGAGCAGCAGCGGGTGCCGCAGCGGGTCGACCGGCAGCCGACCGCCGCCGCGCGCGCGCAGGGCGGCGAGGTCCTCCTGCGTAGGCAGCACCTCGACGAGTCCCGGGGCGACGTCGCCGACGCCCACGAGCGCGCGCCGCCCCTGCGGCGTCGTGCGCGCCGCCGGCACCCCGACGGCGCGCCGGCCGGCGCGATCCGCGAGGAAGCTGCGATGCGTCAGCGTCGGCGTGACGTAGCCGACGATCGCGCGGTAGCGCGACGCGAGCCGCTCGAGCGCGGCCGCGATCTCCTGCGCCAGCCGGTTGTGGACCTCGACGTACGCGGCTCGCTCGGCGTCGCCCCAGCGGTGGCGGCCGTTCGCGTCGGCGCTCGACGTCGAGTCGACGCGCCACGCCGACCCGAGCCCGCGCGACTCGAACAGCCCCGGATCGTCGTAGCGCGAGCACGGCGACAGGGCGCCGCGCCAGCGGTAGATCGCCTCGTAGGGGACGAGCCCGAACGGCTCGGAGATCACCGCGCGGTCGAGGCGCAGGCCGTCGCGCAGCAGCGGAGCGTTCGAGCGCAGCTCCGGCGCGACGTCCGTCTGCAGATCCTCCGGCCAGTCGCCGCGCCCGGAGGGCGCGAAGCCGGCCGCCAGCAGCGCCGCGTTGATCGCCTGATGCTCGGGC
>DASRXW010000083.1:0-31998 GCA_035654055.1 Conexibacter sp.
CCGGCGCGCGGCACCAGGGAACGGCAGCACGAGCGCCAGCGCGAACACGACCAACATCGCGGCGAGCACGACGATGTTCGCGACCGACAGCTGAATGAAGTGCCAATGCACGACATGCGCCGGATGGTTCAGGTTGAACACCGCGCCGATCACGTCAGTGCCCACGAAGCTCAAGACCAGCCTCCTCGATTCGTCCCACCGGCATCTGCTGGAGCCTAAGAAGCCGGCGGCTGGGCAGCATCCGTATTTCACCGCTTTCCAGATACGGTGAGCAGCAGCTGAGCATCGGACGTCCGACTTGGCGTGCGTGCTCGAGGTACGGACGGGCAGCTCCCACGCGGTGGAAGTTCCACCGACGATCACCCGCAGCATCCTCTGCGGCCTGTCTTCAGTCCGTGAGGTGCTCCCGGCGGACCAGTGGGCTCCGCAGCGCCAGCACCGCTCCTCCTGGCGGGCCATCGGTCCCTGGCAGGTGCGGCACAAGCGTGGGAGACGTCGATCGCGCATGACTCAGCGCTCCTTCGGCGGCGACTGGGAGTACGCACGGTGCCTGCACCCGCGAGTATCAGAGCGAGTCGTCGGACTCGGCCCCGCGGCCTGTTCCGCGGCGGCTGGTGGACCAGAGCCGGTCGGCGCCAGCCCATCCGAGGAAGCACAGGCCACCGACCGTCCCGGTCACGGTCAGCAGCACGCCGGCCGCCGCTGCCGCCGCCACGCCGTTGCTGCCGAGGATGAGCACCGCGGCCGCGGCGCCGGCGCCAGGTCCGAGCGGGAGTTGGCTGAGCGTCACGACCGCGATGAGCACGGCGATCGCGTCGAAGAACGAGGCGTCGACGCCGACCGCGTGCAGCAGCAGCCAGTTGCGGAAGATCTGCGCGAAGACGGCGACCAGCACGAAAGCGATCACGCGGCTTCCCCCGTTCACCTTGCGGAGCACCGTCAGGCCTCTCCACAGCTCGCGACCGGTCGACAGGGCGAGATGCCGGAGGCCGGCGCTGGCCGAGCCGATCACGGCGAGCGCGACGAGCGGCAGCCACCACGGCAGTCCGAGCGGGGCGACGAGCGTGAACGAGGTGAGCGCCGCGAGCGTCGCCTCGATCGCGAGGATCGGGAACTCTGCGGCGACCAGCGTCGGGACCTGTGGGCTGATGAGCGGGGACGAGCGGCGCAGCGCACCGATCCGCACGGCGACCGCCAGCTGCCCGTTGAGCAGGGCACCGAGCACCCCCATGCTCGAGGCTCGGTAGAGCGCGCGGCGTGGCACTGTTCCGCCCGCGGCCTCGATGCTGAGATGCCACGCCTCGCTTCGCACGAGCAGCGCGACGATCTGCAGCACCACCGCGACCGCGAGCACCCACGCGGTGGCGTCGGTGAGCGCGGCCGCAAACTCATGACGGCGCCCGGCGAGCACGAACACGAGGACCGCTGCCGTGGCGAGCGAGCCGACGACGGTGATCGGCGTGCGCCGCCGACGACCGAAGCGCCTCGTCCGGACCGCCAGTGCGGCCAGCCGACCGAGGCGGGCCGGGCGCCGCGACGGGTCCGCGCCCTCGCTGCGCGCGCCCGGCACGCTCACTCCGATTCGATTCCCGTCGCCTCCATCGCAGCGTGGTCGAGCAGGTCGGTCGGCGCGAGCACGAACACCTCGCAGAGCATGTCGGGGTGCTGCCGGTCGCCGCTCATGAAGCCGATCACGCGGCCGCCGGTGGCGCGCTCGATGACGGCGTGGAAGCGATCGCGCATGACGTCCTGGAAGACCATGCGCTGGTGGGTGACCTCGTGGTCGTGACCGGCCTCGCGCAGCGTCTCCTCGACGCGGGTGAAGCCGCCGCGCAGGTGACAGACGACGAGGTCGTCATGGCAGTAGGTCTTCGCGCGTGTCGGCCCTTGCCGTCGAAGGCCTTGAGCAGGGCCACGGTGCCGTCCGAAATCGCGGTGAGGATGTCGCCGCGAGTGGCGTGCGCGAGCTGCGGCTCGGCCGCAGGGACCGGATCGTCCGGCGGATCGATCATCGGTGTCGATACTAGTCCTGCCATTCAGGTGGCAGACCGGCCATGATCTCCCTGCGCGAAGCGCAAGCGCGCGTGCAGACAGTTGTGCTCGACCTGGGTGGGCGCCGTCAGTCCGTGGTCGGCTCCGCAGCACCATTCGGGCTCGTGCGGCCGGGCTGCTGGTCAGCGAGCGATGACCGCCTCGACGCCTCCTGAAGGTCACGCGTCGCGGTAAGCCGGTACGCGGTCGCGGATGTCCGTTCAAATCCCGCCCCTGCCATGGGAGAGAGCCCCGCTGGTGCGGGGCTCTCGTCGTTCTGGGGGCGATTTGCAGGCTGGCGGCGGGGCCGGGAGTACGAGCTCGGAGGGCCACATCGACTCTCTCAGTAGCCCTCGGCGGGCATCTCCACATGCCCTCGCCAGCATCTTGTTGGCGCTTTGATCGCTGTGCCCATTTCGGTGTCCAGGCCTCGGCGTCGCGGTGGTCGGGCTGGTGGAGCCGAGGTAGTTGCGGAGTGTGGTGAGTGCGGGTGGTAGGGATCCGCGCGATCGGCGGGAGGGAGCCGCGCCCCGTGCGAACCGATGCACCACGGCTCCGAGCCAGCGACCTGCTCGAAGGGTGGCGGTACATCCTGACCCACCCGGCGCTGCGCCCGCTGCGCTTCAACACGATCCTGGTCAGCAGCACGAGCGGGAGACGAGGATCTTGCGCTGAGTGTCAGCGCAACTGGCGGAGGTGAAGCTCGCCGGGGCCACCAGCTCACGTGCGTGCTGACGTGAGCTGCGCCCGCGCGCCGTCGATCCACTGCGCCAGCTCGGCGATGGTCGGCGCCACGAACAGCACGGTCGGGCTGAATCCGATGCCCGCGTTCTCGGCGCGCCCCGCCAGCTCGACGCCGAGCACGAGCGTGCCGCCGAGCACGAAGAAGTTGTCGTGCACACCGATGCCCCGCCGTCTCAGGACCTTGCGCCAGAGCTTCAGCAGCGTGCGCTCCGTCGCGCCGCGCGGCGCGACACGCTCCTTCTCCGCTCGGCCGGCGATCGCGACGAGTCGACGGCGGTCGGGGCTTCCGTCGGCGCGGCACGGGACCGCGCGCACCGTGACGTAGCGCGCCGGGAGCACCCAGCTCGGTACGCGGTCGCGCACCCAGTGGTCGAGGTCGTATCTGGACGGCATCGTGCCGTGGCGCGGGACGACGCACGCGAGCAGTGACTCGCTCGACGGATCCCATGCGGTCGTGATCGCACCGATGGCGGGATGCTGTGAGAGCGCCTGCTCGATCGCGCGCATGCGGGGATTGAGGCGAAACCCGCGGAATGGGGCCTCGTCGACGCGACGCCCGATGAATCGCAGCGTGCCGTCCGCCTCCTGACACGCGAGGTCGCCGGTGCGCGCAGGGATTGCGCCGATGTCGACGCAGAGCTCGCCGACGGCCTCGCTCGGCACGACGTTCCCGTAATCGTCGAGCACGGCGAGCGGGATGCTGACGTCCTCCGCGCTCGCGGCCGAGACGCCGTCCCACTCGCTCGTCGAGCCGCGGACGCGTTCGACGAGCACGACTCCGCCCGCCTCCGCCGCGCCGTACTCGCGCACGACGGCGACCTCGCGGGCGACCGCGTCGCGCACGCTCAGCCCGCCGTAGCCTTGAACCCGCACGAGCCGCAGGCATGGGTGTCGCGCGCGGGGCGCTGCGAGCCAGCGTGACGCCTGCGCGGGCGCGCCTGCCGCGACGGTGATCTCCGCCGGTGGTTCTGCGAGACCTTCCGACGGTGGCACGACGACCTCTGCTCCCGCTGCGAGGTACGGCCACGGCGTCATGGCCCATGCGCGCACGCCGGGGCCCGGCGCGTGCAGCGCCCGGTCGCCCGGGCCGAGCCGGAAGGCCGACTGCTGCCACGTCGCCAGACGTGCGAGCGTGCCGTGCGTCAGTGCGACGCATCGTGGCGGCCCGGCGACGCCGGCCGTCGGGATCGCGAAGGCGACGTCGGCATCCGTCGCCGGCTCGGACGCGTGCCCGGGCAGCGCCGGCGGTGCGATGGCCGCGTCCGCCGGCGGCGTCGGGGCGCCCAGGTCGAGCACCCGCCCGCCGGGAACGAGCTCGAGTGGCACGTGCGCTCCTGCCACGAGCAGCAGCGTGAGCGGCGGGAGCGCCTGCTTCAGCTCCGGACGGGCGCTCGCCGTGGCGATCGGAATGCACGTCGCACCGGTCTTCAGCACCGCCAGCAGCGCGATCACGAGTCGGATGGAGGGGTCGAGCGCCACGCCGACGTGCATCCCCCGGCCGACCCCGGCGACGCGCAGTCGGCGCGCGAGCGCGTCGGCCGCCGCGGCGAGGCCCCGATAGTCGAGCGCCTGATCGCCGTGGCGCACTGCGATCGCCTCCGGCGCACGTCGCGCCTGACGCTCGACCAGCTCGTGCAGGCACGCGGACCGACCGATTGCGTGCGTGGAGCCGCTGCTGCGCGCCGGCCGTGGGGTCACGCGGGAATCGCCCCCGATGTCGAGCTCGCCGATCGGACGGTCCGGCTCCGCGACGGCGCGCGCGAGCAGGCCGATCCAGTGTCTGGCCATCCGTGCGATCTCGCCCTCGGCCCACCCCGCATCGGTGGACGCGAGCACGATCTTCGTCCTGTCGTCGCCCTCGTCGAGCAGCTCGAGATGCAAGGCGCCGGTGAGATGGCCGGGCTCGATCTCTCGCACCCTGACTCCGGCGAACGTCGGCGTGTACGACACCGTCCTGTCTCTGAGGCGGAAGCGCGGGACCGCCGGGTTGAGCCCGGGAGCCGCAGAGTGCATGTGCATCTGGCTCACGATCGGCAGCTCGTCGCCGTAGTGAAACGCCATCAGCGCCACATCGCGCATGCGCCGCAGCAGCGTCCGGAAGCTCGGCGCGTCGCTCACGTCGAGACGGAACGGGAGGAGGCGCGCGAACAGCCCGACCACGTCTTCGAGCCCGGGACGTGTGCGATTCTCGGCCGAGGACTCGACGATCAGGTCCGTGGCACCGCTCCAGCGGTGCAGCAGCAGAACGTACGCCGCTCCGTATGCCATGAAGCGCGTCGCCGCCTCCTCCACGGCCAGCGCCCGAACGTCGGCGACGAGCTTCGGCGGCAGCGGGAGCGTGACGCTCTCGCCGGGGCCCGCCACCTGATGACCGCCGGACGCGAACGGCACCGACAGCGCGAGCGGCGCGCCGGCCTGGACCCGCTCCCAGTGACGGCGCCCGGCTGCGACGTCGACGTCGCGCGGGAGGTGGATCGCGTCGCGGTACTGAAGCGCGGGCGCCTCGCTCGCCGCCGCGGCGCGCGCGGCGCGCTGGTCGTACAGGCGCGAGAGGTCGCGCATGAGGGCACCGTACCCCTGGCCATCGCAGGCGATCTCGTGCAGCGCCACGACGAGCACGTGACGCGTGGGCTCGAGGCGCACGAGGTGAACGCGCAGCGGCGGCTCGACGCGGTAGTCGATGACGTCGCCGGTGAGGCGGTCGAGCTGCTCCCGCAGCGCTTGGTCCCGTCGCGCCCGCGCCTCGACCGTGAGGTCGAGCAGCGGCAGGCGGAGCGGCTCGGCCGGCCGCACGCGGGCGCGCGGTCGATGGTCGACCGCCGGGTAGACCGTGCGCAGGTTCTCGTGTCGCCGTACGACCTCGGTGAACGCCCACTCGAGCGCCGCGACGTCGAGCTGCCCGTCGAGCATGTACACGTCGATCGCCTGGGCTTCGGTGCCCGACCCGTAGACGCCCCATGACCACACGGTCGCCTCCCAGGGCCCGAGCGCAGCACGGTCGATGCGACGCGGGGGGCGCTCCCGCGCGGCGCGCGGACCGTCCGCGACGGCCGCCGCGTAGGCCGCGACCGTCCGCTCCGTGAAGACGGTGTTGGCGGGGAGATCGACCCCGAAAGCGGTCGCCGCGCGGCCGGCGATCTGCACGGCGGCGACCGAGGTGCCGCCGAGCGCGAAGAAGTCGTCCTCGGCGTCGACGGCGTCGACGACCAGCACCTCGGCCCAGATCGCGCGCAGCCGTCGCACGATCTCGTCGCGGCCGGCGGTTCTCGACACTGCCGCCCTCAGTCCCCGCGCAGCTCGATCACCCTGCGGCAGTGCGGACAGATGACGTTGGCCGTCGTCGCCACGGGGGGCAATTGCGCGGCGGCTCGAACGTCGCCTCTGCCCTCGATGCGGCGCGCAGCCTGCAGCTCGGTGCGGAGCGAGCGGACCGACATGCGCTCTCGCTCCGCCAGGTCGAGCCAGCGTTCCTGCTCGGCGTGCGACAGCGCCGCGACCTCGGCGTGATGGCTCCACGAGAGCGCCTCGCGACGTCGTTCGACGGTGAAGCGGGATGCGACGTAGGCCATGTTCATGAGGCTCTGCGGGTCGTAGCCGGTCGTACGGGCGGCACGCGAGTAGCGCTCGCCGTACCGCGCGTTCCCGTAGGTGAGCCAGTCGCCGATCCACCAGCCGACGCTGCGCCCGAGCGCGCCGAACCGGCGACCGTGCTCCAGCCACATGCGGAGGTCGAGCTCGACGTGCGGAACCCAGGCGGTCGCGGTCAGGGCGCTCACCGTCGTACGCTGAGGAGGCCGCGGCGAGTCCGCCCCCGCGACCTCGGCGCGTCCGGCTGCGTGCATCCTCGCTTCGATGCGGCTCGAAGCCCCCAAGGCGTCTCCCCTTCTCCCGTACCCGACGCCGTCGTCAGCGTCTGGAATACAGTGCATCATTTTACTGCCCAGGCATCTGCTGATGACGGCTCATTCGTCTGCGCGACGCGGCGTGACGTCGTCGAGCGAGGTCAGGAACGTCAGCTCGATGACCTCTCCGCTGGTCGTCACCAGCGGGTCGGACGTGTCATCGATGCGGTGGACCATCGAGTCGACCGAGCGGTCCGGCGGCCAGCGCTCGCGGTCGAGGCCGCCGAGGTGGCACATCACGCCGAGCATCAGCGGGTCGGCGGCAAGCCAGCCATCGCCGTCGCGCACCTCGGCCCAGGTGTGGAGCGTCGAATAGGGCTCGCTCACGAGCAGTCCGTCGACGATCCGTGCCTCCAGCCCGGCCGCCTCCCACTCCTCGACGATCAGGCGCGCGGCGGTGGCGCAGTCGCTCAGTCCGGCCCGTCGGGCGAGGTGCGTGTCACCTCGCAGCGGCTCCGGCAGCGGGCAGAAGGCGAGTCGCCGGGCGAGCTCGCACGCGGCATGCGCCGCGGCTGCTGGGAGCCGCCGCCGGCAGCCGCTCAGCCGCAGGCGCGTCGTCAGCGCCGTGCGGCCGCTCTCGAGCACCACGGCGCGTCGCGTGCCGTCAGGCAGGACGGCGATCGCCGGCGTCGGCGCGGCGCCCGTCGGCAGCTGCGGCACGTAGTCGACGGATGCGATGGTCGCCTCCCGTTCGGCGAGCAGCTCCAGGCTGCGCGCCCACCGTTGCGCCGCCCATACGTACGTCTGCGCGCAGCCGAGGTGCACGCCGACGCAGTGGAGATCGACGCGTGCGAAGCGCATCGCGCCGCGATCGCCGTCGTGCGGCAGCCCCTGGGCGACGAGGGCGTGCAGCAGCGGACCGTCGAGGCCGAAGTGCGCGTGCGCGAGCTCCTCGTCGCAGTCCCAGGTGCGCAGCTCCCGCGGGATGCGCCGCAGCCGCTCGAGCAGCTCCTCGACGGTCATCTGCGGATGGCCTCGCTGAGGGCGACGATCGTCGGCTGCGCGTAGAGCTCGCGCAGCGGGACGTCGACGCCCAGCGCCTCCTCCACCCGCAGCACGATCTGGATCGCGAGCAGCGAGCTGCCGCCGAGTGCGAAGAAGTCATCGGTGACGCCCACCCGCGCGACGCCGAGCACGTCGCGCCAGATCTCCACCAGGATCTCCTGCACCTCGTCTCGCGGCGCCGCGTGCTCTGCGTCGCGACCGCGCCCGTCGAGCGCGACCGCCCGCGACGCGACGAGCAGCGCGAGGGCGGCGCGGTCGAGCTTGCCGTTCGTCCCCAAGGGCAGCTCGGCCAGCTGCAGCCATGCCGTCGGGATCGCGTGCTCGGGCAGCTGCTCCGCGAGCGTCTGCCGTACGCGCGCGGCGTCCAGCTCCGCGCCCGCCCTCGGCACGAGGCAGCCGGTCAGGCCGACGACCATCCCGTCCGTGTCGCGCCGGGGCGCCACCGCGGCCGCGGCGACGCCGGGCGCGGCGATCAGCCGCCGCTCGATCTCCTCCAGCTCGATCCGCAGGCCACGCAGCTTGACCTGGTTGTCGCGACGACCCACCAGCTCGAACGAGCCGTCCACGCACTGCATGGCGACATCGCCCGTGCGGTAGCCGACGCCATGCGCGTCGAGGGCCCCGAGCGGCACGAACCGCTCAGCCGTCAGCGCGGGCTGGCCGATGTAGCCCGCTGCGACGCCGTGCCCGCCGACCACGAGCTCGCCCGGCTCGCCGATCGGCAGCGGCCGCAGCTCCTCGTCCACGATCCAGGTCGTCACGCCCTCGAGCAGCCGGCTCGCGATCGGGATCGTGTCGCCGGCGCGCACCGTTCTCCGAACGACGTGCCAGCCGACCTCCCAGCACTCTGTCGCGCCGTAGACGTTGAGCAGCACCGCATCCGGCAGCGTCTGGTAGAAGCGCTCGGCGAGCGCGCCCGTCAGCGCCTCGCCCGTAGCGATGCACGAGCGCAGTCCGGCGAGGCGGCGCACGTCCCGCCGCGGCAGCCCCAGCAGCGCGGCGAGCAGAGATGGCACGAGCAGCATCCGCGTCACGCCGGAGCGCTCGACGAGGCGGCTCAGCAGGCGGGGGTCGTGGCCGGCCTCCTCGTCTGCGATCACACAGGCGCAGCCATGCGCGATCGGCGCGCAGACCTCCCAGATCGCGTCGCCGTAGCTCGGCGAGCTCTTGTGGCAACCGCGGTCGTCGGCCTGCCAGGCGAGCACTTCGCGCCGCAGGCGCGCGACGATCGTCGCATGCGCGACGGGCACGGCCTTCGGCCGCCCGGTCGAGCCTGCCGTGAAGAAGATCCAGGCGGCGCCGGCCGCGCCGCCGGGCGCTTGCGGCGCGACGCGCGCCGTGCCACGACCGTCGAGTGCGAGCGTGCCGATCTCGGCCGTGGGAGCGGCGCCGTCGTGCGCGAGCACGAGCGCGACGCCGGCGTCCTCGACCATGCCCCGGAGCCGCTCTGCGGGATAGGCCGGATCGAGCGGGACGCACGCGCCGCCGGCTGCCTGGATCGCGAGCGTCGCGACGACCGCCGCCGCGGAGCGTTCGGATGCGAGCCCGACCGCGACGCCGCTCGTGACGCCCGCGTCGCGCAGGCGGACGGCGACCGCGTCAGCGCGCCCGAGCAGCTCGTCGAACGACAGCTCGGCGTCGGCCGCGACGAGCGCCGTGCGCTCGCGCCACCCCTCGGCGCGCGTGCGGAGGAGCTCGACGACGGTCGTGGGCCCGGCGGATCGTGCCGGGGCGCGTGTGGCCGGCACGACCACGGCGAGGGGGGTGCGCGGCTGTCCGAGGCCCCGCTCGAGCACGTCGCGCCAGCGCTCGAGCAGCACGTCGGCGGGCAGCGCCAGCTCGCCCCGCCAGGCGATGCGCAGCTCGGGGGCGGTGCGGTCGAGCGCGACCGTCAGAGCCACTTCGTCGCCGACCGCCGGAGCGGGCAGATCGAGCACCCGCGTCGTGAGGCCGTCGAGCGCGGGCGGCGCTCGCCGCGGCTCGCGTACCTCCAGCCGCGCCTGGCAGGGCAGGGGCGCATCCTCGCCGGTCGAGAGCCCGAGGCGCTCGGCCAGCAGCGCGAACGGAACGCGTCCATGCGCGATCGCCTCGCAGACCGCCCCGTGCGCGCGCGCGGCGAGCTGTGCGAAGGAGTCGTCTGCCGCGACACGGCCGCACAGCACGACCGGGTTCAGCAGGCAGCCCACGATCTGCTCGTCGGCGACGCTCCGGCGATCGGCAAGCAGCACGCCGAGCCGTATGCGCTCGTCCAGTAGGAGCTGGGCGAGGGCCGCCTGCAGTGCCGCGGCGCAGATGCTGAAGCGCGTCGTGCCAAGCGCACGCGCGTGGTCGCCGAACGTCCGCGCGAGCGCCGGGTCGAGCGTGCGTCGCACCTCACGCGGCGGGCCGCTCCCGCGTGCCAGCGGCGTCGTCGCGGGCGTGTCCGGCAGACGCTCGCGCCAATACAGCAGCTCCCGCTCGCCGTCGCGGCTGTCGACCAGGCGCCGCGCGCGCTCGCCGTGCTCCCACGGGTCGCCTGGAGGCGGCGTCGGCGACTCGTCCGACGCAGCCGCGTATGCGGCCGCCAGATCGCGCAGCAGCAGCGAGGTCGACCACTCGTCGCACACGAGCCGGTGCATGACGAGCACGACGTACGCCCGCCGCGCGCCGTCGGCGAGCAGCGCCGTGCGCAGCAGCGGGCCCCGATCCAGCGCGAACGGCTCGTCGCAGAGCTGCTGCGAGCGCGCGAGCGCGCGCTCGTCTCCAGGGTCCTCCTCGTCGGGCAGCGCCTCCGTCGCCACGGCGAGCTCGGCCATCGGAAGCAGCCGGCAGACGAGTTGTCCGTCGTTTCGGACGCACGTGCTGCGCAGCGCCGGATGGCGGCCGATCGTCGCCTCCAGCGCCCGCGCGACGCGCGACGCGTCGAGCGCGCCGTCGAGCCGCAGGCATCGCGCGACGACCGGCGACGGACCGCTCGGCGGGAGCTGCTGCTCGAGCAGCCATGCGTGCTCCTGCGCCGGTGAGGCGCGGAGGGCGCTCATCGATCATCCCCCGCCGGCGGTGGCTCGTCCACGGTCGCTCGAGATCAGCATCCGGGGGCTCCGTTTGCAAGCTGCGAGATCTCCCGGCGTCGGGAGATCGGATTCGGCGCCGGGCCGGTTGGGCGGGGGGAACGGGTGCGGCGATACTCGACCGGGATGGGGAGAGATCGCGGACGACCGACCGCCGGTGACGGCATGCTCCCGGACGACACGCTCGAGTGGCGGCTGTTCGACGCCACGCAGCTGCTCGATCTCGTGGTGCGGCGGCGGGCGGCGCCGGGCGGCCGGCGGATCGTCGCCTACGCGGTGCCGCAGCCCGACGGCGATCTGGCCGCGGTGCGCCGCTGGCTGGCGGCGCAGGGGGAGGTGCACGGGCTTGCGCTGCTGCCGCTGCTCGTCGACCGCATCCCGCGCACGGCCGGCGGCGAGGTCGACGACCGCGCGCTCGAACGGCTGCCCGTGCTCGACGCGAGCCGGCTGGGCGAGCACGAGCGCGCGCTGCGCGCCCAGCCCGGGCTCGACGGCGTCGTGCTGCGGGTCGAGCGCGCCGCGCCGCCGCCCCCGCCGCGCGGGGATGTCGCGCCCGCGCGCGCGGGCGCGCCCGCGCACGCCGTCGGCCCGACGATCCCGCTGCCCGCCGACGCGCCGGCAACGCTCGGCGAGGCGCTCGTCGAGAGCGCCCGGCGACACCCAGCGCACGCGGTGATCGCCTACGACCAGCGCGGCGAGGCGACGACTCTCAGCTACCCGGAGCTGCTGGGGCGCGGACTGCACGTCGCGGGCGGGCTGCGCGAGCTGGGGATCGCGCCCGGTGAGCTCGTGCTTTTGCAGGCGCCCGAGTTGCCCGACTACTTCCCGGCGCTGTGGGGCTGCCTGCTGGCAGGCGCGCGCCCCGTCACGCTGCTCGCGCCGCCGGGCTACGAGCAACGCTCGCCGACGCTCGACAAGCTCCACGCCGCCTGGTCGGCGAGCGGGCGCCCGTGGATCGTCGCCGCCGGTGCCGCGGTCGCGGGACTGCGCGGCCTCGACGTGCTGTACGGGGACGGCGCGCCGCGCATCGCCGACGCCGGCGCGTGCGCCGACGCCGCCCCGCTCGACGGCCCGCTCGACGGCGGCGAGGTCGCGCTGATGCAGCTCTCCTCCGGCACGACCGGTCGCTCCAAGCTGATCCAGATCGGCTACCGTGCGATCCCCTCGCTGCTGCTCGCGTGCCAGCGGGAACTGGGGCTCGCGGACGACCACGTGTCGCTCAACTGGCTCCCGCTCGACCACGTGGTCGGCCTCGTGATGCACCACCTGCGCGACGTGGTGGTCGGCGCGACGAACGTCCACGTCCCCACGCCGCGGGTGATCGCCGACCCGCTGCGCTGGCTCGACCTGCTCGAGCGCCATGGCGTCCAGCACACGTTCTCACCCAACTTCGGCTACCGGCTGGTGGGCGACGCGCTCGCCGAGGCGCCCGCGCGCACGTGGGACCTGAGCGGCGTGCGCACGTTCGTCAACGGCGCCGAGCAGTGCACGCTGCCGGTCGTCGAGCGCTTCCTGCAGGCGACCGCCCGCTTCGGCGTGCAGCCCGGACAGATGCGGCTCGCCTGGGGAATGGCGGAGCTCGGCACCGTGCTCACGTTCAAGCGCTTCGACGAGCCCGGCGCCGTGCGGCGCGCGGGCGCCGGCACGTTCCTCAGCATGGGCCCGCCGAACCCCAACAGCGAGCTGCGCGTCGTCGGGCCCGACGACGCGCAGCTGCGCGAGCGCGAGATCGGTCGCCTGCTCGCGCGCACCGAGCGGCTCACGCCCGGCTATCTGGTCGACGGCGCCGTGCAGCGGGTGGCGGACGCCGACGGCTGGTTCGACACCGGGGACCTCGCCTTCCTCGAGGACGGCGAGCTGGTCGTCACGGGGCGCGCCAAGGAGGTGATATCGATCAACGGCGCCAACCTCTTCGCGCACGAGGTGGAGGACGCGGCGTCGGGCCTCGCCGGCGTCGCCGACGGGCTCGTGGCGGCGTGCGGCGTGCCCGACGCGACGAGCGGGACGGAAGCGCTTGCGGTCCTCTACGTGGCGGCCCCCGAGGCGCCGCGCGAGCAGCTCGAGGCCCGCATCCGCGGTGCCGTGACGCGGGCGACCGGCATCGCGCCGGCGCTGGTGCGGGCCGTCGCCGTGGCGCAGTTCGCGCGCACGACGAGCGGCAAGGTGCAGCGGACGCTGCTGCGAGAGCGGCTGCTGTCGGGCGAGCTGGGGCCCGCCTGGACGGGCTCCGCGGCCGACGAGCCGGCGCCCGCGTGCGACACCGCGTTCGAGCCCTGCTGGCGGCCGCTGCGACGCCCGCCGCGGCCGGAGCCGCCGCTGCTGCGCCCGCCGACGCTCGTCGTGCGCGCTGCCGGCGACGACGGCGACGAGCTGCTCGCCGAGCTGACGCGGCGTGGGCTCGTGCGCGAGCACGTCGAGCTGGACGCCGACGCCGAGGGGGCGTGGGACGCGCTCGGCGGGCAGGCGCCGGGATCGGTCCTGTTCCTCGCCAGCCGCTCCTGCGGCGCGCCGCAGGAGGCCGCGCGGGCGCGCTGCGCGATGGCGTACCTCGCGCTGGCGCGCGCGCTGCTCGCACGCGGCTTCGCGGGCGAGGTGCTGAGCGTCAGCCGCCGGCTGCACGCGATCGGCGAGCAGCTGCCGCCGTCCGGCGTTCCGCTCGCCGCGCTCGTGGAGGGGTTGGCGCTCGGGCTCCGCAGGGAAGCGGCGGGGATCGACGCCTGGCACCTCGACCTGCCCGGGGCGACGGGCGCGGGCGACGGGCGGGCGCTCGCCGCCGCCGCCGCGGTGCGCCGTGCCGAGGTCGCGGCGGCTTGGCGCGATGACGCGCTCCACGTGCGGCGGCTGCGCGCAATCCCGCTTCCGGGCGGGCAGCCGACGGGCGTGGCGCTGGGCGCGTGCGGGATCGTCGCGACGGGCGCGCTCGGCGGCGTCGGCCGCGAGATGCTCGCCCAGCTGCTCGGCGACGGCGAGCCGGCCGCGCGGGTGCTCGTCGTCGGGCGCACGCCGCTCGACGCGCCGTCCGCCGCGGGCCGGCGCGACGCGCTCGCGCAGCTCGCGCCCCGCTGCCGCGAGCTGCGCCACCGCGTCGTCGCGGCCGAGGACGAGGCGGCGCTGCGCGACGCGGTCGCCGAGGCCGAGCGCGACTGGGGGATCCCGATCACGGTCGGGCTCCACCTCGCCGGCGCCTTCGAGGAGCGCGCGCTCGCCGAGGTCGACGCCGACGCGTGGGCCGCGCAGGTCGCGGGGAAGGCGGACGGGCTGCTCAACCTCGCGCGGCTGCTGGGCGAGCGCGTCGGCGCGACGCTGCTCGTGACCTCCTCGGTGGTCGCCGACGCCGGCGCCGCGCGCGCCGCGCCGTACATCGCCGCGAACCGCTTCGCGGAGACCTGCTCCGAGACGCTGCGGCGGCGCGACGGGCTCGACGTCCGCTGCGTCTCGTGGGGCGCCTGGCGCGGCGTCGGCATCAGCGCCGGCGTCGCGCTGGACGCCTACATCGTGCGCCGCGGGATGCTGCGGCACACGCCCGCCGAGGGGCGTGCGCTCACGAGCTGGGCGTGGCGCCAGCCGCCCGGCGTGCGGGTGCTCGGACTGAGCGCCGCGCACGCGCGCGTGCGCGGCGCGCTCGCCGACGGCCCCGTCCACCCGCTCGAGCAGCTCGCCGTCGAGCTGCCGGCGACCGCGGCCGCAGGCGCCGCGCCGCCGCTGCACGACCCGTGGGGGCGCCCGCTCGCACAGCGCACGGTGGGCGCGCTGCCGCCGCCTCCGGCGGCGGACGGCACGCCGGACGGACCGGAGGCGGCGGCCCTCGCAGCAGTCCTCGGCGAGCTGCTCGACGGCTCCGCGCCGCCCGACCGGCCGTTCGCCGAGCTCGGGCTCGGCTCGCTGGAGCTGATCAAGGCGCACGCCGGGCTCGAGCGGCGGCTCGGCCGCACGATCGACCGCACGCTGCTGTTCGAGCTGCCGACCGCGCGGCGCGTGATCGAGCGGCTCGTGGCCGACGCGCCTGCGCCGCGTCCCACGCGCGACAGCCTGCGCGAGCTGCGCGACGCGATCGCGATCGTCGGCGTCGCGCTGCGCTTTCCCTCCGCGCACACGCCGGACGAGTTCTGGCGGCTGCTGAGCGACGGGCGCTGCGCGGTGCGCCGCTTTGAGCCGCATGAGCTGATCGCCGCAGGCGTGCCGGCGGACGTCGTCGCCGATCCCGACTTCGTGCCCGTCACGGGAAGCCTCGACGACGTCGATCGCTTCGCACCCGAGGCGTTCGGGATGAGCGTGCGTGAGGCGCAGCTGACCGCGCCGCAGCAGCGGCTGCTGCTGGAGGTCGTGCACGAGCTGCTGGTCGTCTCGGGCTACGAGACGCAGGCGCAGGAGGCGAGCGTCGGCGTCTTCGCCGGCGCCGGCATGCACCTCTACGGGCTCAACACGTACCTGCTGTCGGCCGTGCTGGGCGCGACCGACGTGCGGGATCCGGTGACGGGCCTGCAGGTCGCGATCGGCAACGAGGCCGACTTCACCGCTACGCGGCTCGCCTTCCGCCTCGGCCTGACCGGCCCCGCCGTGGGCGTGCAGACGGCGTGCTCGACCGCGCTGACGGCGGTGCACCTGGCGCGCCAGTCGCTGCTCGCCGGCGACTGCGACGCGGCGATCGCCGCGACCGGCGCCGTCCACGTCCCGCACCCGAACGGCTACCTGTACCGCGAGGGCTCGATCCTCTCGCCGTCCGGCAGTTGCCGCGCGTTCGACGCGCGCGCCGACGGCACCGTCGGCGGCAACGGCGTCGCCGCCGTGCTGCTGAAGCCGCTCGCGCAGGCGCGCGCCGACGGTGACGCGATCCACGCCGTCATCCGCGGCTCGGCCGTCAACAACGACGGCGCGCGCAAGGCCGGCTTCACCGCGCCGAGCATGCAGGGCCAGCATGCGGTCGTCGCGCGCGCGCTGGCCGCCGCCGGCGCGCGCGCGGACGAGATCGCCTACGTGCAGGCGCACGGCACCGGCACGCCGATCGGCGACCCGATCGAGGTGCAGGCGCTCACGCGCGCGTTCGGCGACGGCGCGAGCCGCCGCGGCGCCTGCGTGCTGGGCTCGGTCAAGCCGAACATCGGCCACCTCGACAGCTGTGCCGGCCTCGCCGGGCTGATCGCGGCGATGCTCGTGCTCGAGCATGGCGAGGCGCCGCCGCAGATCAACTACGAGACGCCGAACCCCGACCTCAGGCTCGACGACGGCCCGTTCCGCATCGTGCGCGAGCCGACGCCGCTCGCGCCGGCCGGCGGCGCGCCGCTGCGCGCGGGCGTGAGCGCGCTCGGCGTCGGCGGGACGAACGTCCACGTCGTGCTGGAGCAGGCCGTGTGAGCGCGCTCCCGCACGGCGAGGAGCTGTACGTGCTGCCGCTGTCGGCCGAGGCGCCGGACGCGCTCGCCGAGCTGCGGCACGCCTGCGCCGCGTTCGTGCGGGCACGCGCCGCGCTCGCGCCCGCCGACCTGCTCCACAGCGCGCTGCGGCGCCGGTCGCGCGCGTGGCGCGCCGTCGCGCTCGGGCGCACGCGCGAGCAGCTCGCGGAGGCACTCGCGCATGGCGGCGCGGACCTGCTCGAGGGGGAGCCGGCCGCCGCCGGCGGCGTCGCGGCGGCGCCCCGGGCGGCATGGCTGCTGGGCGGCGGGGGCGCCGCGCAGCGCGCAGCCGTGCGCGTGCTGTGCGCGCAGCTCGCGCCATGCCGCGCGCTGGTGGAGCGCCACGACGGCGAGCTGCGCTCGACGCTCGGCGTCGAGCCGCTCGCCTGGCTGGCGGCGGACGACGCCGCGCCGCCGCGCTACGGCGCCGAGGCGGCGGTCGTGCGCGCAGTGCTCGAGCTGGCGCTGGTCGAGCTGTGGCGGACGTGCGCGCCGCCGCCCGCGCTCGTCGCCGGTTGCGGGGCGGGCGCGGTCCTCGCGCTGTGCGTCGCGGGCGCGCTGAGCGAGGACGACGCGCTGCGGCTGGTCGCCGCGCAGCTGGTCGGCGACGGCGCGGCGCTCGCGCGGACGGCCGAGCGGATGGCGTGGCGGCCGCTGACGCTGCCGCTCGTGCGGGCGGGCGACGGCGTCGTGCTGCCGCCGTTGACGACGCTCGCGGCCGGCTCCGCCGGGATCGCGTCGGCGACCGACGACGCCGGGCTTGCCGGCGCGCTCGCGGCGCAGCGGCCCGCGCATCTGGTCGACTTCGGCGGCGGCGCGGTGGCGGCCGGGGTGGCGGAGCGCCTCGGCCCGGACGTGCGCACGCTGCGCGCCGGCGGTGCGTCGCTGGCGGCGCTCGTCGTGCCGCTCGCGCAGGCGTGGTGCGACGGCGCGGAGGTCGACCTGGCAGCGCTGCTCGGCGCGCATCGCGGCGCGATCGTGCCGCTGCCGGCCGCTCCGCTCGGCGGCCGCCGCATCTGGCCGGAGCGCAGGGTGCCCGCTGCGGCAGAGCCGCCTGCAGTCCCGCTGCCGGCCGCGGAGCCGCAGCTCGTGCCGGAGCCGCAGCCGCTGCCCGAGCCGGAGCCGGAAGCGGAGCCGGAGGCACCGCCGTCGACGCTCACGACGCCGGTCGAGGACGGCGGGCTGCCGGCGGTCCTGGAGGCGATCCGCGCGCTCGCCGGCCGTGAGCTGGGGATCGCCGCGGACGAGGTGCCCGACGACGCGACCTTCTTCGACCTCGGCGCCGACTCGCTGCTGATGATCAACATGCTGCGCGAGCTGGAGCACGCGTTCGGCGTGAAGGTTGCGATGCGCGAGCTGTTCGAGGAGGCCGACTCGCCCGCCGCGCTCGCGCGGCTGGTCGCGAGCCGCCGGCCGGCCGCCGCGCCGCCGGCGGCGGCGCAGCCGGCACCTGCGCCGGTCGTCCCCGCTCCGGCACCGGCCGCACCGGCCGCACCGGCCGCCGCGCCGCCGCCGCTCGCGCCGCCGGCCGCTCCCGCGGATTCCCCGCCGCCGCCCGTGCACGGGCCGCGCGTCGCCGTGCCGCGGGCGGGCGGCATGGCCGGCGGCCGCCTCACGCCTGCGCAGCAGGCGCACCTCGAGCGGCTGACGGCCGCGCTGACCGCCCGCACGCGGCGCTCGAAGGAGCTGGCGGCGCGCTTCCGCGGGCCGCTCGCCGACAGCCGCGCGAGCGTCGGCTTCCGCTCGGCGACGAAGGAGCTGCTGTACCCGATCGCCGCGCGCTCGGCGGCGGGGTCGCGGCTCGAGGACGTCGACGGCAACGCCTACGTCGACATCACGATGGGCTTCGGGATCCTGCTGTTCGGCCACGACCCGCCGTTCCTGCGCGAGGCGGTCGCCGAGCACCTGGCGCACGGCATCCGGCTCGGGCCGCGCAGCGAGGACACCGGCCTCGCCGCCGAGCTGCTGTGCGAGCTGACCGGCGCCGAGCGCGTCGCGTTCGCGACCTCCGGCACGGAGGCCAACTCGGCGGCGATCCGCGTCGCGCGCGCCGCCACCGGCCGCGACCGCATCGCCTTCTTCCACGGTGCCTACCATGGCCATTTCGACAGCATGCTCGCGCGCGGCGCGGGTCCGCCGGGACGGCGCACGACGATCCCCGTGTCCTCCGGAATCCCGCAGAGCGCGGTCGACGCGGTCAGCGTGCTCGACTACGACGAGTCGGCGCTGGAGGCGATCGCGCGCGACGGCGACGAGCTGGCCGCCGTCGTCGTCGAGCCGGTCCAGAGCCGCAACCCGGACCGCCAGCCGCGCGAGCTGCTCGTGCGCCTGCGCGAGCTGACCGAGCGCCACGGCATCGTGCTCGTGTTCGACGAGATGCTGACCGGCTTCCGCTCGCACCCGCGCGGCGCGCAGGGCCTGTTCGGCGTCGAGGCCGATCTCGTCACCTACGGCAAGCTGCTCGGCGGCGGGTTCCCGATCGGGGCGATCGCCGGCAGACGCGAGCTGCTCGACCGCGTCGACGGCGGCGACTGGCGCTACGGCGACGACAGCCAGCCGACCTCGGAGACGACCTTCTTCGGCGGCACCTACGTTCAGCATCCCGTCGCGATGGCGGCCGCGCGCGCGACGCTCGCGCACCTGCGCGAGCAGGGGCCGCAGCTGCAGGAGCGGCTCAACGCGCTGACCGACCGCCTCGCCGCGAGGCTCAACGACCACTTCGCCGCCGAGCGCTATCCGCTGCGCGTCGCGCACTTCGGCTCGCAGTTCCGCTTCGTGCTCGAGCGCGATCTCGATCTGCTGTTCTCGCACCTGCTGCTGAAGGGCATCTACGTGTGGGAGTGGCGCAACTTCTTCCTCTCCACCGCACACACCGACGCGGACGTCGATCGCGTCGCCGGCGCGGTCGCCTCCTCGCTCGCCGAGCTGCGCGACGCCGGCTGGATCCCGCCGGCGGCGGCGCCGGCGCGCCCGCCGCGCGCCGCCGCGCGCTCGGCGGCAGGCGACGCGCGGGCGCCGCGCTTCAGCCTCTACTACTTCGGCAGCTACCCGCGCGAGACGCCGCCGGAGGAGCGCTACGAGCTGCTGTTCGAGAGCGCGCGCTTCGCCGACGACGCCGGCTTCGACACGCTGTGGGTGCCCGAGCGCCACTTCCACGCGTTCGGCGGGATCTTTCCGAACCCGTCGCTGCTGGCGGCTGCGCTCGCGCGCGAGACGAGACGCATCCGCCTGCACGCCGGCTCGGTCGTGCTGCCGCTGCACAATCCGATCCGCGTCGCGGAGGAGTGGTCGGTCGTCGACAACCTGTCGGGCGGACGCGTCGGGATCGGCGTCGCGAGCGGCTGGCACGCGAACGACTTCGCGCTGCGGCCGGAGGCCTATGGCCGCCACAAGGACGCGATGTACGAGGGGCTGGAGACGGTCAAGGCGCTGTGGCGCGGCGACGCGGTCGCCGTCCGCTCGGGCTCCGGCGAGCAGATCGAGGTGCGGCTGCATCCGCCGCCGCTGCAGCCGTGCCCGCCGCTCTACACGGCGATCGTCGGCGCGCCCGAGAGCTGGGAGCGCGCGGGTCGCAGCGACCTCGGCGTGATCACCAACCTGATGACGCAGGATCTCGACCAGCTCACCGCGAACGTGACGCGCTACCGCGCGGCGCGCGCGGCCGCCGGGCTCGACCCGGCCGCCGGGCCGGTCGTCGTGCTGCTGCACACCTACCTGGCCGCCGGCGAGCAGCAGGCGCGCGCCGACGCGTTCGAGCCGTTCTGCGCCTACCTGCGCTCCTCGCTGTCGCTCTTCGGCCAGGCGACGAACAGCCTCGGCATGGAGGTCGACGTCGAGGGCCTGTCGAAGGAGGACCTCGACTACGTCCTGCGCCGCGCGTTCGCGAGCTATTGCGACGCGCGCGCGCTGATCGGAACGCCCGCCTCGTGCGAGGCGATCGCGCGGCGCGTGCTCGCGGCGGGCGCGGACGAGATCGCCTGCTTCGTCGACTTCGGCATCTCGCTGTCGCTGCTGCGGCGCAGCCTGCCGCGCATGGTCGAGTTGCGCGACCGGCTGCGGCCCGCCGCGCCGCGCTCGCGCGCGCCCGCCGAGGCCGCGGTCGAGATCGAGGTCGAGGTCGAGGTCGAGGCGACCGTGCCGCTCGCGCTCGCGCAGGAGCGCATCTGGTTCGTCGAGCAGCTGCACGACGACTTCCGCGGACATCTCGAGCCGTCCGCGATACGCCTGCGCGGCGCGCTCGACCCGGAGCTGCTGGCGGCGGTGCTGGAGGACGTCGCGCGCAACCAGCCGATGCTGCGCGGCCGCGTCGTCCACGACGGCCGTGTGCCCGCGCTGGAGGTGCTGCGCGAGCTGCCGGTCGGGCTGGCGGTCGACGACGTCGCCGGGCGCGACGAGCAGGAGGTCGTCGACGCGGCGATGGCGCAGGCGAGCGCGCACCGCTTCGAGCTCGCGCGCGGGCCGCTGTGGTCGGCGCGGCTGCTGCGCTTCGGCCCCGAGCAGCACGTGCTGCTGCTGAGCTTCCACCACATCATCTTCGACGCGCTGGCGGCCGCCTGCTTCGCGCGCGAGCTGTCACGCTGCTACGCCGCCCGGCTGCGCGGGGAGCGGCCGCCGGCACGCGCGAGCCTCGACGCCTACGCTGCCTACGCGCGGCGTCAGCGCGAGCAGCTCGGCACCCCGGCCGTGGAGGACGCCCTGCGCCATTGGCAGGAGCTGCTGACGCCGCTGCCGCCGCCCTTGGAGCTGCCGACCGATCACCCTCGCCCGGCGACCTACGCGAGCGCCGGCGCGTGCGTGACGCGCCGCCTCGGGCGCGACCTGACGGGCCGGCTGGACGCGTTCGCCCGGACGGCGCGCGTGACGCCGTTCATGTGCCTGACGACGGCGCTCGCGCAGGCGCTGCGCGCGTGGAGCGGCCAGGAGGCGTTCGCGCTCGGGACCCCGATCGCCGACCGCCCACCCGAGCTGATGGACACGATCGGGCTCTGCGTCAACATGCTCGCGTTGCGCGTCGACCTGACGGGAACGACCAGCTTCGACGCCGCCCTGCGCGCCGTGCGCGAGGTGCTGCTGGACGCCCACGAGCACGCAGCGGCGCCGTTCGAGGAGGTCGTGCGGCGCGTGAATCCGCCACGCGACCCGAGCCGCAGCCCGATCTTCCAGGTGGTGCTGGAGCTCGACGGTGCGCTGGCGTTCGACTTCGAGCTGCCGGGGATCGCGGTGGAGGCGCTCGACGCGACCCCGAGCAAGGCGCCGTTCGACGTCGCGCTCTACCTGTCGCGGTCCCGCGGCGAGCTTCACTGCCGCTTCGAGTATGCGACCGCGCTGTTCGAGCGCGCCACCGTCGAGCGGCTCGCGACGAGCTTCGAGGCGATCCTGGGCGGGGCGCTCGGCGGCGAGGCCGACGCCGTCGCGGACGCGCTGCGGGAGTCTGAGCTCGTGACCGACGCCGCCGTCGTCGCGCGCGACGGACACGACGGGGCCTGCGCGCCACGTGCCTACGTGGTTCCGTCCGACGAGGCCGCCGCGCTCGACGACGAGGACCTGCTGGCGGCGCTGCGCACGCAGCTCGCGCGGCGTCTGCCGTCCGCGACCGCTCCGGCCGCATGGTGCCTGCTGACGCGGCTGCCGCGCGACGCGGACGGTCGCCTCGACGTCGCCGCGCTTCCGCGAGCCGCAGCGCGCAGCAACGGCGGCGGCGACGACGACGACGCGCGCGCGTCGATCGCGTCGGTCGTCCACGAGATCTGGCGTCGCGTGCTCGCGCAGGAGGATGTCGGGCGCGGTACGACGCTGTTCGCGGCGGGCGGTCAGTCGCTGGACGCGCTCCGGATCGTGAACCGCATCGAGCAGCGCTTCGCGATCGACGTCCCGCTGGACGCGTTCCTGCGAGAGCCGACGATCGCGGCCACCGTCCCGACGGTCGCGCGCCTGCTCGCCGAGCGGGACGCGAAGGCTGACGGACGCACCCGATGACGGTGCGCTCCGACCCGGCACGCCCATTGCTGCTCGGACTGCCGCACGCCGGCGGCAGCGCGATCGGCGCCTACCCGGGGTGGCGCGGGGCGCTCGAGGACCTCGTGCAGCTGGAGCCGCTGGAGCTGCCCGGGCGCGGACGGCGGGTCGCCGAGGCGGCCTGCGAGACGCTGCAGGCGGCGGCGGCCGACTGCGCCGAGCGCGTCGCGCCGGCGACCCGCGGCGCGCCCTTCGCCCTGATCGGCCACAGCATAGGCGGACTGCTCGCCTACGAGCTCGACGCGCTCTTGCGCCGGCGCGACGGACCGACGCCGACGGCGGTCATCGTCGCGGGCACGCCGGCACCATGCCGCGGCGATCGCACCGAGGCGCTTCACGCGCTGCCGGACGATCGCTTCCTGGCCGCCGTCGCGAAGCTCGGCGGGCTGCCGGACGTCGTGCTCGAGCATCCGGAGGCGCGCGCCTTCCACACGGCGGTGCTGCGCGCCGACTACCGCCTGCACGAGTGCTACGAGCCGGCTGACCCGCCGCACCGCATCGACGCGCCGCTGCTGGTGCTGCTCGCGGCCGACGATCCGCTGACGTGCGCCGACGACGCACGACGCTGGCGGCGCTTCGCCGCCCGGCAGCTCACGACCCGCACCGTGCCGGCCGCCGCGCACTTCTTCCCCGTCACGCACCGGGACGAGACGCTGAGCGTCGTCCGGTCGTTCCTGCGGCGGGCTCCCTGGGGTGGCTAGTGTCGTGAGTCGTTGGTTCGATGGCGGTTTCTCGGCGCCTCGCCGCCCGTGAGGCCAGTCGCCGATTTGCCTGTGCGACCGGCACAGGTTGCATCGTCGCCCGACCTCACGAACGACGATCCACTCGAGAAACCGCTCACGAACTTCCGACTCACGACACTAGCGCGCCTGAGCGACCCGCTCGGGGCTACCGCGAGCGCGCCACGTACAGCAGCGCGAGCGCGGCGAGGATCGTCAGCCCGTGCATCAGGCCGACCGTCGCGAGCGGACCGAGCGCCGGGAGCAGCAGCGCCGCGGCGATCATGCCGAGCCCGAGCCCGCCGTTCTCGCCGCTCGCGGACAGCGCGAACAGCCTGCCGCGCTCGTCGTCGCCGACGGCCTGCAGGCGCGAGACGTAGGAGATCGCGGTGAAGCCGTCGGCTGCGCCGGCGAGCGCGGCGATCGCCAGCAGCAGCGCCGGCGGCCAGCCGACGAAGGCGAGCACGAACAGCGCCGACATCGCACAGGTGCCGCCGACGAACGCCCCCAGGTCCGGTGCGCGCAGCCAGCTCCGCGACGCGCGTCTGACGACCGTCGACGCCAGCAGGTTTCCGAGCGCCCATGCGGTCAGAAAGCCGGCGTAGCCCCGGGCGGCCGCGCGCGGCGCCTGTTCGCCGAACCAGACCGGCAGCGCGACGTTGTGCGAGCCCGAGCCGGACGCGTCGAACGTCCGCACGAGGAGCATCCCCATCGCCCCGCGCAGCGCGGCCGATCGCCAGCCCGCGATCGCCCGCCACCGCCTCGACAGGCGCTCGTGCGTCGCGCCCGCACCGCGCAGCGGCTCGCGCAGCCGCAGCGGAAGCCACGCGATCACGACTGCTGAGACGGCGAAGCTCGCCGCGTCGAGGGCGAAGGCCACGGCATAGCCGCCGACGGCGAGGATCGCGCCGGCAGCCGCGAAGCCGCCGGCCATCGCCACCGCGCGCACCGCCGTCAGCATGCTGTTGGCATCGACCCGTGCCGCCGAGCCGACCATCGCGGGAATGCTCGCGCGCAGCGCGACGCTCGCCGTCGTCAGCCCCACGCCGGTGATCGCGGAGGCCGCGAACGCAGCCGGCACCGCCGCCGCGCCCGCGCCGACGAGCAGCGCGAGCACGGCCATCGCGAGCGCCTGGCCGACGTCCGCGACGACGAGCAGTGCGCGTCGATCGCCGCGCGTGACCAGGCGTCCCGCCAGTGGCGCGACCAGCAGGCCCGCGACGAGTCGCAGCGCCATCAGCAGGCCGGTCGCGAGCGCGCTGCCGGTGCGCTCGAACGCGAACAGGCTCAGCGCGATCATGCTGAGGTAGTCGCCGAGCACCGACAGCCCGCTGGCGGCGGCGAACAGGCGGAACGGCTGGGGGATGGCGGGCCTGCGGTTCCGTGTCGAGCGCCGCTCGGACATCAGCGAGCGACCCTACTCAGCGCTCCGCGAGATGCCCAAGCGCGCGCTTGTCCCGCGACGCCCGCTCGTCGAGCATCTCCGGGCATGGGGGAGCCCGGGGACATGACGGGGCTCGCGGCCGCCGACGAGCATGAGCTGCGCCGGCATGCGACGATGCGAGCGATCGCCCTGCGCGCGGGGAGCTCGCACATGCCGGCCGCCCGCGGACGTGTCCGTCTCGTCGCGAGCGCCGCGACCCCGGCCGCGCTGGCCGACGCGCTCGACGCGTATGCCGCGCAGCAGCCGAGCGCGGCCGTGCAGGTGCACCTCGCCCCGCTGCGGCCGCGGCTCGCCGTCCTCTGCTCGGGTCAGAGCGACGTCTACGCCGGCATGGCGCGCGTGCCGTGCGCGCACAGTGCCGCGTTCGCCGGCGCGCTCGAGCGCTGCGACGCGGTCGTCGAGCTGCCGGGCGCGACGCTGCGTGCCCTGCTCGACGGGTCGGCCGCCGGCGCGTCGTTCGAGGACGCGCGCGTGGCGCAGCCAGCGCTGTTCGCGCTCCAGGCCGCGCTGGTGGCGTTGTGGGCCGACTGGGGCGTCACGCCGGACGCGGTCGGCGGCCACAGCCTCGGGGAGTATGCGGCGGCGCACGCCGCCGAGGCGCTGACGCTGGAGGATGGGATCGCGCTCGTGGCGGAGCGCGGTGCGCTCACGCAGCGCCTGGCGAGTGGCGGCAGGATGGTGGCTGTGCTGACCGACGCGGAGACGGCGTGGGCGGCGATCCGCGCCGACGGCGGACCGGTCGAGATCGCCGCGCTCAACGCGCCGGAGGTCGTGACGCTGTCCGGCCCGCACGAGCACGTCGCGCGCGTCGCCGCGTCGCTCGCGGCGCAGGACGTCCCGGTGACGCGACTCGACACGACGCACGCGTTCCACTCCGTGTGCATGAACACGCTGCTCGAGCCGCTCGCGCAGGCGGCTGCGCGCGTTCCGTTCACGCCCCCGCGCATCCCGTTCGCCTCCGCGCTCGAGGGGCGGCTGCTGACCGACGACGAGGCGCTCGACGGGAGCTACTGGGTGCGCCACCTGCGCCAGCCGGTGCGCTTCCGCGACACCGTCCGCGCGCTCGCGGAGGCGGGCTGCACCGCGTTCCTCGAGCTCGGACCGCACGCGACGCTGACGCGACTGGGCGCACGCTGCCTGCCGGCGGGCGACGTGCAGTGGGTGCCGTCGCTGCGGCGCGGTGTCGATCAGGCTGCGACGCTCCGTGCGGCCGCGCAGCAGTTGTGGCTCGCCGGCTTCGACGTCGACCTGGCGCGCGTGGCACGGGACGTTCGCTCCCGAGCCTCCTCGAGAGCCACCGCGTGATCCTTGCCGCGGTCGAGGCGCAGGACGAGGCGGCGGCGGCCGCTGCTGCTACCGACGACGCTGCGCCACCTTGCTCCGCGGCGCACCGACAGGGACGTCGACGTCCCGTCCGGGATCGGGCGCATCGCGCTGTGCCGGGAGCGGGCGCTCGCTGCCCTCGGCGGGCGTCGTGCCGGTGCTCTCCAGGAACGGCCGGATCAGGTCGACCGGCAGCGGGAAGACGATCGTGGAGCTCTGGTTGACGCCGACCTCGGTGAGCGTCTGCAGGTAGCGCAGCTGCAGCGCGGCGGGGTTCGGGCTGATGACCTCGGCGGCGTCGCGGAGCCGTTGGGCGGCTTGGAACTCGCCCTCGGCGTGGATCACCTTCGCGCGGCGCTCGCGCTCGGCCTCAGCCTGACGCGCCATCGCGCGCTGCATCCCGCCCGGGATCTCGACGTCCTTGATCTCGACGGCCGTGACCTTCACGCCCCACGGGTCGGTCTGCTCGTCGATGATCTGCTGGAGCGACTCGTTGAGTCGCTCCCGCTCGGCGAGCAGCATGTCCAGGTCGGCCTTGCCGAGAACGGACCGCAGCGTGGTCTGAGCGATCTGCGAGGTCGCCGCGAGGTAGTGCTCGACCTTCACGACGGCGCTGTTCGCGTCGATGACGCGGAAGTAGGTGACGGCGTTGACCTTGGCGGTGACGTTGTCGCGCGTGATGAGGTCCTGTGGAGGGATGTCGAGCACGATCGTGCGCAGGTCGACGCGGACCATGCGGTCGATCATCGGGATCAGGAGGATCAGGCCCGGACCCTTCTGCCCGATCAGCCGTCCAAGACGGAACACGACCGCGCGCTCGTACTCGCGGAGGATCCGGACCGAGCACGCCGCCATCGTCACCAGCACGGTGACCACGACGATCAGGGACACCAGCAGGGCAGTCACTGTTCCACCTCCCACACCTCGGCCCGTCGCACGGACAGCGTCAGGCCCTGGACACGATCGACGACCACCGGCTCGCCCTCGGCGGGCGGCGGCTCGTCCTCCGCGGCCCAGGACCGTCGTGCCCGCCACAGCTCGCCGTCGACCACGACATGGCCCAGCGGATCGAGCGGCCGGCGCACGACGCCGACGTGGCCGATCAGCTCATCCGCGCCGCAGCGCGCACGCCTGCGGCTGGCGGCCAGCGCCTTGCGCATGGCAAAGCCGCCGACCGCGACGGCTGCGGCCGCGATCGGCAGCGTGAGCCCGAGCACGAGTCCGACGCTGCCCCCCGACGCGACTGTCGCAAGCGCGATCGCCCCGACGAGCGCGGCGATCCCGGCCGTTCCCACCACCCCGTAGGTCGGCAGATGCGCCTCGACCACCAGGAGCCCGAGCCCCAGGAACAGCAGCGCGAGGGTGAGGACGGTCATGGACCTTCGTTCCTTCTCCGTCGAGTCTACCCCGGAACGGCCGTCTCCTCAGCGCGCGCCGGCCTGCAGCTCGACCGGGCGCAGCTCGAGCGTCCGCTCGTCGCCGCCGCGGACGATGCCGAGCGCGACCCGTCGGTCGATCAGCTCGGCGACGAGCAGGCGTTGGAGGTCGGAGACGCTCTCGATCGGCACGCCGTCGATCGACACGATGAGGTCCTCCGGGCGCAGGCCGGCGCGGGCGGCGGGGCTGCCCTCGGAGACCTCGACCACCTCGATGCAGCCCCGGCGTGCCAGCCGCGACGCGATCCGCGGGGGCAGCGGCCGCGACCCGCCGGCGATGCCGACGTAGGCGCGGCGCACCCGGCCGTCACGCATGAGCGCGGCGACGATTCGCCGCGTCGCGTCGTTGATCGGAACGGCGAGTCCCAGGCCGACGCCCGCGACCGCGGTGTTGACGCCGACCACGAAGCCGCGGCCGTCGACGAGCGCGCCGCCGGAGTTGCCGGGGTTGAGCGCGGCGTCGGTCTGAACCACGTTGTCGATCACCCGCCCCGTCGAGCGGACCGGCAGCGAGCGCCCGAGCGCGGAGACGACGCCGGCCGTGACCGATCCGGCGAAGCCGTACGGGTTCCCGATCGCGACCACGAGCTGGCCCACGCGGAGACGATCGGCATCGCCCAGGCGCGCGGGCGGGATGCCGTCGCCGTGCACGCGCAGCACCGCGAGATCCGACAGGGGGTCCAAGCCCACGAGCTCGGCGGAGCGGTTCGCGCCGTCGACGAACGTCGCCCGCACCCGCGCTGCGCGTTCCACCACGTGGGCCGAGGTGAGCAGGAAGCCGTCGGGCGTGATGACCACGCCGCTGCCGCCGCCCTCGACGGCGCGACCGCGCGCCGGGCGCCCGCTCACGCGCAGGTTGACGACCGATGGCGCGAGCTGCTCGGCCACCTCGGTGACCACGCGTGAGTATGCGTCGAGCGCCTCGGCGTCGCTCGGCCTCGCGTCCGCGGAGGAAGACGGCGGCTCGTGCTGCCCCATCGCGTCGTCGATCCACACGAGCTGGCCCATGCCGGCGAGGCTAGCAGTGAGCTCCCCGCGAGATCTCCTCCCGAAAGGGTGTCGGCGTCAGTCGAGTGCGACGGCGGTGCGGCGCATCTGGCGCCACAACTCGTCGTTGGTGCTCGGGACGTAGAGCGGGCCGTTGCCGTCAGCCAGCAGCTGGCGCGCGAGTGCGACGCCGCGCGGGCGTACGGGTCGCGGGTCGCGCAGGCGCTCGGCGAGGCGCTGGATCTCGTCGCGTGCGACCTCGACCTCCTGACGGCAGATCGGCACCACCGCGCCGCGCTGGCGCCGTGGCCGGGGCTGCCCGGCCTCGGCCAGGACCGCGTCGAGTGCGGACGCGAGTCGCCTGCGCGCAGCGGGCCGCGTGATCTGCCATGCGCGCGCGGTCAGGTCTCCGTCGGAGACGCAGCTCTCACCGTCTGCGAGCCGGCGATCCAGCGCGGTCTGCTGCAGCCATGCGAGCGCTCGTGCGCGCAACGCGGGCGCGTCCGCCGCGGCACGGCTCCCGGTGGCCGGGCGCTCGTCGTCGACGCGGGAGTCCTCGAGCAGTTGGCGATATGTCTTGGCGAAGGACACGGTGCTCCTTTCGGACAGCGTGTCGTGATGGGTACAGCCACAGTGTGCGCCCGCCGGCATCGAGGAGATGTGCGAATTCACGCTCGCCGCATGGAGATTTCGTCAAGGCTCCCGAGGCCGCGCGAGCTCCGACGCGCAACGACCGCGGCCGGCTGGCGGTGAGCCTGGGAGCTAGATGGTTGATTTCACGAATCTCGTGGAATCAACCATCTAGGCTGATCGACGTGCACCGTGGCGTCGATCCGATCTTGTTGCGCGGGCAACGTCCGGGCGTGGCGGCCGGCGTGGCGGCCGCGGTCGGCGGCGTGGGGGTGGTGACGGCGCTGCTGTATCCGCTCGGGCAGATCGCGCCGGTCGTCTCGCTCGGGGTCGTGTACCTGCTGCCGGTGCTGGTCCTCTCGACGTACTGGGGGCTTGCGCTCGGGGTGACGACCTCGCTCGGCAGTGCGGCGGCGTTCAACTTCTTCCATCTGCCGCCGATGGGCCGCTTCACGATCGCGGACAGCCGCAACTGGGTGGCGCTGCTCGCGTTCCTGGCCGTCGCGCTCGTCGCAAGCTCCGTGGCCGAGGCCGCGCGGTCGCGGGCGGCGGAGGCGATCGATCGCCGCCGCGAGGCGGACCTGGCGGCCGCGTTGACGCGGCTGCTGCTCGGCGGCGGCCGGCTCGCCGACGCGCTTGCGCTGGCCTCGCGCCGGCTGGCCGAGGCGATCGGCGCGGCATCGGCGTCGATCGAGCTGGGCGCGGTCGCCGGCGACGATCGCCGTTCGGCGATTCCCCTGCGCGACGGGTCCGAGCAGATCGGGACGCTCGTGGTCCCGGTCGGGCTGCCGGCCGGCCAGGGGGAGCGCCTGCGCGAGCGGATCGTGCCGGCGCTGGAGTCGATCCTCGCGGCGGGGCTCGCGCGCGAGCGGCTGCAGGCCGAGGTCGTCGAGACGGTGTCGCTGCGCCGCAGCGACGAGATCAAGACGGCGGTGCTGCGGTCGGTCTCGCACGACCTGCGCACACCGGTGACCGCGATCCTCACGGGCGCGACTGCGCTGCGCTCCGCCGGGCTCGACGAGCACGAGCGCGACGACGTCGAGGTGGGCATCATCGACGATGCCACGCGCCTGTCGCGGCTGATCGACAAGCTGCTCGACCTCTCGCGGCTGCAAGCGGGGACGGCCGAGCCGCAGCCGACGTGGTGCGCGATCGACGAGGTGCTGCGCGAGGCGGTCGCGCATGTCACCGCCGACGCGACGGCGTTCTCGTTCGCGCTCGATCCCGACCTGCCGCTCGTGCGCGCGGACGCGACGCAGATCGAGCGGGCGTTCGCGAACCTCGTCGAGAACGCGGCCCGCTACGCGGCCGGCAAGCCCGTGTCGTTGCGGGCGCGGGTCGTCGGCGGTCGCCTGCTGGTGCGGGTCGTCGATCAGGGGCCGGGGATCGCGCCGCGCGAGCATGAGCGGATCTTCAGCCCGTTCTACCGCGGGGCGGGCGGGATCGCGTCGGGCGACGCGCGCGGCTCCGGGCTCGGGCTCGCGATCGCGAAGGGCTTCATCGAGGCCAACGGCGGGACGATCGCGGTCGAGTCGCTGCCCGGCCAGGGGACGAGCTTCGTCGTCTCGTTCCCCGTCGAGCTCGTCGCCGACGGCTCGTCGTTCGCGAGCACGCCGGCGGGTGCGAAGTGAGCACGGGGGAGCGCATCCTCGTCTGCGACGACGACCCGCAGATCGTGCGCGCGCTGCGGGTGATCCTGCGCGAGGCGGGCTACGAGGTGATCCCGAGCGAGACCGGGGAGGAGGCGCTGGATCGTGCGGCGGTGCGTCCGCCGCACGCCGCGATCCTCGACCTGATGCTGCCGGGGATCGACGGCGTCGAGGTCTGCCGGCGGCTGCGCGAGTGGAGCGAGATGCCGATCCTGGTGCTGTCTGCCGTCGACGAGGAGGCCGAGAAGATCCGCGCGCTGAAGCTCGGCGCCGACGACTACGTGACGAAGCCGTTCGCGCCCGGCGAGCTGCTCGCGCGCGTGGGGGCCGTGCTGCGGCGCGCCGGGCCGCAGGCGGACGAACCCGTCCTGCGCGCCGGCGAGCTCGAGCTCGACCTGCTCGCGCACCAGCTGACGGTCGCCGGCGAGGAGGTGCACCTGACGCCGATCGAGTTCGCGCTGCTGCGGATCCTGATGGGGAACCGTGGCCGGCTGCTGACGCATCGGGCGCTGCTGAGCGAGGTGTGGGGCCCGGAGTACGCCGACGCGACGGGGCTGCTGCGCTCGCACATCGCGAACCTGCGCGCGAAGGTCGAGGGACCCAATCGCGCGCGCAGCCTGATCCGCACCGATTCGGGGATCGGCTACCGCTTCACCGGCTGAGCGTCGCCCGCGGGCGCTCGCGGCGTCTTGACGAAATCTCCACGCCGGACCACCGAATTCACATGTCGCCTTGACGGCGGCGGGCTTACGGTGGCGGTCATGGACATCGTCGCTATCGCGCTCGGGGTGCTGACGTTCGTCGTGCTCCTGGCCACCATCAAGCTGCTGGACTGGGTATGAGCGGGTCGAACCTCTTTGGGCTGATCGTCTCGATCCTGGTGTTCGCCTATCTGCTGTACGCGCTGTTGCGCGGGGAGCGCCTCTGATGGCTCAGGGCTGGCTTCAGATCGCTTTCTTCTGTGCCGTGCTGGTCGCGTGCGTGCCGCTCATGGGCGGCTACATGGCGCGCGTGTTCCGCAACGAGGCGGTCCTGCTCACGCGCGTGCTCGGACCGGTGGAGCGCGGGATCTACCGCCTGCTGCGCGTCGACGTGACGCACGAGCAGGACTGGAAGGCCTACGGCACGAGCCTGCTCACCGTGTCACTGCTGTTCTGGATCGCGCTGTACGCGATCCTGCGCACGCAGACGATCCACCCGTTCAACCCGCAGGGCTTCCACTCCGGCACCTGGGACGTGTCGTTCAACACCGTCTCGTCGTTCTTGACGAACACGAACTGGCAGTACTACGGCGGCGAGACGACGATGACGTACTTCAGCCAGATGGCGGGGCTGGCGGTGCAGAACTTCATCTCGGCGGCGGTCGGCATCGTCGTCGTGGTCGCGCTGATCCGCGGCATCGTCGCGCGCCGCGACGGCAACCACGGCCTCGGCAACTTCTGGCAGGACCTCACCCGCACGATCCTCTACGTCCTGCTGCCGATCTCGATCGTCGGCGCTGTGCTGTTGATGTCGCAGGGCGTGATCCAGAGCTTCACCCACTATCTCGGCTTCACGTCGCTCAACGGCACGAGCGGCTCGCTTGCGCTGGGGCCGGTCGCCTCGCAGGAGGCGATCAAGGAGCTCGGCACCAACGGCGGCGGCTTCTTCAACGTCAACTCGGCGATGCCCTT
>DASRXW010000084.1:0-18875 GCA_035654055.1 Conexibacter sp.
ACGGCGCGATCTACGCCTCAAGCGCAGAACGCACCGCAGCCCTTGACGGCTGGCTCTGGCACTACAACCATCACCGCCCACACCAAGCCCTCGGCCGACGAGCACCCATCACCCGCCTGAACAACCTGCTCGGGACTTACAGCTAGCTCGCTCGCACTTCGCCGGCTGCCACCCCAAACCGGCGGCCCGCGCAGGTCGAACAGCACGCCGCACGCCGGCCGCGCTCGAGCCCCGCGACAACCCCAGCCGAGCACCCCACTGTGACCGTAAAAGCAGCGCAGACTAGATGCACTGTGTCGCACTGTCACACCACCAACCCAGGCGGTGCTCAGGCACTCAGCAGCGCTTCCAGCGCTCCAGGTTGCGCCACGCGACGAGGAGGCCCTGCGCGTGCTCATCGAACTGGCTGCGAGCCTTCGCGAGCGCGTAGGCGGGGAACTCCTCGTCGGTCGCCTCCAGCGCCTCGCCGAGCAGCAGGATCGTGCGGTCCTCCGGCCGCCGCGCGTCGTCCAACTCCAAGCGCGTGATCGTGTCGTTCGAGATCCCCATGTCCCCCACGCTCGTCGTGCGCCGCGACAACGTGCTCCGGCTGATACCGCGCGCCTCGCGCACACGGCGAAGCTGGACGGCGAACGGCTCGTCGCGAGGGGCCATGCCGGCATGAAATCCAGTCCATGTACGCTTGTCGATGGACAGCAGTACATGTATTGCGGTACGCTACATGGGCGCGGGCGGACCGTCCCCCACCCGCTCGCGCCCCAACTGATGCCACGCACGACGCCACGAGGAACACGCCCACCACAGTCACCGGCCGGCGTCGTGGTGGCGCTGACGCCGTACGAGCGGATCATCGTGCGCGCGAGCATCGCGCTCAGGCTCGCGCGCCTGGACGAGACGCACGCGACGCTCGCGAACACTGACGAGCTGAACGCCCACCGCATCATCCGCGAGCACCGCGACTACCTGCGGCTGCTCGACGACCTCGGCTGGGCCGTCCACGACCCGCAGCCGGAGTTCCCGATCACGATGCCCGCCGACGCCCTCGGCCGCACCCTGGCCCAGCTCGCCGACCAAGACACCGCCGTCGCCGCCGTCTGCGACGCGCTCCTTGAGCGGCTGCCATGAGCGAGCCTGCCTCACGCCCCCATCGCACGAGCGCCGACCACACGGCCCTCGGCCGCGCCGTCCGCATCCTCCGCGCCACCCGCGCACTCTCCCAAGAAGAACTCGGCGCCCGCGCCGACCTCCACCGCAACTACATCGGCGCCATCGAACGCGGCGAGATCAACCCCACCTTCCGCGTCCTACTCAAACTCGAACGCGGCCTCGCGACTCCGCTTTCTGAGCTGATCGCGAAATACGAGGATCTGCTGAGCGGATCCTGACATGGCCAGGAAGGTCGTCAGTAGTCCTCGTCGTCCAGCATTCCACGCAGGATGCCGACAAGCTCCGCCGCCTCCCCCCTCTGAAAGGCCAACCGACAGATCCTGCCCATCCGACAGGGGAACACGGAGGGCGGCGTCGAGCTGCTCGCCGACTACGAGGACGCGTTCTACGCGCTCGACGGCCGGCCGCACTGGGGCAGTTCAACACCCTCACCGGCAGCCACGACCTGCTTGCGCGGATGTACCCCCGCTACGGCGACGGTGCACGCGCGCTTCAACGCGACCGGGGTCTTCGACGACCCGTTCTCCAAGCGCGTCGGGATCTCACAGGCGCGGAGGCGCGGCTTGCGGCGGCTGCGGCAGGCGCGCCGGCCGTCGAGGGCGTTGCGCCGGCGGGCGAGTCGCCCGCCGGCGTGAGCCCGTCAATTAGCGGTAACGGTGAAGTTCTGTTCGCGCGGATACGGCGCGACGAGCCCCCATTCGTAGCTTATGACGACCGTGGTGTGCGTCGGGCGGCCGCCGCTGGTATAGCCGATTCGTATGTTGCATGAATTGGCAGATCTCGGTCTCAGGACCGTCCCGACGGAGCAGTCTTCCGAGAGTCCCGTTAGGCGGGTGAAGCGTTCGGGATTTCCTTCGATCTTTGCGATTTCGGTGATCGTGATCGCGTAGAAGAAGTTCGTGTTCTTGATCGACCGCACGCCTAGCGTTCTAGCAGCTTCTATTTCGAGGTCCTTGACTAGCTTGATCGGTTCGGTTTCCGCTTCCGTCACGCCTTGCATGGCGCTTTCTGCACCTAGCAGCAGTACTATCGGCGTCGTTTCGCCTAGGACCGTCGGCGCTCCACTGGTGCCGATGATTCTGCCTCTCAACAAGCTGCAGAGCACTTCGCCGCTGAGCGGTATCGTGTTCGCTTCTTCGATTCTCAGCGCGGAGATCTGACCGCTAGACCCTTCGCGCTGGGCTATCATCACGACCGGCGATTCTTCGGTCGATCTGGCAGTGCAGGTCGGACTGCCGGTCGGCGTTATCTGAAGTCCCGCGCCGATCGTGCGCGTCGTGGCACTCGTTATGTTCGGTAGCGTGCCGGCGAACGACGAGTACTGAATCGTCCACGGTAGCGTTTCGGTCAGAATTCTGGCGGTTCCGCCGGTGCAGGTGCCGATGGCGCCTCTCGTGACGGATCCGATTCTCGATCTTGCGACCTTTGCGAAGGTTCCCTGCGTGAAGCTCCCTTCGAGCGTCACCGGGCATCTGACCGACGTCCCCGACGATTCGAACGTCATCGTCGTCCAGTTGGCTCTTATCGCTCGTTCGACGACGGTGAACGTCGTTGCCGTCGCGGTGTCGACCATCACCGCGAGCAGCAGCGCGCTCGTGAGCGCCGCCGCGAGTCCGCGACCGCGTCGTCTCATGCCGATCCCCCCTTGGTTCGATGCGCCCGACTCTCCTCCGGGTGCGAGCCAAGCACAATCTCATAACACCGGAAAATTGGCAAGTTCGCGGCGTATCGGCGCTCGCTGCATCCGCTGCGCGGTCAACGAACGCGGCGCCCATGGGGCGGGGCGGCACGTGGCCGGCGCGGTAGAGGACTACGCCCCCCGGCCCGCACGCTTGCACGGATGCCGTGTCGAGCCCGCGCTCGTAAGCTGGGCGCAGCCCGCTCCCCGGCAACCCATGGCGGTGCAGTCGCCATGACCGCCGCCCAACGCACGCATCGGCGCATCGCCGGAGCCAGCATGCTCCTCGCGTCGCTGCTCCTGCTCGTCTCGGCAATCATCCAGCCATCGTTGAAGTCGAATGAGCTGCAGCAGCTCGTCGTCATCTCGAACAACCTCGACCGCTGGTTCGCCACGCAGGCCTTCGCGCTCTGCGCGATAGAAGCATCGGCAGCAGAGCGCGTAGCTCGCGCCGTCGTCGCCGAGCAGGCGGTAACCGCCGGCGGCGCAGCCGCGCCCGCGTAGCTCCTGGACAGCGGAGTCGTAGCGACGCCGCGCTTGTCGATCGGGCCGTTCGATGGCGCGTCCGCCCGAGCGCGTGCGAAGGACGTTCACAGCGATGGCTCAGGCGGGGCTCAAGCTCGCCGCGGGCCAGCTCGTCAAGGCCCCCTTGCGCAGGATCGTGACGGGGGACAAGGACCTGCTGGAGCATCCTGGCCTCAACCCACCTGCGCTCACCCCGCGTGCAGCGTGCGAGCTGCTCGGACTCGCCTGAACGGAAGCCCGTTTGGTACTCCCGGCTGGTACTCCCTGCGCCGACCGCAACCCGTGAACTGGCCCGAAAACGACAAAAGCCCCGCTCTCACGGGGCCTCTGTTCATAGCGGGGGCGGGATTCGAACCCGCGACCTTCGGGTTATGAGCCCTCCGCGATGCCTGCCGGCCGCCCCACAGCTCGGGCAGTGCGGACGGCGGAGCCGTGTACCGAGCGTGTACACGAGCGGTGTCGCACCCGCTCCTCGCCGTTGCCGCGATTGAAGAACTCCGCGGCAGATCGGCACTCTCAGACACCCTCGTCAACCCTCAGACGCCTTTGCAAGGCGGAGTTGGGGGTTCGATTCCCCCCGCCTCCATTTGGATGGAATCGCCTACGTCCTTGGCCTGGGCAGCCGATAGCGGTCCGGGACAGGTCGGATCCGGCGCCCGACTCCCGTGAGCCTCCATCCGGGCTGCCCTTCCATCTTGGCCTACGCGTTGGGTATGCCGCGAAGCGCAGCACCTCGCCCATATGCTGCTGTCGGACTGACGAGCTGTACATGGACGACTTGCTTCAACTCACCGGCCGCGCCCTGCGGCTTCCGTTCTTCGTCGTGGGACTTGTCGCCTTGACCGCCTACACGGTGGTCGCCGGCGCCGTGTGCGTGCTCTGGCTCCTGATCGTCTTGCCAGCACTCTGGTTCGTCGTCGGTATTCCGATGGAGTTCCTCTCTGCTGCGTTCAGCGGAGGAAGCTCGGAGCAACTGAAGAGAGACCTCCAAGCGACGGTCGCAGATTGGCGGTCCATGTTGGATCGGACCCCCGCTTACTTCGGCGGTCTGTTCGATCGCTTGGGTCGGTGGTTCCTCATCGGGTCCCGCTCGTAGTCTCCGGCGGAGACCAGTCCATCAACGCCTGGGCCAAGACCCCGCGCAGGGCTCGCCTCTACGACACGAGCGACGCATCCAGTCCGCCCAGCCGCACCGGCAACGTCCTGAGCTGGTTCACGAACCCGGAGACGACGTACTCGGGGCGGCCGGCGAGCTCGATCGCCGGGTAGCGCTTGAGCGTCTCCTCGAACAGGATCCGCAGCTCGAGGCGCGCGAGCGCCGTGCCGAGGCAGAAGTGGCGGCCGCCGGCGCCGAACGCCTGGTGCTCCGGGTTGCGCCGCACGTCGAAGCGGTCTGGGTCCTCGTAGCGCGACGCGTCGCGGTTGGAGGAGACGTACCACATGACGACCTTCTCGCCTCTGCGGATCGGCTGCCCGTTCAGCTCCGTGTCGCACGTCGCGGTGCGGCGGAAGTGCGCGAAGGCGGGGAACATCCGCAGCGCCTCCTCGACCGTGCCCGGGATCAGCCCCGGATCGTCCAGCACGAGCCGCATCTCCGCCGGGTCCTCGAGCAGCGCGCGCATGCCGCTCGCGTAGGTCGCCTTCGTGCTGTCGTTGCCCGCCGCCATCAGCAGGAAGAAGCCCATCACGATCTCGTGCTCCTCCAGCCGCTGGCCGTCGACCTCGGCCTCCACCAGCACGCTCGTGAGGTCGTCGCTCGGGTGCGTGCGGCGCTCGGCGATCAGCGCGCGGCAGCGCTCGAAGATCTCCGGCACGTCGCGCGTCATGACCGTCTCGGGGCCCTCGGGGTTGACGTCGGGATCGCCCGCGCCGAGCGTCGTGTTCATCAGCCGCGCCCAGATCGCGTCGTCCTCGGGCGGGATCCCCATGAAGCTCCCGATCACACGCGAGACGACCGGCTGCGCGACGTCGGTCACGAGGTCGCACGTCTCGCGGCCGGCGAGGCGGTCGAGCACGTCCACCGCGATCGCGCGGATCTCGTCCTCGTGCTCGGCGATCCGCTTGGGCGTGAAGCCGGCCTGGAAGAGCGCCTTGAGGCGGTCGTGCTTCGGCGGGTCCATCCCGATGAACATCGCGCGCGTGAGCTCGAGCGGCAGGATCGAATCCGTCAGCGCGGTGATCCCGCCGAGCTCGGAGGAGTAGGTCTGCCAGTCGCGGCTGACGGTGTGGACGTCGTCCGCCGTCGTGACGGACCAGTAGCCGGCCTCGTCGGGAAAGTCCGTGATGCGCGAGGTCCAGTGGACCGGGCACTCGCCCCGCAGCCGAGCGAACAGCTCGTACGGAGGACCGTCCTGCCAGTGCTCAGGATCCCCGACGAGCACCTGGTCGAGATCGCTGCCGGTCGACGTCATCGGGACCTCCTCTGTTCGCACGCGGGTGGTCGCTGGATGGTACTGGCCAGCCAGCCAGGAGACGCCGGCGACCGCGCGAGCGAGCGCCGCTACCCGACGCCCGCTCTCGGGTAGGGGAACGCGGCGGGCGGCGCGAGGCCTCTCAGCACGTGCGCGCGAATCGCCGCGTCGCTCACCGCGTAGCCCCAGTTGATCAGGCGCTCCTGCGTGAAGTCGGGGAGCTTGGCCAGGCGCGTGGGCGTGGCCGCGAGCACGCTCACCTGGTCCTCCGGACAGGGCAGGACGGGGTCGAGGTGGTAGTCGGCGATGTGCGTGCGCACGCTCCAGTAGGCGCCTCTGCGCTCATGCGCCCGGTAGGACGCGAGCAGCGCGCGCTTGCGCAGCGAGCGGACCTGGTTGTCGATCGTCATCAGGACGCGGTGCATGTGCGCCGGCCAGGTGCGCCCCACGCGCGGCGCCGGCGCCGCCTTGCCGCCGCCGTCGGACACGAGCACGGTCTCGTAGTTCTTCCACGCCGTCTCGAGCCCGAGGTTGTCGTAGACGCCGCCGTCCGTCAGCACGGGCGCACGGCGGTAGGCGTCGGTGTTGGTCCCGGGTTCGCCGGATCCCGCTTTGAAGTCGGCCGGCGAGACGGGCACCGTCGCCGGCGACAGGACCGGCGGGAAGGCGGACGACGCTGCGACGACGTCGCGCAGCGGCAGCGCCGGCGCCTCGATCCAGCCGACGCGCCAGTCCGCCGCGTAGGCCTTCGCGAAGCGGAACAGCGCGGTCGACTGCAGGTTCGTCGCGTTGAACGTGAAGCGCGGCGGCTCGTCCGGCAGGTCCTGCAAGGTGGCCTCGCCGAACAGCGGCGCGTAGCGACGAGCCAGCTCGTCGCCGACCGTGCGACGGGGCAGCAGCAGGCCGGAGAGCACAGCTCTCACGTCGATCGTCACACCAGCCTGCGTCCGCAGCGGCTCGACGACGCGTCTGCGAACCGCGGCGCTCGCGAAGCCCTCCCGCTGCAGGTCGTCCCACGCGAGCGCGAGCACGCCCGCGGTAATCGACCCGCCCGAGACGGACGAGAAGCGCGCGACCTGCGCGAGCAGGCCCGCCTCGGCGAGTCGCAGCAGCGCGCCGGCGTGGAACAGCATCGCGCGGTAGCCGCCGCCCGAGAGGCACAGCGCGATCCCGGGCGCGGGCGGATGCTCGGCGGCCGCCTGCACGGCGGCTCTCGAGACGACGAGGTCGTCGGGCGTCTCGCGCGGCGGGACCGGCTGCCCGGCTGGCTGCTCGACGGTCATCGCGCTCAGTAGGTCACGGCGTCGAGCAGGTCGACGCGCAGCGACAGGTCGGGGTCTCTGCGCCGGATCACCGTGTATCTGCGTCCGGCCGCCTTCTCCGTGGCGAGGAAGTCCACGATCTCCTGCTCGATCTTGCCCTCGAACTGGTCGTAGGTGAGGTGGATCGTGAAGTCGTCGCGCGTCGGTCCGTCGGCGCGCGTGCGCGAGATCATCTTCAGCGTCTCCGGCTCGGGGTTGTCGTACTTGCCGTCGCCGGAGGCGACATAGTGCCGCGCCTGGATGCTCGCGAAGAAGCTGTCGTCGACGTTGCGCGAGCTGCCGTGGTGGGGGAGCTTGAGCACGTCGACCTCGATCTGTCCGGCCTCGTCCAGCAGGCCGGCGCGTCTGAGTCCCTCGAGCACCTTGCTGCCGAGCGCGTCGCCGGTCAGCAACATGCGCTTGCCGGTGCCGTCCAGCTCGACGAGACAGACGATCGACGACAGGTTGTAGACGGAGTTGTCGATCGTCGAGGCGACCGCGGCGGCCTCGCTCGCGTCTCTCGCCTGCTGCAGCTTTCTCACGTTTCTCGCCCAGTCGGCGCGCAGCGCCTCGATCTCTTGCTGGAGCGGCCCGACGACCGTGAGTCGGAGCGGCCCGTACTCCAGCGTGCGCCCGCCGGCCCGCGGCGCCACGACAAGGCCGTCGAAGGGGACGTTCGCAGCCCAGCCGAGCGCTCTCGCGTTGTTGCGCAGCCGCCGCGCCTGCGGCACGCTCGCCACGACGGCGCTCGCGTTCCCGCGCCATGGCGGCGCCTCCCCGGCGGCGTCGGCGACCCGGCCCGGCGCCCGCGCCAACGTGCTCGCGACGCTGACCGTGCCGTCGCCGCCGAGCACGTCGGAGAACGCGTTGTGCCACAGCGTGTCGACGTGGACCGGCGAGGGTGCGACGGCTCTCGTCTCGACCAGCTTGTCGGACAGGTCGAGCACCCCGCGGATGTGGTCGTCGTCCATGTGGCTGACCATCAGGACGTCGACCGGCAGCTTGCCGTCCTGGTCCGGCCACTTGGCGGCGAGCTGCTCGAGGCGCGGACGGAACGCGTCCGTGTACACGCCAGTCGGGCCGCCGTCGATCACGATGAAGCGCGGGGCTCTCGTGTCGCCGAAATGCAGCACAAGGCTGTCACCGTGCTTGGCACGCAGCGCCTCGAGCGTGAAGATCACGTCTATACCTCCTGGATCGCACGGAGGACGTCGAGCATGCCCGCGCCCTGGAAGTAGGGCTCGCGCCCGAGGTCGGTCGCGGCGGCGCACAGCACCTGCTTGATGCGCTCCGGCTGGCCGCGCAGCTCCTCGTGGCGGGCCATCAGCAGCGCCGCCGCGCCGCTGACGTGCGGCGCCGCCTGACTCGTCCCGTCCTTGGCCTTCGCATCCCCGTCGGGCACCGGCGAGAAGATGCGCTCGCCCGGAGCCACCAGGTCGGGCTTTCTGCGTCCGTCGCCGGTCGGCCCGCGGCTCGAGAAGTAGGAGACGCCGTACATGTGCGGCGAGAAGCGGTGCGTCGCGCCGACGGTCAGCACGCGCTCGGCGTTGCCGGGGTCGGTGATCGAGGTCGTGCGGTAGCCGTCGGTGACGCCGTCGTCGCTCGTGAACTGCGCGCGCCCCTCGTTGCCGGCGGCAGCCACCACGACGACGCCCGCCCCCACGAGCCGGTCGCACTCGTCGCAGATCGGCGTTCGCCCGCACGCGTAGTTCGAGACGTCGTGGTCGATCGCGAGGCTCAGGTTGACGCCGTGGATCACCTGCAGGTCGCTGTGCGCGTTGAGGTGGCGCACGAACTGCAGGGCGGCCGTGATCGGAAACTCCCAGCCGCGGTTCGCGCTGTCGAACACGCGCAGGTCGTAGAGCGCGATGTCGGGGCAGATGCCCTTCAGCTCGTGGTCGAGCGGGAAGCCCTTGTCGCCCGTGCGCCAGTCGGCGCCGAGGATCCCCGCGACGTGCGTACCGTGCTCGCCGGGAGGCGGCTCGTAGCTGTCGTCGTGCTCGATGCGCAGCAGCGGCGCGAGCGCGTCCCAGTCGATCGCGTGGCCGACCTGGAGCCGCTGCTCGAGCTGACGGACCGCCGTCTTGGCCTCCTCCGGCACGTCCAGCTCGCCGGCCATCACGCGCCGCAGGCGGGTGAAGTCGTACGTGCAGCGCACGCGCGAGTGGAGCGCCGAGCCGGGCTCCACGAGCGCTCCGCTGGCGTCGCGCAGGCCGAACGCCGGATGCGTCGCGTCGATGCCGGCGTCGACGATCGCCCACGAGAGCGTGCTGCAGCTGAGGTCGAACAGGCGCGTGGCCGCGTCCGCCTTGATCGCCGCGCGCGAGCGCTGCAGCGTCGTGCGAGCAGCGCGGTTGGGGTTCACGCGCCACAGCACGGAGCGCTTCGTCGAGCGCATCGCCGGCACGCCCGCCAGCAGCTCGGCGGCGGTCGAGATGACGGCCTCGATGTCGGGAGCCTCCCCCTCGCCGGCGCCCTCGCCGACGCGCCCGACGAGCCCGACGAACCAGATCAACTCGCCGCGCGCGCCGCCGTGACTGAACGGCACGGAGCGGTTCTCCAGCTCGCGCCGCAGCGAATCGCGCTGATCCTCCACCCAGGCGCCGACGTCCTCGATGCGCTCTCTGCCGATGTGCTGGGACCACCATGCCGACAGCGGCACGACGACGCGGACGAGGTCCCGCAAGGTCAGTCTCGCGACGACGTACGCCTCGTTGTAGGCGAGCCGGACCCCCTTGCGGCCGTCGTCTTCGAAGCGATCGCCGAGCGCGCGCGCCAGCGCGGCGGCGCTGCTGCGCGCCTCGGGCGTCAGCAGCAGGTCGTGCGGCTCCTGCGGCGCGGCGGCGTAGTCGATCCAGACGCGCGGCAGCACCACCGAGTCCTGCGTGAAGCGACGCGTGTCGCCCTCGCCGAACAGCCAGCTGCGCAGGTTGTCGCCGCGACGTGGCGGCTGCGGTGGTCGGTTGATCGGGGGCATCGGCGGCGGGGTCATTAGACCAGGAAGCTGTTTATTGATCAACTAATGTCGCGTAGTGGTGATCCGCCGTCACACGCCACGCACATCTGGCGCGATCGCTACGTTGCCCGCGATGCCGTCGACCCCGCCCGAGCCCGCCGTCGCAATCGACCGCGACGCCGTCCACCTCGCCGACAACATGGACGTGCTGCCGCACCTGCCGGCGGAGGCGTTCCAGCTGGTCTACATCGACCCGCCGTTCAACACCGGCAGGCCGCAGGCGCGGCAGACGCTCCGGACGGTCCCCGACGCGAACGGCGACCGCACCGGCTTCAAGGGGCAGCGCTACCGGACCAAGCTGCTGGCCGAGTCGCGCTACCGCGACGCGTTCGAGGACTACCTCGCCTTCCTCGAGCCGCGGCTGGTCGAGGCGCGGCGCCTGCTGCACCCGACCGGGACGCTCTACTTCCACATCGACTACCGCGAGGCGCACTACTGCAAGCTGCTGCTCGACGAGCTGTTCGGGCGCGAGCAGTTCCTCAACGAGCTCATCTGGGCCTACGACTACGGCGCGCGCACGAAGCGCCGCTGGCCGGCGAAGCACGACACGATCCTCGTGTACGTGAAGGACGCGGCCGCCTACTTCTACGACGGTGAGGCAGTCGATCGCGAGCCGTACATGGCGCCTGGCCTGGTGACCGCCGCGAAGGCGGCGCGCGGCAAGCTGCCGACCGACGTCTGGTGGCACACGATCGTCCCCACGAACGGGCGTGAGAAGACCGGCTACCCGACGCAGAAGCCGGAGGGAATCGTGCGCCGCATGGTGCAGGCCTCGACCAGACCGGGCGATTGGTGCCTCGACTTCTTCGCCGGCAGCGGCACGCTCGGCGCCGTCGCCGCGCAGCTCGGCCGCCGCTACGTGCTGATCGACGAGAGCCCCGACGCGATCGCCGTCATGCGCAGACGGCTGCCGGGGGCGATCTTCCGCACGCGTCAGCGCACCGGCTGAGCCGCCGCCGCGGGCGCGGGCGCGGCGCCGCGTGCGACCTCGGCGGCAGCGGCGCGCGGCGCTTGTGCGGGATGCCTTTGCAGTCGAGCGCCCAGCGCGCCTTCTCGGCGTAGTGGGAGACCTTGATCTGCCACAGGACCGGCGGCGAGCTGGCCAGTGGCCAGTCTAGGTTCCGGTGCGTGACTACGCGGCAGCAGCCGGGTGCGCGGCGAGGCGCGCGGGTCCGGCCGCCTGCCACGGCAGCGCGAGCCCGAGCGGCCGTAGCGCCCACGGGTTCTCCCACAGCAGCGGAGCGACCGGCGCGTGCGGGTCGGTCGAGCGCAAGCCGCGCGCGACGAGCACGCCGGACAGGCGCGTGTTGCAGGGGCCGCCGGGGCCGAGCCAGACGGCGTGGTCCCGACCCGCCCGGCCCGGACTGGTCGAGGTCACCGGCGCACCGCCGAGCAGCGCGCGCTCGACGTCGCATTCGCGCACGCCGTCGCCGAGCGCGAGCACCGCGAGCAGGTAGGGACGGTCGAGCGCGCCGTAGCGGGCGGCCTTCTTCTTGATCTTGCGCCGCAGGGGGCGGACGTCGTCGACCGCGCCGCCGCCGGCGCCCGCCGCGCGCAGCACGAGCGCCGCGCGCCCGCAGGCGTGCGGCGAGCCGGGCAGCGGTATCGCCTCGACGTCGATCGTCCAGTCGTCGAACCCAAGCCGGCGCACCGCAGGCGGGGCGCCAGCCACGCGCCGCGCGCGCAGCTCGCGCACGTCGAGCGCGCCGAGCCAGCGCTCGAGCGGCGGCACGACACGACGCCGCCCCGGCGAGCAGGCGCCGTAGCGGACGACCTCGAGCGCGAGCGAGAAGCGCGGCGCGCGCACCGTCGCGACGATGTCGCGCAACTGCTCGTCCAGGCGCCGCTCGGTGAACGACAGCGGCGAGTCGCCGCCGACGACCGTCGCCTCCAGCCAGCAGCGCTCGCGCCCGCGCGCGAGCACGAAGTCCTGACGCCGCGCACCGGCCTCGAGCCCGATGTTCACAGCGATCTCGTAGCCGCGACGGCGGTGCGCCTCGTGCACCCACAGCTCCCAGAAGGCACCGGCGTGGTCGAGCGCCCCGTCCTGCGCGAAGCGGTTGCGCAGGTCGCTGCGCGCTGCCGCCGGCAGGCGCGCGAACCACGCGTCGAGCGCGTCGCGCACGCGCGCCCAGCGCGCGCCCGCCGCGCGGTCGAGGAACGCGTACGCCGGCTCCTGGTGCGCACGCGGCGTCTCGTCGGTGCGATCGCGCACCGAGAAGAGCGTCGGTCCATGCGTCGAGCTGACGATCGCCTTCCCCCGAGTCCGGCGAATCTATGAACGGGCCGCGCGACCGCCGTTTCCCCCAGCGTCGCGCAGGATCTCCCACCGTACAGAACTCGGTGCGACCTGTGTGGAGACTTTGCACGCGGCGCGCGGTCACGATCCTCGCTGCCGCCGCGCTCGCGCGTCGGCGGCGTCTTCAAGCCGGCGCGGTCGTCGTCGTGCGCTGAGCTTCCGAGCGCGGCCGGAAGCAGTGGGGGCGCCCCCGGCCAGAGGCGCCCCCACAGAGCATCCGTGCAGCCTGCACGGCGGACCGTCCCGGCCAGAGTCGGTCCGCCTGCATCCTTGCCGTCCAGGTGGGTCATCGCTTGCACCCACCGGCCCCCTTTGATCGGCGCGCCGACGCGCCAAGTCCAGCGTGGGACCCGGGTGCTGGACGTTTGTTCGACCTCCGGTGAGGTCGGGAAGCGGCCCGCCGTCGTCAGACGTGGAGGGTGCCGTCGCCCACGACGACGACGTCCCCGCCGACGCGCGGCCGATCACCCTCCATCGCCGCCTCGAGGCGGCTCGGGCGGCCCATCTCGATCCCCTGCTCGATCGTCACGGCCGGGCAGCCGGCGCGCGCGGCGAGGTAGGCGCAGAGCGGGCCGGCGGCGGAGCCGGTGCCCGGGTCCTCCCCCACGGCGGCGCTCACGAGCCCGCGCGTGCGGGCATGCGCGGCGGCCGGATCGCAGACGGCGGCGTAGAGGACGGTCGCGCCATGGGCCGCGAGCAGCTGCTCGACCGCAGCCCAGTCGGGGCGGGCGCGGGCGAGCGCGTCGAGGTCGCGCAGCGGGACGATCAGCTGCGTGAGGCCGGTCGCGACGAGCTGCGGCGGCAGCACTCGGTCGGCGTGCTCGGGCGTGAGGCCGATCGCCCGCATGACCTGCGAGCGGGGAACCTCGGCGCCGTGGACAGCCAGCTCCTGCAGCATCGAGGCGTGAGCGCGCTGCGGGCCTTCGAGCCGCACGTCGATCGGCTGGAGGCCGGCCTCCGTCTGCTGCACGTAGCGGACGGCGCGCGGAGCGCCCTCGGAGCCGTGCTCGGCGCGCGCCATCGCGACCGCGGTGCCGAGCGACGGGTGGCCGGCGAACGGCAGCTCGCGCTCGACCGTCCAGATGCGGTTGCGGTAGTCCGCGCCGGCGACATGGCTGCGCTGCACGAACGTCGTCTCCGACAGGCGCGTCTCGCGCGCGACGGCGAGCATCGTGGGCTCGTCGAGCGCGTCCGCGTCGTGCACCACGGCGAGCGCGTTGCCCTCCAACGGCGCCGCCGTGAAGACGTCGAGCAGCGTGTAGCGATGGGCCCCCACCCGGGTCGTGCTCCGCGCGCGGCTATCCGTCGAAGTCGAAGTCGCGCGGGGGGCGCTGCTCGAACCACAGCCGGTCGTGCTCCGGCGTCTCCTGCAGGAAGTCCGGGGTCTCCTCGAGCACGTCCTCGTCCGCGGGCTGTTGCCTGTCGCGACGCGCTTCGGGCTGTGCGTCCTCGTCCTCGTCGTCGTGGTGGTCCTCGACGTGGAACTCCGTCGTCGGCTGGTGGACGATGTCGCTGTGGCGGGGGTCCTGCTCGCGCTCGCTCGCTTCGTCCTCAGGATCGGCGCTGCTGCGGGCCGGTCCGGTCGACGGGGGAGGCGTCCCCGCGGGCGGAGCCGCGGGAGCAGCTTCCCCCGCGCCACCCGCCCGATCATCGTGCTCGGGCTCGGGCTCGGGCGCTGCTGGTGCCGCCGCCCCGCCAAGCTCCGCGCCGGCGTCGTGGAACGGGTCGCCGTGGGGTGGTTCGTGGCGGTCCTCCGGGGCGAGCACGTGGGTCGCGTCGTCCGCGTGGAGGCCCTCGTCGGCGGGGTGCGGGTCGTTGTGCGTCTGCGTATGCGGCTCCGCGGCGGCGGGCGGTTCGCCCGCCGTGGGCGCGTGCTCGTGGTGCTCGTCCGCGGCGTCGGCCGGCGCCGGGTCGCGGCGGACGGGGCCGAGGGCCTCCTGCTCCGCCCGGGCGACCTCTGCGGGGTCGGCACCGCGGCGGCGCTTGAGGTCCAGATGCTCGCGGATCGCGTCGTCCAGCAGACCCATGAGAGGGCAATGCTACTGGCCTCCGCCGGTGGGCGGGGCCGTGCACGGCAGCGCTCAGCGCGGAGCGTCGTCGGTGGTAAATGCCGCCACCGGCGGTGCGCCGGCGCGGATGGTGCGGTTCTTGCCGGCGCGCTTGGCGGCGTAGAGGGCGGCGTCCGCAGCGGCCACGAGTGCGATCGGGTCGCCGTCGGCGGAGGCCGCGACACCGCAGCTGACGGTGATGCGTAGCGTGCCTCGGCCGTCGAGGCGGGACAGCTCGAGCGCCTCGACCAGGGTCCGCACGCGCTCGGCGATCGCCTCCGCGCCGGCGAGGTCGGTCTGCTGGAGCGCGACCGCCAGCTCTTCGCCGCCGTAGCGCGCCGGCTCGTCGACCTCGCGCGTGCAGTCGCGCAGGATCCGCGCGACCTCGCGCAGCACGACGTCCCCCTGCTGGTGACCATATGTGTCGTTGACGCGCTTGAAGTCGTCGATGTCGAGCATCACCAGGCCGAGCGGCTGGTCGAAGCGGCGCGCAGCGGCCGCCTCCGCCGCGATGACCTGCTGGAAGCGGCCGTGGTTGAAGAGGCCGGTCAGCTCGTCGGTGACGGCCTGGCGCGCAACCTGGTCGTGCAGGTCGACGTTCTCCAGCGAGATGCCGGTCTGGCGCGCGAGCGAGGCGACGAGCTCGCGCTCGGCGTCGGTGAACGGGTTGCCGCGGCGGGCGACGGAGACGATCCCGCGCGACGGGCCGGCGTCGCCCTCGCCGCCGCGTTGCGCGATCGGCACCGCAAGCGCTGACGTGTCGCCGACCGTGGCGGCCGCCGCGGCGCTGCCGCCGTGCTCGCGCGCCGGCGCCTCGGCGGCGGCGATCGCCGCCGCCGAGGCGCCGGCGAGGTCTCCGACGCGGGCGGCCTCGAGCAGCTCGCCGTCGCCGCCGATGCGAATCGTCGCGCGACCGCACTGCGCCTCGACCGCGTCGACAATCGTCTGCGTTCCGATCTCCAGCAGCGCGGTGCGATCGAGGTTGGCGGCGAACGTCGCGCCGACGCGCTGGATCGACTCGCGCAGGCGCGCGCGCTCCTGGTCGAGCTCGCGCAGGCGCGACTCGAGCTCGTGCGACATGTCGTTGAACTCGCGGCCGAGCGCCGCGAACTCGTCGTTCCCTTCGATCGGAACCGTGGCCGAGAAGTCGCCGCCCCCGATCCGCTTCGCGACCACGAGGAAGCGTTCGAGCTGGCCGTGGAGCTGGCGGGAGATCAGCAGCGCACCGGCGAACGCGAGCAGCAGGAACAGGACGAGCAGCCCGATCGCGATCCACTGGCCGCGCGTGGCGGCGCTGGCAGCAGCGCTGGTGTCGGTGAGGACGACGACGCTGGTCGCTCTGCCGCCGAAGTCGCGGGCGGTGAACGTGGCGACGGTGTACTCGACGCCGCCGAGCGTGACGGTGCCGTGGTCGGGGAGGTGCGTGCCGCTTGGCAGGGGGACCGGGAGCGTGCTGGCGAGCAGCGCGCCGTCGCGGCGGACCACGGTGCGCACGCCCGGGACGGAGGTCGTGCGGGCGAAGCCGTCCGCGCTGAGGGTCGAAGCCTCGATCGTGACCGGACCGGGCGTCGCGCCATGGCCGGCCGCGGTCGGGGCGGCCGCCCGCACGCGCACGACACCGCGTGCGATCGCGCTCTTGTCGCCGACGTCGGCGAGCACCTTGCCGTCGCGCAGGAGCCGGACGCGGACGATGCCGAGTCGCGCGGCGAGCGCTGCGGCGCGGGCGCGATCATCCGTGGTGGGGGGCGTGCGGAGCGCGGCCGCGAGCGCGGCGTCGTGCGCGAGCGCGCGCGCGTCCCGCGTGCCTGCCGAGGAAAGCCGCTGGAAGTCCGCCACAGCGGCGGCCGCGCTGGCGCGGTTCTGCGCAGACGCCTTGGCGTGCTGGCTGTCCGAGACGAGCCGCGCGACGACGACCCCCAGCGCGATCATCGGCACGACGACGATCAGCACGAAGAACAGCGTCAGCCGGGTGCGGAAGCTCATCCCTTCGTCACCACCGGCCGCAGGCTACCGCGGGGTGTCGCCGCTGACGGCGGCCCTGGACGACTCGCGGAGCAGGTGCGACGGCGCGTCGCGCGCGGCGAGCCGACTCCCCGCGCGCCCGGGTACACTGAGGAGACCGGTGCGTCCGCGCCCACGGCGACGGACGATCACACGGGGCTATAGCTCAGTTTGGGAGAGCGCCTGGATCGCACCCAGGAGGTCGCCGGTTCGAGCCCGGCTAGCTCCACTGAACTGTTCGTCGCGCAAACCGTGGGCGTGGCGATGCGGTAGGTGGGCAGGATCTCGGCGCGGGAGTTGACGCGCAGCTCTTGGATGAGGATGCGCAGGAGCGCCTTGGTGTGCTCGGGGTTGCCGGCGCGGATGGCGTCTTCGAGCGCGTTGGCGGTGGCGTGCAGCTCGGCGGTGTCGGGGGCATGTGGGGCTTCTGCCGCCTGCTCGTGCGCGATCTGGCTGTCCTGGTCACGCAGCGTGTCCAGCTTGGCCTGGAGCGGTTCCATGCGCCCCTGGAAGCGCTTGGCGTCCAGGTCGCCGTTCTCGAAGGCGTCGAGGTAGCGGTCGATCGCGCGTTCGGCACGCTTGATCTCAGCGGCGACTGACGCGCGCCGGTCTTCGAGCGCAGCGCGCTCTGTGTCCTCGGTCACGCTCGCCGCCTCGATGGCTTTGCGGATGAGGTGGCCGTCGCGGTAGATGCCGGCGAGCTGCTCGATGACGGCGTCCTCCAGCTTCTCGCGTGCGCTGCGGTCGCCGTCGCAGGCTCTCGGTCCGCGCTTTGGCGGCCGGAGCAAGCGTAGTAGTGGTAGAGCCCGCCGTTGCCTCTGGCGCTCATGCCGACGTAGGCGCGCCGGCAGCGCCCGCACCGGAGGAGTCCGGTGAGCAGGAAGTCGCTGCGCTGGCCGACGCGCTGAGCGCAGTCCTCGCCGCGCTCCTTGAGCAGCTTCTGCGCGAGTGCGAACGTGGCCTCGTCCACGAGGCCGGTGTGGTTGCCGTCGAAGCTCTGGCCGCGCCAGTGAACGCGGCCGACGTAGGCCTCGTTGCGCAGGATCAACAGCACGACCGCCGGCTGCCAGCCCTGCCCGCTGCGCGCGGGCGCACACTCGGTGTCGAGGAGGCGGGCGATTGAGACGGCGCCGTGGCGGCCGGCGGTGTAGAGGTCGAAGATGCGCCGCACGATCGGCGCCTCCCGCTCCTCGGCGACCAGCTCCTTGTTCTCGTTGCGACGGTAGCCGTAGGGAACGCGCCCGTTGGGCCAGTAGCCCTGCTTCGCACGCCGCTCGATCCCCGCCGTGACACGGTCCACGATCGTCGCGTGCTCGAACTCGGCGAACACGCCGAGCATCTGCAACATCATCCGGCCCGCGGCAGAGCCGGTGTCGAACGGCTCGGTCGCCGAGCGCAGCACGACGTTGAGGCGGTCCAGCTCCTCGGCGAGCTGCGCAAGCTGGCGCACCTTGCGGCTCAGGCGGTCGACGCGGTAGACGAGCAGCAGGTCCGCGCCGCCACGCCGCGCGAGATCGAGCGCGGCTTGCAGGCCGGGCCGGTCGAGCTTCGTACCGGTCGCGCGGTCCTCGTGATGCGCCACGACGCGCCAATCGTCATGGACCTTGCAGAACGACTCCAGCCGATCCTTCTGGCTGTGCAGTGAGGTCGGCTGGTTCTCCTCGTCGGTGGAGATGCGGGTGTAGAGGCAGACGCGGGTCATCACTCCTCCTCGGGTGCGGGTGTGCCAAGCGGCGAGAGCGCGTGCCAGAACCCCGGCTGGTCCTTGCGCCAGCGCCGCCCGAGCGCGTCGGCGGGATCGAGCGGTTCGAGGCCCGAGGCGGGCAGCGCCTCCAAACGGAGCGGTGCGCGTCGGTCGCCGAGTGGTTGCCAGATCGGTCCGAGCGGCCCGAACTCGCGCAACTCCGGCACGGTCGCGACGAACACCGGCCACTCCTCCTCGTACTGCGACCTGTCTGCCGCGCGCGTACTCGCCTCCTCCAGCGTCCGTGTGCGGCGAGCGCTTGGGACGACGAACAGCACGCAGCAACGGTCATGGCTGCGGCCGGCGGCCTTGCGGTACATGCGCAGCTTGTGCTCCAGCACCGATCCTGGCTCGGTACCGCGATCCCACTCCAGCACGCAATCAACAACGCCGGCCTGCGTGGCGAGCATGAACCGAGCGTCAGGCACAAGCCCGACGCCCTCGGGCATCTGATCCTTCACGCTGCCCAAACCCCACCAGTCGATGACGCCAAGCGCCGGACGCGGCAGCGTGGCGGCGATCAGGTCCGTGACGAAGCCATTGATCTCCAGCCGATGCGCGAGCTGCGGATGCGCGCTCCAGTTCTCCCGCTGTCTCCACCGAAGCTGTCTGCGATCGAGGCCGAGGCACGCGGCGGCGATGTGCGCGCCCGCCTCATCGAGCAGCCAGTGCGCCTGCGGCTTAC
>DASRXW010000085.1:0-108060 GCA_035654055.1 Conexibacter sp.
CGCCGAGGTCGCCGCGGGCGAGCCGGCCGCGACGACGTAGAACAGGATCAGCGCGTTCGAGCCGGCAGCTGCGTAGCCGCCCAACAGCCCGGCGAGCGCGATCGCTGCGACCACCGCGAACATGACGGCGCAGCCGACCAGCGTGCCCTCACCGGAGACCCAGGTCCCCAAGGCCGCCAAGCCGATCCCGAGAGCCGTCGTGACCGCTCCCGCCGCCGCACGACCCCGTACCGTGCCACCGAAGTCGGCGATGCCGGTGAGCGCGAGCCCGGTGAACGTGCCGAACACGGCGACGGTGACGTTTCCGACCGCCCAGCGCCCTGCGGCGAACGCCGCGAACGTGACGACGGCGGTGCGCATCGCCCGGCGCGCCGCCGAGCGGCGCGCCGGCGGCGAGACGCGGGTCGGCGAGATCCATCGGGTCATCGCCGTCGTCGCTCGGCCCGGGCCGACGACGACCTGCTCTGCCGTCATCAGCGGAAGGACTTCGAGATCGCCACCTCGGCGATGCGCCGATCCTCGGCGCCCGTCATCGCCCCGGCGACGCCGATCGCCCCGGCGACCTTTCCGTCGGCCAGGACCGGCAGCCCCCCGGCGATCAGCGCCAGCCCGGGGCGCGTCCCGAACTCGGCGACGGCCGCGCCGTCGGACTCGATCGCGGCGTAGAAGTCGTCGGGCGGCATCCCGATCGCCGCGGCGGCGTACGCCTTGTTGATCGCGGTCTGGACGCTCACCAACGCGGCACCGTCCATCCGCAGCATCTCCTTGACCACGCCCGACTCGTCGACCACGACCGCCGTCACCGGCACCGACATCGTCTGCGCCTCGGCTACTGCGGCGTCGATCATCTGCCGCGACGCCCGGCCCGAGAGGGTCGGACGCATGCTGGATTCCTCGATCTGCCCTGACACCTCGACGACCTCCTGGACTCTGATGACGCGACCGGATCTGCGCCGCCAGCATGCGGCCACGACGCGGCGAAGTCCAAGACGAGCTGGACTGCGATCAGTAGGCTGTGTCTATGGATCGACTCGACCTGCGGCTGGTGGAGTACTTCGTCGTCGTGGCAGAGGAGCTCCACTTCAGCCGCGCCGCGGAGCGGCTGCACATCGCCCAGCCGTCGCTCAGCCAGCAGATCCGGCGCCTCGAGAGCCAGCTCGGCGTGACACTGCTCGAGCGCACGAGTCGACGTGTGGAGCTGACGGCGGCGGGCGAGGTGCTGCTGCGCGAGGGGCGCCGGACGCTCAACCATGCCCGCCGGACCATCCAGGCGGTTCGCGACGCCGGATCCGAGCAGCTCGTCGTTGGCTTCCTCGGCTCCGCCGCCAGCACGCTGCTGCCCGACGTGCTCCGCACCCACGAGCAGCGGCGCCCCAACGTCCGGGTCTCGCTCCGCGAGCTCGGCTTCGCCGACGTCGACGAGCTGCTCGACGGGGGCGTCGACCTCGCGTTCACCCGGCTGCTCCCCGGTCAGACGGAGCTCGAGCTCGAAGTCCTCGGAGACGAGGCCCGCGTCGTCGCCCTGCCGGCCGCGCATCCGCTGACCGCTCGCGAGTCGCTGACGTTCGCCGATCTTCGCGATGAGGCCTTCATCACGAATCCGACGACCCAGACGAGCGACCCGCCGGCGCGATGGCTCGCCGAGCAGCGGCGCCACGGCCTCCCCGGGCGCGTCGCGGCCAAGGCGGCGAGCATCCAGGAGATCCTCACCCTCGTGGCAACCGGAAGGGGCGTGTGCCTCGTGCCGATGTCAGTCGCCCGCCATCATCCGCGCGCCGACGTGAGGTACGTCGAAGTCAGCGACGCAGATCGAGCGGTCGTCTCGCTGGCATGGAGCCCGGTGAACCAGCGCCCAGCCGTCGCCGCGTTCATCGAGACCACGCGCGAGGTCGCAGCAGCGCAACGTGACCGCACGGTAGGCAGCAGCCCGCGGCTGCCGTTGCGTGCGGCGGCGCTCCGGTGAGCGCTGCATCTCCCTGCGACGGTGACCGCGGAGTTGCGCAGCCTGGCGAGGCCGCCGAACGGCTCCACCCTGCACCGAAACCGGATCGCGCCTGCACGTGCGCCTGAAAGACTCCATCTTCTGGTCGATCATTGGCAACAGGAGATGAGAGATGTCGACGACCGTCGGCGAGTCGCGCCCGCCCGTGGATCTGGATCCGCTGCGCCACCACGAGCACTACCGAGACAGCAAGCACGGGCCTTCGCCGTACGCCGGCGGGAGCAGTTTCATGGAGCGGGTGGCGGAGGCCGTCGCGAGCGGGATGGGCACCGTCGGCTTCCTCGTCATCAGCACAACGGTCATCCTCGCGTGGGCGTTCACGAACCACGTCGTGAAGTTCCTCGGCAACTCGTGGCACGGCCTGCTGAACGGGAACGGCTTCGACCCCGCCCCGTTCATCCTGCTGAACCTCGTCTTCTCGGCCGTGGCGTTCTACACCGGCGCGCTCGTGATCATCGCCCAGAAGGCACAGACGCGGACCGACAAGGCCAACGAGGAGGCCGCCGCCAAGCACCGCGACGAGCTCGCGAGCTTCCAGAGCGACCTGCTCCAGCGCAACACCGAGTTGACCGAGCAGATCCACACGCTCGCGGAGCAGCTCAACTCGCTCACGGCAGAGGTCCACACCGCGATCTGCAAGCAGGGCCCCGCGGAATCAGCGCCTACCCCCCGGTGATCGCCGAGAATCCGGTCCGCTATGGCAGAGGTGGAGATGGCCGGTGCGGGCTTGATCGAGCCGTGGTGGGTGCTGGATCGCGTCGTGACGCTTCTCACACTCGCGTTGCTCGCTCTGTTCCATGGCGCGGCAGCCCAGATCGCAGGAGACGCGGTGGGCAGCAGGACGCCTCAGTGGCGCCTGAGCTCCCAGCGCACGAGCAGACCCAGCGCCGCCAGCAGCGCCAAGAGGATCAGCAGCGTCTCATCGCTGCCGTGACCGAGTGGCGGCGGCAGCGCATCGAAGCCAGACCCGCGGCCGGAGCCGCCGCCTGACGCGATGACCCCTTCGATGCCGAAGCGGGGGCGCGAGGCGGGATCGGCCGCGTGCTCCATACCGCCGGTCGGTGTTGCGAGTAGTGGAGTGGAGCCCGATGCCGAGCCCCAGAGCCAAGCGGTCGACACGCCGCCTCCGCCGGCGCACCTCCCGGCGCGGTCGAGCGCGCCGAGGCGACGCAGACCGCGCCGCTCGATCTGCCCGGTCCGCGTGAGGCTGAGATCGAGGAGGCGCGCGACCTGTGCCCGTGACAACGCCGGGCCCGGTCCGAGGCCGGCGCGCAAGGTGAGGATTCGGCGCTCGCGCTCGGTCAGCCCGCTCAAGCACGCTTGCAGTCGCGCGACGGCGCGCTCGAGCCGGCGCTGCGCCACGAGAGCGCTCACACGACGCGATCCGGCGCGGTCGAGCGGGCGATGGCGCCGCGTGCTGTGCGAGGCGCCGGAGGACCCGCCGCTGGAAGCCGTCGCGCCAGCGGCGGTGCCACCTGATCCCGCCTCGACAGACGACCGACCGGTGGCTGGCGTGGGCGCGCCTTGTGTCCCCGACTTGCCCCCTCCGACGAGGCCGGAGCCGATCGGCGCAGCCGGAACCGAAGGAGTCGGGACCGACGGCGTCGGGACGGACGGCGCGGGGACCGACGGGGTGGGAACCGACGGCGTCGGCACCGAAGGCGACGGGACCGGCGGCGTCGGCACCGACGGGAGCTGCACGGACGGCGCCGCTACGGACGGCATGCGGGGAACGCTCGGAAGTGGCGGCACGACAGGACCGGAGGCCAGCGACCCGGCGAGGTGACCCGGCAGGGCGACAGCCGCAAGCTGGACGCCCGAGGCCGAGCGCAGCTGCGGTCCGGCAGCCCCCGGGGCGACCGTGGCTCCCATGAGGAACACCAGCGCCAGCCCGCATGTGACGCGCGACAGCCTGCGGCGTCTCATTCTACCTCCTTAAGGTACCTGCTCCACTACCGCAGTCGAGGGGATACGAAACGCGGCCCGAGAAGCGCTGGTCCGACGAACCCCTTGAGGAGCGACGTCGCTACCCGGTCGCGCGCTCCAGCCGCGCGCCCCAGCGCTCCTCGACGCGGCCGAAGCGCCAGACATCCCCGAGATGGGCGCTCATCGTTCACTCCTGTCGTTCGCGGCGGCGATCGCCGCCTGGCCGTAGGAAAGTCCACCATCTCCGGGCGGCAGGCGCTCGGGCACCAGCACGCGCAGGCCGCGCGCCTCCAGCGCCGTCGCGGTCAGCTCCAACAGCAGCCGGTTGACCCACACGCCGCCGCCGAGCGCAACCGTCGCGAGTCCGCGCCGCTCGGCGAGCTGCACGCACGCGTCGGCGGTGGCGCGCGCGAGTGCGCGGTGGAAGCGAGTGGCGATGCGCGGCGCATCGACGCCGCGCTCCGCGTCGCGCGCGGCGGCGAGGACGGTCGGGCAGGCGTCGAGCTGCAGGCCGTCGGGCCTGTCCACGAGGGGGAGCGGATAGGCGCCGCGCTCGCTGCAGGCGGCTGCGGCGGCCTCCAGCTCGGCGGCCGCCTGACCCTCGTACGTCGTCGTCGTGCGCAGCCCGGCGAGTGCGACTACGGCGTCGAAGAGGCGCCCGATGCTGGTCGTCTGCGGCGCGAGCGGCGAACGTGCCAGCGCATCGACTGCGTCCCACGTGCGTGCGAGGACTCCGACGTGCGGCGCCCCGCTTGTCGCGTGCGCCAGGCGCGCGCGCTGCCGCTCCGACGCGGCGTCGTCCCCCGTCGCGCACAGCCAGGCGCAGGCCATCCGCCACGGCTCGCGCGCAGCGCGGTCGCCGCCCGGCAGCGCGACGGGCCGCACGTGGCCGGCACGCTCGAAGCCGCGCACGTCGCCGACCAGCAGCTCGCCGCCCCAGACGGCCCCGTCGAGCCCGAGCCCCGCACCGTCGAAGATCGCGCCGACAGCCGGGCCCGTCTCGCCGTGCTCGGCGAGCGTCGCCGCCAGGTGCGCGTGGTGGTGCTGGATCGCGACGTGCTCGACGCCCTCGCGCGCGAGCGCCTCGGCGGTCGAGCGGTAGTCGGGGTGCAGGTCGTGGACGACGAGCTGCGGAGCGACGTCGAACAGCCGCTCCAGATGCGCGACGCTCTGCCGGTACGCCAGCAGCGTCTCCCAGCTCTGCAAGTCGCCGATGTGATGGCCCACCCATGCGCGCGGGCCCTTCGCGACGCAGCAGGTGCTCTTCAGCTCCGCGCCGCACGCGAGCAGCGGGCGGGGCGCAGGCAGCGGCAGCGCGATCGCGCCCGGCACCTCCCCGCGCGAGCGCCGCAGCCAGACCGGCCTGCGGCCCCGCACGCTCCGCAGCACCGAGTCGTCGACGCGGACGTGGATCGGGCGGTCGTGCACGAGGAAGAGGTCCGCGATCCCGGCGAGCCGCTCCCGCGCGGCGGCGTCATCGTGCGCGATCGGCTCGTCCGAGCGGTTGCCGCTCGTCATCACGAGCGCGCCGCAGGCGGCGTCGCGCAGCAGCAGGTGGTGCAGCGGCGTCGCGGGCAGCATCACGCCGAGGTCCCCCGAGCGCGGCGCGACGGACGGCGCGACCCGCGGAGCGGCGCTCGCGCTCCGGCGTGCGGAGCCGGGAAGCTCCTGCTGGCCGGCACCCGTGCGGCGCGGCGCGAGCAGGATCGGCGCAAGTGGACCGGCGAGCAGCGCCTCGTCCGCCGCGGTGAGCGTGACGAGTGCGCGGGCGGTCGCGAGGTCGGGTGCCATCAGCGCGAACGGCTTGTCCTCACGGTGCTTGCGGGCGCGCAGCGCCGCGACGGCGTGCTCGTCGTCGGCGCGGCAGGCGAGGTGGTAGCCCCCGAGGCCCTTGACGGCGACGATCTGCCCGGCACGCAGCGCGGCGGCGGCCCCGGCGACCGCGTCCTCGCCGGGCCAGCCCGCGGCCGGCTGCCCGTCGGCGCCGAGCAGCCGTACGTGCGGGCCGCAGGCGGGGCACGCGATCGGCTCGGCGTGGAAGCGGCGGTCGGCCGGATCCTCGTACTCGGCCCGGCACTCGGCGCACAGCGGGAACCCCGCCATCGTCGTGCGCGCACGGTCGTACGGGACCCCCTGCACGATCGTGTAGCGCGGGCCGCAGTTCGTGCACGTCGCGAACGGGTGGCGGTAGCGGCGATCGGCCGGGTCGAGCAGCTCCGCGAGGCAGTCGGCGCAGACGGCGACGTCGGGCGAGACGAGCGCGGCGGCGGTTCCCGCGCGATCGCTCGCGAGGATCGCGAAGCCGCAGGCTCCGCTCGGCTGGAGCTCTCGCGTGCGCATCTCCTCGACGACCGCGAGTCGGGGAGCGGACGCGATCACACGGGCGAGGAACGCGTCGAGCGCGTCGGGCGGCCCCTCGATCTCCAACAGGACGCCTCGCTCGTCGTTGCGCACCCAGCCGGCGAGCGCAAGCTCGCGCGCGAGTCGGTGGACGTGCGGGCGGAAGCCGACGCCCTGCACGACCCCCCCGATGCGGACGTGGACCCGGCGCATCGCGGGCGCGGGCGCGCCACCGGCGGGGAGCCGCGACGAGTGCGCACGGCGCCGGGCGGTCGCGCTCATGCCTGCGGCCGCCGGCGGATCTCGGACAGCACGAGCCCGTAGAGCAGGTGGTCGAGCGCGAGCGCCGCACGCTCGGCGACCCGTGGCTTGCGCGCCTGCGCGAGCCCCAGCAGCGGTGCGAGGCCGGCCTCGAAGCCGACCCACAGCCCGAGCCCGTAGATCGGACCAGCCCACGCGCGCCGCCGCACGCCCTCGGGCAGCAGCGCGAACGCGACCCCGCCGCTCGCGCCGTAGGCCCAGTGCGCCAGCTCGATCGCCGCGCTGCGACGCCTGCGCGGCGCGCGGCGCAGCAGGCGCGACAGCTTCTGCTTCAAGATCGCCTCCGGCGGCGGCTGCTCGACGAGGCCGACGTCGACCGCGAGCGTGCGCATGCCGCTCATCGCCATCGCGGCGATCGTCCCGCGCGCGGCGGCATGCGCGACCTCGACCGGGCTCGCCGGCCCGCCCGCGCCGTTCATGCCGCGTCCGCCTCGATCAGCTCGCGCAGCACGTGCCAGGCGCTCGCCTGGGCCTCCTGGATGCGCGGGATGTGCTCGGAGCGCGTCACGATCACGACGTCCGCCAGCTCCTCCGCGGCGATCCGCCCGCCGTCGTAGCCGACGCAGGCGATGCTCAGCAGCTCGCGCCGGCGCGCCTCCGCAAGTGCCGCGATCACGTTCGCGGAGCCGCCGCTGGTCGACAAGGCGAGCAGGGCGTCGCGCGGGCCGCCGTATGCGATCACCTGCCGCGCGAACAGCGATTCGACGCCGATGTCGTTCGCGAGCGCGGTCAGGATCGCCGCGTCCTCGGTGAGGTCGAGCGCGCGGCGAGGCCGCCACGGCGCCGGCGGCTCGCGCAGGTCGGCGACCGCGTCCATCGCGTCGGTCGCGGAGCCGCCGTTGCCGAGCGCGAGCAGCGTCCCGCCCGCGTCGAGCCGGTCCCGCAGCAGCCACGCCGCGGCGCGCAGCCCGTCGGCGTTCTCGCGCAGCGTCTGCGCCCGCAGCGCGCCGACCTCCTGCGCCTTCATGACGATCGAGCCGCGCACGTCCTCGAGCACGGCGTCGAGGTCGTGCTCCCGCGCGTCGAGGAACGGATACAGGAAGCTCGCCGCACCGGCGCCCGCGTCGTGCGACGCCCGATCCCCATCGCCTCGGCCGGCGAGCAGCCCGCGCTGCTCGAAGAAGACGTGCACCAGCTCCCACAGCACGTGGTAGAGCGTCTCGACCAGCTCCTGGCGCACGAACGGGTCGCTCGTGTCGGGGTCGAACGCCCACTCCGCCGCGCCGGGCGCGTCGGCGATCGTCAGGCAGCCGCGCTCGCGCGCGAGCGCCAGCGCCGCCGCCGTCTCGGGATCGCCGGCGCCGAAGGCGATCGCGATGTCGCCCGGCTCCGCGATCAGCTCGAGCTGGCGCGCGAGCGGGCCGCCCTCGGCGCTCAGCGCGAGCGCCGGAAGCGCGCGCTTGCCGACGATCACCGGATGGACGAACTCGACCGCGACGTGGCGCGCGTCGGAGCGCGCCGCCGGCGTGCGGCCGAGCGCGAGCAGCCGACCACCGGCGGCGAAGCGCTCGGCCATGCGGTGGCAGAGCTGCGCGACCCGCTCGGCCTCGGCGTCGAAGAAGCGCTCGCCGGCGTCGAGGCGCGCAGCGAGCAGCTCCGCGATGCGGGCAGCTCCGTCGCGCAGCGCGGTCATCGCGGCCGGCACCCTGTGCGGTGGCACCCCATCAGCCCGCCTGCACCGCCTCGTCAGCGCTCGGCAGCGCGACGCGGCTTTGGAGCCACGCCCGCCACTGCTCGATCCCCTCCCCCGTGCGCGCGCTCACGAGCATCCGCGGCACGTGCGGGTGGACGGCGTCGAGGTGGTAGAGGAAGCGCTCGAGGTCGAAGTCGAGGTGCGGCAGCAGGTCGACCTTGTTGATCAGCACCAGCTCGCAGGCGCGGAACATCAGCGGGTACTTGACGGGCTTGTCCTCGCCCTCGGCGACGGAGGAGACCATCACGCGGTGGTGCTCGCCGATCGCGAACTCGGCCGGGCACACGAGATTGCCGACGTTCTCGACGACGAGCAGATCCAACGCGTCGAGCGGCAGGGCCGGCAGCGCCGAGCGGACCATGTTCGCGTCGAGGTGGCACTCGCCGCCGAAGCCGTTGTCGGTGTTGAGCTGCACGACGGGGATGTGCAGCGAGGCGAGCCGGTCGGCGTCGAGGCTGCCCTGCACGTCGCCCTCCAGCACGCCGGCGCGCACGCCGAGATCGGCCAGGCCGCGCTCGAGCAGCGTCGTCTTGCCGGCCCCCGGCGCGCTCATCAGGTTCACGACCGTCACGCCCGCGCGCTCGAAGTCGTCGCGGTTGGCGCGCGCGATCGTCGCGTTCGCGTCGAGCACGTCCTCGACGACGCGGACCTTGACGCGGTGCATCACATCCGCTCGATCTTCAGGTACCGGCGCAGCTCGGGCAGCTCCGCGACGACCGCGGCGCCGATCGCCGCGAGCAGTCCGAGCAGCAGGATGCGTCCTGCGGTCATGGCTTCGCCTCCTCGATCAGGTCTCTCACCAGCTCCTCCACGAGTCGCACGGCGGGCGCCAGCGCAACCTGCACCGGCGCGCTCAGCTCGCCGACCATCTCGTCCTCCTCGCCCGTCATGCACGTCAGCGGCTCGCAGCCGACGAGCACGATCCGCTCGGGCACGCGCCCCAGCTCGCGCGCGAACGCGAGCACCTGCACGGGGTCCATGCCGTGCGCGTCCATCACGTCGTCGCGCGCCAGGGCTGCCGGAGCCGGCCACGTGGCCGGCGGAGGCGGGGCCCCGTGCGATCTCGCGTCGGGGTCGATCACCGACAGGGTCCCCGGCTCGAAGCCGCGCGGCACGGCGTCGAGCAGCACGACGACGTCGTAGTCGGCGAGCGCGAACGCGAGGTCGACGCCGCGGATGCCGAAGTCCTTGACCTCGACGCCGTCGGGCTGCGGACGGTCGAGCAGCCGCTGCGCGAGCGCGACGCCGAAGCCGTCGTCGCCGAGGAAGCCGTTGCCGATCCCCGCCACGAGGATGCGCGCGGGCGGCGCGCCGCCGGGCAACGGCTCCACCTCGGCGAGCGCGAAGAAGAAGCGGTGCCCCGGCTGGCGCGCCTCGCCGAGGTCGCGGCCGGGGTCGTCGTCGAGCGTGACGACGACGTGGACCTCGCCGCGCTCGACGTCCGTCTCGAGCGCCTCGACGATCGCGACGCGGCCGGCGAGCGCCTCGTCGAAGACGTCACCGCCCCGCTGCTGCGGGCGCAGCCGCACGCGGCTGCCGCGACGCAGCCGCACGCCGTCGACCTCGACGCTGCGGGCGCCGGGCCGGCGCAGGTCGTCCCAGACGCTCACCAGGTCCCTCCCGGCCGGCGCTCGCGGATCGCTCCCGCATGCAGCGCCGCGAGCTGCTCGGGCGGCAGCTGCGCGCAGCGCTCCAGCAGCTCGCGCACGCGCGGGTCGCTCGCGCCGGCCTCGCGCTGCTCCTGCTCGGTGAGGCTCAGCACGCCGAGGATCAGCAGCCCATCGACCTCGCCGCCGTCGAACAGGTCGCCGGGGCTCTCCGGTGCGATCTGCGGGTGGTCGGGCAGCACGATCGGCGCGGACAGCAGCGTGCGCTCGTCGCCCACGAGCACTGGCCACGTGCCGGTGCTCTGGCACGCCTCGGCATGCGCGGCGAGCGGCGCGGGCGGGTCCGTCAGCGAGATGAAGGCTGCGTCGCGGCCGCAGCGCAGCACGGTGTGGGTGGAGACGAATGCGCGCTGGAGCGCCGCCTCGCGCGGGCCGCCGGCCCACGCGCTGGTGTTCGCGATCGCGACCGTCAGGCGGTGAAGCGCACTGTCGAGCGGCTCGCTCACGACGGTCACGGTGCCGCTCAGCGCCTCCCAGCTGCGTGCGAGCGCGGCACCCCCGGCGAGCGGCTCGACGTCCTCGCCGGCCGCGAACGCGATCGGCACGCGCAGCGGCTGGTCGTGCCGCGTGCGCAGCGTCACCTCGCGCTCGCACGCCTCCTCCCAGGCGACGTGGCGCTCGCCACCGGCCTCCAGCACGTCGACCGGCGTGCCGTCGGGCGCGAGCGGCTGGCGCACGACGACGTGCAGGAAGCGCACCGTCACGTCGAGGGCCGCGTCCGGCGACGCCGCGATCAGGCACTGCGTGCGCATCGTGGCCGGGTCGTCGGGGTGGACGCGGCTGTGCTGCGGCGGGTAGACGCCGCCGAACGTCCAGCGCTTGGCGTTCTTGAGCGCGCCGCGGCGGTAGGGCCACAGCACGTAGCCCTCGTACAGGACCGCCTGCGCGATCGCCCGCACGGGGTCCTCGCTCATGGCAGCAGCTCCGCGATCGTCGCCTCCCAGCTCGGCAGCGCCCGTGCGGTGCGGAACGCGCACAGGCGCTCGAACGCCGCGCCGTCGAGCCGCAGCCATGCCGCGCCGGGGAAATGGCGCTCCATCGCCTCGTGCCAGACGCTCGCCGGCAGCGCGCAGGAGGCCTCGCGGTCCCACGGCAGCAGCGAGACCTGAAGGGTGGGCGGGTGGGAGTCCACGGCGTGGAAGACGGTCCCGCTGAACAGCAGCTCGAGCGGGATCGTGCCGTCGCGCAGCGCGTGCAGGTACTGCGCCGCGGCGACCTCGAAGTCGTACGTGCAGGGCAGCGCCAGCTCGACGACGGTCGACGCCTCGAACGGCCCAGCGACGACGCTGCCGGTGCTCCACAGCAGGCTGCGCAGCCCGCCCGAGCCCCACTGCTCGGCGTCGCCGAAGAGCCCGCGCAGGCGCGTGCGCTCGTCCTCGTCGTAGGGCCGCCGCGGCGCCGCGATCCGCGCCTGCACCTGCAGCGCCGCCGAGCGCACCGGCGCCCCGCTCGCGCGCTCGATCCGCACCACCACGCGCAGCGTCGGCACCACGGCACGCTCGTGCACCGCGACCTGCTCGATCGAGAAGTCGAGCTGCGGGATCGCGGTCGTCGGTTCGAGCGCCGTCATCGCCTCACGCCGGCGAGAGGTTCGGCATCTCCGGCAGGATCGCGTCGCGCGCCTTCGGGTTGATGCCGGTCGAGCGCGCGGCCGTCGAGCGGCCATCCGGCAGGTGGCCGGCGGATCGCTCGTAGCCGCCGATCGCGTTGCCCTGCCGGACGCCCCGCTGATGCGACGGGTCGTCCGGCGCGACGTCCGGCTTGCCGACCTCGATGGTCATCGGGCCTCCTTCCTGAGCTCCGCGAAGAGCTCGTCGATCTGCGCCCACACGGCGCTGCCACCCGTCAGCCCGCGCCAGCCGCTGCGGATCGCCCCGGCGAGCCGGTAGCAGTCGTCGAGGCCGACGATCAGGTCGTCGCGCGCGCCGCGCGAGCGGTTGACGAGCAGCGCCTCGACGTCGGGCTCCATCTGCGCGAGCGCCGGATGCACGGGCCAGGCGCCGAGCGGAAGCTGGGACTCCGTCGCCCCGGCGGGCCCCGGGTAGCAGGCGACGATGCGCCCGGCCGGCGTGCTGTGGCGGAAGAACGCGAGCCCGACGGGGATCTCCAGCGCCGCCCAGGCGGCGTCGTCGAACGCGAAGTCGCCGGGGCGGCGGGGACGGTGGGGCACGAGCCGCAGGTGGCCGCCGCCGGCTGCGCCGCGGTCGAACAGGATCGTGCACGCGCGGCAGCAGCAGCGCAGCTCGCCGCTCGGCACGTCGAGCAGGTGGCGGTGGCGGTCGGGCAGCGGCTCGCCGCACAGCTCGCAGCGCTCGCGCACCTCGGCGGAGCGATGCGCGAGTGCGCGGAGCCGGTCCCGCCCACCCGCGGCCGGCGCGCCGGCCGGCGAGGTCGCGCCGCGGGTCGCGCGTGGCGCGACCGGTGCGCCGGCCGGCGCAGTCGAGCTGCCGGGCGCGCTCACGCCACGCGCCCTCCGGCTGCGGCGGCGACCGGCGCCGGGCAGGCCATCGGCAGCGGGATCCCAGGCGGCGGCGCGGCCGGCTCGCCGTCGATCGCCTCGATCCCGCTCGCGTCGGGCGCGACGCGCTCGATCGCCTCGTGCACGGCCGATTCGAGCGTCACGCGCGAGGACGGGCAGCCGCTGCACGATCCCTCCAACTGCAAGCGCACGACTCCCTCCTCGACGCCGAGCAGCTCGACGCCGCCGCCGTGCGTCGCGAGGTACGGGCGCACCTCGTCGAGCGCGCCCTCGACGCGCTCCGCCAACGACAGCGGGTGCAGGTCGTGCAGCACGAGCAGATGCCCGATCAGCTCGTCGCCCGCCAGCTCGCCGACCGTCGCGGCCGGCGCCTGCTCGACGATCCGCGCCAACCCCTCGCCGTAGAGCTCCAAGAGCGCCTGCACCGCGGCGAGCGCGGCCTCGTCGTGCTCGATCTGCGCGAGCAGGCCCTCCAGCCGGTCGACCGCCGCGCGTGCCGCCTGATCGTCCATCAGTGCTGCGCCCCGAACGTCGGCGAGTGCACCTGGCGGACCGTCCTGCCGCCGCCGACGTACATGTGCACGCCACACGGCAGGCACGGGTCGAACGAGCGCACCGCGCGCATGATGTCGATGCCGCGGAAGTCGTCGGGGCCGTTCTCCTCGAAGATCGGCGAGCCCTGGACGGCGTCCTCGTAGGGACCCGGCGTGCCGAAGTGGTCGCGTGGGGAGCCGTTCCACGGCGTCGGCGGGTACGGGTGGTAGTTGGCGATCTTGCCGTCGCGGATGACGAGATGGTGCGAGAGCACGCCGCGCACCGCCTCGTGGAAGCCGCAGCCGATCGCCTCGTCGGGCACCTCGAAGTCGGTGAAGACCTTCGTGCGCCCGGCGCGCACCTCCTCCAGCCCCTTGTCAAGGAAGTGCAACGCCATCCCGGCCGCGTAGGCGATGAAGTAGACGCGCGCGCGGTCGCGCTCGAGCGCGTTCGACCACGGCGGGATTCTCCACACCAGCTTCTGCTCAGGTGTGTTCGGCGTCTGCGGCAGGGTGATCCTGACCGTGCGGTCGCCGGGCGCCTGCACGTACGGCGTGTCGACGAGGCCCGCCAGCGCCGTCGCCCACAGCCGCGCGAGCGGGCCGCCGCCGGTGTCGAGCGCGAGGTGGTCGCCGGTACGCTCGTCGAGCCAGCGCGGGCTCATCACCCACGAGTAGTTGCCGCCCTCGAGGTCGCGTCTCTGCGGCTTGGGCAGCGTCGTCTGGTTCCACGGGTGGCGCTGGTCGACGGGATTGCCGAGCGGGTCTCTCGGCACGAACGTCTCCTCGCCCGTCCAGTCCTCGTAGTAGGAGGAGCCGAGCAGGATGCGGATGCCGAGGTTGAGCGTGACGAGATCGGTCGAGACGAGCTGATCGTCGACGACGACGCCGGGCGTCACGAACATCGCGCGGCCCCAGTCGGTCATCGTCTCGTAGCGGTAGTCGCACGCGGACGGGTCCTGGAAGGAGCCCCAGCAATTCAGCAGCACGCGGCGGCGGCCGACCTCCTCGTAGCCGGGCAGCGCCTCGTAGAAGAAGTCGAACACGTCGTCGTTCATCGCGATCGCCTTCTTGAAGAAGTCGATGCAGCGCAGCAGCCGCGTCAGGTAGTCGGTGAAGAGCTGCGGCGTGGCGACCGTCCCGACCCCGCCCGGGTACAGCGTCGAGGGGTGCACGTGGCGCCCCTCCATCAGGCAGATCATCTCGCGCGTGATGCGGCTCACCACGAGCGCCTGGCGGTACGTCTCGCCCTCGAACGGGTTGAACGAGCGCATGATGTCGCCGATCGTGCGGTAGCCGTGCTGCTCGGCGTGCGGCGCCTCGGTCGTGTTCGCGCGCTCGAGCAGGCCCGGGTTCGTCGACTTGATCATCTGCTCGCAGAAGTCGACGAACACGAGGTTGTCCTGGAAGATCGTGTGGTCGAACATGTACTCGGCCGCCTCGCCCAAGTTCACGATCCAGTCGGCCAGCGGCGGCGGCTTGACGCCGTACGCCATCTGCTGGGCATAGACCGAGCAGGTCGCGTGGTTGTCACCGCAGATGCCGCAGATGCGGCTCGTGATGAAGTGGGCGTCGCGCGGGTCCTTGCCCTTCATGAAGACGCTGTAGCCGCGGAACAGCGAGGAGGTCGACTTGCACTCGACCACCTCTCTCGCCTTGAAGTCGATCTTCGTGTAGATCCCGAGGTTCCCGACGATGCGGGTGATCGGGTCCCACGACATCGCGACGACGTTGCCGGACTCCGGTGACAGCTTCTCTCGCGTGGCGGCCATCTGGGAGCGCTCCTCTCAGCCTCGCGGCCGGTAGCCGGTGGTGAGCGCGGAGCGGTTGTGCCGCCACTTCGGCTCCTTGTCGACGGTGCGGTTCGTGAGCCCGCGCAGGCGGCGGATCACCGGGCCGTAGAGGCCCATCGCGGTGCTCGACACCGTGCCGCCGGGCGGCTGGTCCATGAACGGCATGAACTTGTCGGGGAAGCCGGGCATCGTGCAGCCGATGCAGATGCCGCCGACGTTCGGGCAGCCGCCGATCCCTCCGATCCAACCGCGCTTGGGCACGTTGCAGTTGACGACCGGCCCCCAGCAGCCGATCTTCACCTGGCACTTCGGCGAGTTGTAGTCGTGCGCGAAGTCGCCCTGCTCGTAGTAGCCGGCGCGGTCGCAGCCCTCGTGGACGGTCTTGCCGAAGAGCCACGTCGGACGCAGCTGGTCGTCGAGCGGGATCGTCGGCGCGAGCCCGGCCGCCTGGTACAGGAGCCACGTGAGCGTCTCCATGAAGTTGTCCGGCTGGACCGGACAGCCGGGCACGTTGACGATCGGCAGGCCGCCGGCCGAGCGGAAGTCCCAGCCGAGGTAGTCGGCGAGCCCCATCGCGCCCGTCGGGTTGCCCGCCATCGCGTGGATGCCGCCATACGTCGCGCAGGTGCCGATCGCGACGACGCCCCACGCGCCCGGCGCGAGTCTGTCGATCCACTCGTTGACGGTGATCGGCTCGCCCGTCGCGAGGTCGTTGCCCATCGAGGTCCAGTAGCCGTCGCCGTTGATCTGCTCGTTCGGGATCGAGCCCTCGACGACGAGCACGTACGGCGCGCCGAGCGTTCCCTCGGCAGCCGCGCGGAAGGGCGCCATGAACTCCTCGCCGCCGACCGTCGGCGACAGCACCTTGTTGTGCAGGTGGACTCTCGGCAGCCCGGGGATCGCGCCCAGCAGGACGTCCTCCAGCGCAGGCTGCGAGGCGGCCGTGACGGACACCGAGTCGCCGTCGCAGCTCAGCCCCTCCGACGTCCACAGGATGTGGACCTCCTCGACGCCCGCCGGCTTCGTGTCAACGGCCATGTGCCACCTCGGCTTCCTCTTCGAGCTCCAGCTCCTCGACCATCAGCTCCTCGCCTGCCACGACCTCGACGTCGAGCGCTCCGCACGTGCCGCAGCACAGCGGGAACGCGTCCTGCTCGGTGCGCGCGCCGCACGTGCGGCAGCGCGCCTCCGCGAGCACCGCGCGCAGCTCCAGCTCGGCGCCCTCGACCGGGGTGCCGAGCGCCACCAGCTCGAACGCGAACGCGAGCGCGTCCGGGACGACCTGGCGCAGGTACCCGGCGGCGACGCGCACGGTCCGCACGCGCCGCGGACCCGCCCGCTCGCTCGCGATCCGCACGATCGAGTCCGCGATCGCCAGCTCGTGCATCAGCAGATCCTCGGCAGCGGGTCGCCGACGAGCTGGTCCATGATCCGCCGCCCACCGAAGGCCGTCTCGACGAGCACCATCCCCGGCGGCTCGCTGCGAACCTCGCCGATCGCGGCGGCCTGCTCGCCGCCGGCCGTCGCCTGGAGCGCGGCGAGCGCGGCGTCAGCCGCCTCCGGCGCGACGAACGCGACCAGCACGCCCTCGTTCGCGACGTACATCGGGTCGATCCCGAGGATCTCGGCGGCGCCCGCCACGACCGGGCGCACCGGCACGTCGCCCTCGCGCACCGTCACCGCGACGCCGGAGGCGCGCGCCAGCTCGTTCAGGACGGAGGCGACCCCGCCGCGGGTCGCGTCGCGCAGGCAGCGCAGCGCGGGTCCGGCGGCGTCGAGCAGCGCGTCGACCGCGGGCCACAGCGAGCGCGTGTCGGAGGCGACGTCGGCGTCCAGCTCGAACTCGCCGCGCGCGAGCATGATCGCCGTGCCGTGCTCGCCGATCGAGCCGGAGACGAGCACGCGGTCGCCCGGCCGCAGCGACTGCGGCGAGAGCCGCGCACGCGGATCGCGGCGGCCGACGCCCGCGGTCGTGACGTACATGCCGTCGGCGTGGCCGCGCTCGACGACCTTCGTGTCGCCCGTGACGACCTCGACGCCGGCCGCGGCGGCGGCACGCGCGATCGCCTCGACCTCCGCGCGCAGCTCGTCGGCCGGCAGGCCCTCCTCGAGGATCAGCGAGAGCGACAGCGCGAGCGGCCGCGCGCCCGCGACGGCGAGGTCGTTGACGGTGCCGTTGACGGCCAGCTCGCCGATCGACCCGCCGGGGAAGCGCAGCGGCCTGACGACGTAGGCGTCGGTCGTGAGCGCGAGGTCCTCGGCGACCGCGCCGGCGTCGGCGAGCGTCGCGAGCGCGCCCCCGTCGGCGGCGAGCGCCGGCACGAGCAGTCCCTCGATCAACGACTGCGTCGCCTTTCCGCCGGCGCCGTGCGCCATCGTGATGCGCTCGTCGCGGAACTTCGCACGCTTGGCGCGGGCCGTCTCGATGATCGAGAGGATGCGGGACTCGCGGTCGTCGCGGCTTCGGCCTCCGGCCTGCGCGAGCTCAGAGCCTCCGGCCGCCGTCACCGGGCCGGTTCCCGCTGTGCGTGAGCCTGCGCGCGACGTCACACCGCCTCCTTGCTTCGTGCGAAGCGCCCGAAGTTGTAGTACGCCGCGCACGCCCCCTCGGAGGACACCATGCACGTCCCGATCGGCCGCTCGGGCGTGCAGGCGGTCCCGAAGACCTTGCACTCCCACGGCTTGATGACGCCCTTGAGCACCTCGCCGCACTGACACGCCTTCGGGTCTGCGACGCGCACGCCCGGCGTCGCGAAGCGCAGCTCGGCGTCGAAGGCGGCGTAGGCGTCGGAGAGCCGCAGCCCGCTCTGCGAGATGAAGCCGAGCCCGCGCCACTCGAAGTGCGGGCGCAGCGCGAAGACCTCGCCCATGATCTCCAGCGCCCGCACGTTGCCGTCGAACGGCACCACGCGCGCGTACTGGTTCTCGACCTCGCAGCGGCCCTCGCCGAGCTGTCGCAGGAGCATCAGCACCGACTGCAGGACGTCGAGCGGCTCGAAGCCGGAGATCACGACCGGCCGGCCGTACTGCCGCGGGATGAACTCGAACGGCCGCGCGCCGACGACCGTCGAGACGTGGCCGGGCCCGATGAAGCCGTCGAGCCGCAGGTCGGGCGACTCCAGCAGCGCGCGCAGCGGCGGCACGATCGTCACGTGGTTGCAGACGACGGAGAAGTTCCCGATCCCCTCTGCCTGCGCGCGCTTGAGCGTCAGCGCGGTCGAGGGCGCCGTCGTCTCGAAGCCGATCGCGAAGAAGACGACCTCGCGGTGCGGCTGCTCGCGCGCGATCCGCAGCGCGTCGAGCGGCGAGTAGACCATCCGCACGTCGGCGCCCTGCGCCTTCGCGTCGAGCAGGGTGCCGTTCGACCCCGGCACGCGCAGCATGTCGCCGAAGCAGGTGAAGATCACGCCCGGCTCGTGCGCGATCGCGATGCCGTCGTCGACGCGTCCCATCGGGATCACGCAGACCGGACAGCCGGGGCCGTGGACCAGCTCGACGTCGTCCGGCAGGAGGTCGTCGATCCCGTACTTGTAGATCGCGTGCGTGTGCCCGCCGCACACCTCCATCAGCTTGTAGTGGCGGCGCGGGTCGACGGCGGCGAGGATCTCGCCCGCGACCGCGCGGCCCAGCTCGGCGTCGCGGAACTCGTCGACGAACCTCACGCCGACGCCTGCGACTCGTCGTCGTTCAGGCGCACGAGCGCCACACCGGCGTGCACCAGCACCCGCTCGCCCGCGGCGACCGGCTCTACGAGTGTCGTCTCGACCGTCGACGCGACGCCGTCCTCGCCGGCGCAGCGCGCCAGCCCGGCTGCGCCCTCGACGCCGAGCACGCGCATCGGCACGCCCTCGTCCGCGCAGGTGGTGCAGTGGCACGACGGCGGGCCGAGGTCGCGCGCGGTCACTCGATCGCGCTCGCCTTCAGCTCTTCCAGCTCCGTCTCGTACTCGGCGCCCATCGCCTCGAGCAGGCGCAGCGTGGCGCACGCCTCATCCTCGTCCACGCGCGAGAGCGCGAAGCCGACGTGGATCAGCACCCAGTCACCGGGAGCGATTCCGGCGCCGGCCTTCGCGTCGCCGTCCAGCAGCCCGACGTTCACGGTGCGGCGCACCCCGGCGACCTCGACGCGCGCAAGCCGGTTGCGCTCGTCGACCACGTCGATCACCTGCCCTGGAATGGCGAGGCACACGCCTGTGCTCCTCTCTCCGCGTGAGCACGATCCACCGGGTCACCCGATCCGGCACGCGGTGGCTTCCCCACGCCTCGGTACGGCCAACCGGTTCGGGTCCGCGCGCAGACCTGTCGCACCGGAATGCGGCGCGCACGAGCGCACGCAGGGAGCCGGCGGCTCGCATGGAGCCCCGCACCGTGCGGGGCTCCAGATCCGCTCAGGCCTCGGAGTAGGCGGGCTCGCCGGCGCCGGCGTGCTCGCCCGCCGGCGCATGCTCGTGAGCCGTCGCCGGGTGGGCGACCGGCTGGAGGACGAGCAGCACGACGGCGATCGCGCCGAGCACGAGCGCGGCGCCGACCAGGTAGGCGAGGTGGAAGCCGCCGTTGAGCGCGGCGGCGGCCGACTCGCCCTGCGAGAGCAGCGTGCCCGTGCGGCTGCTCGCGAGCGTCGCGAGCACCGCGAGGCCGACGGCGCCCCCGACCTGCGGCGCCGTGTTCGCGAGGCCGGAGGCGAGTCCCGCATCGCTCGGCGTGGCGCCCGACATCGCGAGCTGCATCAGCGCAGGGAAGGCGAGGCCCGCGCCGAAGCCGAACAGCACCATGATCGGCAGCAGGTCGACGACGAAGGTGCCGTCCACCGGCGTGCGCGCGAACAGCAGCATCGCGCCGCCGATCGCAGCGAGGCACACGACGAGCACCGGTCGCGCACCGAAGCGCATGATCACGGGCCCCGAGACGCGCAGCGACATCGCCCCCATCACGATCGTGCCCGGGAGGAACGCGAGCCCGACCTCGAGCGGGTCGTAGCCGAGGATCCGCTGCATGTAGAGGGCACCCAGGAAGAACATGCCGAACATGCCGACGACGAGCAGGACCAGCACGAGGTTCGCGCCGCTGACGTTGCGCGAGCGGAACAGCCGCAGCGGCATCAGCGGGTTCGGGATGCGCGCCTGGCGCAGCACGAACGCGGTCAGCAGCGCGAGCGAGACGGCCCCGAGCCCGAGCGTCGACGCCGAGCCCCAGCCCTTGTCGCCGACCTGGAGGATCGTGTACACGCCGAGCATCAGGCCGCTCGTCATCAGCACGGCCCCGGGCAGGTCCGCGCCGGCCGACAGGCCGATCCCCGGACGCGCCGCGACGAGTCGCCGCGCGAGCAGCGCGGTCGCGATGCCGATCGGCACGTTGATGAAGAAGATCCAGTGCCAGTTGATCGTCTGCGTCAGCAGGCCGCCGGCGAGCAGTCCGATCGAGCCGCCGGCGGAGGCGACGAAGCCGTAGACGCCGATCGCCTTCGCCTGGTCGCGCGGCTCGGGGAACATCGTCACGATCATCCCGAGCACCACCGCCGAGGCGAACGCGCCGCCGATGCCCTGGATGAAGCGCGCGCCGATCAGCACGCCCTGGCTCTGCGCGGTCGCGCACACGAGCGACGCCACCGTGAAGACCGCGAGGCCGATCAGGAAGATGCGGCGATGGCCGATCAGGTCGCCGATGCGGCCGCCCAGCAGCAGCAGGCCGCCGAAGGCGATCAGGTACGCGTTCACGACCCACGCGAGGTTCGTCTGCGAGAAGTGGAGGTCATCCTGGATCGACGGCAGGGCGACGTTCACGACGGTCGCGTCGAGCACGATCATGAGCACGCCGGCGCACAGCACGTAGAGCGCCAGCCAGCGCGTTCGGTCGTTCGTCGCGGTCGTCATGGGGCTCCCTTGGTCGGCATCGTGGGCGGAGTCATATCACACAGTTGGAACTTCCAACCATATGAGTGGTACTTCCTATGACGTGGTAGGATCGCCCTATGGCCAGCAAGCGCAGCTACGGCGATGCCTGCGGCATCGCTCGCGCGCTCGACGTCGTGGGAGAGCGCTGGGCGCTGATGGTCGTGCGTGAGCTGCTGCTCGGGCCGAAGCGCTTCACCGACATCCGCGGCGGACTGCCGCACGTGAGCCCGGACGTCCTCGCCCAGCGCCTGCGCGATCTCGAGCAGGCGGGCGTCGTCCACCATCGCAGACTGCCGCCGCCGTTCGGGTCGCAGGTCTACGAGCTGACGGCGAGCGGCAGGGCGCTCGAGCCGGTGCTGATCGAGCTCGGGCGCTGGGGCGGCGCGAACGCTCCCGAGCCGAGCGACGACATGTGCATGAGCCTCGACGCCTACGTCGTCTCGCTGCGCACGCTGTTCGACGCCGCCCGCGCCGGCGACTTCGCGGCGCGGATCGAGTTGCGCCTCGGCGAGGAGCGCTTCCGCGTCGTGATCGCGGACGGCCGGATCGAGGCCGGCCGCGGCGAGCTGGCCGACGCGGACGCGGTCGTCGAGAGCGATCCCACCACGCTGATCGACGTGCTGCACGGGCACAGCCCGCTCGGCGAGGCACTCGACGCCGGCACGATGCGATTCAGCGGCGACCGGCGCAAGGCGACGCGCTTCACGAAGCTGTTCCCGCTGCCGGTGCCGGCGGCCGTCTGAGCCCGAGCGCCGCTCGACGACGCAAACGTCCGTGACCTGACGCACAGACGCGCACGCCGACGTCCCGTACGTTCAATGGGCAGCATCGAACGAACGACGAAAGAAGCCATGTTCCACCTGTTGCTGAACGCCATCTCCCGCCCAGGTGGGCGCACCCCGCGCGGCGTCCACTTCCACCTCGACGACAACGGGCGCGAGTTCGCCTGCCACGACTGGGAGTGCAACCCGGCGAACCGCCTGCCGCACCTGCGCACGCGATAGACGCACCCAAGGTCGGACCCCGACCTGCCCTGGAGGCCCTGCATCTGCGGGGCCTTCGCCGTTCTGGGAGCGAGCCCGGCGGCAGCCGCCGACCAACCTTCCCACGACCGTGTCAAGGTTGACGCGACCGCTGCTAGGATCGCCCCAATGCGCGACTACCTCGATGCGATCCGTCAGCGGATCGTCGTCTTCGACGGCGGCATGGGTGCGACCCTCGAGCAGTTCGACCTCACGCAGGCGGACTACGGCGGGCTCGCGGGCAAGTGCCACGAGGCGCTCGTCCTCCATCGCCCCGACGTCATCGAGGGCGTCCACACGGCGATGCTCGAGGCCGGTGCGCAGGTCGTCGAGACGGACACCTTCCAGGCATCGCGCCTGAAGCTCGACGAGTGGGGCCTCGCCGACCACACGCACGAGATCAACGTCAGAGCCGCCCAGATCGCGCGCAAGGCCGCGGGCGAGTCGCGCTTCGTCGCCGGCTCGATCGGGCCGACCGGCTTCCTGCCGGCCTCCGACGACCCGACGCTCGGGAACATCTCCTTCCGCGCGCTCGTCGACGTCTTCGCCGAGCAGGCGCAGGGGCTCGTCGAGGGCGGCGCCGACCTGCTGATCATCGAGACCGCGCAGGACATCCTCGAGGTCAAGGCCGCGATCTTCGGCGCGCGCGAGGCGTTCAAGGCGACCGGCACGACGCTCCCGATCCAGTGCTCCGTCTCGCTGCTGCCCAACGGCGGCAAGATGCTGCTCGGCACCGACATCTCCGCGGTCCTCACGACGCTGACCGCGCTCGACGTCCAGGTCATCGGGCTCAACTGCTCGACCGGCCCCGAGGACATGCGCGACGCGATCCGCTTCCTCGGCGAGCTCTCCCCCATCCCGGTCCACTGCATCCCGAACGCGGGCCTTCCGCTCCAGGGCCCGGACGGCGAGACGATCTTCCCCGAGGAGCCGGCGCCGCTGGCGGCGACGCTCGGCGAGTTCGTCGAGCGCTACGGCGTCGGCATCGTCGGCGGCTGCTGCGGCACGACGCCCGAGCACATCGCCGCGCTCGCCGAGCGCGTGAAGGATCTGACACCAGGCCCGCGCCCAGCGCCTCGTGCCCCTCACGTCTCCTCGATGATCGCCGCCACGCCGCTCGCGCAGGAGCCGCGCCCGACGATCGTCGGCGAGCGCGTCAACTCGCAGGGCTCGCGCAGGGCGAAGGAGCTGCTGCTCGCCGACGACTACGACGGCCTGCTGCAGATCGCGGAGAGCCAGGTCGAGGGCGGCGCCCACATCCTCGACCTCTGCGTCGCGCTGACCGAGCGCCAGGACGAGGCCGAGCAGATGGCGACGCTCGTCAAGAAGGTCTCGCTGTCGCTGCCCGCGCCGATCCAGGTCGACTCGACCGAGCCCGACGTGATGAAGGCCGCGCTGGAGCAGATCCCCGGCCGCGCGATCGTCAACTCCGTCAACCTCGAGGCGGGCCGCGACAAGCTCGACCACGTCGTGCCGCTGTGCATGGAGCACGGCGCCGCGCTGATCGCGCTGACGATCGACGAGGAGTCGATGGCGAAGACGCGCCAGCGCAAGGTCGACGTGGCCAGGCGCATCCACGGCTACGTCTGCGACGAGCACGGGATGGACCCGCAGACGCTGATCTTCGACGCGCTCACGTTCACGCTCGCGACCGGCTCCGACGAGTTCAAGGACTCGGCGGTCGAGACGATCGAGGGCATCCGCGAGATCAAGTCCGCGCTGCCGGGCGTGCTGACGTCGCTCGGCGTCTCGAACGTCTCGTTCGGCTTCGGCAGAGCGGCGCGCGAGGTGCTGAACAGCGTCTTTCTGCACCACTGCGTCGAAGCAGGGCTCGACCTCGCGATGGTCCACCCCGCCGACATCACGCCCTACTCCGAGATCCCGCAGCTCGAGCGCGACCTCGCCGACGACCTCGTCTTCAACCGCCGCGACGACGCGACGCAGCGCTTCATCGAGCACTTCGAGGAGAAGGGCGAGTCGGCCGAGGAGGAGGCGGCCGACCCGACCGCCGGCATGGAGCCCGAGGAGGCGCTGCACTTCCACATCCTGCGGCGCAAGAAGGACGGCGTCGAGGACTGGATCGACCGCTCGGTCGAGAAGATCGGCGCGGTCCCCACGCTCAACGACGTCCTCCTCCCGGCCATGAAGGAGGTCGGCGACAAGTTCGGCGCGGGCGAGCTGATCCTGCCGTTCGTGCTCCAGTCGGCCGAGGTGATGAAGAAGGCCGTCGCGCGGCTGGAGAACTACCTCGACCGCATCGAGGGCTACACGAAGGGCACGGTCGTGATCGCGACCGTCTTCGGCGACGTGCACGACATCGGCAAGTCGCTCGTCAACACGATCCTCACGAACAACGGCTATACGGTCGTCGACCTCGGCAAGCAGGTGCCGATCTCGACGATCCTCGACGCCGCGCAGGAGCACAGAGCGACCGCGATCGGCCTCTCCGCCCTGCTCGTCTCGACCTCCAAGCAGATGCCGCTTTGCGTGCAGGAGCTGCACGAGCGCGCGCTGCCGTTCCCGGTGCTGATCGGCGGCGCCGCGATCAACCGGGACTTCGGGCTGCGCATCCTCTACCCGCACGGGAGAGAGGACGACGACGTCTACGAGCCGGGCGTCTTCTACTGCAAGGACGCCTTCGAGGGGCTCGCGAAGATGGACCAGCTCGTCGACGAGGAGGCGCGCGCGGCGCTCGTCTCGAAGACGCGCGAGGCGGCGCAGACGCTGCGCGAGAAGCCGGTCGTCGTGGACGACGGCCCGCCGACGAGCGACGACTCCGTCCGCTCCGCCGCACGCACCGACGTGCCGCTGCCGACGCCGCCGTGGTGGGGCGTGCGCGAGGTCGAGGTGCCGCTCGACGAGGTCTACCCGCACCTCGACACGCACGTGCTGTTCAAGCTCCACTGGGGCGGACGCGGCGTGAAGGGCGACGCGTGGCGGGAGCTGGTGAGCGAGAACTTCCAGCCGCGCCTGGAGCGCATGTGGCGCGAGCAGACGTACCTGCACCCGCGCGCGAAGCTCGGCTACTTCCCGGCGGCCTCGGAGGGCAACGAGGTCGTGATCTTCGATCCGGAGGACCACGAGCGGGAGATCAACCGTCTCGTCTTCCCGCGCCAGCCGCGCCACGACCGCATCTGCCTCGCCGACTTCTACCGCCCGTTGAATCGGTCCCGCCCGCCCGAGCGCGACGTCGTCGCCCTGCAGGTCGTCACCGCCGGCGACGAGGTGACCGAGCTGATGGCGCAGCTGGAGCGCGACGGCGAGTTCGCCGAGCAGCTGTTCGTCCACGGGCTCGGCGTGCAGACGGCCGAGGGGATGGCGGAGTGGCTGCACGCGAAGGTCCGCAGCGACCTCGGCATCGACCTCGACCAGGGCCGCCGCTACTCGTGGGGCTACCCCGCGTGCCCGGACCAGTCCGAGCACGAGAAGGTCTTCGCGCTGCTCGACGCCGCCTCGATCGGCATGCGCCTGTCGGGCGGCTACGCCGTCGAGCCGGAGCAGTCGACCGTCGCGATCGTCGCGCACCACCCGCAGGCCGTCTACTTCGGCATGAGAAGCGGCTTCCTGCCGAAGGAGAAGGCGCCGGACGACATCATCGCCGGCTCTGACCGCGACCCCACGCTGCTCGACGAGGACCCGTCCGACGGCGCCGTCGAGGCCGAGGACGTCAAGCGCGCGCCCGACGCAGCCGGCGTCGACTGACGCCCGGGTATCAACGCACCTCCAGTTGGGCATATGTCGCCGTGACCGGCGAGCAACCCGAAGGAGACGAGATGGCCAACGACGTGATCTTCACCGGCTGGGGCACCGTCGTGCGTGGACGTGAGGAGCAGGCGCTGACGGTCTTCCAGGAGACGATCCAATTCTGGACGCAGGCCCAGCAGGACGGCCGCATCGAGAGCTTCGAGCCGATCCTGCTCGAGCCGCACGGCAACGGCCTCGCCGGCTTCATCCTCGCCCGCGGCGAGCGCAGCAAGCTCGACGCGATCCGCGCCGACGAGGCCTACCAACGGCTGGTCGCCCGCGCCGGAGCGATCATCGACGACCTCGGCGTCGTCGGCGGCTACGGCGACGAGGCGCTCGCGCGCCAGCTGGGGAACTTCCAGCAGGCGGCGAGAGAGCTGGGATAAGGCTCTGAGCCGCTAGTGTCGTGAGTCGGAAGTTCGTGAGTGGTTTCTCGAGTGGATCGTCGTTCGTGAGGCCAGTCGACGATGCAGCCTGTGCCGGTGGCACAGGCAAAATCGGCGACTGGCCTCACGGGCGGCGAGGCGCCGAGAAACCGCCATCGAACTAAGGACTCAGGACACTAGGCCTCGGAGGCGGCGGGGCGCGACGCCGCCGCCTCGCGCGGGTTGGCCCGCAGCTCGACGGGCGCGGTCTGGAGCGCGCGCAGGCGCACGTCGCGCCACGACAGGCCCTCCTTCACGAGCGCCGGCATCCCCATGATCACGGCGGTCGCGATCTCGACCGCTTGCAGGATGATCCCGTAGCCGAGCGCGTCCGCCTGCGAGACGCCGTAGCCGCCGCTCAGCACGACGACGCAGGCGGCTTGGAAGATGCCGAGGTTCGACGGCGTCGCCGGCAGCACTGCGGTCACGTTGACTGCGAACAGCACGGCAGCCGCGGCCCCCGCGCCGGCGCGGTGGTCGAGGCCGAGCGCGACGAGCAGCACGTAGCAGGAGAGCCACTGCAAGGCCCACGCCGTCAGCTGGGCCGCAATCGCGGTGGACCCGAGTCGCGGCTCGCGGAAGACGGCGAGGCCGTTGCGCACGCGCGCGAGCGCGTCGCGCGTCTGCCCCGTCAGCTCGCGCAGCTTGGCGAAGCGCGAGTGGCGGCCCGCGCTCAACAGCGGCGGTGCGAGCAGCACCATCGCCAGCAGCAGCAGCGGCATGATCGCGACGACGATCAGCGCGTTGTGGTGGTTGCTGAACAGGCTCACGGTCGAGAACGTGACGATGCCCAGCAGCAGCAGCGCGAAGATGTTCAGCAACGCCTGCGAGACGATCGTGCCGAGCACGATCGGCAGGTGCTCGCGCGGGCGCCCGGTGCGACGGGCGACGACGAGCGCCCGCGACGGCTCGCCGAGGCGCGCCGGCAGCGTCGCACTCATCAGCACGCCGATGAACGTCCCCTGCATCGCGTCGCGCAGGCGCACCCGCCCGCGCGGGATCGCCGCCTTGAGGATCGCGTACCACGAGACGGCGCGCACCGCCATCGCGGCGCACATCAGCCCCAGGCCGACGAGCACCCACGCGGGGCTCGAGCCGAGCAGCGTCAGGACGATCTCGTGGACGCCGATGCGGCGGAAGGCGAGCACCGTGCCGACGAGCGCGAGCAGCGCGAACGCCAGCATCGCGACGCGGCGCGCGACCACGACGGCGGGGCGGCGGCTGCCGGCCGGTGGCGGCGGTTCGATGCTCGGCAGGCGCTGCGGGCGCACGTGCGGCTGGAGGTCGGCGGGCCGCACGCCGATCCGCACGGCGGCGCGCTGCACCGCGCCCTGCGGGGCGGGCGTCGCGATCGCGTCGCCGTAGGCGTCGAGCACCTCGCGCGCGACGTGCGGCCAGGCGAAGCGCTCGGCGCGCTGTGCGGCGGCCTGCCCCATCGACACGCGCCGCTCCGGCGCGAGCCACAGGTCGCGCAGCGTCTCGGCAAGTGCGCTCGCGTCGCCGCGCGGCACGAGCTGCCCGTCGACGCCGTCGCGCACGACGTCGCGGTAGCCGGCGATGTCGGAGGCGACGACGGGCGTGCCGGTCGCGAAGCCCTCCGTCAGCACCATCCCGAAGCTCTCGCCGCCGAGCGACGGCGCGCACAGCAGGTCGGCCGACTCCAGCACGCGCTGCTTCTGGGCGTCGTCGACGCGGCCGAGCACCGTCACGCCGCGGTCGTCGAGCAGCAGCGGCTGGACCTCGTCGCGGTTGGCGCCGACGACCGTGAGCTCGACCGGGATGTGCTCGCGCAGCGCCTCGAACGCGCGCAGCAGCACCGGCAGGCCCTTGCGCTCGACGGCCTGGCCGACGAACGCGAGCCGCAGGCGGTCGGACGGCTCGCGCGGCATCCGCTCGTCGGGAACGGCGACGCCGTTGGGGATGATCCGGTAGCGCCCGCCGAAGAAGCGCTGCGCCGTCCAGGCCGCGGCCTCGGAGACGGCGATCCGCACGTGCAGGTGGTTGAACTGGCGGCGCGCGCCGAGCGCGTTCGCGAGGTTGTTCGTGAGGCGGCTCGTCGAGTAGCAGTGGAACGTGCCGACGAGCGGCACGCGCGTCGAGGTGCAGGCGTCCCAGCACAGCATCGGCACGACCGGCTCGTGGAGGTGGACGACGTCGAAGTTGCCCGCGCGCAGCTCCCGCCGCATCTCGCTGAGCCCCGCGGTCCGGGCGCAGAGGTTCGAGACGGCGCCGTTCGCCTTGAAGCCCATCGAGCGCCCGAGCGGGATCAGGTAGTCCGGCAGCGCCCGCCGCTGCGGCGCGGTGCCGCGATGGAGCACCGCCGACACGCGGTCGTCGGGGTCATAGGGCGCCAGCACGCGAACGTCGTGCCCCTCGGCGAGGAAGCCCTCGGCGAGGGCCTCGATGTGACGGGTGACGCCACCGGGATACGTCCACGAGTACGGCGAAACCAACGCGACGCGCATACGCCCAAGATCCTAGCGTGGATTGCGGCTTGCTTCGGTCCCTTCCGTGTGAAAGCGAGCGCCTTCCGTATGATCGCCGCGTGCGCGCCGAGGCCCACCTGCGAGCGGCCGACCCGATCCTCGCCGGGATCGTCGAGCTCGTCGGGGCCGATGGGCTCGGCGACGCTCGCGCCGGCCGACCCGACGACCACTACGGCGCGCTCGTGCGCGCGATCGTCGGGCAGCAGCTGTCGACGAAGGCCGCGCGCACGATCTACGGGCGCCTGACCGAGCGCTACGGCGGCCGCACGCCGACGCCCGCGGAGCTGATCGCCGACGACCTCGACGAGCTGCGCGTCGCGGCCGGGCTGTCGAGAGCGAAGGCGAGCTACCTGCGCTCGCTCGCGGAGCACGTCGTCAGCGGCGAGCTGGAGCTCGACCGGCTCGACGAGATGCCGGACGCGGAGGTCGCTGCCGAGCTCGTCGCCGTCAAGGGCCTCGGGCAGTGGACCGCCGACATGTTCCTGCTCTTCCATCTGCAGCGTCCCGACGTGCTGCCGGTCGGCGACCTCGGCATCCGCCGAGCCGTCGAGCGCGCCTACGGGCTTCCGGGTCTCCCAGACCCGGCCGAGCTCACGCGAATCGCAGAGCCGTGGCGCCCCCACCGCTCGCTCGCGTGCCGCTACCTCTGGCGCTCGTTGGACAACGAGCCGGCGTAGCGCGCCGCAACGGCGACGCGCGGACGCAAGCGGCCTGGCGCCATGAACGCGGGGTGTTGACACAACCTTTTCCGGTGCTTTATGATGGCCTGTGCTTAGCTGTCGGCGGGGGGGCTCTGCCGCTTCGGAGCGCGACAGGCGCACGGCTTCCAGCCACCTGGCATCGCCTCTACCACGAGTCAATTCGCGCACGCCACACACGGACCGTGGCACGACACGCGCGAGCGAAAGGGGGCAACGACCGCCGCGGACCAACTTCTCCACCGCGTGTGCATGGCACCGGCCCGTAGACCGGCGGGGCCATCCCACGACCACATCAAGCACGTCACCGGCGAGCTGTCACCTCTGACCAAGCGCGGTGACGCAGTGCTAAATCACCATAACCGAAGGAGCTGCGCAAATGTTACCACGCAGCAAGCTCATCCTTGCCGCGCTCACGGTCGCCATAGCGCTGACCACGGGCGTCGGAGCCGCATCCGCGAACAGACTCAGCGTCAACGAAAAGAGATTCGTGATCGACTGGATCACTCGAGCCGAATTCCCCGAAGAGACCAAGCTCAGCTTCATAGCCGCCGGCAGAACCGTCAGATGCACCGTGAGACTGGCGGGCAACTTCAGCTCGGAAGTCATAACCAAGTCCGCAGGCACCACCATCGGCTCCATCACAGGCGCCACAATCGGCGAATGCGAAGGCGGAACCGCCGCGCCTTTTAACGAAACGCTGCCGTGGAGAGTCGTCTACGTCAGCTTCACAGGGACGCTACCCGCCATAACGGGCGTGACCGTCTCACTCGTCGGCGTCAGAGTCAGAGTCACGCCGACGGGTCTGCCGGAATGCAATGCGACCACGACGGCGGCAAACCCCGCCAACGGGATATTCAACGTTCAGGCGACGACGCCGCGGTCGATACGAAGCCTCAGATCCGACGAAACCAAGGCCATACCGCTCGAAGGCGGGTTCGCCTGCACGCTTGCCGGATCCGGCACCCTCAGCGGCCTGGCATTAGTGTGGAACGCAGCGCGCACCGCGCTAGTATCGATGACCCTAATATAGGCGCAGCGACAGGTCACCGGAGGGCCGCACGCAGGTGCGGCCCTCTTCGTGACGCACCGGCGCGCCGCCGGGGCGGCGCCGCTGGTGTCTGGAGTCGGAAGTTCGTGAGCGGTTTCTCGAGTGGATCGCCGTTCGTGGGGTCGGGCGACGACGCAGCCTGTGCCGGTGGCACAGGCAAGTCGGCGACTGGCCTCACGGGCGGCGAGGCGCCGAGAAACCGCCACCGAACTGAGGACCCACGACACTAGACCGCGCTGACCTGCTCCTCGTCCGCGACGCGGAACGAGGAGCCGCAGCCGCACGCGGCGACGACATTGGGGTTGTCGACCTTGAAGCCGGCGCCCTGGAGGTCGTCGACGTAGTCGATCGTGGAGCCCTCGACGTAGGGCAGGCTCGGCCCGTCGACGAGCAGGCGGATGCCCTGCTGCTCGAAGACCTGGTCGCCGTCGCGCTGCTGGTCGAAGGCGAGCGCGTACTGGAAGCCCGAGCAGCCGCCGCCGCGCACGCCGACGCGCAAGCCGGCCGTGTCGACCTCGCTCCCCTGGGAGGAGAGGAACTCGCGGACCTTCTCGGCGCCTTTGTCGGTGAGCGTGATCATCGTGCGGTCTCCGTCGCGTCGCGGGTCACTTCATTCAGTGTAGCGACCCCCCGCCCGGGCGCCGTCCCTGCCTCACGGCGGCTGCGCGCGCGTTCGACCAGCACGCACGACCACGCCCTCGAACAGGCGACGGTCAGGTCTTCTTGCCGGGGTTCATGAGGTTCTTGGGATCGAGCGTCTGCTTGATCGCCTGATGCAGGCCGAGGGTGGCGGGCGCCCACTGGACGTCGAGGTGGCCACGCTTGACCCAGCCGAGGCCGTGCTCGCCGGAGATCGTGCCGCCGAGCGCAGCGGCCGCCTCGTAGAGCTCGACGGACGCGGCGTGCGCGCGGTCGAGCTCGTCCGCCGCGCGCGGGTCGACGAGGAACGTCGCGTGGAGGTTGCCGTCCCCGGCATGGCCCCAGCTGCACGCCTCGAGGGCGTGGCGGGCGCCGATCGACAGTGTCGCCTCGATCGCATCCCCGAGCCGATCGAGCGGGACGGCGACGTCCTCGGAGACCTTGCCGCCGCGGACGGCCTCGACCGCGATCGAGACGCCGTCGCGCCAGCGCCACAGCGCAGCGACGTCGGCAGGCGTCTTGGGCGCATGCACTGCAAGCGCCTGGTCTGCGAGCGCCTCGCGCAGCTCGAACGCGACGGCGGCGGTCTCGTCGCGACTTCCGTCGGCCTCGGCGAGCACCATGAAGTCCGCACCCTCGGGCAGGTCGAACGGGTAGGCGCCGCGCGCGGAGCTCAGCGCCCCCGCATCGAGGAACTCGATCGCCGCCGCCTGGATGCCGCTCCCGAGGATCGCCTCGATCGCGGCGCACCCGGCGCGCACGTCGCGGTAGACGCCGATGACCGGGGCGGCCGCCTGCGGGGCGGGAATCAGCCGCAGCCACACCGCCGTGACGATCCCGAGCGTGCCCTCGGAGCCGATCAGCAGGCTCTTGAGGTCATAGCCGGCGACATCCTTGCGGACCGATCCGCCGACCTCGATCAGCTCGCCCGGTGGGATGACGGCCTCGATGCCGGTGACCCAGCGCCCCGTGACGCCGTACTTGAATGCATGCGGGCCACCGGCGTTCGTGGCGACGTTGCCGCCGATCTGCGACTGCTCCGCCGCACCCGGATCGGGCGGGAACGACAGCCCGTTCTCGCGCGCCAACCGTCGCACCTCGCTGGTGCGCAACCCCGCCTCGACATGCATCCGCCACAGCAGCGGGTCGAACGACTTCACGCGCGTCATCCGATCGAGTGCGAGCACGACGCCTCCGTTCACCGGAACGCATCCGCCCGAGAAGCCGCTGCCGCCGCCGCGCGGCACGATCGGGACATCCTGCGCATAGCACCAGCGCATGACCGCGGCGACCTCCTCCGCGCTCCCTGGCACGACGACCGCGTCGGGTCGTCCCTCCAGCCCCTGCGACTCCGTCGCGTCGCGCCAGAAGCGCGCGTCGCCCGCGTCGGCGACCCCCGCGTCGCCCACGAACGCCCGCAGCGCCGTCTCGAGCGACCGCTTCATCGCGTCACCTCGATCACCGGGTTGCGCAGCGTACCGATGCCGTCGACCTCGACCTCGACGACGTCGCCGTGCCGCAACCCGCGTGGCGGGTCCATGAACTCGCCGCAGCCCCACGGCGTGCCCGTCAGCACGACGTCGCCGGGCTCGAGCGTGAACGAGCGTGAGCAGAAGGCGAGCAGCTCAGCCACGCCGAAGACCATCTCCGCGGTCGTCGAGTCCTGAACGGTCTCCCCGTTGACGCGCGTCCGCAGCGCAAGCCGCTGCGGATCGGGAATCTCCGCGGCGGGGACGACCACCGGACCGAGCGGACAGAACGTGTCGAGGCTCTTGCCGCGAACCCACTGGCCGTCGGCGAACTGCAGGTCGCGCGCGGAGACGTCGTTGGCGACCGTGTAGCCGAAGACGTGCCCGAGCGCATCCTGCTCGGCGACGTTGCGCATCGTCCGCCCGATCACGACCGCCAGCTCGACCTCCCAGTCGACGCGCTGCGTCAGCGAGCGGTCGATCTCGATCGCGTCGCCGTCGCCGATGATGCTCGTCGTGAACTTCGTGAAGACCAGCGGCCGCTCGGGCGTCGCCATGGCGGCCTCGCGGACGTGGTCGGCGTAGTTCAGGCCGATGGCGATGACCTTGCCGGGTCGCGTAGGCCCAGCCGGGTCGAGGCTCGCAAGCGCGTCGGGGAAGCGCATCCCTTGCTCCTAATTGGTCAGACCATATGGTCCGACCAATATAGTCCCCCGCATGTCCGGGTGCAACCACCTCGCCGAGCGGCTGCGGGCGCTGCTCGCCGAGCGCGACATCGCACCCGGCGGCCGCCTCCCCCCCGAGCGCCAGCTCGCGACGGAGCTGGGCGTCTCCCGCGCCAGCCTGCGCGAGGCGCTGCGCCGATTGATCGACCTCGGCATCGTCCAGTCGCGGCAGGGGTCGGGAACCTACCTCGCGCCCGTCGACCTGGTGGACCTGCTCGGCGCGCGCCTCCAGCTCGAGCCGTACGCCGCACGCCTCGCCGCGCGGCGCCGAACCGCCGAGGACCTCGCACGGCTCGACGATGCGCTCGCCGAGCTGCGCGCGACGTACGACGACACGGCGGCCTTCGGCGCGGCCGACGTGCGGCTGCACCGCGCGGTCACCGACGCCGCGCACAGCCCGACCGTGCGCGTCCTGCTCGATGCGATCGCCGACCTGCTGCGCCACTCGCGCAACACGACGGCCCCGGAGGCCACGATCCGCACTGCCACGCTCGCTCAGCTCGACCGGCTCGTGCAGGCCATCCGCGCCGGCGATGCGCATGGAGCGGAGCGCGCGATGCGGGAGCACCTCGACGCGGTCGGCGCCGCACTCGACCGCACCGGTGGGCGGTGAGCGTCCGCGCTACACTCGGCGCGACCAAATGGTCCGACCATTCTGATCGCCGCCGTGCGGATCGCGCTTTTCATCCCTTGTCTCGTCGACACGCTGTTTCCGGCAACGGGACAGGCTACGGTGCGGTTGCTGGAGCGCCTCGGTCACGAGGTCGTCTTTCCGGTGCAGCAGACGTGCTGCGGTCAGCTGCATGCGAACAGCGGCTTCGAGTCGGACGGGCTGGCGCTGGCACGGCGGTTCGTGCGCGTGTTCGGTGGGGCAGACGTGGTCGTCGCGCCGTCGGGGTCGTGCGTGGCGATGGTGCGCGAGCAGTATCCGCGGCTCGCGGAAACCTCCGGGGACGCGCACCTGCTGGGCGAGGTGCGCGCGCACGCGCCGCGGGTCTATGAGCTGTCGGAGCTCCTGGTGGGCGTGCTCGGTGTCGAGGACGTCGGTGCGAGCTATCCCCACCGCGTGACGTACCACGCGAGCTGTCACGGCCTGCGTTCGCTGCGGATCGGCGATGCGCCGCTGCGGCTGCTGCGGGCGGTGCGAGGGATCGAGCTGGTGGAGCTGGACGAGGCTGAGGCCTGCTGCGGATTCGGCGGCACGTTCGCGGTCAAGAACGCGGAGGTCTCGGGCGCGATGCTCGCCGCGAAGCTGGAGCGGATCGCCGCGACCGGCGCCGAGCTCTGCACCGCGGGCGACGACTCGTGCCTGATGCAGATCGGCGGCGGGCTGCGGCGGCAGGGTGCGCGGGCGCGCACCGTGCACCTGGCCGAGATCCTCGCGAGCACCGAGGGCGTGACGTGAGCTTTCGGCACGCCGCGCACGCAGCGCTTGCCGACACGCAGATGCGCACGAACCTGCACCATGCGACGCGCACGATCCGCGCACGCCGCCAGGAGGCGGTCGGCGAGGTCGCGGGCTGGGAGCCGCTGCGCACCGAGGGCGCCCGCATCAAGGACGAGGCGCTCGCGTCGCTCGATGTCCAGCTCGAGACGCTCGAGGCGGCGGTGACGGCCGCCGGCGGCCGGGTCCACTGGGCCCGCGACGGCGCAGAGGCGTGCGCGATCGTCACACGGCTCGTGCAGGCCGAGGGCGTGCACGAGGTCGTCAAGGTCAAGTCGCTCGCGACCGACGAGATCCACCTCAACGAGGCGCTCGCGATGGCCGGCATCGCGGCGATCGAGACCGACCTCGCCGAGCTGATCGTCCAGCTCGCGCACGATCGCCAGTCGCACATCCTCGTGCCCGCGATCCATCGCAACCGCGCCGAGATCCGCGACCTCTTCCGTCGCACGATCGGCCCCGCCGACCTGTCCGACGACCCCGCCGAGCTGGCCGAGACCGCCCGCCTGCACCTGCGCGAGCGGTTCCTGCGCGCACGCGTCGGCATCAGCGGCGCGAACTTCGCCGTCGCGGAGACGGGCACCGTCTGCGTCGTCGAGTCGGAGGGCAACGGCCGCATGTGCACCACGTTGCCCGAGACGCTGATCACGGTGATGGGGATCGAGAAGCTGATCCCGCGCTGGCAGGACCTCGGGACGATGCTGACGCTGCTGCCGCGCTCCTCGACCGGCGAGCGCATGAGCCCCTACACCTCGCTGTGGACCGGCGTCACTGCCGGCGACGGCCCGCGCGCGTTCCATCTCGTCCTGCTCGACGCCGGCCGCACCGACGTGCTCGCCGACCCCGTCGGACGGGAGGCGCTCCGCTGCATCCGCTGCTCCGCGTGCCTCAACGTCTGCCCCGTCTACGAGCACGTCGGCGGACACGCGTACGAGTCGATCTACCCCGGCCCGATCGGCGCGATCCTCGCCCCCCAGCTCGCCCGCATGGAGCAGCACGCCGACCTGCCGTTCGCGTCCAGCCTCTGCGGCGCCTGCGCCGACGTCTGCCCCGTCAAGATCGACATCCCCCGGCTGCTCGTCCACCTGCGCGGACGCGCGAACGAGCAGGGAGGCCACCGCGCCCAGCAGACGACGATGCGGCTCCTGCGCGGCGTCTTGTCGAGCCGCCGGCGCTACGAGCTGGCCCAGCGCGCAGCGCGCCACGGCCGCGGCGTGCTCCACCGCACCTGGCAGCACGGCCCGCTCGGCGCCTGGAACGACTCGCGCGAGCTGCCGGAGGTCCCCGCCCAGAGCTTCCGCGACTGGTGGCGCACGCGGCCGTGAGCGCACGCGACGAGATCCTCGCGCGCATCCGCCGCGCATACGGCGCCGGCGCCATCGGGCTCGATCCCGGCAGCGGAGCGTGGGGCGCGCATGGCGCGCCGTCCGATGCGGCGGCCGCGGCCGCGAGCGCGGCATCCACGTACGGTGCGGCGGCGCTGCGAGACCGGCTCGCCGAGCGGGCGTCCGAGTACCGCGCCGGCGTGCGCATCGTCGCGGCCGCCGCGGTGGCGGAGGCGGTCGGGACGGTCTGCGCCGCACATGGGGCGCGCCGTCTCGCCGTCCCCGACGGGCTGCCGAGCGCCTGGGCGCCGCCGGGCATCGAGCTGGTCGCCGGCGCCGCCCTCGCCGCTGCGCAGCTCGACGCGCTCGACGGCGCACTGACCGGCTGCGCGCTCGCGATCGCCGAGACCGGCACGCTCGTGCTCGACGCCGGCCCGCGCTGCGGCCCGCGCGCGCTCACGCTCGTCCCCGACCTGCACGTCTGCGTCGTCGAGGCGGCCCAGATCGTCCCGGACCTCCCCGCCGCGCTCGCCCTGCTCGCACCGCACCGGCCGACGACGTTCGTCTCGGGCCCCTCGGCCACGTCCGACATCGAGCTCGCGCGGGTCGAGGGCGTCCACGGGCCGCGCCGGCTCGAGCTCGTGGTGGTGGAAGACCCAGGTGATCTGTCTCTCTGACAGAGATGAAAGCATCACATAGCGGGACGTTCGGTATCGTGGCGGGATGACGACATCGCACTCCCTCCCCCACCTCCGCACGACGATCGCCACACCCGACGCGCCCGCACCGGCGGGCGCCTACGCACAGGGCGTCGCGTACGGCTCGCTGCTGTTCCTCGCCGGCCAGGGCCCGCTCGCGCCCGACGGCCGCATCGTCGCGGAGGACCTGCCGCAGCAGCTCGCGCTCTGCCTGGCGAACCTCGAAGCGGTCGCGCGGGCAGCCGGGACGAGCCTGCGCAACGCGCTGCGGATCGGCGTCTACCTCGATCCCGGCGTCGACATGGCGGAGTACAACCGCGCGTTCGCCGAGCACTTCGCGGACGAGCCGCAGCCGGTTCGCACGACGATCTTCTCGCCGTTCCCCGACTTCGACGTCGAGGTCGACGCGATCGTGGCGCTCCCGGCTGGCGACGCCGGCTAGTGTCGTGAGTCGGACTCAGGACACTAGATGGTTGATTCCACGAGATTCGTGGATGCGAGGGGTGCGATGGGCGGATGCTGGGCGACGCGCGGTGTCGAAGGCGATGCCGGTGGCATCGCCGAGACGCCGCGTGGCGCCCAGCGCCGCCCAGCGTGACCCTCGCGCCGCGAGATCGTGGAATCAACCATCTAGAGGATCCCGTAATGCGCGAAGGCCTCCGTGACGGGCATCCCCGCGCGGAGGCTCGCGCGCATCTCCGCCTCGCGGGCGACCTTCTCCTCGGCCTCCCGCACGACCCGCTCGGCCAGCGAGCCCGGGATCGCGACCACGCCGTCGTGGTCGCCGATCACGAGGTCGCCGGGCGCGACGTCGACGCCGGCGCAGGAGACCGTCTCGCCGATCGCGTCGACCTCGAGGCGCCCGTAGCTGTCACGCGGGTCGATCCCGGTCACGAAGGCCGGGAAGCCGAGATCGAGGACGCGGCCGACGTCGCGGGCGCGCGCCTCGCCGACGACCCCGACGCCGCCGCGGTGGCGCGCCGCGTTCGCGAGCAGCTCGCCCCAGAAGGCCGCCGGCTCGTCGGCGCCGGCGACCACGAGCACGTCGCCGCGCTCGAGTGCGTCGATCGCGGCGAGCTCGCCCGCATAGGCGTCGGCGCGGTCCTTCGGCGGTCCCGCGACCGGCGAGACGTGGCACGTCGCGGCGTACCCGGCGAGCTTCGCGCGCGGGTCGAGCGGCCGGATGCGCGCATCCATGATGCGCCCGTCGACGCCGAGCGCGTCGAGGATGTCGCACACGACGGCGACGTTGAGGGACCCGAGGCGGTCTACGAGCGCGAGGCTGCGGCCGTCGGCGCGCTCTGCGGCTTGCTCCTGCACGTCTTGTTCCTTGCTGGTCGGAAGGTAGGCTCCTCACATCGTACCCTGACTCGTCTCATCTAGCAAACCATATGTCCCAAAGAGAGAGACAGACACTCGACTCGCTCGGGCGCGGGCTCGAGCTCCTGGAGCTCATCGCGCAGCGCGGCTCGGTCAAGCTCGCGGAGCTGCCCGAGCTGCTCGGCGTCTCGCGCGCCACCGCGTTTCGGGTCCTCACGACGCTGCAGGCGCGCGGGTTCGTCGACCACGTCGCGGCCGAGCATGCCTACCGCCTCGGCCCCGCGCCGTTGTCACTTGCCTCGCGCTCCTACGTCGCCACGCTCGTGCGGCTCGCCGAGCCCGCGATGGCGCGGCTGCGCGAGCGCACCGGCGAGACGGTGAACCTCGCCCACCTGCGCGGCGGCGAGCTGACCTACGTCGAGATCCTCGAAGGGCGCCACATGATGCGCATGTCGGCGCGCCACGGCGAGCGCGTGCCGCTGCACTGCACCGCGCTGGGCAAGGCGACGCTCGCCGCGCTGCCGGAGGAGCGCCGCCGCGAGCTCGCCGGCCCCGAGCCGTACGAGCGCTTCACGCCGCGGTCGCCGGCGACGTGGCGCGCGCTCGCCAAGCAGCTGTGCGCGGCGGAGCAGCGCGGCTACGCGATCGACGACGAGGAGATGGACGTCGACGCCGTCTGCATCGGCGCCGCCGTGCGCGGCGCCGACGGCGAGCCGGTCGGTGCGCTGTCGGTCGCGGCGCTCGCCGCGCGGCTGCGCGACGGCGACCACGCGTCGCTCGGCGGGTTCGTGCGCGAGCTGGCCGGCGAGATCGGCGCCGCGATCGCGCGCAGCGCCGGCTGAGCGCGCCGTCACGCCGCCGTCAGGCCGCCGTCACGCCGCCGTCAGGCCGCCGTCAGGCCGCCGTCAGGCCGCCGTCGAGCGTGAGGACCGAGCCGGTCGAGAACGCCGACGCATCCTCGGCGAGGTACAGCACGGCGTCCGCGACCTCGCGCGGCGTCCCGAGCCGGCCCATCGGCTGGCGGGCGCGCAGCGCGTCGAGCGACTCGCCCGCCTCCGCCACCAGACGCCGGACCCACGGCGAGTCGACCGTGCCGGGGCAGACGCAGTTGACGCGCACGCCCTCGGCGACGTGGTCGACCGCGAGTGCGCGCGTGAGCGCGATCACCGCACCCTTCGAGGCGCAGTAGGCGGCGCGCCGGCGCAGGCCGACAAGGCCTGCGATCGAGGCGACGTTGACGATCGCCCCCGCACCGCGCTCGATCATCCCCGGCAGCGCGTGCTTGCAGCAGAGGAAGGTCCCACGCGCGTTGACGTCCATCACCGCGTCCCAGACGTCGATCGGCGTCTCCACGGCAGTCGTCGTGGAGCCGATCCCGGCCACGTTCACGAGCACGTCGAGCGCGCCTGCTCCCGCGATCGCCTCGGCGACCGAGCGCTCGTCGCGGACGTCGATCTGCACGCTCGCGATCCGCTCGGGGATCGCGGCGGCCGTCATGGCCGCGCGCTCCGTGTCGAGATCGGCCGCGATCACGGTGGCGCCCTCGACGGCGAGGCGCACCGCGACCGCCGCGCCGATGCCGGAGCCTGCCCCGGTCACCAGCGCGCGCCGACCTGCGAGACGTCCTCCCTCGCTCATGCGGCGGGCTCGGCGGCGTCGCCGTCCGCGACGGTGCCGGCGGCACCTGCGGCGAGCTGTCGGCCCGGGAAGTGGCATGCGACCGCGTGCGGCTCGTCGCCATCGTCGTGCGCCCGCAGCGCCGGGTCGGAGGCGGTGCACGCCTCCGGGTTGCCGAGCTGCCGGCGCAGCCAGCAGCGCCCGCTGAAGCGGCAGCCCTGCGGCGGGTTGGCCGGGCTCGGGATCTCGCCCGAGAGGATGATCCGCCGTCGTCGGCGCTCCTCGCCCGGATCGGGGATCGGCGCCGCCGACAGCAGCGCGACCGTGTACGGGTGCAACGGGCGCTCGTACAGCTCGAGCACCGGGCCGATCTCGACGATCCGCCCGAGGTGCATGACCGCGACCCGATCGGCGATGTGCCGCACGACGGCGAGGTCGTGCGCGATGAACAGATAGCTCAGCCCAAGCGCCTTCTGCAACTCCTCCAGCACGTTGATCACCTGTGCCTGGACGGAGACGTCGAGCGCGGTCACCGGCTCGTCGCAGACGATCAGGTCCGGCTGCAGCGCGAGCGCCCGCGCGATGCCGACACGCTGACGCTGGCCGCCGCTCAGCTCGTGCGCGAAGCGCCGCACGAACGACGGGTCGAGCCCGACCTGCGTCAGCAGCTCGACGACGCGCTCGCGCGCTGCGGCGCCCGCCGCGAGTCTGTGGACGCGCAGCGGCTCCGCGACGATCTCGCCGACCGATTGGCGCGGGTCGAGGCTCGAGTAGGGATCCTGGAAGACCATCTGCAAGCGGCGGCGCGCCTGGCGCAGTGCCCGCCCGTCGAGCCCGAGCAGGTCCTGTCCGTCGAATTCGATCGCCCCGGAGCTGGCGTCCAGCAGCCGCATGACGGCGCGCGCGGCGGTCGACTTGCCGGAGCCCGACTCGCCGACGAGCCCGAGCGTCTCGCCGCGGCGGATCTCGAAGCTGACGTCGTCGACCGCCTGCACCCAGCCGGTGCGGCGGCGCAGCGCACCGCCCTCGATCGGGAACCAGACTCTCAGGTCGTGCACGGCGAGCAGCGGCGCGTCCCCGTCGCCGCCGGCCGCAGCGGGCGCAGCGGGCGCTTCGCTCGGCGACGGCGCGGGCGTCGCGTTCGGCTCCGCGTCCTCGGGCTGCACCCAGCAGGCCGAGCGGCGCGCGGGCGACAGCTCCAGCAGCGGCGGCTCCTCCGCGGCGCAGCGCTCGACCGCGAACGTGCACCGGCTGCGGAACGGACAGCCGGCATGCGTGCGCGTCGGATCGGGCGGCGCGCCGCCGATCGCCCGCAGGCGCGCCGCGCGCGGACGGTCGAGCCGCGGCAGCGAGGCGAGCAGGCCGCCCGTGTACGGATGGCGCGGGCGCGCCAGCAGCTGCTCGGCAGGACCCGTCTCGACGACGCGCCCGGCGTACGCCACCGCGACGCGGTCGGCGAAGCCCGCCGCGACGCCGAGATCGTGCGTGATGAGGATCAGCGACGTGTCGAGCTCGGTGCTGAGACGCCGCAGCAGCTCGAGCACCTGCGCCTGGATCGTCACGTCCAGCGCCGTCGTCGGCTCATCCGCGATCAGCAGGCGCGGGTTGCACGAGACGGCCATCGCGATCATCGCGCGCTGGCGCATGCCGCCGCTGAACTGGTGCGGATAGTCGTCGATCCGCCGTGTCGCGTCGGGGATGCCGACGAGCTGGAGCAGCTCGAGCGCCCGTGCGCGCGCCCGGCCGCCGCGCAGCCCGAGGTGGAAGCGCAGCCCCTCCTCGATCTGATGGCCGATGCGGATGACCGGGTTCAGGCTCGACAGCGGATCCTGGAAGATCATCCCGATCTGCCCGCCGCGAACACGGCGCAGCTCCGCCTCCGGCAAGCCGAGCAGCTCGCGCCCCTCGAACTGCACGCTGCCCGCCGCGACGTCGCTGCGCCCCTCCGGCAGCAGCCCCATCACGGCGAGCGCGCTCACGCTCTTGCCCGAGCCGGACTCGCCGACCAGCGCAAGGCACTCGCCGCGTCCGACCTCGAAGGACATCCCGCGCGCCGCCTCGACGACCTGCTCCCCGCGCGTGAAGCGCACGCAGAGGTCGTCGACGCGCAGCAGCGGCTCGCGTGCCGCGCTCATGCCGGCGCTCCGATCGGGGGGTGCAGGCGATGCCATGTCGTCTCCTCCTGGAAGGCGGTCGCGAGCGCCAGCACCCGCGCATCCGAGCCGACCGGACCGACGAGCTGGACGCCCACCGGCATCCCGTCCGCGAGGCCGACGGGCAGGAAGACGGCCGGCAGCCCGGTCAGGTTCGAGGCCCACACCATCGCGGTGTTGCCCCCGCGGATCGGGATCGGGTCCCACTCGACGTCGATCGCGGGAATCGGCCAGGGAAGCGCGAAGTTCGTGGTGACGACCACGTCGCAGGCGTCGAACAGGGACGGGATCCGGGCGACCAGCTCGCGGCGCGCCTCGCGCGCGGCGAGGTAGTCGCGAGCGCTGATCGGCGCCTGCTCGATGAACACGCGCGTCCGCTCGTCCGCGACGAGCGCGAGCCGCCCGTCGTCCCGCAGACGCGAGAAGGCGGCCGCGCCCTCAGCCCCCATGATCGTGTCGAGCGTCTCGCGGTAGGGGAACGGCTCCGGCAACGCGACGCCCTCGACGAGCGGTCCTGCAACGACCGCGCGCAGCGCGGCGAGCGCCTCGCGCAGGCAGGCACGCTGCGCAACCGGCGCCGCCTGCTCGACGTCGCTCACGGACCAGCCGATGCGCAGCCCGCGCACCGCCGCCCGCTGGGCGACGACCTGCGCATGCCGCACGCGCGGCCCGCTCGAGGCATGCTCCGCGCGATCGCGACCGGAGATCGCGTCGAGCACGAGCGCACAATCCTGCGCCGAGCGCCCGAGCACGCCGACCTTGTCGAGCGTCGGAGCCAACGGTGCGACGCCGCGGCGACTCACGACGCCGTAGGACGGCCGCACGCCCGTGACGCCGCACCAGGCCGCAGGCGAGCCGATCGAACCGGCCGTCTCGGAGCCGAGCGCGGCCGGCAGCAGGCCGGCCGCGACCGCCGCGCCCGAGCCGCCCGACGACCCGCCGGCCCACCGCTCCGGCGCCCATGGATTGCGCGCGGGCCCCTGGAGCGAGCTGCACGGGTCGCGCGTCAGCAGGCCGATCGCCTCCGCGAGCGCGAGCTTGCCTGCGAGCACGGCGCCGGCGCGCTCGAGCCGCGTCACGACGGCCGCGTCGGCGGCGGCGATCTCGTCCGCGAGCGCAGCGGTCCCGCACGTCGTCGGCAGGCCGCGCACGTCGATGATGTCCTTCGCGCCATACGGGATCCCCAGCAGCGGGCCGCTCGCACCGCGCGCACGCGCGCGGTCGGCCCGCCGTGCGGCGGCGAGGGCGCGCTCGGGCGTGAGCGCCGCGAGCGCGCCGAGCGGGCCGCCGTCCCGCTCGAGGCGCAGGAGCGCGTCCTGCGCCAGCTCCTCGGCCGAGACGGCGCCGCGCTCGAGCAGGGCGGCGAGCTCGGCGATCGTGTGGAAGGCGAGCTCCGTCATCGCGTCCGCGTCGTCGGGTCGGCGAGGTCGCGCGCGGCGTCCGCGAGCACGTTGAACGCGAGCACCGTCACGAACATCGCGAGCCCCGGGAAGACCGTCAGCCACCAGGCGCCGACGAGCATGAAGTTGCTGCCGTCGGCGAGCATGTTGCCCCACGTCGGCGTCGGCGGCGTGACGCCGAGCCCGAGGAAGCTGAGCGCCGCCTCGTTGAGGATCGCGCCCGCGGCCATCAGGCCCGCCATCGACAGCACGGGCGCCATCGTGTTCGGGACGATGTGGCGCGTGAGGATGCCGGGGGTCGTCGAGCCGATCGACTGCGCCGCCGCGACGTAGTCGCTCGAGACCTGCCCGAGCACGACCGACCGCGCGAGCCGCGCGAAGACGGGCAGCTGCACGATCGCGAGCACGACGATCACGTTCAGCAGCGAGGAGCCGGCGACCGAGACGACGGCGAGCGCGAGGATGATCGCCGGGAAGGCGAGCACGACGTCCATCGATCGCATCGAGACCTCGTCGGTCCAGCCACCGCGATACCCCGCGACGATGCCGATCGCGGAGCCGAGCAGGCCGCCGAGCACGACCGAGCCGAGCGCGACGGCAAGCGAGACGCGCGCGCCGACGATCACGCGGTCGAGCACGCCGCGGCCGAGCTCGTCGGTGCCCATCGGGTGGGCGAGCGACGGCGGCAGCAGCTTGTCGACCGGGTTCTGGGTCGTCGGATCGATGCCGGGCAGCAGCGGGGCGAGCAGCGCGACGATCGCCAGCAGCACGAGGAAGCCGAGCGGGATCGCGACGCGCCGATCGATGCGCAGCGGCCGCCGCAGGCGGTGGGTGAGCTGGTGGACGCTCATCGCAAGCGGATCCGCGGGTCGAAGCGAGAGATGACGAGGTCGACGATCAGCTGGACGACGATCACCGAGAGCGCGCCGAGCAGCACGATCCCCTGGATCACCGCGTAGTCGCGATTGCCGACGGAGAAGACGAGCAGCCGGCCCAGGCCCGGGATGTTGAAGACGTCCTCGACGAGCACCGCGCCGCCGAGCAGGTAGCCGACCTGCAGCCCGATCGTCGTGAGCGTCGGCGCGACCGCGTTCGGGACGACGTGGCGCCAGAGGATGCGTCGCTGCGAGGCGCCCTTGGCGCGCGCGGTGCGCACGAAGTCCTTGTCCAGCAGCTCGAGCACCGTCGCGCGGGTGATCCGCGAGACGACCGCCGCGAGCGGCAGCGCAAGCGTCAGCGCGGGCAGGAAGAGGCTGCGCAGGCACTGGACCGGGTCCTCGGCCGGACTCACGTAGCCGCCGACCGGCAGCACTCTCAGCTCGACGCCGAAGACGAGGATCAGCAGCAGGCCGAGCCAGAACGACGGCATCGAGAGCCCGAACAGCCATGCCGCGCGCGAGATCGTGTCGACCGCCTTGCCGCGCCGGACCGCCGAGGCCACACCGGTGGCGACGGCGATCGGCACGGCAAGGACGACCGCATACCCGGTCAGCAGCACGGTTGGGAGGAACTGCCGGCCGAGCAGCGAGGTGACCGAGACCGGTGTCACCAGTGAGAAGCCGAAGTCACCCGTGACCACGCCGCCGAGCCAGTTGACGTACTGGAGCGGCAGCGGGTCGTTGAGGTGGAACGCGACCCGGAAGTGCTCGATCATCTGCGGCGTGGCAAGCACGCCGAGGATGGCGGTGGCCGGGTCGCCCGGAGCCAGGTGGATCAGCATGAAGCTGATGACCGACACGCCGAGCAGCGTCGGCACGGTCAACAGGATGCGTCGCGCGGTGTAGGCGATCATGCGACCGCTCTGGCTCCAGGCGGGACCGGCTTCGGCACGGCTAAGCGGCGACCGTCACGCTCGTGAGCGTGTTCGGGACGCCGTCCGGGCCGAAGGTCATGCCCTGGACGGACTTCACCGACGCCGTCAGCACGGAGGGGTTGACGAGGTAGACGATGCGCGCCTGGTCGACGATCGTCTGCTGCAACGCCGCGTACGCGGCCTTGCGCGCGCCGAGGTCGTGAGACGGGATCGCGTCCGCCTTCTCCAGCCCCTTGACGATCGGCGCCAGCTCGGACGCCGGCGCGTTGTTGAAGATCGCCTGCGAGGTCCAACGGGCATAGAGGTCGGCATAGCCGCCGATGATCGACGTGTTGCCGCGCATCGAGAAGCCCTGCCACGTCTTGTTGAAGACGTACTGGTAGAGCCCCTCGGCGTCGCCGGTCTTGATGCGGACCTTGAAGCCCGCCGCCTCGAGCTGCTTCTGCAGCACGGTGGCCATCGTCAGGCCGGTGCTGTAGATGCCCTGCATCAGCTCGAACTCCAGCGGCGACGTGTGCCCGGCCGCGCGCAGCAGCGCCTTCGCCTTGTCCGGGTCGTGCGCGGGCGCTCTCACGTCGGCGGCCATGTAGTGCCACGGCGGGAGCGGCCCGACCTGCGGCTGCGCAAGGCCGTTCCAGACCGCCTTGGCAAGCTCGTCGCGGTCGATCGCGTGCGCGACCGCGAGGCGGACGCGCTGGTCGTCGAACGGCTTGATGCCGGTGTTGAGGAGGATCGCGTTGTAGCCGGCGCCCGCGTGCTTCGCGCCCTTGAGCCCGGAGCCGGAGACGACCGGGAACAGGTCGGGGTCGACGTTGATGTCGACGTCGGCCTGCCCGCCCTGCAACGCGTTGATGCGAGCGGAGCCCTCGACGATGCGCTGCAGGTCCGCGTGGGCCACCTGCGCCTTCGGCTCGAGCGGGTACTGCTCCCAGCGCTTGAGCGTCTCGTGCTGGTCGGCCGCGAAGCCCTCGAACGCGAACGGGCCGAGGCCGAGCGGCTGGATCTTGAACCGCTTCGGGCCGACGCGCTCGGCGACCGCCTTCGGGACGGGCGCAATCGCGGACAGCCGCTCGAGCAGCGAGCCGGAGCTGCGGGTGAGGTGGAGGCGCACCGTCGACGGGTCGACGACCTCGACGGACTTGACGACGTCGAGCACGGCGGTGCCGAACAGCGAGCCGTTTCTCGCGTTCTGCATCCAGTCGATCGTGTACTTCACGTCGGTCGCGGTGACCTTGCTGCCGTCCTGCCACTGCTGCCCCGGCGCCACCTTGAGCAGCCAGGTCGTGGCGTCCACCTGCTGCGGCAGCTCGGCCGCGAACAGCGGGGTGACGTCCCCGTTGGCGCTGTTGAAGAGCGTGATCGTCTTGAACATGTTGCGGCGGATCACGACGCCGTCGGGCCCGAGGCTGGTGCGCGGGTCGAGATTCGTGATCACCTGGTCGCCCACCATCCGCAGCGTGGCGTTGCCGCCACCACCGCCGGAGCCGGCGGCCGCGCCGCCGGAACCGGACCCGCATGCGGGCAGGACGACCGTGAGGGCGGTGCCCGCCATCAGGCCGAGCGCCGCGCGCCGGGACACCGGGCTGTCGAGCCCACCGTGAGCGCTCACGGCCCCACCACCTTCAACTGTTGCGTCGAGCTGCAACGTCCTCTCCTCCTTCTGCCTCGAGGGGATTCGACAAGGCGAACGGCATGGTAGACCGGAACGCACATGTTGTCAATCATGTGTCGTGTATAGTTGACGGACAATGTGCGAAGCAGCTCACGGCCTGCGAGTCGGCGTCTGGGGACACGAGCACCCGCACGCGCCGGCGTACGTGGAGAGCCTGCGCCACCTCGACGAGGTCGAGACGGTCCTCACCTGGGAGTCGCCGCCCTCGGCCGCGAGCCCCGACCCGCGCGTGGTCCACAGCGGGCGCAGCCTCGCCGCCACGCTGCGCCGCCGCGAGCTCGACCTGCTCGTCGTCTGCGCCTCCGCCGCTGCGAGCCCGCGCGTCTGCACCGCAGCGCTCAGCGCGAGCGTGCCGGTCCTGGCAGAGAAGCCGATCGCGCGCCGGCCCGCCACGCTGCTGCGCCTGCTGCAGCTGTCCGAGCGCACGGCGACCCCGCTCGGCGTCGCCTACGCCGGCCGCTTCCAGCCACACGTGCACGACGCGCGCCGGCTCGTGCGGGAGGGGGTCCTCGGCCCGCTCGCACTCGCCGAGCTGCGCATGCTCGCGAGTCAGGTGCGCGATCGCGACCCCGGCCACTGGCTGTTCCGCAGCGCCGCGGCCGGCGGAGGCGTCCTCACCTGGCTCGGCTGCCACCTGCTCGACCTGCTGGAGCACGTCGGCGGCGACCCGATCGAGAGCGTGGCAGCCGAAGTCGCCACGCGCAGCGGCGAGCCGATCGACGTCGAGGACGTCGCGTCGCTGTCGCTGCGCCTCGAGTCCGGTGCGCTCGCCGCCGTCGAGGTCGGGTACGTGCTGGCCGGCGCCGGCGCGGGCTATCTGGCGCGCGACGCCTATGAGATCTCCGGGGCGCTCCACGGCGCCCGCGGCCAGCTTGCCTGGAGCGGGCGCGGTGCGCCCGACCGCCTGCGCGTGCAGCGCGGGGCGCACGTCGAGGAGCTGCGCTACGCGCCCGATCGCGCGCCGGGCTACGCGGGCGAGGCCGGCATGCGCTTCCTGCGCGCCTGCCTCGCCGCAGCCGTGGCCCGTACGCCGATGCCGGCCACCGGTCGTGACGCGCTGCGCGTCGCCCAGATCGTCGCCGCCGCCTATCGCTCCGCGCGCACGGGCCGGCGGATCCCCATCCAAGGAGACCGATGAGCACCCTGCTGCGCCTGCCCGTGACCGACGTGACCGCCGCCGTGGCCGCGCTCTTCGAAGACCGCGGCGCCCCGCCCGAGCACGGCGTGCTCGTCGCCGAGAACCTCGTCGCAGCGGATCGCCGCGGGATCCACACGCATGGCATCGCGCGCGTGCAGATGTACGTCGACGCGATCCACGGCCAGCGGATCGACCCGCAGGCCGCGCCCGTCGTCGAGTACGGCGCGCCTGCCGCGAGCTGCTGGGACGCGCGTCGCTCGTTCGGCCAGGTCACGATGGCGCATGTCGTCGACCACGCCTGCACGCGCGCGCAGGAGGCGGGGGCGCACATCGCCGTCGTGCACTCCTCCAACCACTTCGGCTACGCCGGGCACTGGGCGCTGCGCGCCGCCGAGCGTGGGCTGCTGGGGATGTCCTTCACGACCGGCAACCCGCTCGTCGTGCCGACCGGCGGCGTGCGCCCCGAGCTCGGCACGAACCCGCTCGCGCTCGCGCTCGGCAGCGGCGACGACGCATTCGTGCTCGACATGTCGACGTCGGTCGTGGCGCTCGGCAAGCTCGAGCTCGCCGAGCGGGCCGGCGAGTCGGTCCGTGCCGGCTGGGCGATCGACGGCGGCGGCGCGCCCCTCCGCCAGCCGAGCGCGCTGCTCGAGGACATCCTCGGCGGCGAGGCCGGCGGACTGCTGCCGCTGGGCGGCGGCGGCACCGAGCACGGCGGCCACAAGGGCTACGGCCTCGGCGCGATGGTGGAGATCCTCTGCGCCGTGCTGAGCGGCGGCGCTGACGTGACGCCCGGTCGCGGCGTCGACGAGCACTTCGGCGGAAACGCCGCGCACTGCACGCTCGTGGTCGACCCCGCCCACCTCGCCGGCGTCGAGCCGACGCAGGCGGCGCTCGCGGGCATGCTCGCGGGGCTGCGCGCCTCGCCGCCGCTCGACGCCGACGCGCCCGTGCTGGTGGCCGGCGATCCCGAGCGCGAATGGCTCGCGAGAGGCGGCGACGACGTCTTCCTGGAGCAGGCCACCTGGGCTGCCGTCGAGGCGCTCCTGCAGGAGCCGCTGCGATGAGCGTCGTCCGATCGCTGCGGCGCGTCGAGGCGGGCGAGCTGGGCTTCACGCTCGTCGAGCTGCGTGGCGCGCAGCCCGGCCCGGTGGTCGCCGTGCTCGGCGGCGTGCACGGCGACGAGCCCGAGGGGGTCGCCTCCGCGCATCGGCTGATCGAGCGGCTCGAACGCGCCCCGCTGCGCGGCACCGTGCTGCTCGTGCCGGTCTGCAACGAGGCCGCCTTCGCGGCCTGCGCCCGCCGCAGCCCCGGCGACGGCGGCGACCTCGCGCGCAGCTTTCCCGGCGACGCGCGCGGAGCGCCGACGGCGCGCCTCGCTGCGGCGCTGCACGGCAACGCGATCGAGCCCGCCGACGCGCTGGTCGACCTGCACAGCGCCGGCGTCCACTACGCCATGCCACGCCTCGCCGGCTTCGTCGACGACGGCTCCGAGACCTCGCGCACCGCCGAGCGACTGGCGCTCTCGATGGGGCTGCCGGTCGTGTGGCGTCACCGCGGCGAACCGCCGCCCGGCCGCACGCTCACGGCCGCGCACGCAGCCGGCATCCCGGCCGTCTACACCGAGACCGGCGGCGGCGGGGTGGCGCGCGGCGTCGATGTGGGCGCATATGTGCGCGGCGTCACCGGCCTGCTCGAAGCGCTCGAGCTGCTGCCGCGCAACCGTGCGCGCATCGCGTCGCGTCCGCTGCGCCTCGCAGGCGCCGGCGACCTCGACGCCGCGGCGATCCGCGCCCCGCGGACCGGGCTCGTCGAGCCGTGCGTGCGGACGCTCGACGAGGTCGTCGCCGGCGACCCGGTCGCGCATGTGCTCGACCCCGTCAGCGGCGAGCGGACGGCGGCCTGCGCCGAGCGCGACGGCACCGTCGTGCTGATGCGCCGCACCGGCTCGATCGCAGCCGGCGAGTCGCTCTGCCACCTCGCCGAGCCCGACGCGGGGGTGGGCGCATGATGCGCGTGGGCATCGCCGGCGCCGGCTTCATGGGGCGCACCTGGGCCGAAGTCGCCGCACGCCACGTTCCCGGGGCGTGCGTGACGGCGGTCGCCGGGGGGCGCCGCGCCGCGGCGCTGGCGGCCGACTACGGCTGCCGCCTGCTCGCCTCCGCCGCCGAGCTGGCCGTCGCCCCGGACGTCGACGCGATCGTGATCGCCACGCCCCCGCAGCTCCATCGCGAGCTGGCGCTCGCCGCCGCGGCCGCCGGCAAGCACGTGCTCGTCGAGAAGCCGATGGCGCCAGGGGTCACGGACTGCAAGGCGATGGTCGCTGCGGCCGCGCACCACGACACGCGGCTCGCCGTCGTGTCGCAGCACCGCTTCCGCGAGACGCCCTCGACCGCCAAGCGCCTGCTCGAGGAGGGCGCGATCGGCCCGCTGCGGATGGCACGCGTGACCGGGCCCGAGATGGGCTGGTGGGACATGGGGGCGCGCGGCGACGCGTGGAAGCTCGACCCCGCACAGCAGACCGCCTACGCCTCGTGGGGCGCGCACGCCTGCGACCTGCTGCGCTGGTTCCTCGACAGCGATCCCGTCTCCGCCTACGCGCAGATGGCCAATTACGCCGGCACGCCGCCCGACGGCCAGAGCGCGATGGCGACGTACGGCTTCGCGAGCGGCGCGATGGCGCAGCTGTGGATGACCTACGAGACGCCGCCGCCGGGCCTCGGATCGCCGCTGCAGCTGCTGCTGATGGGCGCGAGCGGGATGCTCGACGTCGACTGCTACGGCCAGCTGCGCCTCGGGCGCGGCGACGGCTGGACGGTCGTCGCGGAGCAGACGCCGTTCGACGCCGCCGACCCGAACGACCCGATCCGGCTGCGCGCCTACGCGGCACAGCTCGCGGACCTGCTCGACGCCGTGCGCGAGCGGCGCGATCCGCTCGTCAGCGGCTCCGACGGCCTCGTCGTCACGCGCATGCTCACCGCCGCCGAGCGGTCCGCCGAGAGCGGCGAGGCCGTGCACCTGCCCCACCCGACCGACAGCGAACCAAGGAGTCACGCGTGACCCGGTACCGAGCAGCCATCGTCGGCCTGAGCTGGATCGGGGCCGATCCACCGCTGCCCGCGGCCGACCCCGTGCTCGGCAGCGCGGTGCCGGGCAGCCACGCATCCGCGATGGCGGAGATCGACCGTCTCGACGTCGTCGCCGGCTGCGACGTCACAGAGGCCGCGCGGACCGCGTTCGCCGAGCGCTGGGACGACCGCTGGCCGGGCCTGCGGACCTATGGCGACTATCGCGAGCTGCTGGAGGCGGAGCGACCCGAGATCGTCTCGATCGTGACGCCCGACCACCTCCACGCAGAGGTCTTCCACGCGGCGATCGCGACCGGTGCGCGCGGGATCTTCTGCGAGAAGCCGCTCTCGATCGACCTCGCCGAGGCCGACGAGATGGTCGCTGCCGCCGCCCGCGCGGGTGTCGCCGTCAACGTCAACTACACGCGGCGCTGGCTGCCCGAGTCGGCCGAGGCGCGCCGGCTGCTGCGCGAGGGCGCCTGCGGGCCGCTGTCGCACGTCGTCGCCCAGCGCGGCGGGCCGCGCGCGATGCTGTGGCGCAACCACGGCCATCTGATCGACCTGCTCTGCTACCTCGTCGAGGACGAGCCCGAGTGGGTCACCGCCGAGCTCGAGCCCGGCTGGGCGATCGAGGGCGACGCGTACGTCGGCGACGGCGGCGACAAGGCCGACAGCGAGCCGGGCGCGAACGTCTGCATCGCGTTCCGCAACGGCGTGCGCGCGTTCCTGATCGGGATGAAGACCGGCACGTCGGACATCGTCATCGACGTCGTCGGCGCGACAGCGCGGATCGCGATCGACCCGGAGGGGCTGCGGCTCGTGCAGGTGCCGCGCGAGGACTGGCGCGTGCCGCCGGCCGACGGCGACCGCGGGATCCGCGTGCGCACGCTCGAACCGCGGTTCCGCGTCGCCGGGATGGAGGCCGCGCTGCGCGAGCTGCTGCACGCCGTCGAGACGGGCGCGGCGACGACGAGCCCGGCCGCGTCGGCGCGCACGACGGTCGCGGTCATCCAGGCGGCGCTCGCGTCGGCGGCCGCCGGCGGCGCGCGCACGGAGGTGCCGCGATGAGCAGCGCGCGCGTCGTCGTCGTCGACCCGATCGTCGAGCTCCCCTGGTCGTACGAGATCGAGCGGACGGCGCTCGCGGAGCACGGCGCGGAGCTCGTCGTGCCGGACGGCCCGGTTGCGCCGGACGCGCTGCTGGCCGGCGCCGACGTGGTGATCGTCTCGCGCCGCGTGACGGCCGAGCAGGTCGCCGCGCTCGAGCGCTGCGTCGGCGTCGTCTGCTACTCGGTCGGCGTCGACGGGGCCGCCGCGGCAGCGGACGCGGGGATCCCGATCCGCAGCGTCCCCGACTACTGCAGCGACGAGGTCGCCGACCACGCGCTCGCGCTGCTGCTCGCGGCCGAGCGGCGGCTGCTGCCGTTCGCCGCCCGCGGCGCGGCCGGCGACTGGGACGTGCGGCGACTGCCGGAGCTCGACGCGATCCGGCGGCAACGCGGACGCACGCTCGGCATCCTCGGGGCCGGACGAATCGGCCGCGGCGTCGCCCAGCGGGCGCGCGGCTTCGGCTATCGCACGATCGCGTACGACCCGTTTCTGGTGGAGCAGCCGCCCGGGCTGGCGCTCGTCTCGTTCGAGCAGTTGCTCGCCGACAGCGACGCGCTCGTGCTCTGCGCAGCGCTCACGCCCGGCTCGGGCAGCGTGCTCGACGCGGCCGCGCTCGCGCGCATGCGGCGCGGGGCCATCCTCGTCAACGTCGCACGCGGCGGCCTGATCGACGAGCGCGCGCTCGCAGCGGCGCTGCGCGACGGCCGCATCGGCGTGGCCGCGCTCGACGTGCGCGCAAGCGAGCCGCCCGGCCTCGACGATCCGCTGCGCGAGCTGCCCAACACGATCCTCACCCAGCACCTCGGGTCGATCTCGCGCGAGTCCTCGCGAGATCTCCACGCGAAGGCGGCGCAGGCCGCCGTCGAGTTGCTGCAGGCGGCCGGCCGCGTGGCCGGCTAGCCGATCCGTCTCACCAACCCCCACCCAGGAGTCAGCACATGCGTTTCGTCCGTTCCCAGGCGCCCGGCAGCGACGCCGTCGATCTCGGCGTGCTCGGAGCCGAAGGCGTCCACGACCTCGAGCAGCCGCTCGCGCGGGAGGTGCCGCGCGGGGACATGCGGGCGTTCCTGGAGCTGCCGTCCGCACGGCGCGAGGCGGCCGCCGCCGAGGCGCTCGCCAGCCCGCCGCACGCCGAGGCGGTGCTGCGCGCCCCGCTCGCGAACCCCGGCAAGCTGCTCGCGGTCGCGGGCGGCTACTACCCGCCCGGCGCGGAGCGGCTGTCGGACGAGGCGACGCCCTACCTGTTCGCGAAGCGGACCGACGACATCGCCGGCCCCGGCGACCCGATCGTGCTGCCGGAGCTCGCTCGCGACGTGATCGAGGAGATCGAGATCGCGATCGTGATCGGCGCCCCCGGGCGCGACATCCCGGCCGACCGCGCGCTCGAGCACGTCGCCGCGTACACGATCTGCAACGACGTCTCCGGCCGCACGCTCAACCTGCCCGCGGCCGGGCGACGCAACGAGGAGTTCGACCGCTTCATCGACTGGATCGACGGCAAGTGGTTCGACGGCTTCGCGATCCTCGGGCCGGCGCTCGTGACCCCGGACGAGGTGCCGAACCTGCCGACGAACGCGCGGATCGTCACGCGCGTCTCGGGCGCGACGCGCGTCGAGGGCAACACGACCGACCTGATCCACCCGTTCGGCGAGCTGATCGCGTTCGCCTCGCGCTTCATGACGCTGCAGACGGGCGACGTGATCGCGACCGGCATGCCCCACGGCGCCGAGGCGGAGGTCTACCTGCGCGCCGGCGACACGGTCGAGGGCGAGATCGACGGGCTCGGCCTGCTGACGAACCCGGTCGTCGCGTGAGCGCCCACCGCCCGCGCTCACTCCGCCGCGTACGAGGCGTCGCCCTCGAACGGGTGAAGCGGGCGCGGGCGGTGGCGGTAGTGCAGCGCCGTCACGTCGGCTGGGGTCGTGCCGGGGCTGTCGACCGCGATGACGGTCTTGCAGAAGGGGCCGTAGGCCGGCAGCGGCGAGGCGACCCCCTTCGCGACGATCGCGCGGAAGCACGCCGGGTCGAGCCCGAGCGCGCGCACCTGCTGCACGCTGATCGGCATGATGCGGTGGCTGGCGAGCACGAGCGTGTGGTCGTCGGTGGTGCGCAGCACGGCGGTCGGGCCGGCCTCGAAGCGGGTGAGCCCGGCGTGCGTGTCACCCGCGTCCTGCTCGAAGCGCCCGTCGCCGAGCGCGGTCACGGTGCCGCTGACGACGATCGCCCCGGGGCCGCCGACGCTCAGCGAGAGGCGCGCGCCGACGCCGGCCTCGGTGCAGCGGCGCGCCGCCTCCGGGTCGACGAGGATCGCCAGCAGCGGACGGACGCCGAGCCGCGCGCCCTCGGCGAGCAGCGCAACCGAGTCGCCCCCGCCGCCGGCGCCGACGTTGTCGCCGACGTCGAGCAGCAGCACCGGGCCGGGCGGCGCCTGCGCCACCGCGCGCAGCGCCTCGCCGACCGGGGTCGCGCGTGCGCGGAAGCGGTCGCGCGCGACCCACGCGCGCCCGGCCAGCCAGCGCGCGCCACGGCGAGCGAGTGCCGTGTCGCCGTCGGCGACGACGACGAAGCCCATGCCCATGTTCGGGACGTCCGCGTACGGAAAGCCCTGCGCGATCGTGGCCGAGAGCACGCCCGGCCAGGCGAGCACGGCCTCGAGATCGTCGATCAGCTCGCGCATCGGCGAGGTCGACGTGCCCTGCCGCAGGATCTCGACGGCGAGCGGCGGCTTCTCGAGCGCCTGCACGGGGCGGATCGCGCCGCTCAGCGTGCGCATGACGAGCTCGGCGCACTCGACGGCGCGCTCGTAGGCGTCGAGGTGCGGATTCGTGCGGTAGCCGACGAGCACCGTGGACGCGGCGACGACCGCCGGCGACAGGTTCGCGTGCATGTCGACGCACAGGCCGACGACCGCTGCAGGGCCGATCGCCTCGCGCACCCGTTGCAGGACGAGCCCGTCGGTGTCGAGACAGCCCTCGGCGACGGCGGCGCCGTGCTGCGCGAGCAGCACGGCGTCCCACGGCCCGCCGTCGCGCAGGCCGGCGAGCGCCTCGTCCAGCAGCGCGTCGAACGCCGGTCGGGCGATCGGGCCGGCGGGGGTCGGGAACGTGTGGAGGATCGGCACCAGCTCCATGCCGAGACGCTCGGCGGTGTCGACGAAGCCGGCGACCATCGAGCTGCCGCCGGCGTGGACCCTGCGCAGCTGCTCGCCGCGCAGGACGCCGGCCTCCGCCAGCTCGCGCTCGCCGATCCCGCGAGCCGCGAACGTGTTCGACTCGTGTGCGATGCCGAGCAGCGCGACGCGCGCGGACCCAGAATTGTTGGTCATGTCCTCAGATACTAGTATGGTTTGACGAACAATGCTTCATTCAGACAACAATGACTCCGCCGCCGTCGCCAACCGCGAGCGCGCGCGTCGTGCGCTCGCCGGCCTGCCGCGGGTGGAGCTCGCGATCGCCCCCACCCCACTCGAGCCGGCGCCGCGGCTGTCCGCCCGCCTCGACGGCCCACCCATCCTCGTGAAGCGCGACGACCTCACCGGACTCGCGCTCGGCGGCAACAAGGTCCGCATGCTGGAGTACGTGCTCGGCAAGGCGGTCGCCACGGGCAGCAACACGGTCATCGGCGGCTCGGCCGCCCAATCGAACTACTCGCGCGTGCTCGCCGGTGCGTGCGCGCGGCTCGGGCTGGAGTGCCATCTCGTGCTGCGGCGCATCCGCGGCGCGCACGACGACGCACCGCAGGGTTCGCTGCTGCTCGACCTGTTGTTCGGCGCGCACGTGCACCTCGTCGACGACGACCGCGATCTCCAGGTCGAGACGCTCGTGGCACTCGGCGAGCGGCTCGAACGCGCGGGCCGTCGCGTGTATCGCGCGCTGCAGGCGAGCGAGGTCGACAAGACGCTGCACGCACTCGCCTACGTCGAGGCGGCGTTCGAGCTGCTCGACCAGGTCGACGCGCTCGGCGCCGACGTCGCGCGCATCTACATCTGCAGCCTCGACACGAGCCACGCCGGCCTGATCCTCGGGCTGCGAGCCGCCGGCTCGCCGATCGAGGTGATCGGCGTCTCGCCCTACGAGGGCCCGTTCTGGACCGATCGCACCGCCGAGGACGAGGTCGCCCGACTTGCGAACGAGACGGCCGAGATCCTCGGACTCGACACGCGCATCGCCGCCGCCGAGGTCACGACCACGTTCGACTTCGCCGGGCGCTATGGGGAGCTGACGGAGAACGGCCTGCGTGCGCTGCGCCTGTTCGGCGCCGCCGAGGGACTGGTGCTCGACCCCGTGTACACGATGAAGGCGGCAGCGGCGATGATCGCCGCGGTGGAGGGGACCGGCGACGGGCGCCCGGTCGTGTTCTGGCACACGGGCGGCACACCGGCGTTGTTCGCCTACGCCGGTGAGCTGGGCGTCGGCAGCACTCCCAGACCGCTCGGCGAGTGACCGGAAGCGGCGATGCCGTCGGCCGTGATTGGTAAGTTGTCCGACAGGATTTTCACGCCATGACCTCTGCTGCCGACCGACCGCGCAACCGCATCCGCCGCATCTCGCTGACGGAGTCGATCGCACAGGAGCTTTCGACGCAGATCCTCAACGGCGAGATCGCCCCGGGAGCGAACCTGCGCGAGGTCGAGCTGTCGCAGGATCTCGGGGTCAGCCGGCAGTCGCTGCGCGCCGCGATGGCCCAGCTCAGCTCGCGCGGGCTCCTGCAGCACGAGATGAACCGGGGCTTCTGGGTCCCCGTGCTGACGCGCGAGGACGCCAAGGACATCTTCGAGCTGCGCGAGCTGATCGAGGGCGAGGCGGCACGCAGGCTGGCCCGCAATCTCGACCGGATCGATCCGGTGCTGGACGCGCTGCGCAAGATGGAGCGCCTCGACCCGGACGTCGGCTGGGGCGAGTACCTCGAGGTCCACTTCGATCTCCATCGGGCGATCGTCGCCGCCACCGGCAGCCCCCGCCTGCTGCGCCACTTCGAGATGCTCTCGGCGGAGGCGTGGGTCAGCCTGCTGCCCTCGCGCCAGAGCGAACGCTACGGCAGCCCCCATGCCCAGCTCGCGGGCCATCAGGCGCTTGTCGACGCGATCCGCTCGGGCGACGAGACGCGTGCCGTCGAGGCAGTGCGCACGCACCTGTGGGGCGGCTTCGACGATCTCTACCCAGCCGACTGACGCGCCGGCGCACATCACTTCATTCCGTGTAGCGACCCCCGCGCGGCGCTACCCTAGGGCGCGATGGCAACCAAGGAAGAGCTGAAGCAGCGCATCGAGGCGGGCATCCCCGGCGCCAGAGCCGAGGTCCGCGGCGAGGACGGTCACCACTTCGAAGCCGTGGTCGTCGCGCCGACGTTCGCCGGACTCTCCCGGATCGCCCAGCACCGTCTCGTCTACGACGTCTTCGACGGCGAGCTCGGCGACCGCATCCACGCCCTGTCCCTGCAGACGAAGGCCGAGTGAGGACCCACCGTGAGCGACGAGACGCAGAACCCCCTCCGCGACGCGATCGAGGACGCGATCACGTCGAACCCCGTGATCCTCTTCATGAAGGGGACGCCGGAGCAGCCGATGTGCGGCTTCTCCGCCCGCACCGCAGGCGCCCTGCAGACGCTCGAGGCGCCCTTCGCGGCAGTCGACGTCCTGCCCGACCCGCGCATCCGCGAGGAGCTGTCGGCGCTGTCCAACTGGCCGACGATCCCGCAGCTGTTCGTCGATGGCGAGCTCGTCGGCGGCGCCGACATCGTGGCGGAGATGTTCGAGAGCGGAGAGCTCGCGGAGCTGCTCGGCGTCGAGCAGCCCGACGCGCCTGAGCAGGCCGCGTCGGCGGCGCCGCTGTCGATCGAGAACCGGCTCGGCTGAGCCGCTCGGCGGCTCGGAGCCGGCGTCAGTCCCTCGCGGTCAGCACCCGCTCGATCGCGGGCGGCGGCCCGCCGTGCCCGCCGTGCCGCGACCCGGCGACGACCAGGTCGACCGTCGCGCGCCCGTCGATCCGCACGTCGGAGCTGCGGTAGGCGCGCCACGAGCGGCCGCCCAGCAGCGCGTGCACGCCGTCGTAGCGCGCGGTCCCCATGAAGCCGTCGACGACGTCCTGCATCGTCTGGGCGCCGCTGCCGCTCCCGCCGCCGGAGAACAGCTCGAGCAGGATCGACAGCGCGGCGTTGCTCGGAACGCTCGCATCCTCCATCGACGTGCCGGCGAGCCGCAGCGTGCGCGGTCCCGGTGGGATGCCGTGCGGGACGCGCAGCGTGAAGTGAATCGTCCGCAGCGGGCCGCGCAGCAGTCGCACGCGCAGCGCGACGTCCAGCTTCTGCCCGGGGCGGACGACGCGACGCGCGACGTGCGCCGAGCGGATCGTCGCGAGCCGCAGGCCGCGCTCGACGGAGGCCGAGGCGTCGAGTTGCGTGAGGTGGAGCGCGCGGAAGCGGGCGTTCCCGATGGCGTCGAGCGCGCTCGTCACGTCGCTGCCCATCGTCAGCGCGAGCGGGATCGGCACGCTACCCCCCAACGCGCCCTGCGCGACGTAGCGGTTGCAGAAGCGCAGCGCTCTGCGCAGCTCGCGCACGCGCGCCGTCAGGCAGAGGTGCCCGGTCTCCCCTGCCGGCGCACCGTCGAAGGCGCTCGTCACGCCCTGTGCGACGGCAAGCGAGGCGAGCCCCGACAGCGCGCCCTGGCCGTCGGGATCCCCGAGGTCGACCTCGTCGACGAGATCGGTCCGCTGGCTCACGCTCGCACCGGTGTCCGCATCGCGCACGCGCACCGTCAGCGGCACGGTTCTCGGCGCCGCGCCGACCGTCCCGACGACGCCGGTGAGCGCGTCGTTCGTGAGCGTGCCGAGCGTGTGTCCGGGCGCGGCGAGCTTGTAGGACGTCGCCTGGGGGGTGTCGAGCGGGTTGGCGACGACCGTGAAGACGTAGGCGTCCTGCAGCAGCAGCGCACGGCGGCCGGCGCCCTCGAACGGGTGGCCGAAGCCGTAGACGGCGTCGCCGTCGCGGAACGTCACGGTGCCGATCGCGCCGGCGGCGACGGCGCCGCTCGAGAGGCTGACGGCGAACGACGCGCCCGGCACGAGCGGCTGCGGCGCGAACGTCCCGAACGGCCCGACGGGCGTGGCGACGAGCGTGTGGCCGTGCTCGAGCGCGGTGCGCTCGAGCAGCCGCCCGAGCGACGGCGAGAGGCCGGACAGCACGAGCGGCGCAGCGAGCGGGCGGGCGGCGTGCAGCAGGCGCGGCGCGCGTCGCACGCCGCTCGGCGGGTTCACGGGCAGGTCGAGCATCTGCTCGATCGGCGTGACGAGCCCGACGTCCTCTCCGTATTGGCCGATCGTCGCGGAGATCGCGCCGGCGTTGCCGATCACGCCGTTCGCGTCCGGGCAGTAGACGGGCGAGCCGGAGAAGCCCTCGGCGATGCCGGTCGCCGCGACGGCAGGGCCGGACACGCGCACGAGGATCCGCGCACCGGTTCCGTCCGCGTCGGACACGACGTCGAGCACGTCGACGTCGAAGCTGCTGATCTCGGTCCCCTGCACGACGGTGCGCGCCGTGCACGCCAGGCCGCGGTGGATGTCGCGCAGCGGCGTGATCGGGTCGCGCGCCCAGGCGGCGGGCGCCGCGAGCGCGGTGAGCAGGAACGCGCAGGCGAGGACGCGACGCACCGGCGGCACTCTATCCGCAGTGGCCCGCGACGTGCTGCGCATCGACTAGGGTGCGCCGCGATGGGTCCGGTCGTCGTCGTCACCGACACCTGCCACTACCTGCCGCGCCAGCTCGTCGCCGCGCGCGGCATCCGGGAGGTGAGCCTGTACGTTCACTGGGACGGACGCGAGGATCGCGAGTCGGACCTGCCCGACTTCGACGCGTACTACGACCACCTGCGCACCGCGAAGCAGCTGCCGACGACGTCGCAGCCCTCGATCGGCGACTTCCTCGCCGTCTACGAGCCGCTGCTGGAGGAGGGGCGCGACATCGTCTCGCTCCAGTTGTCGGGCTCGATCTCGGGAACGTTCGCGTCAGCCGAGCAGGCCCGCGAGCAGCTCCTCGGCCGGGGCGGCGAGCGGATCCACGTGATCGACTCGCAGAGCGCGTGCGGCGGTCAGGGGCTCGTCGTGCTCGCCGCGCATGCGGCGGCGGCGCGCGGCGCGAGCGCCGCCGAGGTCGTCGCGCACACGCACGCGGCACGCGAGGCGCTGCAGATGTGGTTCGCCGTCGACACGCTCGAGTACCTGCGCCGCGGCGGACGCCTCGGCGCCGCGCAGGCGTGGCTCGGCTCGGCGCTGAAGATCAAGCCGATCCTCACGCTCGAGGCCGAGATCACGCCGATCGAGCGCGTGCGCACGTCGGGCCGCGCGTTCGAGCGGATGGTCGAGTACCTGCGCGAGCGCAAGGCGGTCGGAGCCGACGCGTGGGTCGTGCAGCACATCCAGGCGCCGGACGAAGCGGCGCGGCTCGTCGAGCGCGGGCGCGAGATCTTCGGCACCGACCCCATTTTCGTGTCCGAGGTCGGCCCCGTCATCGGGACCCACGTCGGGCCGGGCCTGCTGGGCGTCGGCGGGATCCCGTCGAGCTTCCTGACCTAGCGACGCCGGCGCCGGCGGCGGCCGAACAGGATGCCGGTGACGCCGGCGATGCCGCCGCCGATCACGAAGCCGGCGACCGCGGCGGCGACGAGTGCCTCTCTGCGGTGGCTGTTGAGCTGGCCGCGCCAGTCGGTGAGGGCGGTCACCTCGCTGCGCAGCTGGAGGAGCGATACCGCAAGCTCCTCGCGATTCTGCTCGATCGAGGCGCGGATCTGCTCGGGCGTGCGGGTCGGCATCAGGAGCCTGCCTCCGTGGCGGTGACGGTGTCGCGGATCTTCTTCGCCTCGTCGATCGCCATCGTCGGCGCGGGCGGCGTGCCCTTGCGCACCGCGCGATAGGCGACGATGCCGGCAAGCGCGCCGAGCAGGAACAGCGCGACGGCGACGATCAGGAAGCCGGCCCAGTAGGCGGTCCCGCCGAAGATCAGGTACGCGCCCCAGGCGGCCGAGTTGAGCAGGAAGAAGAGCGCCGTGATGAAGAACACGCCGGCGACGATGCCGACGACCGCACCCGTGGCGAGCTTCCGCGCCTTCGCGGCCATCTCGGCCTTGGCCAGCTCGATCTCCTCGCGCACCAGCAGCGAGGCACGCTCGGAGACCTGCGTGACCGCCTCGGCGAGGCTCGGTTGGTCCTGTCTCGGCGCGTTATCGGGCAAGGCGCTTGAGGAGGATGGCGAGGACGAGACCGCCGGCGAAGGCGGCGCCGACGGCGAGCTCGGGCCGGTCCGCCGCGATCGGCGGAAGGCCCGTGGTGGCGAGATCCGGGCTGGCGGGGGGAGCGGTGGCCGCGTCGGAGACGGCGCCGTCGGCGGCGAGTGCGGCGTGCTCGACGGTCGGCTGGCCGTCGGGGGCCGGTTCGGCGCCGTCCGTCATTCCGGCGGCTCCTCGCCGAAGGCGCGCATCCAGATCATCGCCGCGACGCGCTGCGTCGCGATGCTGGCGAGCGCGCCGATCCCGGCCAGCAGGCCGGCCCACACGAGTCGCTTGACGAGGTCGCTCTCAGCCATCAGCTCGGGCATTCAATCAGCTCTCCCGGCGGCGAGAGGCGATCGCTCTCCGCGATCCAGCCCGCCGCAGATCGTCTCGACGATGTAGGTCTTGGCCTGCTCGTATTCCCGTTCGCCCGTCGGCAGCAACGCGAAGATCCAGCCGGTCAGGACCTGCTCGACCGCGCCGTAGAACGCGAGCGCGGCGAAGTCCGGCGTGATGTCGGCGCGGAGCGTGCCGTCTCTCTGCGCTCGCTCGACGATCGCGGCGATGCCGACGTAGGCCTCGCGGATGTGCGCGAGGTGCGTGCGACCGAACGTGTTCGCGGCGCGCGTGACCTCCACGATGATCACCTTCATCAGGTCCGGATCGTGGCGGTAGGAGTCGACGATGAAGGACGTGATCGCGTAGAGCTTGTCGCGCGCGGGGATCTCCTCCCCGTCGACCTGCTGGATCGCGCGCAGCAGGATGTCCCAGCGCTCGAGGAAGAGCGTGTCGAGGATCTGGTCCTTCGAGTCGAAGTAGTGGTAGACGAGCCCGTAGGCGACGCCGGCCTCGTCGGCGATGTCGGACACGCGACAGGTGTGGAAGCCCTGGCGCGCGAACACGCGCACGGCCGCGTCGAGGATCAGGCGCCGCTTGTCGACGGCGGGTTCGGTCTTGGCCATCAGGCAGCCGCCTCCAGCATGGCGTCCGGCCAGGCGTACGCCCGCGGGCGGCGGTGCGCGAGCGCCGGCAGGCTCGCGCGGATCGCGTCCTGGCGCGCGAGGTCGAGCTCGGCGAGCGCGTAGCCCTCGTCGTCGGGCGCCGTCGCGAGCACGGTCCCCCACGGGTCGGCGATCAGCGAGCGCCCGCCCGACGCCTTGCCGGGCACGTGCTCGCCGATCTGGTTGGCGGCGACGACGAAGCACTGGTTCTCGATCGCCCGCGCGCGCAGCAGGACCTCCCAGTGGTCGCGCGTCGTCGCGAGCGTGAAGGCCGACGGCAGCGCGAGCACGCGCGCGCCGCGCAGCGTGAGGATGCGGAACAGCTCGGGGAAGCGCAGGTCGTAGCAGACGGCCATTCCGAGCACGATGCCGTCCGGACCGGCGAGCGTCGTCGTGACGATCTCCTCCCCCGCGTCCTCGCCGTCGGACTCGCGGTACACGGTGCCTGCAACCTCGACGTCGAACAGGTGGAGCTTGCGATAGACGGCGCGCAGCTTGCCGTCGGGCCCGACGTGGACGCTCGTGTTGGCGTGCTTCTCACGGTGAGGAACCTGCTCGACGATCGAGCCGGCGATCAGATCGATCATCAGCTCGCGCGCGACGTCGCGCGCCCAGGCGATCGACGGGCCGTCGAGCGGCTCCGCGCCGGCGGCGAGCTGCTCGGGCGTGCCGAGCACGTTCCACTTCTCGGGCAGCACGACGAGCGTCGCGCCGTCAGCTGCGGCGGCGCGCACCAGGCGCTCGGCAGTCGCGCGGTTGCGCGCGCGATCCCCGGTAGAGTTCATCTGGATCGCCGCGGCGCGCATGCGGTGGTCGTTCTCCAAGGCAGGACAGATTGACTGGTCAGTCAACCGGTCAGCAAGCATACCGCGCTCGCGCATGCCGCCCGTCCTTCCCTCAACCGCCCGCATCGCGGCGCATCGCGGCCGCTACGGCAGCGCCCGTCCGCCCGCGCTGGCGGCGCTTCCGCTGCCGCCGAGTCGCATGCCCGGACGTCGAGGCGCGCGGCCGCTGAAGCGCTGGCGCTACGTCGGCGTCTACGGGCCGGAGCTGATGCTGTGCGTCGGGGTCGCGCAGGTCGGACCCGGCCGCCAGTCGTTCTGGGCGGTGTGGGATCGCGCCGCCGGGCGCCTGCACGAGCGCACGCGCCTGCGCCGCGGAAGCGTGCAGCTCGGGCTCGACCAGCCGGGGCGCGTGCTCGTGCACGACGGCGCCGTGACGATCGACCTGACGCTCGACGAGGTCGACGGCGTCGAGACGGTGTGCCCCGTCGGTCCCCGACCGGGCGACGCGTTCGCGTGGACGCGCAAGCAGGGCGGCGTGCGGGCGCGCGGCGTCGTGACGGTCGACGGCGCGACACGCGAGCTGGACGCGCTCGCCGTGATCGACGACAGCGCCGGCTACCATGCGCGCCACACCGCCTGGCAGTGGTGCGCGGGTGTCGGGCGCGCCGACGACGGCCGCGCGGTCGCGTGGAACCTCGTCGCCGGGATCAACGACCCGCCGCACGACAGCGAGCGGACGGTGTGGGTCGACGGCGAGCCCGCCGAGGTCGGGCCGGAGGCGCGCTTCGCGGACGACCTGTCGGCGGTCGCGACGGACGACGGCGTCGACCTGCGCTTCGCCGCCGAGGCCGTGCGCGAGCGACGCGAGAATCTGCTCGTCGTGCGCAGCAGCTACCGCCAGCCGTTCGGCACGTTCGCGGGGACGCTCTCCGGGGGGCTGGCGCTGGCCGAGGGCTGGGGCGTGATGGAGCAGCACACGGCGCTGTGGTGAGCGCTCAGCCGCCGCGCCGCTGCTCGCGCTCGCGCCGCAGGGCGGCGAGCAGCAGCTTCGAGTGCATCGCGGCGATCAGCTCCTCGAGCGGCTCGGCGCCGGAGGCGATGATCTCGACTGCGCGGTCCTCGTCGACGCTGCCGGCGAGGCGCCCGAGCAGCACGCGCACCTCCTCCTCGACGAGCGGTGCGAGCGCGTCGCGGTAGCGCAGCGTGTCGTAGACGGTGAAGCCGATCGCCTCGTCGTAGCCGCCGGCGCGGAAGCGCGAGATCGCCTCGATGATCTTCACGTCGTCGGCGTCGTAGCCGCGGCCGTTGGGCGTGAGGACGTCGAGCTGCTCGAGCCGCTCGAGCACGTTGCGCGGCACGTCGTACGCCTGCTCGACGGCGCGGCGCGAGGTGCGCGTGCGCTCGCCGGCGACCGCCGCGGCGCGGTCGAGGATGCGATCCTCCAGCTCGATCAGCGCCTCGACGCGCTGCGGGTCGCCGCGCAGCACCTCGCGGATCACGCGCAGCGGCATGAAGCGCTCCTCCTGCAGCCGCTTGATGAGACGGATCCGCTCGACGAAGTCCGGCGGGTACCACGCCATGTTGCGGCTCGTGCGGTGGATCTCGTCGTCCCCGCCGAGCAGGCCCTCGCGCAGGTAGTGCTTGATCGTTCCGGCGCTGACGCCCGAGCGCTCCGCCAACTCGCTCATCTTGAGCATGCCCTCGGAGCGCGCCGCCGCGGGGTGGGCGGGGTGGGATCTCGGCTCAGCCGCCAAGGAACGACCCCTGCGGCGCGGAATCGCTCCCGGCCCGCGCAGGCGGGCCGGCCACCGCTCCCGACGCCTTCAGCGCCGCGATCTCGTCGGCGCCGTAGCCGGCCGCCGCGAGCACCGCGTCGGTGTGCTCGCCGAGCGCCGGGCCGGGGGCGCGTGCCGGATCGCCCGGCGTGCGGTCGAGCTTGATCGGCAGGCCGAGCAGCTTCACGGGCGCGGCGGCGCCGGGCTGCACCAGCTCGACGACCATCTCGCGGGCGCGCACGAGCTCGGAGTCGAGCGCCTCGGGCAGGTCGAGCACCGGCTCCAGGCAGCAGTCGTGCTCGGCCGCGAACGCCTCCCACTCGGCGCGCGTGCGCGAGGCGAAGACCGCCTCGACCGCGCGGTGGCCGTCCGATCCGGGCGCCGCGAACTGCTGCTCGATCAGGTCCTCACGACCGACGCCGCGACACCACGCCTGCCAGAACTTCGGCTCGAGCGCGCCGCACGCGATCCAGCCGTCGCTGCACGCGTACGGGCGGTAGCAGGCGAACAGCCCCGACAGCGGCAGCAGCCCGCGCCGCGGCGTCGCGCCGTCGAGCAGCGTCTGCGCGGCGATCATCGCGAGGAACGACAGTGCGCCGTCGAACATCGAGACGTCGACCACCTGCCCCCTGCCCGAGCGCTCGCGCTCGCGCAGCGCGGCGAGGATCCCCACCGCCGCCATCAGCGCCCCGCCGCCGACGTCCGCGATCTGGCCGGCCGCCTGCACCGGCGCGCCGTGGGGCTCGCCGGTCAGGCCGAGCAGCCCGCCGAGCGCGAGGTAGTTCATGTCGTGCCCGGCGGCGTCGCGCTTGGGACCGTCCTGGCCGTAGCCGGTGATCGCGCAGTACACGAGCCCCGGATTCTCCTGCTGGAGACGCTCGCAGCCGACGCCGAGCCGGTCGAGCACGCCCGGCCGGAACGACTCCAGCAGCACGTCGTGCTCGCGTGCGAGGCGCAGCAGCACCTGCTTTCCGGCGTCCGACTTGAGGTCGACGCGGATCGAGCGCTTGTTGCGGTTGAGCGACAGGAACAGCGCCGATCTCGCGCTCTCCTCCGCACCCTCGACGTACGGCGGTGACCAGCGCACGTAGTCGCCCATGCCGGTGTCCTCGACCTTCAACACCTCCGCGCCGAGGTCGGCGAGCAGCAGCGAGCAGAAGCCGCCCGGCAGCAGGCGCGAGAGATCGAGGACCTTGAGGCCGGCGAGCGGTCCCCGTCGCCCGCCCCCTCCATCGGCGCCGGACGCGGCGGCGCTCATGCGTCGGCTCCGGCGGATGCCGCGCTCGGCTCCACCCCGGCCACCGCACGACGCGGCGTGCCGAGCATCGCGCGCGCCTCGGCGACGGTCGCAGGGCGGCGGCCGACGTCCTCGGTGAGCTGGCGCGCCTTCGCGATCAGGTCGCCGTTCGAGCGCGCTCTCGTGCCGTCGGGGAGATAGAAGTTGTCCTCGACGCCAGCACGGACGTTGCCGCCGAGCGTGAGCGCCGCGGCGATCAGCATCCATTGGTCGCGCGAGATGCCGATCACGCCCCAGTTGCTGGGGCCGTCCGGTCCCCCGGGAATGTTCTCCGCCATGTGCGCGAGGTTGCGCGCGTTCGGCCGCACGCCGCCCGTCACGCCCATGACGCACGAGATCTGCAGCGGCTCCTTCAGCAGTCCCATGTCGATCAGCGGGTCGAGGTTCGCGACGTGGCCGGTGTCGAAGCACTCGTGCTCGGGCTTGATCCCCAGCTCGTTCATCGCGTCCAGCAGCGTCGCGATCGTCTCGAAGCTGTTCTCGAAGACGGTCGCGAAGACGAAGCCTCTGCGTCTGGCGGAGTACTTCGCGTAGTTCATCGAGCCCATGTTGAGCGCGGCGACGTCGGGCCGCAGCTCGCGCAGGTACTCGATCCGCTTCTCCAGCGAGATGCCGATCGCGCCGGTCGAGAAGTTGACGATCACGTCGTCGACCTCGGCCAGGATCGCCTGCGTGATCGCGCGGAAGTCCTCGACCTCGTAGGAGGGCGTGCCGTCCGGTCTGCGCGCGTGGATGTGGATCATCGCCGCGCCCTCGTCGACCGCGCGGCGCGCCTCGGCCGCGTACTCCTCGGGCGTGTACGGGATCCCCGGGCAGTGGTCGCGGTTGGCGACTACGCCGGAGATCGAGCAGGTGATGATGACGGCGTCTTCGAGGCTCACCGGTCCCCTTCTCCCGTTGGTGACATGGCTTTGGGCATCTCGACTTTCGTCCGCTTCAATTTTCGAATGGTGAGGATTTATTGATCAACCAACTGCTACCACTGGGAGATGGCCCACTGAAAAGTGGCAATTTTTCGTGCCGAATCGCTTGAGCTTGGTTCTGGAAACGCACTAGTGTCCAGGTGCATGTGGGAACGGAGAACCGCCCTTGCGACCATATTGGCCGAGACAGGGCACAAGCAGGCATGGCTCGCCGAGAAGCTCAACCTGCACCCGAGCAGCATCTCGCGGTGGGTCCTGGGGAAGCGGCCCATACCGCGCCGGTACGTGCAAGCGATAGCCGATGCGCTCGGCGTCGACCCGCGCCGACTGGCCCGCGACGTCGCGCCGAGCCGCTCATGAGGGTCATCGCCGAGCTTCCGCCGCGCAGCACCCGCCGTCGCCGCTATGACTGGGATCTGATCCTCGACGGAACGCTGCGCGAGTTGGAATGGGGCGTCGACTTCGACTGCCGTCCGTCGTCGTTCGCGGTCACGATACGGCGCGCAGCGCGGGAACGTGGCGCCGCAGTCGTCGTGCACAGCTATCTCCAGGACGATCGTCCCGTCGTCGCCGTGCAGGCGCTCAACCGCACACGCTGAGGTCTTCATACCGGCACCACTCCGTGCCGCTTCCAGGGCCGCTCGACGCGCTTGCCCTCGGCCATCTCCAGCGCGCGGCAGATCGTCGGGCGCGTGTCGCGCGGGTCGATCACGTCGTCGATCAGCGCGCTTCTCGCCGGCACGTAGACGTCGATCAGTCTTCTGTAGGCCTCGATCAGCTGCGCTCTCATCGCGGCCGGGTCCTCGGCCTCCTCGACCTGTCTGCGCATGACGATCTCGACGGCGCCCTCGGCGCCCATCACGCTGATCTCGGCGCTCGGCCAGGCGACGATCAGGTCCGGCTCGTACGCCTTGCCGTTCATCACGTAGTAGCCGGCGCCGTAGGCCTTGCGGATCACGACCGTGACCTTCGGCACCGTCGCGTTCGCGACCGCGTAGAGCATCTTCGCGCCGTGGCGGATGATGCCCGCGGCCTCGACCTTCGTGCCGACCATGAAGCCCGGCACGTCCTGCAGGAAGATCAGCGGGATGTCGAACGCGTTGCAGAGGTTGACGAAGCGCGCGGCCTTGTCGGCGGAGTCGTTGTCGAGGATCCCGCCGAGCTGCTTCGGCTGGCTGGCGACGATCCCCGCCGGACGCCCGCCGAAGCGCGCGAAGCAGGTGATGATCGTCTTCGCCCACTGCGGCTTGAGGTCGAACCACTCGCCGTCGTCGACGATCCGTCCGATGACCTCGTACATGTCGTAGGGCTTGCGGTTCGACTCCGGCAGCACGTCGAGCAGGTCCTCGTCGCGGCGGTCGATCGGGTCGCTCACCGGCCGCAGCGGCGGCTTCTGCTCGCAGTGCTGCGGCATGTAGGAGAGGTACTGCTTGATGCGCAGGATGCACTCCTCGTCGTCGGCCACCTCGAGATCGCCGACGCCCGACTTGCGGCAGTGCACGCGCGAGCCGCCCAGCTCCTCCTGCGTGACGTCCTCCCCCACCGCCGCGCGCACGAGACGGGGACCTGCGAGCGCCATCGAGCCACGGCCCTTGACCATCGGCACGAAGTCGGCGAGGCCGGGGATGTAGGCGGTGCCGGCGGCGCACGGGCCCATCAGCGCCGCGACCTGCGGGATCACGCCGCTCATCACGACCTCCTCGCGGAACAGGAAGCCGGAGCCGGCGAACATCGAGCCGACCGCCTCCTGGATGCGCGCGCCGGCCGAGTCGAGCAACCAGATGAAAGGGATCCGCTTGCTCAGCGCGAGCTCGCGCAGGCGCGTGACCTTCATCTCGCCGGACATCCCCATCGACCCCGCCATGACGGTGAAGTCGTAGGCGGCGACGGCGACCAAGCGACCGTCGACCTTGCCGTAGCCGGTGACGACGCCGTCGGCCGGCGCCTCCTTGCCCTCCAGCCCGCGCACGGCGAAGTGGATGCCGGCGTGGACGCCCAGCTCGGTGAACGTGCCCTCGTCGATCAGCAGCGCGAGCCGCTCGCGCGCCGTCAGCTTGCCGGCTGCGTGCTGCTTGGCGATCTTCTCCTCACCGCCGCCCAGCTCCGCCTTCGCGCGGCGCGCGGCCAGCTCCTCGACGAGCGGGCGCAGGATGCTCGTCGGCGCGGCGCTCACTGACCCGTCCATTGCGGCTCCCGTCTCTCGAAGAACGCCTTCACGCCCTCCTGGATGTCCTCGGTCGAGAACGCGATCGTCAGCTGCGCGCGCAGGAAGTCGAGCGCGTCCTCGTAGGCCATGTCCTGCTGGCGGTAGATCGCGTCCTTGCCGAGCTTCATCAGCACCGGCGACTTCGCCGCGAGCCGGCCGGCCCAGTCCGCCACCGCCGCGTCGAACTCGTCCGCCGGGACGACCTTGTTCACGAGCCCGATCCGCTCCGCCTCGCGCGCGTCGATGCGGTCGCCGAGCAGCAGCAGCTCGTTCGTCTTCTTGCGTCCGAGGTTGCGGTAGATCAGCGCCATGATCATGAACGGGAAGACGCCGACGTTGATCTCCGGCGTCCCGAACGTCGCCCCCTCCTTCGCGACGATCAGGTCGCACGCGAGCGCGATCCCGAGCGCGCCGGCGAGCACGTGCCCGTTGGCGGCGCAGAGGGTGGGCTTGCCGAGTTGGCCGATCGTCGTGAACAGAGCAGGGAGACGCTCGATACCGAAGTGCTTGTGCACGAGCGGAACGTCGGCCGCGAAGCCGGCGAGGTTCGCGCCCGAGGAGAAGACTCTCTCGTGCGTCGACGTCAGCACGACGCAGCGCACCGCAGCGTCGTCGCGGGCCGCCTCGAAGGCCGCCTGCAGGTCGGTGAAGAGCGCGTCCGAGAGCGCATTGCGCGTCTCGGGCTGATCCAAGGCGATCGTCGCCACCCCATCGGCGACCTCGTAGCGCAGGGTGTCGTAGGCCATGGCGCGCACGCTACCGGGTGCAGCGGAAAGTGGGAAGCACTACTGTCTACTTCGGCACCGCCCACGCGCACGAGGAGACGACCCGCATGGCCGCGACAGCAGACGTGCTCAAGCCCGACTTCGGCAGCCAGCGCAAGCACTTCATCTTCACCGAGGACCACGACCGCCTGCGCGAGTCGATCAGCCGCTTCGTCGCGAAGGAGCTGGCTCCGCATGCGGAGGAGTGGGAGGAGACGACCTTCCCGAACTGGGTCTTCAACCGCATGGGCGAGCTGGGCTTCCTCGGCCTCTCCGTCGAGGAGAGATACGGCGGCCAGGGCGGCGACTACTACGCCAACCTCGTGCTCGCCGAGGAGATGGGCGGCTCGCTGTCCGGCGGGCTGACGATGGGCGTCGCGGTCCACACCGACATGGCGATGCCGCCGATCCTCAAGTTCGGCACCGAGGAGCAGAAGCAGGAGTGGGTCGTGCCGGCGATCAAGGGCGAGAAGATCCTCTGCCTCGGGATCACCGAGCCGGACGCCGGCTCCGACGTCGCCGGCATCAAGACGCGCGCCGTGCGCGACGGCGACGAGTGGGTCATCAACGGCTCGAAGACGTACATCACGAACGGCCACCGCGCCGACGTGATCGTGCTCGTCACGAAGACCGACCCCGACGCCGGCTACGACGGCTTCACGCTCTTCCTCGTGCCGATGGACGCGCCCGGCGTGATCCGCGAGAAGAAGCTCGAGAAGCTCGGCATGCACGCCTCCGACACGGCGCTGCTCGCCTTCCAGGACGTGCGCGTGCCGGACACGGCCGTGCTCGGCCAGGTCGGCAAGGGCTTCTACCACATCATGTGGGAGCTGCAGGGCGAGCGCCTGATCGGCGCCGCGGGCTGCGTCTCGGGTGCGCAGCGCTGCTTCGACCGCACGCTCCAGTACGCCCAGGAGCGCACCGCGTTCGGCCGCCAGATCGGCAAGTTCCAGGTGATCCGCCACAAGTTCGCCGAGATGGCGACGAAGATCGAGTCGGCGCGGCAGATGACCTACGTGACCGCTTGGCGATTTCAGAACGGCGAGTACCCGGTGCGCGAGATCTCGATGGCGAAGCTGCACGCCGCGCGGATCGCGGTCGAGGTCGCAGACGAGTGCATCCAGATCCACGGCGGCGCCGGGTACATGAAGGAGTACGGCGTCGAGCGCGTCTGGCGCGACATGCGCCTGAACCGCATCGGCGCGGGCACCGACGAGATCATGCTCGACGTCATCGGCCGTTCGTACGGACTCTAGATGGTTGATTCCACGATCTCGCGGCGCGAGGGGCACGCTGGGCCGCGCTGGGCGCCACGCGGCGTCTCGCCGATGCCACAGGCATCGCCTTCGACACCGCGTGGCGCCCAGCATCCGCCCGTCGCACCCCTCGCATCCACGAATCTCGTGAAATCAACCATCTAGGAGGCTCGCCATGACCAAGGAGATCGTCAGCGGACCCGGCTACGCGGTCGGGGACCTCGAGCTGCTCGGGGAGGGCTACGGCTTTCGCAAGATCCGCAAGGGGCTCGACGTCAAGGAGTTCGGCGCCAACGCGATCGTGATGCCGCCCGGCTATGAGACGAGCGGGCATTTCCACGACGAGCAGGAGGAGCTGTACTTCGTCCATCGCGGCCGCATCGCGATCACGTTCGGCGACGGCACGACGCACGAGCTGGGCGCCGGCGGCCTCGCGCGCGTCGACGCACCGACCGTGCGCTCGATCAAGAATGTCGGCGACGGCGACGCGATCTACGTGATCGTCGGCGCCAAGGGCGGCTACGTCGGTCGCGACGGGCGGCTGCCCGACGGCACGACGACGCGGGGCGCTCCCGGCGCAGCATGAGCACCGTCGCCGATTCGGGGCATCTGGCCTCGCGGGCCGGGATCGGGGCTGTCGCGCCGGTCCGGCCGCTGCCTCCCTTCACGGCCGAATGTGAGCGGCTGCGGTTGGAGATGCGGGCGTTCGTGGAGTCGGAGCTGGCACCGCATGCGGCGGAGTGGGAGGAGGCGCGGTGGTTCGCCGACTGGGTGATCCCGCGCGTCGCGGAGCAGGGCTATGTCGGCTTGAAGTTCCCCGTCGAGCTGGGCGGCGGCGGAGATCCGCTGGCGGCTGCCGCGTGGGCGCAGGAGCTGGCGCGCTGCGGCTCCGGCGGGCTCGGCGCGGGAATCGGCGCGCACACGGGCATCGCGCTGCCGCCGGTGTGGAAGTTCGGCACGCCGTACCAGCACGAGCGCTACCTCGTGCCCGGGATCCGCGGCGAGAAGATCGCGGCGCTCGGGATCACCGAGCCCGACGCCGGCTCGGACGTCGCCGGCATCAAGACGCGCGCGCGGCGCGTCGAGGGCGGCTTCGTCGTCAACGGCTCGAAGATGTTCATCACGAACGGCGTGCGCGCCGACTTCATCGTGACCGCGGTGAAGACGACCGAGGCCGGCGGCCACCACGGCATCTCGTTCCTGATCGTCGACAGAGGCGAGGGCGTCTCAGCCTCGCCGATCGAGAAGATGGGCTGGCACGCATCCGACACGGCGCTCATCGCGTTCGACGACGTGTTCGTGCCGGAGGAGAACCTGCTCGGCACCGAGCACGAGGGCTTCAAGCTGATCATGGCCAACTTCCAGTGGGAGCGCCTGATGATGGCGCTCGGCGCCGTCGGCGCGATGGAGGCGCTGTTCGAGCGCACGCTCGCCTTCGCGCTGGAGCGCGCGCAGTTCGGCAGGCCGATCGGCAGATTCCAGGCGATCCGCCACAAGCTGGCCGAGGTGGCGGTCGCGCTGGAGACCGGTCGGGCGATCACGTACAACGCGCTGCGCCTCCATCTCGCCGGCGCGAACGCCGTGCAGGAGGTGACGATGGCGAAGCTCGCCACGCAGCGGGCCGCCTTCGACGCCGCCGACGCCTGCTTGCAGATCCATGGGGGCGCCGGCTACATGGAGGAGACCGGCATCGCGCGCGCCGTCCGCGACCTGCGGCTCGGGCCGATCGGCGGCGGCACCGACGAGATCATGCGCGAGATCCTCGGCAAGACGCTCGGGCTGTGAGAGCGACGACTCCCGCGCGAGCTGACGCTGGCGTTCATCTGAACGCCTAGAGTGCGGGCCCGGTGCGCCGGCGCCCAGCATCGGCGCACGCATCACCCCGTACCCGTCACCAAGGAGAAGTGCATGGGAGTCCTCGACGACAAGGTCGCGATCGTCACCGGCAGCGCCCGCGGCATCGGCCGCGCGACCGCCGAGCTGCTCGTTTCGCAGGGCGCGAAGGTCGTGATCAACGACCTCGACGGCGACGTGGCGCAGCAGACCGCCTCCGAGATCCAGGGCGAGACGACCGTCTTCGCCGGGGACCTCACCGCCGGCGACGCCCCCGAGCAGCTCATCCAGACCGCGATCGACGCCTGGGGCCGCATCGACATCATCGTCAACAACGCCGGCTACACGCTCGACGCGCCGATCCACAAGATGAGCGACGAGTGGTTCCAGAAGATGCTGGACATCCACCTGATCGTGCCGTTCAGAGTGATCCGCGCCGCCGCGCCGCACCTGCGCGAGCCCGCCAAGAAGGAGCGCGAGGAGGGCCGCGAGGTCTTTCGCAAGATCGTCAACGTCTCGTCCATCTCCGGCACGATGGGCAACGCTGGCCAGGCGAACTACTCCTCCGGCAAGGCCGGCGTCGTCGGCCTGACCAAGACGCTCGCCAAGGAGTGGGGCCAGTTCAAGGTCAACGTCAACGCGGTCGCGTTCGGCTACATCGAGACGCGCCTGACGGCCTCGAAAGACGAGGCCAACACGATGGAGATCGGCGGCGAGAGAGTCCAGCTCGGCATCCCCGATCAGCTGCGCGGGATGGCTGCGATGCTGATCCCGCTCGGGCGACCGGGCACGCCGGAGGAGGCCGCCGGCGGCGTCTTCTTCCTCTGCTCGCCGTGGTCGAACTACGTGCACGGGCAGACGCTGAACATCACCGGTGGCCAGTTCACCGGCATGACGACCTGAGCACGTCCGCTGATCGCCGCGGCGCGCGGGAAGCCCGTGCGCCGCGGCGTCACGCGACGAGATCCTCCTGCCGCTCCTCGCAGAGGCGGATGAGCGAGGAGAGCTCGACGTCGAGCCCGTCGGCGAGCGTCATGAGCGTCTTGAACGTCGGGTTGATCTCGCCGCGCTCGATCGCGCCGACGTAGTTGCGGTGGAGCTTCGCGCGGAAGCCGAGCTCCTCCTGCGAGATGACGCGGCAGGCGCGCAGCTCGCGCACGGCGGCGCCGAGGATCACCGCGTGCGCGGAGTGGGTGCGCGAAGAGTTACGCTGATGCGGCATGGGAGCTTCTGCCTCCTGTGCGTGGCCGGGGCGCTGTGCCAGCAGCGCCCCGGCCGATCTTGTTGACGCGCGCGAGATTACGTGGGGCGTCGGACGGTCAGAGTGCTAATTCAGCCTGATTGCGCAAAGAATTTACTGATCCGTGCTGAATTGATGCAGACCGCGCGAGAGTTGTTGCAAGAGGCCGGTCAGGATGGGCTCGCGGTGGAGCCCTCCGCTCCGGGAGCTGGCGGCACGGGGCCGACCGGCGGCTCCCTGAAGTGGAGAGGAGGAGACGTGGAAGAGGCCATATTGGTGCTCGCCATGAGCGTGATGCTCGCCGTGCTGGTCATCGACCGGCTGACGAGATAGCGCACACCGCAACGCTCCGGGCGGGAGTCGGCCCCGACGCCCGCCCGGAGCACCTCGCCTCAGCGTCTGCGCGAGGGAGGCACGTGCGGTATTCGACCGACGGGAGGCGATGAAAGCGGCCCACCGGTACTCGCCATCGCACGAAGCGTAGTCCGCCTGCCGGCAAGCGGCAACAGCGACTGGCTGGCGAATTGCCACGTCAGGCTGGGAGGGCAACGAGCAGGCGATCGAGGTCGTCGGCGCTGCTCCAGGCGCCGACGGAGGCGCGCAGGAGGTCCTCCCCGGGGAGCGAGCGGACGACGACGTCAGCCGCGGCGAGCCGCTCGACGACGGCCGGTGCGTCGGGCTCCCGCCAGGTGACGAGCGTCGTGCGATCGCGCGGGAGCACGTCGCGGCCGTGATCGCGCAATGCGTCCGCGGCGGTGGCGGCGAGATCGGCCGCGTGCGCGTGGACCGCGTCCCAGCCGGCGCCGCCGAGCACGTCGAGCGCCGCGCCCGCCTGTGCGAGCGACGCCGCCGCCAGCACGGGCGCGTCATAGGCGCGCGCGTCGGCGTGCGGGACCGCGTCGAGCCCGGCGCCAGGGTCCGCGAGGTTCACGTAGCCGGGCGCCGGCGCACGCATGCGCTCACGCAGCGCCTCGGAGACGAACAGCAGCCCGGTCCCCTCCGGACCGCACAGCCACTTCTGCCCGGCCGCCGCGTAGGCGTCAGCGCCGAGCGCCGCGACGTCGACCGGCACGGCGCCGGCGCCCTGGGCGCCGTCGAGCAGCACGGGGACGTCGAGCTGCGCCAGCCCTGCCGGCGCGAAGCGCCCGCTGCGCCAGCTGACGTGCGAGCAGACGACGAGCCGCGTGCGCGGGCCGACCGCGTCGGCGACGTCGACCCACGGTGCGGTCCGCACGACGACGCCCCGTGCCCGCTGCGCCGCGAGCGGGCCGAGCACGCCCGGGTGCTCCTCGTCGCTCGTGACGATCTCGTCGCCGGCGCGCAGGTCGAGCGCCAGCAGCACGCGCGCGACCCCCTCCGTCGTCGAGGTCGTGAGCGCGAGGTCGGCGGGCGGGCAGCCGAGCCGCTCGGCATACGCCGCCCGCAGCGCGCCCGCGAGCTGCTCGCGACGCTCGAAGTGCGTCAGGCCGCCGCGTCCGCCTGCCTGCTCGCGCTCCAGCTGGGCGCAGGCGGCGACCGTCGCCGCCCGCGGGACCGGACCGTTCGTGCCGGCGTTCAGATAAGCGACCTGCTCAAGGACCGGGAACTGCGCCCGCAACGCGGCGAGCGGCGTTCCCGTCCCGCTCATCCGCGCTCGAGTGCGCGGCCGTTCGCGGCCTGCTGCTTGCGCCAGCGCTCGTGCGACTGCTCGATCACGGCGATCGCCTCCTCGCGGGAGAACCAGCCGTCGACCTTCACGACCTTCCCCTCGGGCGTCTTGTAGATCGAGAAGAAGTGCGAGATCTCGTCGCGCAGCGGCAGCGGCAGGTCGTCGAGCTCGTCGATCGAGCTCCAGTTCGGGTCCTCGAGCGGGACGCACAGGACCTTGTCGTCGACGCCCTTGTCGTCGCGCATCTTGAACAGCGCGATCGGCTTCACCGGGATCACGCAGCCTGGGAACGTCGGCTCGGACACGGTGACCATCGCGTCGAGCGGGTCGCCGTCCTCGGCCAGCGTCTGCGGGATGAAGCCATAGTCGGTCGGATAGACGACGGAGGAGAACAGGAAGCGATCGAACTTGATCGCCTGCAGCTGCTCGTCCCACTCGTACTTGTTGCGTGAGCCCTTCGGGATCTCGACGAGGCAATGGAGGTGTCTGTCGTGCATGGGTCCCGCACGATACGCGAGGAGCTTTTTCGACGCGGTGCGGCGTACGATGAGGTTTCGATGGCGCACGCCCACGGCCATGCCGCAGATGCCCACGGTCACGCCGGACACGCCCATGGCCCCGGCGGTCATGCGCACGTCCGCACCGGAACCGACGCGCGCGCGCTGACGATCGCGCTCGCGCTGATCGTCGCGTTCATGGGCGCGGAGCTCGTCGCCGGCATCCTCGCCTCGTCGCTGGCGCTGCTGTCGGACGCCGCGCACATGCTCACCGACGCCGCCGCGCTCGCACTCGCGCTCGTCGCGCTGCGGATCGCGAGACGGCCGCCGCGCGGCGCGATGACGTACGGCTTCGGCCGCGTCGAGATCCTCAGCGCGCAGGCGAACGGCATCACGCTCGTGCTGCTCGCGCTGTGGATCGTCTACGAGGCGATCACGCGGCTCGTCTCGCCACCGGACGTCGAGGGCGCGATCGTCGTGATCGTCGCCGTCGTGGGCATCGCGGTGAACCTCGCGGCGACGTTCGTGCTGGCGGGCGCGAGCCGCGAGAGCCTCAACGTCGAGGGCAGCTTCCAGCACATCCTGACCGACCTCTTCGCCTTCGTCGCGACCGCGATCGCCGGCGGGATCATCCTGCTGACGGGCTTCGTGCGGGCCGACGCGCTCGCTTCCATGCTCGTCGCCGCCTCGATGCTCTACGCCGGCACGCGGCTGATCGTGGCCTCCGCGCGCGTCTTCCTCGAGGCGGCGCCGGCGGACCTCGACCCGCAGCAGATCGGCCGCACGCTCGCCGCCCACGCGGGCGTCGTCGAGGTCCACGACCTGCACGTGTGGGAGGTGACGTCGGGCTTCTCGGCGCTGTCCGCACACGTCGTCGTGCAGGCCGGCTGCGACTGCCACGAGCTGCGGCGCGTGTTGCAGCGCGAGCTGACGGAGCGCTACGGGCTGCGACACACGACGCTGCAGGTCGACCACGAGGCCGCGGCGCAGCCGCCGCTGCAGATCGAGGTCGCCGCCGAGCGCGGGTAGTGAGGACGCCTCAGGCGAGCGCGAGCTTGCCGAGCGCCATGCGGCAGCCGGAGCAGTAGTCGCCCGCCGGCGAGGCGAGATATCCCGCCAGCGCGGCGATCTCGTCGTCGGTGGTGGCGGCGCCCGGCGTGATCGCGACCGTGCGGATGCCGTGTCGCGCCCACTCGATCGAGAGCGTGCGGGCGAGGTTCTCGGCCGCGGCGCGGACCCCCTCCGCGGACGGCTCGCCGCCATGCGGCGGCGGCGCCACGACGGCGATCCGCCCGCCGCGCGCGGACGGGATGAACGCCGCCGTGGCGACCGCGCGCGCGACGATCCAGGCCGTGTCGAGCGTCGCACGCAGCGCGTCGTCGCCGCCGGTCGCGAACGCCGGGCGCAGGTCGTGCAGCAGCATGTCGAGCGCGCCGTGCTGCGCGAGCAGTTGCTGCACCCGGGCGGCGACCGCATCCTCCTCGAGCGTCGCCTCCAGAAGCGGCGTCACGGCGCCGAGCGCGGCCAGCGGCGAGCCGAGCGCGTCGCCGCCACCGCCGAGCACGACGACGCGGCCGTCGAGCAGATGCGGGCGGAGCAGCGCGGTCGCGTCCATCGGCGCGTCAGCTTAGGGCGCGCCCCCGCGGACGGCGCCGATCGCACGGCGTGCGGTGCGCTACGACTGCGCGCCGGCGGGATGCGCTGTGCCGCGGCGCTGCGCGCGCACGCGGCGACGGACCTGCTTCTCGCCGAGCTGCTCGAGATCGGCGTAGAGCGCCCGGATCGCCCCGAGGATCTCGTCCGAGACGGCCTGCTGCTGCTCGCGCGAAGGCTTCTCGACCTGCTCGAAGCGGAGCGGCTCGCCGTACTGGACGAGCACCTTCGGGAACTGGAGCTTCTTCCAGTTGCGCACGCGCTGGGAGCCGTAGATCGCGATCGGGACGACCGGCGCGCCGGACTGCAACGCGAGCCGGCCGATGCCGGGCCGCGCGCGCTCGCCGACTCTGCCGCTGCGCGAGCGGCCGCCCTCGCAGTACATGACGATCGCGCCCTCGCGGTCGAGGATCGTCTGCGCGGTGACGAAGGCGTCTTCGTCGTAGTGGCCGCGCCGCACCGGGAAGACGCCGCCGGGCGAGTAGATCCACTCCATCGGCTTCGCGAACAGCTGCGACTTCGCCATGAAGTTCACCCGCCGGCGCGTGAAGGCGCCGGTGAAGAAGTGGTCCATGAAGGAGAAGTGGTTCGGCGCGAGGATCACGCGCCCGCTCGGCGGCACGCTGTCCGACGCGATGCAGCGCATGCGGAAGAAGATCAGCCCGTAGAGCACCGTGACGACCCGGACGAGCTCGTAGACCCAGTTCGGCGGATTCGCGCGCACCCGTTGGTGGAACCTGTCGAAGTACTCCGGGGGGCGCGGGTCCTTGTAGACCTGCGCCTTCATCGAGGCGAGCTGCTCGTCGGCCATCCGCTGGAGCTTATCGCCACGCGCGTTCTCCACGCGCGGGCATTCCGCCGCCACCGGTATAAGTCGCCGATGCCCGCAGCGACCGGACCCCGCGTGCTCGTCGTCAGCGCGTCGATCGGCGAGGGCCACGACCTGCCCGCGCGCTTCCTCGTCGCCGACCTGCTCGCGCGGCGCCCCGACGCCGTGGCGGCGATCGAGGACGGGCTGCGCGCCGCCGGGCCGCTCGTCGAGCGGATCGTGCTCGGCGGGTCCGCGTTCGATTCGCGGATCGGCAACGTCGTGTTCGACGCCGAGTACGCGCTCATCACGCACGTCGCGCCCGTGCGTCGCGGCTTCAGCCGACTCGGCGAGGCGCTCGCCGGACGCGGCCTGCGGCGGCTCGTGGAGGCGCACCGTCCCGACGTCGTCGTCTCGACCTACCCGGGCACGACGGAGGTGCTCGGGCGCCTGCGCCTCCACGGCCGCCTCGGCGTGCCGCTCGTCTCGGCGATCACCGATCTCGCCGCGTTGCGTTATTGGTCGCACCCGGGCGCCGATCTCCATCTGATCACGCATCCGGAGTCGGAGCCGGAGGTGCGGGCGATCGCCGGTCCGCGCACGCGGATCGTCGCCGTGCGCGGGCTCAACGACCCGCGCTTCGCGACGCCGCCGCCGCGCGAGGAGGCGCGCCGCACGCTCGGCCTGCCGCAGGATGGGAAGGTCGTCGTCGTCTCCGGCGGCGGCTGGGGCGTCGGCGACGTCGAGGGCGCCGTCGCCACCGCGCTCGCGTGCGACGGCACGCACGTCGTCGTGATGTGCGGGCGCAACGACGGGCTGCGCGACCGGCTCGCGGTCCGCTTCGGCCGCGTGTCGCGCGTGACGCTGCTCGGCTTCACGACGGAGGTGCCGTCGCTGTTCGCGGCCGCTGACGCGCTGATCCACTCGACGGCGGGGCTGACCGTGCTGGAGGCGTGGGCGCTCGGCTGTCCGACGATCTCCTACGGCTGGGGCCGCGGTCACATCCGCGCGAACAACCGCGCGTACGTGCGCTTCGGGATCGCCGACGTGGCGCGCGACCGCGACGCGCTCGCGGCCTCGCTGCGCCGCGCGCTCGCGAGTCGCGGCTCACCCGTCGCCGTGTTCGCGCGGCTTCCGCTCGCCGCCGACGTCGTGCTCGGGCTGATCGGGGCGTCTCCCGCGGCGGTCGGCGCCGTCCCCGCGCTCGTCGCCGGCGATCACGTCGGCGACCGCGGCTGAGGCGCCGAGCAGCGCCGCCCCGGCCGCGACGACGAGCAGCGCGAGCGCGAGCACGACACCGCCGAGCGTCGTTCGACTCCACTGCTCATCGAACGCGAGCGGGCCCGCGACCGCAGGCACGAGCACCTGACCGGCGAGCACGACCGGCGCGACGCGCGTCGCCGCCGTGCGCTGCAGCGCGCTCATCTCGGCCGTCAGCGCGAGCACGCCGGCCAGCGCGGCGCCGGCCGCGAAGACGACCACGAGCCCCCAGCTCCCCTGTCCGGTCGCATCCGCCACGAGCTTCAGCCCGATCGCCGCGAGCGCGTCGCCGGCGGCGGCGGCGAGCACGCGCAGGCGCGCGTCGGACACGCTCCGCAACGCGAACGGCAGCAGCATCGGGACCGCGAGCAGCGCGACCAGCACCACGACCGGCAGCGGATCGCCGGCCATGCCCACCGCCGGCGACGCGGTCAGCGCGACGAGCACGACGCCGACGACGATCGCGGCCACGCCGACCCACTCCCGCCGCCCCACCCGCTCGCCGAGCACCGTCGCGGACAGCACGAGCAGCAGCACGAGCCCGAGCGCGAGCGTCGGCTGGACGACCGTCAGCGGCGCGAGCGTGAGCGCCCAGATCTGCAGCACCGCGCCGACGCCCGACAGCGCCGTGCCGGCCACCCAGCGCGGGCGGCGCAGCAGCCGCCCGAGCAGCGTCGCCTCGATCTGCGCCCCGCCGCCCGCCCGCCGTGTCTCCAGCGCCTGCACGACGTACGCCAGCTCGTAGCAGCACGCGGCGGCGAGCGCAACGGCGATCCCCCCGCCGATCACGGGCGGGATTCCCTATGCGAGGATCCGCCGCGTGCGACGGTCCACCACCACAGCGGCGCTCGCAGCCGGCGCGGCGTGGTCGCTGCCGGCGCTCGCCCCGCTCGTGCCGTCACTGTGCCGCCCCCTCGGCGTCCCGCGGACGCTGCCCGGGGACCAGCCCATCGTGGCGCTGACGTTCGACGACGGCCCCCACCCGCGCGGCACGCCGGCCGTGCTGGAGGCGCTCGCCGTCGCCGACGCGCACGCGACCTTCTTCCTCGTCGGCGAGCAGGTGCGCCGCTGGCCGGCGCTGGCGGCGGAGATCGCCGCCGCCGGCCACACGGTCGCGCTGCACGGCGACCGCCACCGGCTCCAGCTGCGCGTCCCACCGCGCGCCCTCGCCCGCGACCTCGACCGCGGCCATGCGACGATCGTGGGGGCGACCGGGATCGCTCCCCGGCACTGCCGCCCGCCGTTCGGGATCTTCAGTCCGGCCGGCCTGGCGATCGTGCGGCGGCGCGGCTGGGCGCCGCTGTTGTGGTCGCGCTGGGGCCACGACTGGCGCCTGCACCGCACGCCCGGCCAGATCGCCGCCGAGGTGACCGAGCGGCTCGCGCCGGGAGACGTGCTGCTGCTCCACGACGCCGACCACTACAGCCAGCCGGGCTCGTGGCAGCGCACGGCCGCGGCGCTGCCGGCCGTGCTCGCCGAGCTCGAGCGCCGCGGGCTGCGCAGCATCGCGCTCTGACCTCGCGAGTCAGGCCCGCGCCGTGGCACGGCGCCGCGCGCCGACGGCCGTCGCCGCCACGGTCGCGACGCCTGCGACGATGACCAGCGTGACCAGGGCGTGGCCGCGCGCGTAGTGCGAGAGGTCGTCCGTGCCGTCGAGCAGCGCAGCTCCCACGGTGCCGGCCAGCGCAGCGAGCAGTGCTGCCAGCACGCCGATCAGCACGAGCCCGGTATCGCGCGCGACGCGCCGGACGGACACGCGGCGGGACCCGCGGCGGCGGGCGGGCGCCGCGACTGCGGCGTCGGATCCAATGACCGCGGGGGTCGCGGCAGCCGCGGCAGGCACCGCCACGGCAGCCGGAGCCGGCGCGACGTCGACATGCTCGCGATGCCACGCGACGTAGCGCCGCAGGCCCTCGGCGAACGGCGTGCTCGCCTCCCAGCCGAGCTCGGCGGCAGCGCGTGCGCCGGAGATCTCGGCGCCCTTGAAGTCGCCCGCGCGACCCTCGGTCATCACCAGCTCGACGTCGCCGATCTCGTCGCGCACGCGCTCGGCGATCTCGCGGATCGTGACCTCCTCGTCGCCCACGAGGTTGTAGGTGCGGTCGGCCGCCTGCGGCGCGAGCCCGGCGACGACGCCGTCGGCGATGTCCTCGACGTAGACGAAGCGGCGCGTCTGCAGGCCGCCGCCGGCGAGCGTCAGCGGCTCGCCCGCGAGCGCCTTGCGCACGAAGATCGGGATCACCGCCGCCGGCCGCGCGCGCGGGCCGTACGGGATGCCGAAGCGCAGGACGGTGCTCTCGACTCTGTAGAGCTCGCGGTAGGAGCGGCAGTACAGCTCGCCCGCGAGCTTCGTCGCCGTGTAGAGGTGCGCGGGCGGCGCAAGCAGCGTCGCCTCGTCGACGTGCTCGGCGTCGACGTCCGAGTAGACCCAGATCGTCGAGGCGTAGACGACACGGCCCACCTCGAGCCGGCGCGCGGCCTCGAGCACGTTCGCCGTGCCGCGGGCGTTGAGCTGCTCGGAGCCGAGCGGGTCCTGCTGGACCTCGCCGACGTCGGCGGCAGCCGCGAGGTGCGCGATCGCGTCGCAGCCATCGGCAGCGCGCAGCATGTCGTCGAGCACGCACATGTCGCCGATCACGGCTTCGACGTCGGGGTGGTAGGGCGACGGGCGCACGTCGAGGATGCGCGGCTCGTGGCCGGCGGCGATCAGCTTGTCGACGACGTGCGAGCCGATGAACCCTGCACCTCCGGTGACGAGGACACGACTCATGCGGGATCGACCTCCGGTCGGTAGTAGAGGGGGACGCACCAGTGGCCCTCGGCCACCCAGTCCGTGTTCGGCAGATCATCGCCGGTGCCCATGATGCGATGGCACGGCTGGTCGTACACCTTGCCACTCGATCTCTCGATCGGGTCGAAGACGATGTACTTGTAGAGGCCCGAGGTCATGCCGTCCGGCAGCTGCAACCGGCCGGGATGGAGCGCGTCGAGATGGTCGCGCGCGGCGGCGTTCTTCCACGCCACGATCTCCTCCATGCGCTCGGTCTGCAGCAGGCCGATCGCCGCCGTGAACTCGCTCATGCGGAAGTTCACGCCGGGGACGTCGTAGCCGGGCTTGCCGTAGTCGCGGAAGGCGCGCGCGTAGGCGATCAGGTCCGCGTCGCGCGAGACGAGCATCCCGCCCTCGCCGGTCGACACCGTCTTCGTCGCGTAGAACGAGTAGACGCCGGCGTCGCCGTAGGCGCCCGGCTTGCGGTCGCCCCAGGAGGCGCCGTGCGCGTGCGCGCAGTCCTCCAGCAGGAAGACGTCGTTCGCGCGGCAGACCTCGGCGATCGCCTCGCTCTCGAACGCGATGTGGCCACCGATGTGCACGAGCACGCACGCACGCGGTCTGTGCTGCGCGATCTTCGCCTCGATCTCGGCGAGCGAGGCGCACAGGTCGTCCCTGTTGCAGTCGACGAAGACGGGGGTGCCGCCGGCAGCCATGATCGCCAGTGGCGTCGCCATGAACGTGTTGGACGGGCACAGCACGGCCCCGCCGCGCACGCCCGCGTACTCGAGCGCGGCGATCGCGCCGCCGGCCCACGAGCCGAGCGCGACGGCGGGCACGCCGTTCCAGGCCGACCAGGCCTCCTCGAAGCGGCGGTTCATCGCCCCGTGCGACCACTGCCCGGAGTCGAGCACCTCGTCGATCAGGGCGTGGAAGCGGGGGCGATCGCGCTCATCGAAGCCGATCGCGAAGCGGTGGAGGTCGAGTTGAGTAGTGGACACGCCGCGGAACGCTAGTGATCCGAGCGGCGAGGCGCAGCGCCCGCCGCGTGCACGACAGCTTTGCGCCGCTGGAGGAAGACCGCAACGAAGTCGACCAGCTGGCGCCCGCGGTGCAGGAAACCGCCCAGCGTGCGGCCGGTCGCGCGGTGCGCGAGCGGCAGCTCGACCTCCGCGACGCGGAAGCCGGCGCGGACCGCGTCGATCGTCATGCCGATCTCCATCCCGAAGCGCGGCGCGAACGGGACGACGGCCGGCAGCACCTCCGCGCGCAGCGCCCGCTGGCCGGAGATCGGCGCGTCGCAGACGAGCCCGCAGCGGCGCCGGATCGCCCAGCGCGCGAAGCCGAGCGCCCAGCCGAAGCCGCCGCCGACGCGCCGCGCGAACGCCGCCACGGCGAGGTCGGCGCGGCCGCTTCGGACCTCCTCCACGAGCTGCTTCAGCACCTCCGCGCTCGCGGCCAGGTCGCCGTCGCACAGCAGGATCACCGGCGTCGGGTCCGGTCCGCTCGCGAGCGGCAGCAGGCGCTGCGCCGCGAGCGTCGCCGTCCCCCCCTTGCCCTGGTTGCGCTCCGAGCGCACGACCTCGGCGCCGTGCGCCGCCGCGACCTCGGCGCTGCCGTCGGTCGAGCCGTCGTCGGCGACCAGCACGCGTGCGCCCGGGAACGCGGCGGCAAGCGCGGCGAGCGTCGCCGGCAGACGGTCCGCCTCGTTGTGGGCGGTGACGATGACGGCAGTGGGAGGGGCCATCGGGAGCGGCGGCTATTCTGGCGATCCGCGGGCCCGGCTGCGGCGCCCTCTCCCTTGCGAGCGAACCTTGGAGGTCGAGCGTGCCTGACGTCGAGGCCCACATCACCGGCACCGTCTGGAGAGTCGAGGTCGCGGTCGGCGACGCCGTCGACGAGGGGGACACGATCGTGATCCTCGAGTCGATGAAGATGGAGATGCCCGTGGAGGCGGAGGATCCCGGCGTCGTGAAGGAGATCCGCTGCGAGGAGGGCCAGGCCGTCTCCGAGGGCGACACGCTCGTCGTGCTCGAGTAGAGGAATCCCGCCCACCCGCCCCCTGCCACCATCGCCCACCCGCCCCCTGCCACCATGCCCGGCGTGCTGCACGTCGAGGAGCCGGCGCCCGGCGTCGCGCGCCTGACGATCTCCAACCCCGAGAAGCGCGGCGCGCTCGACCGCGCGCTGCTGGAAGCGCTCGTCGCCGCCCTGGACCGGCTCGACGCCCGCTGCGTCGTGCTGACCGGCGAGGGCCGCGCCTTCTGCGCCGGCTACGACATCGAGGAGCTGCTCCGCGAGGGCTACGACGACGGGGCGGACGGGCATCCGTTTCCGACCGCGCTGGCGGCGCTCGAGGGGTACCCGTATCCCGTGCTCGCGGCGCTCAACGGCGCGACGATCGGCGGCGGGCTGGAGTTGGCGATCGCCTGCGACCTGCGCATCTCCGCCGACACCGTGCGGCTCGGGATGCCGCCGGCGAAGCTCGGCGTCGTCTACGCGCACGCGGGACTCAACCGCTTCCTGACGACGATCGGCGCGGCGCGCACGCGTGAGCTGTTCCTGACCGGGCGGCGGATCGACGCCGCGACGGCCGAGCGCTGGGGACTCGTGAACGAGGTCGTCGAGGCGGAGGCGCTGCCGGACGCCGCGCTCGCGCTGGCGAGCGAGATCGCCGCCAACGCGCCGCTGTCGCTGCGCGGCAACAAGGCCGGCATCCGCGCGCTCGTCGCCGCTGCCGGAGCGCTCGACGCCGCCACCGCCGCCGCGCTCGACGCCGAGCGCCGCACCGCGTTTGCGTCGGAGGACCTGCGCGAGGGCCTGCGCGCCTTCGGCGAGAAGCGCGCGCCGGTGTGGCAGGGTCACTGAGGACAACGCATCTGCTGTTGCGCGCCGCTTGGCAGCGACTACGCTGATCCGGCGTGGCCCGGTATCAGGATCCGTTCAAGCCCAAGCCGCGTGAGACGTTCAGCAGGCGGCAGGTCGACCGAGCGGGCGACGTGCTCCGTGAGTTCTTCCTCTGGGAGCCGGGAACGAGATTGCCGCCTCGAGCGGGCGAAGTGCCGCGAGCGTTCGCCGCCGTTGCATGAGTGGGAGACGCGCAGCGATGCGAACGTCGACGCCGTTCTGCTGAGCGCGGACTCGCTGGAGACCGTCAAGAGGACGCACTCGAGCTGCTTCGGGAGCCGTGAGCGGTTCGAGCGCCTGCTGCCCCCCGGCGTATTGCACGTTCGCTGACGCGCCGATCTCCCGCCGCCCGGTCGGGCGGAATGCCTCCCCCGGCGGGCCCGCCGGCCCGTCGCGGAGCGCGAGCGCGATAGGTGGTGTGTCACCCTTCTTCCCTGCACGCCACGGCCGGAGTCGTCCGGCTGCGGCCCTATCGTGACCCGATCTTGCCTCGGAGGTTGCCGCCGCCATGCCGTCGTTGATCACCCGTGAGGAAGCGCTGCGCCTCGGCGAGCTCGAAGAGCATGCCGAGATCGAGGCGCTGATCGAGCGCGCGTGGAAGGTCCGCGTCGAGCGCTTCGACGACGCGACCGACATGTGCTCGCTCGTCAACGCGAAGTCGGGCGGCTGCGCGGAGGACTGCGGCTTCTGCGCGCAGTCGCGCTACGCCGAGGCCGACACGCCGCTGCACGCGATGATGGACCCCGAGCAGATCCTCGAGCACGCGAAGGCGGCCGAGGCGGCCGGCGCGCACCGCTTCTGCATGGTCACGCAGGGCCAGGGGCTCTCGAAGCGCGACTTCGAGAAGATCCTCGACGGCGCGCGGCTCGTCGCCGAGCAGACGAACCTCAAGCGCTGCGCCTCGATCGGCCACATGTCGGCCGAGCGCGCGAAGGCACTCAAGCAGGCCGGCATCCAGCGCGTGCACCACAACGTCGAGACCGCCGAGTCCTACTACCCAGAGGTCTCCTCGACGGTCCGCTACGAGGGCCGGCTGCGCACGATCGACGCCGTCCGCGAGGCCGGGCTGGAGACGTGCGTCGGCGGCATCCTCAACCTCGGCGAGTCGCGCGAGCAGCGCGTCGAGATGGCCTTCCAGCTCGCCGAGATCGACCCGACGAGCGTGCCGATCAACCTGCTCAACCCGCGCCCGGGCACGAAGTTCGGCGACCGCGACTACATGGATCCGTGGGAGGCGATCAAGTGGATCGCGATCTTCCGCCTGATCCTCCCCGACGCGCTCTTCCGCCTCTGCGGCGGCCGTGTCGAGAACATCGGCGACTTGCAGCGGCACGCCGTCAGGGCCGGCCTCAACGGCGTGATGATGGGCAACTTCCTCACGACGCTCGGCAACACGCCCGAGCAGGATCGCGCGATGTTCGAGGAGCTCGGCCTCAACGTCGCGCGCCAGCCGGACAACGGCGCCAACCCGCGCCCGGACAACCGCTCCGGCTGGCTCGAGGGCGAGACGCCGGACGTCGTCGAGATGCACCTCGACGCCGCGCCGGAGACGGGCGCGGGGACGTTCGAGGTGAGACTGTGGGATCCGGCGACGCAGCTGCGCTTCGAGAGCAAGCGCGTGATCCCGCCGCGCCCTGATGGGGCGCCGAACAAGGGCATGGGACGACCGACACGCGAGACGGCGCCCCATCAGGGGGCGCCGAATCGTGGCCAGGGACGACCCACCCGGGAGGCGGCAGCGCGGCGATGATCGAGATCGAGGCACGACTGGACGAGCTGGAGCAGCTCGGGCTCGCACGCCGGACCCGTCTCGTCAGCGGCCCGCAGGGGCCGCGCGTCGTGCTCGACGGCAAGCCCGTCCTGCTGCTGTGCTCGAACAACTACCTCGGCCTCGCCGACCACCCCGCCGTGCGCGAGGCGGCCGCCGAGGCCGCGATGCGCTGGGGCGTCGGCGCGGGCGCGTCGCGGCTCGTGTCCGGCACGATGACGATCCACCGCCGGCTCGAGGAGCGGCTCGCGTCGTTCGAGCGCCGCCAGGCCGCGCTGCTGTTCGGCGCCGGCTACCTCGCGAACGCCGGCGTCGTGTCCGCGCTCGCGCGCCGCGGCGAGGTCGTCTTCTCCGACGAGCTCAACCACGCCTCGATCGTCGACGGCTGCCGCCTCTCGCGCGCCGACGTGTTCGTCTACGAGCACGGGGACCTGGAGCACTTGGAGTGGGGCTTGCAGGAGGCCGGATCGCGCGGCGCGCTGATCGTCACCGACGGCGTCTTCTTGATGGACGGCGACGTCGCGCCGCTCGCCGAGCTGGCCGAGCTGGCCGGCCGCTACGACGTGCGGCTCGTCGTCGACGAGGCGCATGGCACGGGCACGATGGGCCCGGCCGGGCGCGGCGCGGTGGCCGCGGCCGGCGTCGAGGACGGCGTCGACGTGATCGTCGGCACGCTCGGCAAGGCGCTCGGCTCCTACGGCGCGTACGCCGCCTGCGACCAGCGGATGGCGAAGTACCTGACGAACGCCGCACGCTCGTTCGTCTTCTCGACGGCCCCGCCGCCGCCGGCGGTCGCAGGCGCGCTGGCCGCGCTGACGCTGCTGGAGGAGGAGCCGCGCCGGGTCGAGAAGCTCCAGTGCAACGTGCGCGTGCTGCGCGAGGCGCTCGAGCAGGAGGGCTTCGCGCTGCCAGCCGGAGAGGCGCCGATCGTCCCGCTCATGCTCGGCGACGCGAAGGCGACGATGCGCGCCTGCGAGCTGGCGCTCGAGCGCGGCGTCTTCGCGCAGGGGATCCGCCCGCCGACGGTGCCGGTCGGCAGCTCGCGCCTGCGCCTCGCCGTCATGGCGACGCACGGCAAGGGCGAGCTGCGCGACGCCGCCCGCGCGCTCGCGCAGGCGGTCCGCGGCGTCGGCATGCGCCCCGAGGAGCTGCGCCCGCCGGTCATGACGCCTGCCGCGGAAGCGCCCGAGCCGCAACCCGAGCCGGCCGCGCGCTGGGACGACGAGGCGCCCGCCGGCGAGCGCCCGTCCGACTCCCAGGACGACCGGCCGAACGGGATCTTCGACGGCGAGGCCGGCGGCGACCTCGAGCGCGCAGCGTAAGCCGCGTGCTCCGGATGGTCTGGGACGGCGGGGCCGTGGATGGCTGACGCCGCTGACGAGCGCAGCCGTACCGGTGGTACGGCGAGCGTCGGCAGTGGTGTCAGACGCCGCGGAGCCGTCGTATCCAGGCCATCCGGCATGCGGGGGCTCTTCGTCACGGCGACCGACACGGGCGTCGGCAAGACGATCGTCGCCGCGTCGATGCTCGCGGCGCTGCGGGCGCGGGGTGAGCGAGTCGCCGCCTTCAAACCGGTGGTGACCGGCACCGACGAGCCGTCCGATCCGGCCTGGCCGCCCGACGACACGCTGCTCGCCGCCGCGGCGGGGATGCATGCCGAGGACGTCGCGCCGGCTCGCTTCGGCCCTCCCGTCTCCCCTCACCTCGCGGCCGCGCTCGCCGGCGAGCAACTCGACCCTGCCGCGCTGCGGGCCGCGTTCGCCGTCCGTGCCGCCGAAGCCGACGCGGTCGTCGCCGAAGGCGTCGGCGGACTGCTCGTGCCGCTCACGCGCGACTACCTCGTGCGCGACCTCGCGCACGACCTCGGCCTCCCGCTCGCGATCGCCGCGCGTCCTGGGCTCGGCACGATCAACCACACGCTGCTGACGATCGAGGCGGCCCGTGCGGCCGGGCTCGCGATCGCCGGCGTCGTGATGACGCCGTGGCCGGAGGCGCCCAGCGCGATGGAGGCGGACAATCGCGCGACGATCGCGCGGCTCGGAGACGTCGAGGTCGCCACGCTCGCGCGCGTGCAGCGCGCCGATCCGCTGCTGCTGGCCGAGGCCGGTGCCGCGCTGCCGCTCGACCGCTGGCTGTGACTCAGGCCGCCGCGCCGCCGTCGAGCGCGCGCTCGATGAACGGGCCGAGCAGCTTCGCGGCCGCGGCCGCCGTCGCCTCGGGTGAGCCCTTCGGCACCGTCACGTAGCTGATCGCCAGCCGGACGAGGGTCTCGGCGAGCAGCTGCGCGTCGCGCTTGGAGGCCTGCGACCAGCCCTCGCGCATGACCGCCGCGAGGCGCGCGGAGGCCCACTCCACGACCGGCATCGACTGCGTCGTGACGAGCGGGAGCATGCCGCCGGTGCCGTCGTCGCTCAGCAGGATCCGCACGAGCGGGTCCTCGCCGGCGGTCACGAGGAACACCTCCAAAGCCGCCGCGACGGCCGCCCGCGGGTCGTCGAGGTGGTCGCGCACCGCCTGCTCGACGGCGTCGATGAAGCGCTCGCCCTCGCGGATCACGAACGCCTGCGAGAACTCGTCGCGCGTGCCGAACTCCTTGTACAGCGTCTGCCGCGAGACGCCCGCGGCGCTTGCGATGTCGGCCATCGTGATGTCCGCCCACGCGCGCTGCTCGAGCGCGTCGCGGGCGGCGTCGAACAGCGTGTCGCGCAGGAGCTGGCGCGCCGCGACGGCGTAGGGGGTGCGCTCGCGGGTCGAGGCCATCGCCTTCATGGTGGCAGCAGGCGCGGGCGACATGCTCAGTCCGCGGCCGGCTCGAAGTCGACCTTGTCGCGCACGCCGCAGTCCGGGCAGGCCCAGTCGTCCGGCACCTCGGACCACGGCGTGCCGGGCGGGAAGCCCTCGCGCGCGTGCCCGGCCTCCTCGTCGTACAGGTACCCGCACGCAGGGCAGACCCAGCGCGACATCAGCCCGCCATCCCACCGCCGTAGCGCGCGAGCACGCGGCGGCGCGCCCGCGGCTGGACGTTCGCGCGCGCGACGTCGCCGTCGTAGTGCGCGAGCAGGCGATGGTCCATCACCCGCCGCCAGACGGGCGGCACGAGCGCGAGCACGATCATGCCGGCGTAGCCCGTCGGGAGCTGCGGCGCGTCGTCCACGTGGCGCAGCGCCTGGTAGCGGCGCGTCGGGTTGGCGTGATGGTCGCTGTGGCGCTGGAGGTGGTAGAGCAGCACGTTCGAGGCGACGTTGTTGGAGTTCCACGAGTGCTCGGGGGCCGTGCGCTCGTAGCGGCCGTCCTCGCGCCGCTGCCGCAGCAGGCCGTAGTGCTCGAGGTAGTTGACGACCTCCAGCAGCGAGGCACCGACGAACGACTGGACCAGCAGGTACGGCAGCACGACCCAGCCGAACACGGCGATCAGGATCGCGTACAGCCCGAGCGTCATCGCCCAGGCGTTGAGGATGTCGTTCCGATGGGTCCACGGCGAGCTGCCGGTGCGGCGCAGGCGCTCGACCTCCAGCTCCCACGAGGAGCGCAGCGAGCCGGCGAGGGTGCGCGGCAGGAACGCCCAGAAGCTCTCGCCGAGGCGTGCGCTCGCCGGGTCGTCGGGCGTCGCGACGCGCACGTGGTGCCCGCGGTTGTGCTCGATGAAGAAGTGGCCGTAGCCGCTCTGCGCGAGCGCGACCTTCGACAGCCAGCGCTCCATCGAAGCGCGCTTGTGGCCCAGCTCGTGCGCGGTGTTGATCGCGATCCCGCTGACCATCGCCATCGTGAAGGCGAGGCCGATCTTGTCGACGGTCGAGAGATCGCCGTACGCCCACAGCCAGCAGGCGAGCACGAGCCCGGCGTACTGGACGGGGATGAAGACGTACGTGCACCACCTGTAGTAGCGGTCCTGCTCGAGCCACTTGATGACGCTGTCGGGGGGGTTCGCCGCGTCCATGCCGACGATCACGTCGAGCAGGGAGAAGATCCCGAACACGAGGATCGGCCCCCACCACCAGAAGATCCCGAGCCCGGTCAGCTCGACCCAGCCCCAGGCGATGAACGGCAGCAGCGGGACGATCAGGCCGAGCAGCCACGCGTAGCGCTTGCCGTCGCGCCAGGTGGCGGGATTCAGCTCTTCGACAGCGACGGCTCCCATGTCTCCTCCAGCGTCTCGCGTGGCTAGGACGTCAGCTAAGTTTACACGAACTGCCATCAGTGTCAACCAGCGTCCGCAACCGTCTTAGCGCGTTGCCGGTTGTGGGAGCATGGGCCGATGGGACGGGGGACCCATGCACGCACCCGCGTGGCCGCTCGCGCGGGCGTGCTGCGAACGCTCGCCGCACGACCGACGCTGACCGCCGCGCTGCTGTTCGCGCTGCTCGTCGTCGTCTACCTGTGGCCGGTGCTGCTCGGCGGCAAGGTCTTCTCGCCGGACGCGGTGCTCTACAAGCTGACCCCCTGGCAGCCCTACCGGCCCCCGGACGTCGCGAGCTTCGAAAACTACCTCTTGGCAGACGTCCCGCTGGACCTGCGCCCATGGCGGGAGCTGGTGCGCCAGCTGCTGCACGAAGGCGTCCTGCCGGCGTGGAATCCGCACACCCTGACGGGCGTCCCGCTGCTCAGCAACCCGCAGACCGGCCTCTTCTCGGTGTTCAGCCTTCCGCTGTGGTTCCTCCCCTTCAACTGGGCGCTCGGGCTCGCGGCGGCGCTCAAGCTGTGGGCCGCGGCGATGGGCACCTACCTGCTCGTGCGCGAGCTGCGCCTCGGCTTCCTCGCCGGCATCGTGGCGGGCGTCGCGTTCGCGTTCTGCTCGATGAACGTGATGTGGCTCGCGCAGGAAATCGTCCCGGCCGTCGCCGTGCTGCTGCCGTGGATGCTGTGGCTCGTCGAGCGCCTCGTGCGGCGCGGCGGCGGTGTCGGGACCGCGATCGCGCTCGCATGCGTGACCGCCGCCGCGCTCGGCGGCGGCCATCCGGGAACGCAGGTCCACGTGCTCGTCGCGACGGGCCTGTACGCGCTGCTGCGCGCGGCGTTCGCGCGCGAGCGGGCGCGCTCGCAGCGCGTGCGCTCGCTCGGGCTGGCGCTCGGCGGGCTCGTCGTCGGGATCGCGCTGATGGGCGTGCTGATGATCCCGGAGATCCTGTCGAGCCACGGAACGGTCGGCACGCTCGCGCGCAAGGGCGGCGCCGGCTCGCTGCCGGGCGTCGACCACATGCCGTTCGGGATGATCCGAACGCCGCTGTTCCCCGACTGGTGGGGCCGGCCGAGCGCGTTCGAGACGACCACCTCGCCGGTCCACGCGCTGAACCTGAACTACGAGGAGCGCACGTTCTACGCAGGGACGGTCGCGCTCGTCCTGGCCGCGATCGGGCTCACGAACCGCGCCGCGCTGCGGCGCCAGGCGCCGTTCCTGATCCTCGGCGGCCTCGGGCTCGCGATCGCGCTCCACGCACCCGGCCTGTGGTGGCTCGTCGGGCACCTGCCGGCGCTCGGGCTGGTCGAGAACCAGCGGCTGCACTTCGTCTTCGAGCTGGCCGTCGCGGTGCTGGCGGCGTTCGGCCTGCAGGCGGTCCTCGACCGCCCCGGCGAGCGCGGCCGGCAGCTCGCAGTCGCGGCGGGCGCCGTCGGCGTCGCGCTGCTCGCCGCCGCGACCGCGGGCGCCAGCATGGCCGACGCCGGACACGTCGTCGAGCACTTCCTCACCGGGCGCGACTTCCAGCGCACAGGCGTCGTCGAGCTGACGACGGTCGCGTGGTTCCTGCTGTTCGCGCTCGGCGTCACGGCCGTCCTGCTCGCCCTGCGGCGCTGGCCGCGACGGACGACGGCGATCGCCGCCGCGATCGCGCTGCTGGCGGCGCTCGACATGCTGCACTTCGCGCACGGCTACGTCCCGATGGGACCGGCGGCGAAGGCGATCCCGCCCTCCACCCCGGCGATCGCCTACCTGCAGCAGCACCGCGCCGACGGCCGCTTCGTCGGCGTCGAACTCGCGCTGCCGCCCGAGACGGCCGCGCGCTGGGAACTCGCCGACGTGCGCGGCTACGACCCGCCGTTCCCGACGACGCGCTACCTCGACCTGTGGCGCCTGGCGGCGCCGGAACAGCTCGAGTGGCTGCCGACGACGATCGGCGGGATGAGCCCGGCCGCGGTGCAGGTCACCGGCGCGCTCGGCGCCCGCTACATCGTCGCCGACCCCGGCACGACCGCGCCGACCGAAGCCGACCCGGCGCTGCGCCCGCTGCGGCGCGTCTACTCAGGACGCGACGCGGCGATCTTCCTCAACCCGCGCGCCACGCCGCGCGCGTTCGTCGCTCCCGCGATCCAGGCCGTGCCGGACGCCGCGAGCGCGCGGACGGCGCTCGTCGACAGCGGCTTCGACGCGCGCCGCGCCGTCGTCGTCGAAGCCGACCAGCCGGGCGCGGCCGAGCTCGCCGGCGTGCAGGGGGCGCGCGGCACCGCCCGGATCGTGAGCGAGCGCAACGCCGGCGTGACGCTGCGCGCGACGCTCGACCGCCGCGGCGTCGTCGTGCTCGGCGACCAGCTGCTCGACGGGTGGAGCGTGCGGGTCGACGGACGGCCCGCGAGGCCGCTGCGCGTCGACGCCGTGCTGCGCGGCGTCGTCGTCGACGCCGGACGCCACGAGATCGCCTGGAGCTATGGCGTGCCGGGCCTGCGCGCCGGCGTCGCGTCGAGCGTGCTGGCGCTCGTGCTGCTGCTCGGCGCCGGACTGCTGGCGGCGCGGCGCAGCCGCAGCGGAGCGGCGCTCGCGCGCACGTGACGCTCCGCGCCGGCTACTGGCCGCCGGAATCGTCGACCGGCACGAGCGGCGTGACGTCGACCGCCGTGCCGCCCGCGTCGAGCGTCACCGCGACGTCGTCGCCGACGGCGATGCCGTCCAGCAGGCTCGGATCGCCGACCGGGATCGTTCTCGCGTCGCTGCCGTCGTCCGGTGCGATCGTGAGCGAGGAGGCGTCGGCGGCGATCGCCGTGACCGTGCCGTCGACCTCGTCGCTCGCCCCGTTGTCGGCGCAGCCGCCGTCGGTGCTGTGGCCCGTCACGCGCAGCTCGTCGGCGATCAGCCGGCGGCCGTCCTGGTGATAGCTGACGGAGACGGCGTCGCACCACGCAGCGTTGGCGGCCTCGAACAGGCGCTGGGGATCGTCGAAGCGCAGGCCGCTGCCGTCGTCGGCTCTGACCCCGAACGAGCCGCCCCCCTGGTCGTCGGTGACGACCCCCGTCGCGTGCAGCTCGCCGCCGTTGGCGCCGATGTCGGTGGTTCTCGGGAGGACCTTGATCGTCAGCAAGACGTTGCCCTGCTCGTCGGTCGAGATCGTCACGAGCAGCGTCAGTCCCGGGGTCAGCCCCTGGAAGTTGATCGTGATGCTCGCGGCCGAGCGGGCGCGGTGGCCGTGCGGCTTGGCGCCGTCGAGCTGGAAGGTCGAGCCGTCGCCGAGGCGCACGACCGCGCCGCGACCCGTGCTGTGCACGACGCGGCCGAGGAAGGACACCCGGCCGACATGGCCGCTCACGTGCGCTCTGCCCCTGCGCACCGTCACGATGTCGCCGCGTCTGAGCCCTCTCGTCGACGAGACGCGCACGTCGGCGACGCGATGGCCGCGGTCGACGAGACGGAGGCTGTGGTGGCCCGACGACAGCACGACGCCCTGGCCCGCAGCAGCGCCGTGGCCGGCGGCGAGCGCGGACGCGGCGCTCAGCGCACACGCGCTCGCGGCGCACGCGAGCACGGTGAGAAGACGGCGGGCTCGGGACATGGGGGCATCGGCTCCTGTGAGACGGTCACGGCGGCGGTCTGCCGTCGCCCACCGGTTCTCGGCAGGTCAGCCGTCAGACTTTCGCCCTGTGCCCCGAGCCTGGACGCCCTGCAACGTGCCGGCCGCCGGAGCGGCCGATCTCGCGCTCAGTCCTCGTGCGGGACGAAGTCGCGCTTGCGCGCACCGCAGACCGGACAGAACCAGGTCTCCGGAATGTCCTCGAACGCCGTTCCGGGCGGGATGCCGCCGTCGGGATCGCCGTCGAGCGGGTCGTAGATGAATCCACAGGACTCGCAGATCCACTTCTGCGTCGTTTGCGTTGCGCTCATGCCTGAAACGGTACCGCGCTCCCACGCGCAATGGCTGTACTAGTGTGGACCGCAGATGGAGCCCGCGCAGCCCGGACCCGGCGAGGAGCTCAACACCGGCGCGGTGACGACGCCGCGCCTGGCGGCGAGCGTGATCGTCCTGCGCGGTGCGGACCGCGGGCTCGAGGTGCTGCTCGTGCAGCGCAACCCGGCATCGCGCTTCATGGGCGGCGCGTGGGTCTTCCCCGGCGGCGCCGTCGACGAGATCGACGGCGCCGGCGGCGACGAGGCGGCACTGCGCGCGGCGGGCGTGCGCGAGGTCGCCGAGGAGGCCGGCATCGCGATCGGCGACCCGGCGCAGCTCGTCCCCTTCTCGCGCTGGATCACGCCGGCGGCCGTGAAGATCCGCTTCGACACGTGGTTCTTCCTCTCGCCGGTGGCGGACGACACGGCGCCCGCGATCGACGGCGGCGAGTGCGTCGACTGGCGCTGGAGCACGCCGCAGGCAGCGCTCGACGCGCATGCGGCGGGCGAGCTGATGCTCGTCTTCCCGACGATCAAGCACCTCGAGCAGCTCGCCGCGTTCCCGCACGCGGAGGCGCTCGTGGGGCATGCGCGTGGGCGCACCGTCGAGCCGGTCGAGCCGCGCGTCGTGCTCGAAGGAGAGGTCGCGCGCGTGCTGCTGCCCGGCGACCCCGGCTACGCGGCCGACGAGCCGCCGGCGGAGGCGTGACGATGGCCGCTGCGAGCGCGGGCGCGGGCGCGGGCATCACCGTCGCCGTGACCGGACCCACGGGCGACGTCGGTCGTGCGCTGATGCGCGCGCTGGAGCGCAGCAGAGACGTGGCGGCGATCCGCGCGCTCGGTCGCCGTGCGATCGACCCGGCCGCCGAGGGCTGGCGCAAGACGACGTACGTGCGCGGCGACGTGCTCGATCGCACGACCGTCGAGCAGCTCGTCGGCGGCGCCGACGCGGTCGTCCACCTCGCCTTCGCGATCATGGGCGCGGGCGGCAAGGAGGGCCACCGCGTGAACCTCGAGGGCTCGCGCAACGTCTTCTCGGCGGCGGTCGCCGCGGGCGTGCCGCGGCTCGTCTACACGTCGTCGGTCGCCGCGTACGGGTTCCATCCCGACAACCCGCCGCTGCTGAGCGAGGACGTCGCGCCGCGCGGCACCGGAGCGCACGCGTACTCGGCCGAGAAGGCGGAGGTCGAGCGGCTGCTGAGCGACGTCACGCGCGGCAGCGCGACGGCGGTGTACGTCTTCCGCCCCTGCATCGTCGCCGGACCGGACGCGCTCATGTTCATCTCCTCGATCCCCTACGTGCAGCTCGGCGAGCGGATGCCGGAAGCGGTGCGGCGCCTGCTCGACGCCGCGCCCGTGCTGAAGCCGGTGATCCCCGACAACGGCGTCAGCTTCCAGCTCGTGCATCACGACGACGTCGCCACCGCGTTGCGCGCGGCGACGCTCGGGCGCGGCAGACCGGGCGTCTACAACCTCGCCGGCCCCGGCACGCTGACGATGCGCGTCCTTGCAGAGGACCTCGGCTGGTACGCGGTGCCGGTGCCGGAGCTGGCGGTCGACGCTGCCGCCGAGCTCGCCGGCCGACTGCCGTTCGTGCCGGAGAAGGCGCAGTGGATCAACGCGCTGCGCGTGCCGGTGCTGATGGACACGACGAAGGCGCAGCGCGAGCTGAGATGGCGCCCGCGCTACGGCGCACGCGAGACGCTGCGCGCGACGATCGCCGAGGCGCGCGTCGCCGAGCTGCTGCGCTGAGCGCGCTTCAGAGGCCGACCACGGCGCGCCAACGGCGGATGCCACCGGCCCGGCTGGCGGCGTCGTAGAGCGCACCCTGCTCGGCCGCGCGAAACTCGGCGACGGTCGGCCAGCTCGCCCGGCCGACGACGAACGCGCGCAGCTCGCGCTCGATCTTCGCGTCGCTCCACTGAGACGGCCGACCTCGACGCGAGCCGGTCCGGCTCATCCTCGCGAAGGCATACCGACTGCCGGGCCCGCCGCCGCGCAGCACGAGCACACCGTGTTGGACGAGCGTCCGCAGATCATTACCGGCCGCCGAGCGTCCCACCGCCGCAGCATCCTCGTAGTCGCGTCGACCGAACTCACGCCGACCCTGCGCCCGGAGCGCCGCGAGCGCACGCTGTTGGCCCGTCGTGAGTCGCAAGGGTGCGGATCCGCCAGGCAGCAGGCTGCCGAGATCGACCACTCGCTCGGACACACGCTCGTACTCCTCGGCCAGACCGGTGAGGAAATAGCCAAGCCACTCCTCCATGTTGAGCGTGTTGCGGCGCACCGAGCGAAGCGCCTCGTAGTACGCCGGGCGATCCTCCGCGTAGTAGCGCTCGAACGAGAACATGCGCCCGGGGAGGACGCTCGCCTCGATCAACAGCGCCGACTGAAACAGCCGAGCAGCGCGGCCGTTTCCGTCCGCGAACGGATGGACATCCGTGATCCCGTAGTGCATCACGCCGGCGAGCACGAAGGGCGACTCGCCTTCGTCGCGCTTACGCGCGAGCCACTCGAACATGCTCCGCATCCGCGGCTCCACCTCGTCCGCCGGCGGTGCCGCGTGCATGACGCGACCGGCGAGACGATCGACCACCAGCGCGATACCGTCGCGCCACTCGCCTTCATGATGCGGTTTGAAGTGCGGATCGTCGTCACGACCGAGTCCTCTCGTGGCAACCCGGTGCAAGTCCTTGAGCAAGCCCGGGGTGAGCTCCAGAGCGCCAGCGTCCAAACGCTCGTCGATCAGGTCGAGTGCCTCGACGTAGTCGATCAGCTCGACCTTCGCCCGCGTCTCGGGCTCGAGCTCGCCGCGCGCCGCGCGCTCTGCTTCGACGCGTGGAAGCTCATTGCCCTCGATCAGGTTGGAGTAGTGGACCGTTCCGACACGAGCCGAGGCTCGCAGCTCGTCAGCCACCGCGGGCAGCACACGCGCGCCGCGGATGACGCCCAGCGCACCAGCGATCCGAGCAAGCGACGTCGCCAGCTCCGGCGTGTACCGACGAAAGCTCGCGGGAAAGGCAAGTGCCGGTGGAATGTCGCTCATCGCAGAAATCCTACCGCAGGAATCGTAAAAATAATCCCCTATATAAAGTGGATTTCAGTCCCTTCTACCGCGGATTCCTAAAATATCTACCACCACCTCAGTCTCACTACCATCCGGGTAGCCATACGTCGGCCCCGCTGTCGTATCGTTCCGGCGATGGCGCACCCCACGCAGACGGCGGTCGGGACCTGGAGCGGCGGTCGCTTCATGCACTTCGGCGAGCCGCTGGACGACGAGCGGCTGCTGGCGCTGCTGCGCCCGGACGACGCGATCCGCACGGCGATCACGGCCGACGCCTACGGCGCGGGCGACGCCGACCGCATGCTCGGGCGCGCGCTCGCGCACCTGCCGCGCGACGACTACGTGCTCGTCGGCGCCGTCGGCCACGACTTCTACGAGGGCGAGCGGGCCGGGGCGAAGGGCTACCCGCGCTTCACCGACCCCGCCCTGCGCGGACCGGACGCCTACGCGGACTACCTGCGCCGCGCGACGGAGGCGTCGCTGGAGCGCTGCGGCGTCGACCGCTTCGACCTGCTGCTGCTGCACAACCCCGACCGCGTCGGCTACACGAGCGAGGCGGTGTGGGACGGGATGGCGGCCCTGCGCGACGCCGGCCTGACGGACCTGATCGGCGTCGCCCCCGGCCCGGCGAACGGCTTCACGCTCGACCTGATCGACTGCTTCGAGCGCTTCGGCGACCGCATCGACTGGGCGATGATCATCCTCAACCCGCTCGAGCCGTGGCCGGGCGAGCTGGCGCTGCCGGCGGCGACCGAGCACGAGGTCAAGCTGATCACGCGCGTCGTCGACTACGGCGGCCTGTTCGGCGGGGACCTCACCGAGCCGGCCATGCTCGGCCCGCGCGACCATCGCGGCTTCCGACCGGCCGGTTGGATCGAGGCCGGCCTGGAGCGGATCGAGCGGATGCGACCGATCGCCGAGCGTCACGGCCTCACGCCGCTCCAGCTCGCGTGCCAATGGAACCTCGCGCACGACCCGATCGCGTGCGTCGCGCCGACGCTGCTGCAGGAGGCGGGACCGGACGCGCGTCCGGTCGAGCAGAAGCGCGCCGAGCTGGCCGCGCTGCCGGCCGAGATCCTCCTCAGCCCCGAGGAGGTCGCCGAGCTGCGCGCGATCGGCGACAACGCGAACGGCATGACGCTCAAGGGCGCCGCGCCGGACCACGAGGGGCCCGTCATGGCCGATCGCTGGCCGCTCGACCCAACCCTCGAGCAGCTCGCTGAGCGCTGGTCGATCGACCCGCAGCGCGATCTCGTGAAAACCCACGCCGCGTAGGCGATCTCACCGCCAGGAAGCAGCTGACTCTGACCCTCGACCTGAGGGTTCAATCGAGCCCTCAGACGTCCTCCTCACCCTCGATCACGTGCATGACCGCGTTGATGAGGGCGAGGTGGGTGAACGCCTGCGGGTAGTTGCCGAGCTGGCGGCCGCTGTGGACGTCGAGCTCCTCGGCGAACAGCAGCAGCGGCGAGGCGTGCGTGAGCAGCTTCTCCAGCAGCCCCTTCGCGCGACGGTGCTCGCCGATCTCCTCGAGCGCGGCGACGAGCCAGAACGAGCAGATCAGGAACGTGCCCTCCTCGCCGTGCAGGCCGTCGTCCGTCTCCTCGACGCGGTAGCGCAGCACGAGGCCGTGATCGGTCAGGTCGCGCGCGATCGCCTTGACGGTGTCCGCGATGCGTCTGTCGTCGGGCGGCAGGAAGCGCACGAGCGGGATCAGCAGCGTCGAGGCGTCGAGCGCGTCGGTGTCGTAGTGCTGGCGGAAGACCCCGTCGCGCACGCCGTGTCTGAGGATGTCGCGTCTGATCTCGTCGGCGATCTGCTGCCACTGCTCGGCCAGCTCCGACTCGCCGTGGATCTCCGCCAGGCGCGCGCCGCGGTCGAGCGCGACCCAGCACATCAGCTTCGAGGAGACGTAGTGCCGCGGCGCGCCGCGCGCCTCCCAGATCCCCTGGTCGGGATGCCTCCAGGCGGCGATCGCGCCTCTGACCTGGTCCTCGAGCACCGGCCACAGCCGCTGCGGCAGGCGCCCGCCGTGCTTCGTGTGCAGGTAGACGGAGTCGAGCACCGCGCCGTAGACGTCGTTCTGGCGCTGGTCGAACGCGCCGTTTCCGATCCGCACGGGTCTCGCGCCGTCGTAGCCGGTGAGGTGGTCGAGCGTCGACTCCGTCAGGTCCTGCTCGCCGCCGATCCCGTACATGATCTGCAGCGCGCCGTCGCCGTTGCGGTTCACGTCCGCGACGAACTGCATGAAGTCGTCGGCCTCCCAGTCGAGCCCGAGCGCATGCAGGCCCCACAGCGTGAACGTCGCGTCGCGCATCCACGTGTAGCGGTAGTCCCAGTTGCGCTCGCCGCCGGGCGTCTCCGGCAGCGAGGTCGTGAGCGCGGCGATCATCGCGCCGGTCGGCGCATAGCTGAGGCCCTTCAGCACGAGCGCCGAGCGCTGCAGGAAGACGCGCCACGGATGGTCGGGGAAGTGGCCGTCGTCGAGCCAGCCGCGCCAGAAGTGCGACGTGCGGTCGAGCATCGCCGTCGCCTCCGCGACGGTGCGCGGGCCGTGCAGGTCGGCGCCCCACGACAGCGCGCAGAAGCGCGTCTCGCCCTCCTGCAGCGTGTGGCGCGCACGAGCACGATTGCCCTCGATGCCGAGCATCAGGTCGGTGCTGAGGCGCACGGTCGTCTCGCCGTCGGTCGCGTCGGCGACGGTGTAGCCGTCAACCGCCTCCCACTGCGCGTCGACGCGCGCGTAGTCGAACGCCGGCTCGCAGACCATCTCCACCTGCACGCTGCCCTGGATGCACTCGATCGTGCGCACGAGCACGCGGTCGGCGTCGGTGTCGGTCGGCGGGCGCGTGTGCGCGGCCGGGTCGCTGCTCTCCGGCCATGGGCCGATCGTCAGCGCGTCGCGCACGACGACCCAGCCCGACGGCGTCATCCACGTCGACTCGACGATGTTCGTGCCGGGCTCGTAGCGCCGCGCGCCCGGCACGCTGAAGCCGTACGGGCCGAGACGGAAGCCGCCGGCGCCGCGGTCGAGCAGCGCGCCGAAGATCGACGGCGCGTCGAAGCGCGGCACGCACAGCCACTCGATCGTGCCGTTCGGCGCGAGCAGCGCGCCGGTGTGGCAGTCCGACAGGAACGCGTAGTCGGCGATCGGCGGGAAGGGCGAGCGCGCCGGCTGGCGCACGTGGCCGCGTGGGTTCGCGCGCGGGCGCGTCCTGCGCGGGCGAGCGGTTCCGGTCATGCGTTCCTCTCTGTCGACGCCGGCTCCACGGTGGGAATGCTCCCACGCCGGGTGGCTGCTCGACGCGCGACCGGCGAGGCGGGACGCACGTGTTGCCGCAACGCACGCCCCGCGCTCGCCGCTCCCGGGTCAGATGCCAGGGCCCGCGTAGGGGACGCTGCGGGCGCCTGACGACCCGGAAGGCTTGACCGCGAGCATCGCGCGCAGGTCCGCGACGGTCAGCTCGCCGGCGAACGTCTGTGCGAGGAGCGGGAGCAGCGAAGGCTCGGCGCCGTCAGCTCCAAGGCCGCGGGCGATGCTCGCGATCGTGCCGATGCCGGGGTTGGGCTTCTCGCCCGCTTCGATGCTGCCGAGGTGGCTGCGGTGGAGCGCGGCTGCGTCGGCGAGCTGCGCCTGGGTGAGGCCGCGCCGGCGCCGAACCAGCCGGATCGCCTCGCCGAGCACCTGCGCCCCTTCCTCCGCTCCGATGCCGCGCCCGGACCGGCCGCTGCCCGCGTCGATGCGCAGCGCGCCGTCCGTCGGCGGGTTGGCGTAGCTGTCCGCGAGCACGGCGATGCTCACGTCGAGCCCGCGAGCGACGCGATCGACGGTCTCGAGGCCCGGGTTGGGCACGCCGCCGCGCTCGAGCGCTCCGAGGTAGTTGTGGTGCATCGCCATGCGCGCACCGAACGCGACCTGGCTGAGGTGAGCGTGCCCGCGCAGCGCGCGGATCGTCGCGCCCATCGCGCGAGCGCCTCTGATGTCGCCGCTCGGCCTCCCGCTTCCCGCGCGCCCCATCGTGGCGGCGATCCTGGCGCGCTGCGCTCGAGTCGGGTAGGTCGGCTGCAACTGTTCCAGACTGGAAGTCGGCGTATCGCCCAGCAGCGGGCAGCACGGCGCCCGATGCCACTTTTCGCTGGGAGTTGCAGGGGTTTCCCATTTCACATACGGTCGTGTTTCTTTGCGTGGTCGGCATCCGGGCTGTGCGGCAATGGGACAGGCGACCGAGATCTCGAGGGCGAGAGGCGGAGCACGCAGGTGTCGATGAAGAACGCCGTGCTCGGCCTGATCGTCGAGCGTCGCGGCTATGGCTATGACCTGATCCGCCGCTTCAACGACCGCTTCGGCGCGGCGTGGAACCTCAACCAGAGCACCGTCTACGCCGCGATCGACGATCTCTACGAGGGCGGCCTCGTGCGTGCGATCGACGGGTCGGGCATCGCCGCTTCCGGCGCCTCGGGAGCCGGCGCTCCGCGACGCTCCCGCAAGGTCATCTACGAGGCGACGCATGAAGGCAGAGAGCGCTTCCTGACCTGGTTGACCGCCCCGATCGGCAAGGTCGAGCCGGTCCGCTCCGAGATCTACCTCAAGATCGCGCTTGCGACCCAAGAGCACGCACTCGCGCTCCTGCAGGTGATCGACGCGCACATCGACGCCTGCACGAACATGCTCGCGGAGCGGCTGGCCGGCTACGAGCTCGACGCGGGAGGTGCACGGGAAGTGAGCTGGGCGATCGCCGCCGGCTACTTCATCAACGACGCGGGCCTCGGCCGCCTGCAGGGCGACCTGGCGTGGCTGCGGCGCGTGCGCGCGGGCGTCGAGGCGCTGCGAGTCCACGGCGTCGTGCCGATCTCGATGCTGGCGCCCATGGCGGGGCTGCCGCCGGGCTGGCGATGAGCGTGAGTGCGCTGCTCTCGCTCGCCGGCGTGACCAAGAGCCACTGGCGCGGGTCGCGCGCGATCCCGGTCCTGCGCGACGTGTCGTTCACGCTCGCGGCCGGCGACTTCGCGGCGGTGCTCGGCGACCGGCGCATGGGCAAGACGACGCTGCTGCGGATCGCCGCCGGCGTCGACGCGCCCGACGCCGGCGACGTCCTCTTCGCAGGCCGCCCGCTCACGGGCATGCCCGACGCGAAGCGGGCGGAGCTGTGGCGCAACGAGCTCGCCTGCGTGTGGAACGGCTCGACGTGGCCCACCCGCAGGGTGCTCGACACCGTCACCGTCCCGCTGCTCGGCAGCGGGATCACGCGGCGGGAGGCGCGCCGGAGGGCGAGCGACGAGCTGGCGCGCTGGGACATCGGCGACGCGGCGGGTGCGATGCTGCACGAGCTGTCCGACGCCGAGCTGCAACGCGTCGCCTTCGCCGAGGCGCTCGTGCGCAGACCGCGCGTGCTGCTCGCCGACGACCCGACGGAGACGCTCAACCTGATGGAGCGCAACCACGTCCTCGCGAACCTCCAGCGCGTCGTGCGCGAGGAGCGGATCGCGGTCCTCATGAGCGCGACGGACGCCAGCGGCGCCGCCGGGATCAACCGTCTGCTCGTGCTCGTCGGCAACGGCGAGCTGCGCGAGGCGCAGACGCCGCAGCCCGCACCCGTGATCCCGCTCCCCACCCGTTCGCAGGCTCGTTCGCGCGATGCTTGAGCTGCGCGACGTCGTCAAGACGTACGTCTCCGGCGACGAGCACGTCCGCGCCGCCGCCGGGATCTCGCTCACCGTCGCGGCGGGCGAGCTCGTCGCGCTGTACGGACCGAGCGGCTCCGGCAAGACCACGCTGCTGCTGCTCGCCGCAGGCATCCTGCGCCCGGACGGCGGCCAGGTGCACTTCGAAGGCCGCGACGTCGCGGCACTGTCGGAGCGCGAGGCGTCCGCCTACCGGATGCACGACGTCGGGATCGTCTTCCAGTCCTTCCACCTGATCCCGGGCGCGACGGCGCTCGACAACGCGTCGGTGAAGCTGCTCGGCCGCGGCAGCGCCCGCCGCGACGCGCGCCGCAGAGCGCAGCCGTGGCTCGACCGCGTCGGAGTCGGATCGAAGGCGGCGCGCCACCCGGCGAGGCTGTCCGCCGGCGAGCGCCAGCGGGTCGCGGTCGCGCGTGCGCTCGCGAACGACCCGAAGCTGCTGCTCGCCGACGAGCCGACGGGCAACCTCGACAGCGAAAGCGGCCGCGCCGTGCTCGCGCTGCTCGCCGAGATCTGCCACAGCCAAGGGCTCGCGGTGGTGCTCGCGACCCATGACCCGGCCGCGCTCGACTTCGCCGACCGTGCGCTGCAACTGCGCGACGGCATGCTCAGCGACCACGTCCCCGCCACGCAGTCGCCGGCGCGTCGCGCGGCCTCGGAGGCGCCATGAGGCCCGGTACGGTCCTGCTCTTCTACTGGTGGCGGCTGCGCATCCAGCCCCTGCAGGAGCTGCTCGCCGCGACGGGGATCGCCGCCGGCGTCGCCTTGCTGTTCGCGGTGCAGGTCGCGAACTCGAGCATCGGCGGCTCGGTCGAGCAGCTCGTGCACGGCATCACCGGCCAGTTCAGCCTCCAGGTCGCCGCATACGACTCGCGCGGCTTCACCGAGGCGTTCACCGCGCAGGTCGAGCGGATCGACGGCGTGCGGCTTGCCGCGCCGGTGCTGGAGCAGCGCGTCGGGATCGCGGGGGCGCGCGACCATGCGAACGTCGACCTCGTCGGCGTCACGAACGCGATCTCCGACGCCGGCGGCCCGCTCGTCAACGGCTTCGGCGGACGCTTCGGTCCGCGACTCGCGGACGCGCTGCTGATCCCCGCGCCGCTCGCCGCCCGCGTTGGTGCCCAGCGCGACCGCTTCGTCACGCTCGCGACACGTGTGCCAGTCGCCCAGCGCGTCCCCATCTCGGCGATCCTCGACCGCAGCCAGATCGGCACCGCGATCGACAGCCCGCTCGTCGTCGCCCCGCTCGCCTACGTCCAACGCCTCACCGGGCTCCCAGGCCGCGTGACGCGCATCCTCATCGCGGTCAGACCCGGCACGGAGGAGCACGTCCGATCCGCGCTCACGACGCTCGTCGGCGGCCGCCTCGCGGTCGAGCGCAGCGACGTGGAGGTCGGCTACGTGGAGCAGGCCGCAACTCCGAACAACCAGTCCACGGGGCTGTTTGCGGGGATCTGCGCGATCGTCGGGATCCTCTTCACGTTCAACGCGATGCTGCTGACCGTCCCGGAGCGGCGCCGGCTCGTTGCCGAGCTGCGGATCCAGGGCTACAAGCGGCGCCAGGTGATGATCCAACTCGCGTTCGAGGCGACGGTACTCGGCGTCGTCGCCTCGCTCGCCGGCCTCGTGCTCGGCGACCTGCTCTCGCGTCACGTCTTCCACGCGGCGCCCGGGTACCTCAGCTTCGCCTTCCCGGTCGGCGGGCAGCGCGTCGTGCACGCGTCGAGCATCGTGCTCGCGCTCGCCGGCGGCATCCTGGCGACGTTCATCGCGACCGCCCCGCTCCTCCGCGATCTCTTCTCGAGCGGCCCGGTCGACTCCGTCCAGCGCGGTGAGGAGGAGCCCGGCGAGGCGATCGGCGCCCGCGCGCGCACGACGCTCGCCGTCTCCGGCAGCGTGCTCTTGGCGGGCACGACCCTCGTCGTCGCGCTCGTGCCGCAGATGACGATGGTCTGCATCGCACTGCTCGCGGTGGCGATGCTCGCGCTTGTACCGGCGCTCCTGTCCGGCGTCCTCACGCTCGTCGACCGCATGATCGACGGGGTGCGAGGCAGCTCGCTGCCGATTGCCGTCATGGAGCTGCGCAGCTCGCTCACGCGCGCGACCGCGCTCGCAGCCACGGGCGCGCTCGCGCTGTTCGGAACCGTGGCGATCCAGGGCGCGCACGGCGATCTCCTGCACGGGCTGGATGTCACCGCGGCAGCGATGCTGGGAACGACCGACGTATGGGTCACCGCGAACGGCGACGAGAACATCCTGATGACCACGTCATTCGCGCTGCCCGACCGGCGAGCGCTGCTCGCAAGCGGCGTCGTCTCGGGCGTGCGCGCCTACCGCGGAGAGTTCCTCGACATGGCCGGCCGCCGCGTGTGGGTGATGGCGCGCCCGCCGCAGGACCGCCCCCTCATCTCGCCCACCGACGTCCAGGAGGGCGGCGTCGAGCGCGCGACGCAGCTCGTGCGCAGCGGCGGGTGGGCTGCCCTGTCCGCCTCGATCGCCGACCGCCTGCACGTCGGCGTCGGCGACCGCTTCACGATCCCGACGCCGACCGGATCTCAGCCGCTGCGCGTCGCTGCGATCGTCTCCAACCTCGGCTGGGCACCGGGATCGCTCGTGCTCAACGGCAACGACTACCGACGCTGGTGGCCTGACAGCGACGTCACCGCGCTCGAGGTCGACCTCAAGCCAGGCATCGCGCCGAGTGACGGCAAGGCTGCGATCCAACGCGCGTTGCCGGCCGGCTCGCCGTTGCTCGTCGAGACGCAGACCGAACGCAAGGCGCGCTTCGGACGGCTCGAGCGCCAGGGCCTGAACCGTCTCAGCCAGATCTCCACACTGCTGCTGATCGCGGCCGTGCTTGCGATGGGCGCCGCGATGGCCGGCACCGTCTGGCAGCAGCGCAGGCGCCTCGCCACGTTGCGCATGCAGGGCTACGGCGTGGGGCGCATCCTGCGGCTGCTGCTCACGCAGGCGTTCCTCGTGCTCGCCGCGGGCGCGGTCATCGGCGCTTCCTTCGGCCTCTACGGCCAGGCGCTGGGCACCCGCTGGCTGCAGCTCACGACCGGCTTCCCGACGATCTTCAGCCTTGCCGTTGCATTGGCGTTCACGACACTTGCGACCGTCGGTCTGCTCGCCCTCGTCGTGGTCTTGATCCCCGGCTACTTCGCCGCTCGCACCGGGCCGTCGCTCGCCTTTCGCACCGATTGAGGTCACAGCGATAAGCGGCATTGCCGTGCTTGGCGCCCGTACGATCGGCCGATGGCCGACCGACGCCTCGCGTGGGCGCCCGTCACGGTCATCGTGCGCTACCTCACGACGATCCAGCCGCACGCCCACCGGGAGCTCGCGCGATGGCGGCGCCACGCACACGCGATCCCCGATCCCGAGTTGCGCCGACACGTCCTGCGGCCGTTCGACGCCGATGGGAGCGCTGACGGCGCCGCGCTGTTCGCCGTGCTGGCTCCCTTCCGGGAGCAGCGACGGCTGATACGCCTGCTCGTCGCTTATGTGCTGCTGTGGAGCTACGTCGACGTTCGCACGGAGCGCGACTCGGACGCCGACCCCCGGCTGTACGACGCACTCCTCGACGGGCTGCGTCGCGAGGTCAGGAGCCTTCCGCCCCTGGATGACGCCGGCTACCTTGCCGCGCTGGTCAGCGAGAGCCGCCGCGGCTGCGCCGCCTTGCCCTCGTGGCACACAGTCGCGGCTGCGGCGCTGTCCCTCGCAGACGATGGCCGCACCGTCCAGGCGATCAACCACGCACCGAGCGCACACACCGAGACGCACCTGCGCGCGTGGGCGGGTGACCGAATCGAACGCCCCTGGCAGGAGAGGTGCGCCGGCGCAAGCAGTCCACTCGCGATCCACGCTCTCATGGCGCTCGCCGCCCATCGGCACGCCACCCCGGACGAAGTC
>DASRXW010000086.1:0-14912 GCA_035654055.1 Conexibacter sp.
ATCCGGCGCCTGCCGCTCAGACTGAGCGCGGCGTTAGCGTGCAACTTCATCCGGTGTCCTCCCTTGGGACTGGCGGCCTCGAGAACCACCAGCCTCCAAGGAGGCCCGGATGAACAACGTGCTCAGGAACTACAACTAGGCGGGCTGCTCCAGGATCGCCGTGAGCACCTCGAGCGCACGAGTCCGGTGGGCGTCCAGCTCTGCGACGAGCACGTCCGCGTCGCGGGCGCGGACGGCGGCGAGAATGCGGTCGTGCGCCGCAATCGCGTGGTGCCGCTCTTCGGGCGAGTTGTAGTACATCGCGCGGTAGGCCTCGGTCGAATCCCACAGCAGGCGGATCAGGCGCATCGTGTGAACCTGCTCGGGCGCGTCGAGCAGGCCGAGGTGGAAGCGGCGGTTGGCCTCCAGCTCTGCAGCCACGTCGCCGCTGTGAGCCGCGTCCACGCAGTCGCGCGCCGCCAGCGCGATCCGCTCGAGCGCGTCGTCGTCGAGCGTTGGCAGCGCCTCCCGCGCTGCGCGCGACTCGAGCAGCTCGCGCAGCGCGTAGATCTCGCGCAGGTCGGCGACGCGCAGCTCGGTGACGAAGTACCCGCGCCGCGGCAGGTAGGTCACCTGCCCCTCCTGCTCGAGCGTCTTGAGCGCCTCGCGCAGCGGCGCGATGCTCACGCCGAAGCGCGCTGCGATGTCCTCCTGGAGCACGCGCACGCCCGGTCGCAGCTCACCGGCGACGATCGCGCGGCGGAGCTCGTCGAGCGCGTGCTGCGCCGTTGTTCGCGGAGCCGCTGGCTGCGCCTTCACGGGGCCCACCTTAACGCGGCCCTCATGCGTAGCTGTAGATGCCGCGGCCGCTCTTGCGCCCCAGCAGGCGAGCCGCCACCAGCCGTTGCAGCAGCGGCGGCGGCGCGAACAGGGGCTCGCGATGCTCGGCATACAGGGTCTCGGCGACGCCGAGGACCGTGTCGAGTCCGATCATGTCAGCGAGCGCGAGCGGACCCATCGGGTGCGCGCAGCCCTTGATCATGCCCTCGTCGATGTCCTCGGCGGCCGCGAGCCCCTGCTCGAACATGCGGATCGCCGACAGCAGGTACGGGATCAGCAGGGCGTTGACGGTGAAGCCAGCGCGATCGGGCGCCGCGATCGGGTCCTTGCCGAGCTGTTCGACGACGAACGCACGCGCCCGCGCGACGACCCCGTCTGCCGTCAGCAGCGAGGGGACGACCTCGACGAGCGGCAGGACCGGCACGGGGTTGAAGAAGTGCAGCCCGAGCACGTGGTCGGCGCGCTCGCCGGCGGCCGCGCCCAGCTCCACGATCGGGATCGAGGACGTGTTCGAGGCGAGGATCGCGTCAGCGTCCGCGACCACGCGCGCGAGCCGCCGGAAGATCTCGAGCTTGGTGGCGCGATCCTCGCGCACTGCCTCGATCACGATCTCGCGGTCCGCCAGCCGGTCGAAGTCGGCCGTGAAGCCGATGCGGTCGATGGCGTCGACCGCCGCCGCCGCGTCGAGCTTGCCGCGGTCGACCGCCCGTTCGAGCGAGCGCCGCACGCGTGCCCGAGCCGCGGCCGCCGCGGGCTCGTCCAGCTCCACGAGCACGATGTCGAGCCCCGCCTTGGCACACACCTCGGCGATGCCGCTGCCCATGATCCCGCCGCCGACGACCCCGGTGCGCGTGAGCGCGGGCATGCTCATCGGAACGCCTGGATGCCGGTGAGCGCCTGGCCGATCACGAGCGCGTGGACGTCGGCGGTGCCCTCGTAGGTCACGACCGACTCGAGGTTGTTCATGTGGCGCATCGGCGGGTACTCGAGGCTGATGCCGTTGGCGCCGAGCACCTGCCGTGCGGTGCGCGCGACCTCCAGCGCCGCGTTGACGTTGCCGAGCTTGCCCATGCTGACGTGCTCGGGACGCAGCCGGCCGCTGTCCTTGAGGCGACCGAGGTGCAGCGCGAGCAGCGTCGCGCGGTTGACCTCCAGCGCCATGAAGGCGAGCTTCTGCTGCTGGATCTGCGTCGCGGCGATCGGCCGGTCGAACGCGATCCGCTCCTTGCTGTAGTCGAGGGCTGCCTCGAAGCAGGCGCGCGCGGCGCCGGCCGCGCCCCAGACGATCCCGTAGCGCGCCTCGTTCAGGCAGGACAGCGGACCGCGCAGGGAGCTGGCCTCGGGCAGCAGCGCCTCGGCGGGGAGGCGCACGTCGTCCAAGACGAGCTCGCTTGTAACTGACGCGCGCAGCGAGAGCTTCTTGTGGATCTCCGGCGCGCTGAAGCCCGGCGTGCCTCTCGGGACGAGGAAGCCACGGATGCCGTCGTCGGCTCTCGCCCACACGACCGCGACCTCGGCGATCGAGCCGTTCGTGATCCACATCTTCGCGCCGTTCAGCACCCAATCCGCCCCGTCGCGGCGCGCGCGCGTGCGCATCGAGCCGGGGTCCGAGCCGGCGTCGGGCTCGGTCAACCCGAAGCAGCCGATCGCCTCGCCGGCCGCCATCCGCGGCAGCCACTCCCGCTTCTGCTCCTCCGAGCCCCAGCGCCAGATCGCGTACATCGCGAGCGACCCCTGCACGGACACGAGCGAGCGCACGCCGGAGTCGCCCGCCTCCAGCTCCATGCACGCCAGCCCGTACGCGGTCGCGCTCGCGCCCGCGCAGCCGTAGCCCTCCAGGTGCATGCCGAGCAGCCCGAGTCTCCCGAGCGCCGGCGCCAGCTCGCGCGGGATCGTCCCCGCCTCGAACCAATCGCCGACGTGCGGCGTGACGCGCTCGGCGACGAACGCGCGCACCGTGTCGCGGATCAGCCGCTCCTCGTCGCTGAGGAGCAGGTCGGTGCCGAGGAAGTCGGCCGGCCGCGGCGCCGGCGGGGAAGCGGGGATGCCTGACATGCGCTGGTGCGCTCCTTGACCCTAGAGTTTCGAATATCTAGGATTATTGAATCAGATGGCCTCGGTGCTCGGCAACATCCGCATCCTCGACTTCTCGCGCGTCCTCGCCGGCCCGTTCGCCACGATGCTGCTGGCGGACTTCGGCGCCACCGTCACGAAGGTCGAGCGCCCGGGCTCGGGCGACGACACGCGCGCGTGGGGCCCCCCGTACGACGCGACCGGCACGGCGACGTACTACCTGTCCGTCAACCGCAACAAGGACGGCCTCGTGCTCGACCTCGCCGATCCCGGCGACCTCGAGCGCGCTCGCGAGCTGGCCGCCGAGGCGGACGTGCTGGTGGAGAACTTCCGCCCCGGACTGATGGATCGGCTCGGCCTCGACTGGGACGCGCTGCGTGAGCGCAGCCCCGGGCTCGTGTACTGCTCGATCACCGGCTTCGGCCGCGGCGCGGGCGCGACGCTGCCCGGCTACGACCTGCTCGCGCAGGCGCTCGGCGGCCTCATGAGCATCACCGGCGAAACCGACGGACCGCCCCAGAAGGCCGGCGTCGCGCTCGTCGACGTGCTCTCCGGCTTGTTCGCGACGGTCGGGATCCTCGCCGCCCTGCGCCACCGCGACGCGACCGGCGAGGGTCAGCGCGTCGAGGTCAACCTGCTGTCCTCGCTGCTCGCCGCGCTCGTCAACCAGGGCTCGGCGTACACCGCCGGCGGCGTCGTCCCGACGCGCATCGGCAACCGCCATCCCAGCATCGCCCCGTACGAGCCGCTGCGCTGCGCCGACGGCGAGCTCGTCGTCGCGGTCGGCAACGACCGCCAGTTCGCCGCCCTCTGCGACGCGCTCGGCATCTCCGAGGCCGCCGCCGACCCGCGCTACGCCACGAACGCCGCCCGCGTCGAGCACCGCGACGCGCTGCGCGACCTGCTCGAACGGCGGCTCGCCGCGCAGCCGGCCGCCGCGTGGGCCGCCGCGCTGACCGCGGCGCGCGTGCCGGCCGGCATCGTCAACGACGTCGCGGCGGCGTTCGCGCTCGCGAGCCGGCTCGGCCTCGACCCGATCGTCGAGCTGCCCCGCGCGGACGGCACGACCGTCGAGCTGACGCGCAACCCGATCGCCCTCTCGGCGACGCCGGCGAGCTACCGGACGGCGCCGCCGGCGCTCAGCGCGTCGCCGCGCTGAGCGCCGCGCGCGACTCACGCCGGCTCGACCGCGAGCGCCTCCAGGCTCGTCTCGATCGCCTCCGCCAACTCCGCGATCTCGGGCTCGCCGACGGTCAGCGGCGGCGAGACGGCGATGCCGGTGCCGAGCGGCCGCACGAGCACGCCGGCGGCGCGGCACGCGAGCTGCAGGCGCACGACCGCACCGGGGTCGGCCGCCCGCGCCTCCTGCGTCAGCTCGACGCCGGCGAGGAAGCCGAGCCCCGCGCGCACCTCCGCGACGAGGGGGTGCTCCACGAGCGGCGCGAGCGCGTCGGCGAGCGGCCGCTCGAGCTGGCGGCCGCGCTCGATCAGCCCCTCGCGCTCGTAGATGTCGAGCGCGACGTTGGCGGCGGCGCAGCAGGCCGGATGGCCCGCGTACGTCGCCCCGTGGCGGAACACCGGCGCGCCCGCAGCGCCCGGGAAGAACGGCTCCGCCACGTGCGGGGCGACGATCAGCGCGCCGAGCGGCAGCGTGCCGCCGGTCACGCCCTTCGCGAGCGTGACGAGGTCCGGCGCGACCGGCCAGCGGTCGATCCCGAGCCACGTGCCGAGCCGGCCGAAGCCGCAGATGACGCAGTCGGCGACGAACAGGACGCCGTGGCGGCGGCAGATCTCCGCGACCCGCTCGACGTAGCCCTCGGGCGGGAGCCGCACCCCGCCCGCGCCGATCACGGGCTCGCAGAAGAACGCCGCGACGCGCTCGGGCCCGACGCGCAGGATCTCCGCCTCGAGCGCCGCCGCGTCGTCGTGCGGGACGTGCGAGACGTCCGCGACGAGCGTCCCGAGCCCGGCCGCGTTCGCGGCGATCCCGCCGACGCTCGTGCCGACGCCGTGCGTGCCGTGGTAGCCGTGCTCGCGGCCGATCAGGTGCACGCGCCTCGGCTCGCCCCGCTCGGCGTGGAAGCGGCGCGCGAGCTTGGCGGCGCCGTCGATCATGTCGCCGCCGCCGGCGCCGAGGAAGACGCGGCTGCCGGCCGTGGGCGCGAGCGCGGCGATGCGGTCGGCGAGCTCGAGCGCGGGCTCGTTCGCGTAGTCGCCGAAGATGTTGTAGGCGTCGAGCGTCGCGAGCTGGCGCTGGACCGCCTCGGCGATCTCGGGCCGCCCGTGGCCGAGGTTGGCGTACCAGAGGGAGGCCGTCGCGTCGAGGTAGCGGCGGCCGGCGTCGTCCCACACCCACGCGCCCTCGCCGCGCACGAGCGTCAGGCGCTCGCGCTCGGCGGCGCCCATGTCGGCGAACGGATGCCACAGCGCGGCGCCGCTCATGGCCGCACGGCCTCGCCGCCGAGGTTCATCGCGACGTACTTCGTCGCGAGGTACTCCTGCAGGCCCTCCGGGCCGCCCTCGCGGCCGAAGCCGGAGTGCTTGACGCCCCCGAACGGGGCGCCGGCGTTCGACACCATGCCCTGGTTGAAGCCGATCATGCCGGCGTCGAGGCGCTCGATCGCGTCGAACGCGCGGTTGACGTCGCGCGTGAAGACGTAGGCGACGAGCCCGTACTCGGTGTCGTTGGCGACCGCGATCGCCTCGTCGTCGTGCCGGAACGTCACGATCGGCGCGACCGGTCCGAAGATCTCCTCGTGCAGCACGCGCGCCTCGGCCGGCACGTCGACGAGCACCGTCGGCGCGAAGAAGCACCCCGGACCGTCGACGCGCGCGCCGCCGGCGAGCACGCGCGCGCCGCGATCGGTCGCGTCGCCGACGAGCTCCTCGACCGTGCCGCGCTGCGCCTCGTCGATCAGTGGGCCGATCTCGACGCCCGCCTCGGTGCCGCGGCCGACGCGCATCGCGCCGAGCCGCTCGGCGAGCCGCGCCGCGAACGCGTCGGCGACGCGCTCGTGGACGTACATGCGGTTCGCGCTCGTGCACGCCTCGCCGCCGTTGCGCGTCTTGGCGAGCACCGCCCCCTCGACGGCGAGGTCGAGGTCGGCGTCCTCGAAGACCAGCAGCGGCGCGTTGCCGCCGAGCTCCATCGAGACGCGCAGCACCTGCTCGGCGGCCTGCGCGATGAGCAGCTTGCCGACGTCGGTCGAGCCGGTGAAGGACAGCTTGCGAGCGCGCGGATCCGCGAGCAGCGCCCGCACGAGCGGACCGGAGGAGCGCGTCGTGACGACGTTGACCACGCCGGCGGGCACGCCCGCCTGCTCGAGGATCTGCGTCAGCGCGAGCATCGACAGCGGCGTCTGCCGCGCCGGCTTGACGACGCACGTGCAGCCGGCCGCCAGCGCCGGCGCGAGCTTGCGCGTGCCCATCGCGAGCGGAAAGTTCCACGGCGTGACGAAGACGCACGGGCCGACCGGCTGCTGGAGCGTCAGCACGCGCCCGACGCCGTTCTCGTTGACGCCGAAGCGGCCGCCGATGCGCACCGCCTCCTCCGCGTACCAGCGCAGGAAGTTGGCCGCATAGACGACCTCCGAGCGTGACTCGGCGAGCGGCTTGCCCATCTCGAGCGTCATCAGCAGGGCCAGCTCGTCCCGCCGCGCGATCGTCAGCTCGTAGGCGTTCCGCAGCACGTCGCTGCGCTCGCGCGGCGCCGTCGCGCGCCAGCTCGCGAACGCGCGGTCGGCCGCGGCGAGCGCAGCGAGCGCGTCCTCCTCCGTCGCGTCGGCCACCTCGCACAGCGTCGCTCCCGTGGCCGGGTCCTCCACCGGCAGGGTGCCCGCCGCGCCCTCGCGCCACTCGCCGTCGACGTACAGCCGGGAGGGGACCGCTGCGACGACCCTCGCCTCCTCGCTCTCGGTCACCGTCATCTCGCATCCCCTTCTCGCCGGCCCCTGCGTGCTGCGCACGCCGCGCCGGAGCCTCGTGTTTCGCGTCGGGACGGCGCGCCCTGCGCCGCCTCGACCGCCGCTCGTCGCATCGCCGCGCCTGATGAAAAAGCGCTTTTGCCAGCTTATCACCGTCCGTGACGGCGAGCGCAGTCGCGCGAGTGGCACGCAGATGCCCGAGGCGGCGTCAGGCTTCGAGGACGGCGAGCCCGCCGTCGCGCGTCACGACCGCCGACGAGGCGCGCGCGACAAGGTCGGCCGGGACCGGCTCGCCGCCGTCCTCGACGGCCGCGCCCTCGATCAACGCGACCAGCAGCGCGATCGCGCGCGCACCGATCTGCTCGGGATGCAGGTCGAGCGCGGTCACCGGCGGCGACGCCGCGCGCAGCGACGGCGAATCGGTGATCGCCGCGATCGCGAGCTCGCCGGGCACCGCGACGTCGCGCTCGCGTGCGGCGCGCAGCGCGCCGATCGCGAGCACGTCGAGCGTCGCGTACACGCCGTCGATCGCGCTGCCGTGCGCGTCGAGCGCGCGGCCCATCACCCGCTGGCCCGCCTGCTCGCTCGGCTCGCCCCTGACCGTCAGCACGCGCGGCTTGACCTTGCTCGCCCTGCACCACGAGCGGTAGCCGCGCGCAGCGTCGGCGACGTACGAGGGGCCCTTCCCGGTCGTCAGCAGCGCCGGACGCTCGCAGCCCGCCTCAGCCAGATGGTCGAGCATCATGCGCGCGGCAGCGACGTGGTCGCTGTCGATCGACGTGCCGGCATCCGGCTCGCCCGGGATGCGGCCGGTCGTGACGACCGGCTTGCCCTCCGCGCGCAGCGCCGCCAGCAGCAGCTCGTCGCCGACCGGGTCGATGATCGCGGCACCGTCGAACGCGAGTCGCTGAAGCCTCTCCTCCGGCGTGTCCGGTGGCAGCAGCATGAGCGCGTAGCCGCGCTCGATCGCCGTGGCGGAGGCGGCGTTGAGCAGGTCGACGAAGTACGCGAGCTGCGGCACGAGCGCGCGCGTGTCGAAGCCGGAGGCCTGGATCGCGAGCAGCATCGTGCGGCCCGTCGCGAGGCCGCGCGCGTGCATGCTGGGCGCGTAGCCGATCCGCTCCGCGATGCGCCGGACGTGGTCACGCGTCTCCTGCGGAAGCCGCCCCTTGCCGCTGAGGGCGTGGGAGACGGTGGTGATCGAGACGCCGGCAGCCGCGGCAACGTCATGGATGCTCGGGCGCCGTGCCATGGTAGCGGGAGAGTAGTCGACGGCCGGCGGCCGGAGGCACAAGGCCCCCGCCGGCCGCCCGGGGCCTCAGGCGCCCCCAGCGCGCCGCCGCCCGAACGCGCCGAAGAGCGCCACGACGACTGCTCGCCACCCGGCCACGGTGCTCGTTCGTCGCATGGTCCTCAACGGCTCGGGGTGGTTGTGGCTGTGGTCGCGTGCTCGGGAACCCGTGCGCCGGCGTGGAATGCGAGCCAAAGCGCTTTTCATGTCAAGCGACGCCGCCATGGGCCAGACGCGGACGGCCCGCGAGTGCAGCAGCCACCGGGAGGCCCCGGGCCTACGCGATCGTCTCGGCCGAGCGCGCAACGGGCTGAACGATCGAGGGCCTCCGCACGCGGAGGCCCTCAGCCCATTTCCGGCGGTTCGACGGCCGCTCGATCAGGCGGCCATCGATTCGTGCGTGCTCGTGGCGCGCACTGCGGCCACGACGTGCCCGTACTCGGACGATCCCGGACCGGTCATCAGCCCGCGCGTGATCTTGATCGCCTCCTCGTGCGAGACGCCCTCGAGCGTCAGCTCAGGGTGGTCCTCGGTTGCCATCAGCTTCAGGTTCCAGGTTCGGTTCTGCATAGGTAGCTCCAGCGTCGGGTGCCTCGACGCTCACGATAGGCACACAAGCGCTCTCCTTGTGTGACGTAGATCCCTTAGAACCTGTTTGAAGATGAGGTCGAGGCGGATGGCGCCGGATCGTGGATGCCAGGCGCCGCACGCGATGTGAAGGCGCAGCAATGCTGCGTCGAGCATCGCGGGTGGCGAACCGGCGCCGCGAGACGGTGCCAGCCGGCCGGCAGTCATCTTGAAGCAGGTTCTCAGCGGGATACGCCGCAACGAGTCGAGCGCGGGTCGCGGCGCTGCGCTGACGTGTCCGGCGCGACCTCAGAAATGCCCCGCCACGCCGCTCGCCGAGATCACGCGCGCGTCCTCGGGCGCGGGGCGCAGGATCATGACCTCGGCGTTGGCGTGGTCGATCACCCACAGGAGGTCGTCGCCGGAGAGGCCGGTGCGCGGGTCGTCGCCGGCGGAGATGATGACGCGGTCGAACTGCTCCTGCTCGAGCAGGCGGCTGAGAGCGTGGCGGTAGGAGCGGCCGCGCTCGACACGCGCGTCGACGGGGATGTGCTGGGCGGCAGCGCGCTGCTCGATTGCCTCCAGCAACGGCATGCCGATCGTGCACTGCTTCGGCAGCGGGCTTTCGAGCGACTGGTGCAGCGGCACGGTCGCGAGGAACGCCGGCATGAGCGTGGCATCGTCGACCCTCGCAAGACGCATCGCGGCCTCCAGCGCGCGGCGGGAGAGCGTCGTGCCGGTGAACGGCAGCAGGATCTGGCGCGTCGCGGTGGGCCGTGCGGCGGGCTGGGGCCGCGAGCGCAGCCGCGGCGCGGCGAGCCCGAGCGCGAGGCCCAGCCCCAGGCCGGCGAGCAGCAGGAGCGCCGCGGTCATGGCGTCGGCTCGTGGCGCAGGGCGCGGTCGGCGACGATGCGGACGTCCACGCCGGGCAGGCGGCGCATCAGCTGCTGCGGCAGCGGGGTGCGCAGCCGCGCGAGGCCGTGCGGCTCGCGCGAGCGGCCGAGCAGGATGTAGGTCGTGCCGCGCTCGGTGGCGACGCGCGCGACGGTGTCGGCCAGCATGTCGGACTCCTCTGTGAGCAGGTTGACGCCGAGCACGGAGGCGAGCGTGCGCAACGCGGCGAGCGAGGACTCCTGCTCGACGGTCAGCCGCTGCCCTGGCCGCTGGACCCACAGGACGTCGAGCTGGGAGCCGAGCCGCTGCGCCGAGCGCCACGCCCGGCGGACGAGTCGCTGCGCGCCGGGGTAGGGCTCGACGAGCGCCATCAGCCGCTCGCCCACGGCCTGCGGCGCCGCCTCGCTGAACAGCTCGTTGCGCGTGCCGACGTGCTCGGTGACGATGCGCTTGGCCTCGACCTCTTCGGCGACCTGGCGCAGCGCGACCTCGCGCAGCGCGGCGAGGTTCTCGATGCGGAAGAAGTTGTTGAGCGCCGCGTCGATGCGCGCCGCCGGGTAGACCTTGCCGGCGCGCAGCCGGTCGAGCAGCGCTTCGGGGGAGACGTCGATCATCACGATCTCGTCGGCGTGTCCGAGCACGTGATCGGGGATCGTCTCGCGCACCGTGACGCCGGTCAGCTCGGCGATGCGGTCGTTGAGCGACTCGAGATGCTGGACGTTGACGGTCGAGACCACGTGGATGCCGGCGGCCAGGACGTCGTCGATGTCCTCGTAGCGCTTGACGTGCTCGGCGCCGGGGACGTTGGTGTGCGCCAGCTCGTCGATCAGGCAGACCTCCGGCGCGCGGCGCAGGATCCCGGGCAGGTCCATCTCCTCCAGCTGCTGGTCGCGATAGCTCACGCGGCGACGGGGCAGCAGCTCGAGGCCCTCGGCCAGCGCAGCGGTCTCCGCGCGCGCATGCGTCTCCAGCAGGCCGACCACGACGTCACGGCCGTTGTCGAGCTCGACGTGTCCCTCCTGCAGCATCCGGTACGTCTTGCCGACGCCGGCGGCCATGCCGAGGAAGATCTTGTAGTGGCCGCGGTCAGGGGCCATCGCGCAGGCGCTCTGTGGCAGGCGGGAAGCCCCCGCGCCCTGTGGACGACGCGGGGGCTTCGCTTCCGCCTGGCGGGAGGGGGACGTGCCGGGGCGGGGTTCGGGGCCGGGATGTGACGTGCGTCATGCTCCGAGCACGTTGTGGACGATCAGGTCGATCAGCTTGATGCCGACGAACGGCGCGATCAAGCCGCCGAGGCCGTAGACGAGGATGTTGCGCCGCAGCAGCGCGGTCGCACCGACCGGCCGGTAGCGTACGCCGCGCAGCGCGAGCGGCACGAGCAGCGGGATCACCAGCGCATTGAAGATGATCGCGGAGATGATCGCCGACTGCGGCGTCCCGAGGTTCATCACGTTGAGCTTGTCGAGCGGGCCCTTCCCGCCCGCAGTCGCGTACGTGGCGACGAAGATCGCCGGCAGGATCGCGAAGTACTTCGCGACGTCGTTCGCGATCGAGAACGTCGTCAGCGCGCCACGCGTGATGAGCAACTGCTTGCCGACCTCGACGATCTCGATGAGCTTCGTCGGGTTGGAGTCGAGGTCGACCATGTTGCCGGCCTCGCGCGCCGCCTGGGTGCCGGTGTTCATCGCGACGCCGACGTCGGCCTGCGCCAGCGCCGGCGCGTCGTTCGTGCCGTCGCCCGTCATCGCGACCATCCGGCCGCTGGCCTGCTCCTCCTTGATCAGCTCGAGCTTGCGCTCCGGCGTCGCCTGCGCCAGGAAGTCGTCGACGCCCGACTCCTCGGCGATCTTCGCAGCGGTGAGCGGGTTGTCGCCGGTGACCATGACCGTGCGGATGCCCATCGCGCGCAGGTGGTCGAAGCGCTCCCGCATCCCCTCCTTGACGGTGTCCTTGAGGTAGATGACGCCAAGGATCTGGTTGTCGCGCGCGACCGCGAGCGGCGTGCCGCCCTCGCGCGCGATCCGATCGGTGACGCTCTGCAGCTCGGCGGGCGGATGGCCGCCCTCCGCCGTCGCGAACGCGAGGATCGCGTCGCCGGCGCCCTTGCGCAGGCAGGTGCCGTTGTAGTCGACGCCGCTCATGCGCGTCTGCGCCGTGAAGGGCACGAAGTGCGCCTCGTGCGGTGCGAGCTCGTGCTCGCGGATGCCGTACTGCTTTGCGAGCACGACGATCGAGCGGCCCTCCGGCGTCTCGTCGGCGAGCGAGGAGAGCTGCGCCGCCTCGGCCAGCTCGGCCTCGGTGACGCCGGGCATCGGGACGAACTCCGACGCCTGGCGGTTGCCGAGCGTGATCGTGCCGGTCTTGTCGAGCAGCAGCACGTCGACGTCGCCGGAGGCCTCGACCGCGCGGCCCGAGAGCGCGAGCACGTTGCGGCGCACGAGCCGGTCCATGCCGGCGATCCCGATCGCCGACAGCAGCGCGCCGATCGTCGTCGGGATCAACGCGACGAGCAGCGCGATCAGCGTCGTGACGGAGATGTCGGTGTGCGCGAAGAGCGCGAACGGGCGCAGCGAGACGACGACCACGAGGAAGACGAGCGTCAGTCCGGCGAGCAGGATGTTGAGCGCGATCTCGTTCGGCGTCTTGCGCCGCTCGGCGCCCTCCACCAGGGCGATCATGCGGTCCAGGAACGACTGCCCGGGATCCTGCGTGATCTCGACCACGAGCTGGTCGCTCAGCACGCGGGTGCCGCCGGTGACGGCCGAGCGGTCGCCGCCGGACTCGCGGATCACCGGTGCCGACTCGCCGGTGATCGCCGACTCGTCGACGGAGGCGATCCCCTCGATGACGGTGCCGTCGCCGGGGATCACCTCGCCCGTCTCGACGAGCACCACGTCGCCGCGGCGCAGCTCGGTCGCCGGACGGGTGCTGCCGTCGCGCATCCGCGCGACGGTGTCGGTCCGCATCGCGCGCAGCGCGTCGGCCTGCGCCTTGCCGCGGCCCTCGGCGAGCGCCTCCGCGAGGTTGGCGAAGACGACCGTCAGCCACAGCCAGATCGCGACCGTGAAGGTGAACCAGGCCGGCTCGTTGCCGCCACCGAGCGGGCCGCCGCCACCGAGCTGGATCGCCCATGCGATCGTGGTGATGACGGCGCCGATCTCGACGACGAACATGACCGGGTTGTGGACCTGCACGCGCGGGTCGAGCTTCGCGAGGCTCGCGCGCAGCGCCGGCCACAGCAGCTCGGCGCTGAACAGCGAGGAGGATGAGTCGGTTCGAGGGCTCACTTGGCTGGCGCTTCCTTGTCGAGGGCGATGTTGAGCTCGACCACGTTCACGCCCGGCTCGCCGAGCAGGCCGGCGAAGCGGCCGTCGGTGTGGTCGTCGATCAGCTGATGCACGCGGTCGAGCGGCAGGTGCCGGACGGCGGCGATGCGGTGCGCCTGGATCAGCGCATTGGCCTTGGAGATGTGCGGGTCGACGCCCGACGCGGATGCGGTGACCGCGTCGACCGGCACCTGCGCCGCGGTCAGGCCGCGGTCGTAGGGCCGCTCGAGCGCGATGTACGCGGCGAGGCCTCCCTTGTAGAACGCCACCGTCGAGGCCTGGTTCGGTCCGCGGTTGGCGAAGAACGTCCCCGCCGGGTTGTAGGCGTCCGCGGACGGCCGCTCCTGGAACCACTTCGGGTCGGGCTCGGTGACCGGCTTGCCCTTCGCGTCCTGCTTCGGCTTGCCGTGTCTGTCGAGCACCGGCCGGGAGAAGTCCTGCCCGATCAGCGTCGAGCCGATCAGCTTGCCGTGCATGCGGATCTGCGAGCCGTCTGCCTTGCCGGGGAACGCGACCTGGCCGATCCCCCACACCGCGAACGGATAGAGCAGACCGAGCAGGACCGTGAATACGACGACGGCCAGCAGCGATGTGGTGAGATCACGGCGCATGTCAGAACACCTGGTTGGTCAGGCCCTGGACGATCGGTCCGAGCAGGAGAGCGGGGAAGAACGTCAACGCCCCGACGAGCACGATCACGCCGCCGAGCAACACGACGAACGTCGGCGTGTCGGTCCGCATCGTCCCCAGCCCGACAGGCGCCACCTTCTTGCGCACCAACGATCCGGCGACCGCGAGCACGACGAGGATCGGCACGTACCGGGCGGTCATCATCGTCAAGCCGCCGAGCAGGTCGGCGAAGGTGATGCCGTGCGCGCCGAGGTTGCCGGGATTCGGCTGGTAGTAGCCGGTGTAGCCGGCCCAGGCGGAGCCGTTGTTGTTCGCCTGCGAGAGGTAGGCGTACATCGACTCCGAGAAGCCCTGCGGCCCTTCGGCGAAGACGGATGGTCTGCCGTACTTCGTGCCGGTCGCGAGCGCTGCCGCGATCAGCGCGGCGATCGGCGTGAACAGCACGCCGATCGAGACGAGCTTGATCTCGCGCGCCTCGATCTTCTTGCCGAGGTACTCCGGCGTGCGGCCGACCATCAGCCCGCCGATGAAGACCGCGAGGATCACGAACAGCAGCATCGAGTACAGGCCGGTGCCGACGCCGCCGAAGATCGTCTCGCTCGCGCTCAGGTTCGCGAACGGGACGAGCCCGCCGATCCCCGTCAGCGACTCGAACGCCGCGTTGACCGCACCGCACGAGGTGACCGTCGTCACCGCGGTCCACAACCCCGAGTTGGCGATCCCGAAGCGCTGCTCCTTGCCCTCCATGTTCCCGCCCGTCGAGCCCGCGATGTGGGCCGTGTTCACCCCGGCGAGATGCTGGGCGGGCGTGCCGTGCTGCTCGGCGAGGTAGACGACCGCCACGCCGGCGACGAAGAGCGCCGACATCACGGTGAAGATGGCCCAGCCCTGCCGCCGGCTGCCGACCATCCGCCCGAACGTGTAGGTCAGCGAGGTCGGGATCAGCAGGATCAGGAACAGCTCGATGAAGTTCGAGAGCCCGGTCGGGTTCTCGAACGGGGTGGCCGAGTTCGAGTTGTAATAACCGCCACCGTCCATCGAGACGTTCTTGATCGCCTCCTGCGAGGCGACGGGTCCGCGCGCGATCGCCTGCGTCGCGCCCTGCAGGGTCGTCGCCGTCGCATGGCCCTGGAACGTCTGCGGCACCCCCTGCCAGACGAGGATCACCGTCAGGACGACGGACACCGGGAGCAGCACGTAGACGAGCGAGCGGTAGAGGTCGACCCAGAAGTTGCCGAGCTCGTGGCTCGCGCGGCGCGAGAAGCCGCGGACGACGGCGGCGAGCACCGCCATCCCGACGGCGGCGGACAAGAACATCTGCACGGCGATCCCCGCCATCTGGGTGAGGTACGTGAGCGTCGACTCGCCGCCGAAGAACTGCCAGCTCGT
>DASRXW010000087.1:0-16180 GCA_035654055.1 Conexibacter sp.
GGCGCCGACGACGCCGGCCAGGTCGCCGAGCTGCGCGAGCGCAAGCTGCGGCGGGCGGCGGCAGCTCGCGAGCGGCAGGTTGGCGGCGAGCGAGCGCCGCGTCGGCTCCAGCAGCGGCACGCCGGCGGCCGCCACGCCGCCGCCGACGAGCAGCAGCTCGGGGTCCAGCATCGCGACCAGCTGCGCGAGCCCGCGACCGAGCCAGCCGCCGACCTCCTCGGGCGAGGAGGCGGCGAGCGCCGTCCCGCTCGCGTAGCGCTCGAGGCAGCCGCGCGCCCCGCACGGGCACGGCCGGCCGCCGGGGTCCACGCACAGGTGGCCCAGCTCGCTGCCGACGCCCGTTCCGCCGCGCATCAGGCGGCCGTCGACGATCGCGCCGCCGCCGACGCCGGTGCCGACGGTGACGAGCACGAGCGAGTCGCGACCGCGGCCGGCGCCGTGCCGATGCTCGCCGAGCGCGCCGGCGTCGCCGTCATTGAGCAGCGCGACGGGAAGCCCGAGGCGCGCCTCGAGGTCGTCGGCGAGCGGGCGCTGCGTCCAGTGGAGGTTCACGGCGGTGCGAACGCCCCGCGCGCCGGCGTCGAGGAACGCGGCGACGCCGACGCCGACCGCTGCGATCGGCGTCTCCTGGACGTGCTCCTGCAGGCGCTCGACGACGTCGGCCAGAGCGTCCAGCACCAGGGCGTAGTCCGTCGCCGCGTGGCGGCGGCGCTCGAGCTGCAGCACGGCGCCGTCGGCGTCGACGAGCGCCGCGCGCAGCATCGTCCCGCCGAGGTCGACGCCGACCACGGGTGGTGTCTCAAGCACCCTGAGCACGCGCGAACCGTATCACCTCGAATCGCCGCCGTTTTCTTTTGAGTCCACCTGTTTGCTTTCGATTTGTTCTTGACACCGCCGACACCTTTGTGTGATGCTTCCACAACTGTGACGTTTCGCAAGGAAAGTCAAGCTGATGCGACCCGGATCGGGATCCTCACGAGCGGCGGCGACGCGCCAGGCATGAACGCCGTGGTGGCGGCGACGTGGCAGTCGCTCGAAGCCCGCGGCACGCAGCCGGTCGGGATCGCCGGCGGCTTCGCGGGGCTCGCGGCGGGCACGCTCGCCGACGCCGAGTCGCCGGTCGTCGCCGCGTATCGCCTCGAGCCCGGCACGTGGCTCGGCACGAGCCGCTGGCCGCAGCTCGCGACGTCCGCGGGCGTGGAGACCTGTCGTGCGTCGCTCGAGCAGCTCGGCCTCGCCGGCCTCGTCGTCGTCGGCGGCGGCGGCTCGGGCGACGGCGCACGCGCGCTGGCCGAGCTCGTGCCGACCGCCTTCGTCCCGGCCACGATCGACGGCGACGTCGCCGGCACCGCGCTGACGATCGGCTGCGACTCGGCCGTCGCCTACGGCGTCGACGCCGTCAAGCGCCTGCGCATCACCGGGCGCTCGCTCGGCGGGCGGGCGTTCGTCGTGCAGACGCTCGGCGCGCCGACCGGCCGCCTGGCCGACGCCGTCGCGGCGGCTGCCGGCGTCGAGCACGCGCTCGTGCCGGAGCGCCCGCACGAGCTCGTGTCCGTCGCGCGCCGGCTGACCGAGCTCGCGGCCGACGGCGAGGCCGTCGTCGTCATGTCGGAGGCGATCGGCGACGCGGTCGCCGTCGCCGACGAGCTGGCGGAGCTGAGCGGCCTGCGCGTCCACCCGACGATCCTCGGCCATGCGCAGCGCGCCGCGTTCCCTTCGACCCTCGACCTCGAGCTGGCGGCGAAGGCCGGCGTCGCGGCGGCCGACGCGGTCGCCGACGGCCGTTGCGTCTTCGTCGGCTTCAGCGCGGACGGCGCCGTCGCTCCGTCGCCGCTGCCGTCCTCGCCGAACCCCCAAGGAGCCTCATGAGCCTCGGCTACGACTCGCCGCTGTACATCCTCGCCTTCGACCATCGCACGTCGTTCCAGCAGCGGCTGTTCGGGATCGAGAGGGAGCCGACGCCGGAGCAGCGCCGGCAGATGGCCGACGCCAAGCTCGCGATCCTCGACGGGCTCGAGGCGGTCACGCGGGGGGCGTCCGCCGACACGGCGAAGGCGCTCGGCGCGCTGGTCGACGAGGAGCACGGCGCGGCGGCCGCCGACGCGGCCCGCGAGCGCGGGCTCGTGCTCGCGGTCTGTGCGGAGAAGAGCTCGCGCGAGGAGTTCGAGCTCGAGTTCGGCGACGACTACGCCGCGCACATCCAGCTGTTCGACCCGCACTTCGTCAAGGTGCTCGTGCGCTGGAACCCCGACGGCGACGTCGCGATGAACGCGCGCCAGGCGGCCCGGCTCGCAGAGTTGTCGGCATGGCTCGCGCCGCGCCGCGAGAAGCTGCTGTTCGAGCTGATCGTGCCGCCGAGCGACGCGCAGCTCTCGACGGCCGACGGCGACGCGGCCCGCTTCGCGTCGGAGCTGCGCCCGGCGCTCGTCGTCGAGACGATCGGCCAGCTGCAGGCGGCGGGCGTCGAGCCCGACGTGTGGAAGGTCGAGGGGCTGGACAGCGTCGAGGACTGCAACGCGGTCTCGGCAGCGGCACGCGCCGACGGCCGTGACGCGGTCGGCTGCGTCGTGCTCGGCGCCGGCGCCGACGACGAGACGGTCAGCGGCTGGCTGCGCGCAGCCGCGCAGGCCGACGGCTTCATCGGCTTCGCGATCGGCCGCACGATCTTCTGGAACCCGCTCAAGCGGTGGATCGCCGGCGAGTGCGATCGCGACGCCGCGGTCGAGGCGATCGCCGCGAACTACCGCCGCATGATCGACGTCTACGACGCAGGCAGGACGCCCATCGCCCATCGCTGACGGACGGACCCCGCCGCACGGCTGCGCTCGCGCGAGCGGGCTCCGTGTGCCACGCTTCCAGCTGCCGCGGCCGCGTGCTCACCGCCCGGCTCCCGATCCGATGACCGACGAGCAAGCCCTCATCGACCTGATCGCAGCGCACCGCGAGGCCGTGCTCGCGACCGTCAAGCGCGACGGCCACCCGCAGCTCTCGAACGTCCTGTACGTGTGGGACGCGGACGCCCGCGTCGCTCGCGTCACGACGACCGCCGATCGGCTCAAGGCGCGCATCCTGCGACGCGACCCGCGTGCCGCGCTCCACGTCGCCGGCCCGAGCCACTGGGCCTACGCGGTCGTCGAAGCGGACGCCGAGGTGAGCGACGAGGCGCGGACGCCCGGCGACGACGTCTGCCGTGAGCTGCTCCCTGTCTACACGACGCTGATGGGCCCGCAGGACGAGGAGGCGCTGTACGAGCGGCTTGTCGCCGAGCGCCGCGTCGTCGTCCGACTGCACGCGACGCGCGTGTACGGGCTCGTCGTCGAGCGGTCGCCGAGCGCCTGAGCCGCTGACACGCGCCCTGGCGGCTCGCGCGGCTCGCGCGCGATACTGCTGGCGGCATGGCCTTCGTCCCGACCGATCGCCACCTGCTGCGCGCGAAGGACCTCGCCGATGCGCGCTACGCCGAGCCGCTCGGCGTCGAGGATCTCGCGCGCGCGGCCGGCCTCTCGCGCGCTCACTTCAGCCGCGAGTTCCGTCGTGCGTTCGGCGAGTCGCCGCACGCCTATCTGCTCACGCGCCGGTTGGAGCGGGCGGCGGCGCTGCTGCGCACGACCGACCACTCGGTCGCCGAGATCTGCCTCGCGGTCGGGCTGCAGGGCATCGGCTCGTTCACGACGAGCTTCACGCGCACGTACGGCATGTCGCCGACCGCGTACCGCGCGGCCTTCCCGCCGGCCGCTGCGCATGCGGTCGTGCCGGTGTGCGTCGTGCGCGCGTTCGGCCGGCCGCCTGTTCGGCGCGCGTCGCCGCAGCGCGCCGAACAGCGCACGTTTCGAGAAGACAGCGGCGACGACCCGACCTAGCATCGCCGTCGACCGTTCCACTCAACTCCACGACAGGGAGGCCCCGATGATCAGAGTCGCCAACGCGCAGCTGTGGGTCCACGACCAAGACGAGGCGCTCGCGTTCTACACGCAGAAGCTCGGCTGGGAGGTGCGCGCCGACGTCACGCTGCCGGAGATGGGCAACTTCCGCTGGCTCGCCGTCGGCCCTGCCAGCCAGCCGGACTTCGCGGTCGTGCTGATGGCGATCCCCGGTCCGCCGGTGATGGACGCCGACACCGCCGAGCAGGTCAAGGCGCTGATGGCGAAGGGCTTCGCCGGCACCGTCTTCCTCACCACCGAGGACTGCCAGGCCTCCTACGAGGAGCTGAAGGGCCGCGGCGTCGAGTTCTCCGAGGCGCCGGAAGAGCGCCCGTACGGCATCGACTCCGGCTTCCGCGACCCGTCCGGCAACGCCATCCGCCTCACGCAGGTGCGGGACCTCGCGTCGCTCTGACGCCGCCGCTCCACCGGGCGCGGGCCACACGGCCCGCGCCCGGCCGGCGCGCCGCCCAGGTGGCGTGAGCGCGCTCGGCGGCTGTTACGGTCCGCGCGATGGGAGCTGGACCGCGGATCGCCCCGGGGAGCACGCGCGAGATCGGGCTCGCGAACGCGGCGATCGTGCGCGTGCTCGGCGCGGCGGCCGGCGGCGGCGAGCCGCCGCGGATCTTCACGACGCTCGCGCGCCATCGCGGCCTGTTCCGGCGTTGGCTGCTGTTCGCCGGCGCGCTGATGCCGGGCGGGACGCTGCCGCGCGACGAGGCCGAGCTGGTGATCCTGCGCGTCGCCCGCAACACCGGCTGCGACTACGAGCGCGTCCAGCACGAGCGGCTCGCGCAGCGCGCCGGGCTGAGCGCCGAGGAGGTCGCGCGCGCACTGGGTGAGGGCGCCGACGCGCCCGGCTGGTCGCCGCGGCGCGCGCTGCTGCTGCGCGCCGCCGACGAGCTGCACGCGGACGGCCGCATCGGCGACGAGCTGTGGGCCGCGCTCGCACGCGAGTACGACGAGCGCCGCCTGATCGAGCTGTGCCTCCTGATCGGCCACTACGAGATGCTCGCGATGACGCTGCGCTCGCTCGACCTCGGGCCCGATCCGGTCCCCGACCCGCACGCCGCGGCCGGCTCGCCGCTCACGCGGCTCGTGCAGCGCGCGGCCGCGAGGCGCGGCGCGTGATGCCGCGCCGTCACGTGCCCGTCCGCGACCTGCGCGGGAAACGCTGCCTGATCACCGGCGCGGCGAGCGGGATCGGCCGCGCGACTGCGCTCGCCGCCGCCGCGCGCGGTGCGGAGCTGTTCCTGACGGACCTGCGCGAGGCGGGGCTCGCACGCGTGGTGGAGGAGGTCCGCGCGGCCGGCGGGACCGTCGGCCACGCGGCTGCCGCGGACGTCGCCGACCACGACGCGGTCGTCGCGCTCGCGGCCGCGATCCACGCCGCGCACGGCGCGATGGACGTCGTCATGAACGTCGCGGGCATCTCGACGTGGGGCGCGATCGACCGCCTGGAGCACCGCCACTGGCGGCAGCAGATCGACGTCAACCTGATGGGGCCGATCAGCGTGCTCGAGGCATTCGTGCCGCCGATGATCGCCGCCGGCCGCGGCGGCCACGTCGTGAACGTGTCGTCCGCTGCCGGGCTCTTCGGCCTGCCGTGGCACGGCGCCTACAGCGCCAGCAAGTTCGGCCTGCGCGGCGTCTCGGAGGTGCTGCGCTTCGACCTCCGCCGCCACCGCATCGGCGTCAGCCTGGTCTGTCCCGGCGGCGTGCGCACGCCGCTCGTCGAGACGGTCCAGATCGTCGGCGTCGACCGCGACGCCCCGGCGATCAGAGCGATGGTGGCGCGCTTCGAGCGCCGTGCGGTCACCCCCGAGCACGTCGCGGCGAAGATCCTCGAGGGGATCGAGCGCAACCGCTACATGGTCTTCACGTCGCCCGACATCCGCGTCGGCTTCTGGTTCCAGCGCAAGTGGGCGCTGCCGTACGAGCTGACGATGCGCGCGCTCAACCGCCACCTGGCGCGCGTCGTCGAGCGCAGCTGACGCAGGTCGGGTGCGGTCGATCGCGTCCTGAGGCGGTATACCTCCCTGCATGTCCCACGTGGCACATCCGCGCATCCTTGGCGTCGCGCTCGCGCTGCTGGTCGCGAGCATCGTGCTGGTCGTCGTCGCGAGCAGCGTGCTGGTCGCTGCGATCGGCTGGGGCCTGTTCGGGATCGCCGGCGTGATCCTCGTCTCCTACGTCTTCCTGCTCGTCGGCGAGTCGGAGGACCGCGACCGCCTGCGCAACCCGCGCGGCTGACGAGCCGCCGGAGATCCGTACTGGACACGCTGGGCGAGCCGCCGCACGTGGAGTAGCGTCGGCGGCAACCGCTGCACGGCGAAACGGAGGCCTGGCATGGCGGACGACGAACGGATCGCCCTTGCGGCGGAGGCCTACGTCTACGGCTTCCCGCTGCTCTTCAACCTCGAGCAGGTCGAGCGCTTCGTGACGACCGGCGTGGGGGCGATCGCTGCCGCGCCGTTCAACGCCTTCTCGCACGCGACGCAGCTCGCGGGCCCGGCGGACACGTTCGTGACGATCAACAACGACACGCTCTACTCGATCGCGCAGGTCGACCTCGGCGCCGGGCCGCAGCTGCTCACGGTGCCGGACACGGGCGCGCGCTACGACGTGTTCCAGTTCGTCGACGCGTGGACGAACAACTTCGCCTACGTCGGCACGCGCGCGACCGGGTCCGGCGGCGGCAGGTACCTGCTCGCGCCGCCCGCCTGGGACGGCAACGTGCCGGACGGCGCGACGCGGATCGACTTCCCGACGCGCGTGGCGAGCATCGTCGGTCGGCTTGCGTGCGACGGCGAGCAGGACCTGCCGGCGATCCACGTGTTGCAGGCGCAGATCGGGCTGGCGCCGCTCGACCGCGACGGCGACGGGGCGGCCGCCGCCGCGCCCGGTCTGCCGCAGCCCGATCCGGGCGTGCCCGAGGCACTGGCGTTCTTCGAGCGGCTGCGCGTGTCGATGGCCGCCTTCCCGCCCTCCGCGCCCGAGCAGGAGTACCAGCAGCGCTTCGCCCCGCTGGGCCTGCCCGACGACGGCTCGCCCTATGCGGACGCGCCCGCGGACCTCGCCGCCGCGCTGACGGCCGGCGTCGTCGCCGGCAGAGCCCGGCTGGAGCAGGTCACGCGCGCCGGAACGAGACCCCTTGTGAACGGCTGGATGATCGGGCTGCACCTGTTCGACTACAACCTCGACAACCTCGGGGTCGGGGCGCTCGACGACCCGGCCTGGAAGATCGCCGACCGTGAGAAGGCGCACGTCGAGCGCGCGATCGCCGCCCGCGCCGGGCTGTGGGGCAATCACGGCTACGAGGCCGCGTACTCGGTCGTCTACGTCGACGCGGACGGCGAGCAGCTCACCGGCGCCCGCCGCTACGCGATCCGCTTCGAGCAGCCGCCGCCGTGCGAGGCCTTCTGGTCACTGACGATGTACGACATGCCGGACTTCTACCTCGTCGCGAACCCGATCGACCGCTACTCGATCGGCGACCGCACGCCCGGGCTGCGCTACGCCGATGACGGCTCGCTGACGCTCCTGATGCAGCACGAGCCGCCCGCGGACGAGGAGGAGCGCGCCAACTGGCTGCCCGCCCCGTCCGGCGACTTCCGGCCCGTCATGCGCATGTACGTGCCCGACCCGGCGGTCCTCGACGGCACCTACGTGCTTCCGCCCGTCACGCGGTTGGCGTGACTTTGCATATCCACCCGGATATACTGATCCCATGGACGCCGGTTCGACCCTGCGCGAGGCTCGCCGGCGCGCCGGCCTGACCCAGGCCGCGCTCGCCCGCACCACCGGGACGTCGCAGGCGACGATCTCGTTGTACGAGACCGGCCGCAAGGATCCGTCGCTCGAGACGTTCAGTCGCCTGCTGGCGGGGGCCGGCGCGCGTTTGACGGTCGCGCATCGTACGCAGCCGGTCGTGCGCCCCTCAGCCGCTCAGCTGGCGAGAGCCGGGCGGACGCTGGTGGACGTGCTCGCGCTGGCAGAGGCGCTGCCGACCCGTCATGACCCGATGCTGCGGTTCCCGCCCCTGGCCGCCACGTCGCGATGAGCCCGACGCTGCCGGAGCGGCTCGTGGAGCTGCATCGCGCGCTGGCGCGGCGGCACGTCCCGCATGCCTTCGGCGGGGCGATCGCACTCGCGTACTGGACGCGCGACCCGCGCGGCACGAGCGACATCGACGTGAACGTGTTCGTGCCGGCGGCCGACTGCGGGCGTGTGCTGCGGGCCCTGCCGGACGGCGTCGCGCAGCCGGAAGGGACGGAGGAGGCGATCGCGCGCGACGGGCAGATCCGCCTGTGGTGGGACGAGACGCCGGTGGACCTCTTCTTCGACACGGTCCCGGTTCACGCCGCGGCGGCCGAGCATCGGCGGACGGTCCCGTTCGCGGGCGCGAAGATCCCCGTGCTCGGCCCCGACGAGCTGGCGATCTTCAAGGCGATGTTCGACCGTACGCGCGACTGGGCGGACATCGAGGCGATGCTCGCCGCCGGGACGCTCGATCTCGCTGCCGTCCGCGGGACGCTGCTCACGATGCTCGCCGCCGACGACCCGCGCTTCGCACGGCTCGACGATTCGCTCCGCCGCGCGCGCCGACGCGGGCGCCGCGGGCCTTCTGGACTGACCCACTACCAAGCCTCGCGTCTCGTGTCAGTCACGAGCGCTCCTTTCTTTCCCCGCAAAGGCCCGCCGGGTCAAACTGACCCACTACCGAAGGGTCAAAGTGACGCACTACCCCCGAATGGGTAGTGGGTCAGTTTGAACGGCCCGCGGATCTGCTCTACGGTGCCGCCCGTTCTGACAACGAGGCGGCCCCAGGCGGCGCTGTAACGCCAACCTGGGGCCTACACGGAGGTAAGTCCGTGCATGGCAAGGATATGTGTGGGGCGGTGTCGCCTCAGCAGCGGGCGTTGGGAAGGGCCGTGCGGGAGCTTCGCGGCCGGCGGGGGATCTCGCAGGAAGAGCTGGGGTTCCGGTCGCGGCTCCATCGAAACTACGTCGGTGCGGTGGAGCGTGGGGAGATCAACGCGACGTGGCGGACGGTGCACCGCCTCACGATCGGGTTGCGTGTGCCGTTGGGAGAGCTGGTAGCCGTCTACGAACGGCAGATGCACGATGGGGCTTAAGGACGCGGACGGCGATCGCAGCGAGCTGGTCGCGCTCGGCCGAGCCGTGCGGCGGCTGCGTGAGCGTCACGGGTGGGTGCCGCAGAACGCGGTGTGCTTCGACGCCGGGCTGGGCGACGGCTACCTTGGACCGCTGGAGCTGGGCCGTTCGAATCCGCGGTTCCTGACGCTCGTGGCGATCACGCGGACGCTGGGCTTCACGCTCGGCGATCTCGTCGCGGTCTATGAGCATAAGCTGCGCGGCATCGACCCGACAGCCGGCCACGACGCGGCGGTCTGCCCCACCCCAGAAGCGCTCGCGCACTTGCGCGACCTGAACGCCGAGTGGGCCGAGTTCCAGACGAGAGCGCTGCGGCGGAAGCTTCTGAGGCGGCGGGTAGGATGAGGTCGTGGACCTGAACCGTCTTGCAGCCCGCATCGTCAGAGACTCGACGGACCCTGACGCGCGCGACGCTCGGCCAGATCCCGCCGCCGTCCAGCGCGGCCAGAAGGGCGGCAGAACGCGCGCGCAACGGATGACGCCCGAGCAACGCAGCGCGGCCGCGAGACGAGCCGCGCAGGCGCGCTGGTCAGGTTCCTAAGCGGCTTCCTACGCCTGCTGGGGCGGCGCTGGGAGCGCGCCCGGAACATCGAGCCGAATGTGGTCGACCGCCGCCAGCGCGTCGAAGTCTCTGTCGCAAGAGACGAGCGGCCATCCACGCGTGGTGGCAGACGCCGCGATCCAGATGTCGTTGTGGGGAACCTTCACGCCGCGTCTACGACAGTCGGCACGCATCCGCGCCCACTCGTCCACGATCGCCATATCGAGAGGGACCCACAGGTAGGAGGCCATGAGCTGCTCCGCCCGCGCCCGCCGCGCTGAACCCCACCCAGCATAGATATGGCCGTCGCGAAGCTCGGCGAGGCTGATCACGCTCATAGCGAGCGTGGCATTACTCAGTCGGTCGCGGACTGCCGTGGGCCACTCAGAGAGCGAACCCCCGCGCTGGAGCACGCTCACGAAAGACGTGTCGCAAAGGATGGTCTCTGACACGGTGCGCTACTCGGCCGCGCCGAGAGTGGCTTCAAGGAACCGTCGACTCTCCTCGTCATCGGACCACTCTGGGTCGATGAAAGCGTCGAGTCCCTGCGGACCGGCGATCCCTTGCTCCGCACGGAGTTCCTCAAGGGGGACGGTCTCAGCCGTGAACAGTGCTTCCTGCACAGACTCGACGATCGGTTCAATCGTCGAGATTTCCAGTCGGCCGGAGGCGGACGACATGACCCGCCCGGACCCGGTGATCCGTACCAACTGCTCGACAAGCTTGCCGACCAGCGGTCGCAGCTCGTCGGGATACGTACACGTCCAGTCGACGCCGTCTTGTGCGCGTACCGCGACCCGTCGATTGGGCAGGTCCGTCTCGACCATATGCAGCCGTCCGCTGATGATCTGCTGAGTAGGCTCCGCGAGCGAGGGGCTGCGCTGGAGCCGTCCAATGCGAGCCGCGTCAATCACCACCTTCGGGACAGGGCGGTCGCCGAGCATCTCTACGCCGAAGTTGCCGTCCTCGCCCATCGCCTTCCGTGCGTTGCTGAGCGCAGAGACGACTGGCGCTGGCATGTCCCGCTCGGCCTGAACGTCATCGAGCAACGCACGCAGGCTGGTCTCAGACAGGGTCTCCTCGCCTGGCGCCATTGGCACACTCACGTCGTCGTCAGGCGCCGTGATGGGGTCAAGGGTGGCGATTCCACTCCCAGTTCTGAAGTCGACCAGCCGGAATGCGGTCGCCGCCTGATCTCGTCCTGTCGGACGCCCACCCTTGTGCGCGATCTGGCCTGCTCTGGCGCGCGCATACTCACGCAACGCCGTGCGGAAGTGCTCGAAAAAGGTCTCGAGCGCGTCGATCTCCACGCCTCTTTGGGCGCGGGCACCGTGAAGATCCAAGACGACTCTCGACATGCGCGCACCGGAACCGTAGCGGCGAAGACCGCCCCACGACACCGGTCCTTTCGACGCCAAACCCCGAACGCCTTGCGCTGCGCTTGCTAGAACCGTGTTCGGCGCATTCCCGCCGCTACCTATCGCCTTCACGAGGGAAGGAGCCGATCCCGAAGCACGTACCGGAGACTCAAGAAGTTCCGTCCGATGATCTACGCATAATGGTCAACATGAACCGGCTGAGCACGGACAAGCGCGCCGCGATCATCGGCTGCCTGGTCGAGGGCAACAGCATCCGCGCAACGGTGCGGATCACCGGGGCCGCCAAGAACACGGTCACGAGACTGCTCGTGGATCTCGGCGCCGCCTGTGCGGAGTACCAGGACGCCACGCTGCGCGGCCTGCCGTGCAAGACGATCGAGTGCGACGAGATCTGGTCCTTCGCGTATGCGAAGCAGAAGAACGTGCCCGAGCAGTACAAGGGCACGCCGGGCTACGGCGACGTGTGGACATGGACGGCGCTGTGCGCGGACACGAAGCTCGTGCCGTCGTGGCTGGTCGGTGAGCGCACGATCGAGGATGCCCTCGCGTTCATGGATGACCTGCGCGGCCGGCTCGCCAACGAGCGGGTGCAGATCACGACGGATGGGCTGAGCGCCTACCAGGAGGCCGTCGGCGAAGCGTTCGGCGAGACGGTCGACTTCGCGCAGCTCAGCAAGGTCTACGGCACCGATCCGAGACTCAGAGGCTCAGAGCGCCGCTACAGCCCACCCGTATGCACCAGCGCGCACGTCACGATCGTCTCCGGCAGACCCAAGCACGCCGACATCAGCACCAGCTACGTCGAGCGCCAGAACCTCACGATGCGGATGGGCATGCGGCGCTTCACGCGCCTCACGAACGGCTTCTCGAAGAAGATCGAGAACCTGACCCATGCGGTCAGCCTCCACTACATGCACTACAACTTCGGCCGCGTCCACCAGACCTTGAAGGCCACGCCCGCGCAGGCTGCCGGGGTTGCCGACCACCGCTGGACGCTCGCCGAGATCGCCGGACTGCTCGACTAGGAGTTCCGAGACTTCGTGCTCTGCGAGCCGCTACGCAGTGACGACAGTGCTCTCATGGCGATAGGGAGGAGCGCAGCAGCTAAGCCATACGAGCTGCTTTTCGCCCGTATTCGACACCTTGTGCTCCGTGCGCGGCGGAACGACTACACAGTCGCCCGCTCCGACGATGCGCTCATCGGTCCCGCACCACACGCGCCCCAGACCAGCGGTGAAGAACAGGAGCTCCTCCGACTCGGTATGAAGAGTCGTGCGCGTCTCCTGGCCGACTTCGAGCGTGATCTCGGCCAGGGTTTGATTCTGCGCGGTGGTCCAGTGCGGCCCGGCGATCTCGGTCTTGGTCGAGCCGTCCGCAGTCGGAAACGGACCGTGGCGGGTGTTCTTCGTGGTGATCTTCACGCAGTAATCCTAAAGGACCGGATGTCGGCCGAGCGCAGTCCTCCTGCCTGGCGACCAATCGGCGGCGGCGGGCACATTCTGAGCCAAAGTGACCCACTACCCCCGAACGGGGCTTGCGGTGCACTTGTATACTAGTCGGCACTCATGCGAATTGCCCTGCACGATCGCATAAATGGCCTCTCGACCGGTGACCAGGTGTACGCCGCGCTGCGCGCGGCGATCGTCAGCGCCGAGCTGCAGCCGGGTCGGCAGCTGTCGGAGAACGAGCTGGCGGAGCTGCTCGGCGTCAGCCGCACGCCCGTGCGCGAAGCGCTCGCGCGGCTGCGCGACGAGCGGCTCGTCGCGATCGTGCCGCAGCTCGGGACGTTCGTCACGCTCGTCAGCCCCGCTGCCGTCGAGGACGCGGCGTTCGTGCGCGAGGCGCTCGAGTGCGCCGCGATCCGCCGTGCGACCGAGCGCGTCACCGAGGCCGGCCTCGCCGACCTGCAGGCGAACCTCGCCGCGCAGGAGCGCGCCGAGGAGCAGGGCGACGCGGACGCCTTCGACACGCTCGACGACGCGCTCCACCGCCTGCTCGCCGAGCTGAGCGGGCACGAGATCGCCTGGTCGCTCGCGCGCCGCGCGAACGGCCATCTCGACCGCGTCCGCGGCCTCAGCCTCCCGGAGCCCGGCTACCTCGGCGAGATGGTCGCCGAGCACCGCGAGCTCGTCGCGGCGATCGCCGCCGGCGACGCCGACCGCGCGGAGGCGGCGATGCGCCACCACCTGCGCATGGTCCTGTCCAGCGTGCCGCAGATCCAGGCGGCGCACCCCGAGTACTTCGAGGAGTCCTAGATGTCCCTGGTCGCAGCCCCAGCTCCGGACGTCGTACCGGTAGGCGAGCTCGCGCCGCAGGTGCGGCGCGAGCTGTACGAGACGATGGTGCTGAGCCGCGTCTTCGAGACGGAGGCCGAGCGCCAGTACAAGGCCGCGCGCATCGGCGGCTACTGCCACCTCTCGTCGGGGCAGGAGGCCGCCACCGTCGGGGTCGTCCACGCGCTCCAGCCCGACGACCTGCTCGTCACCGGCTACCGCTCGCACGGCTTCGCGCTCGCGCGCGGCACCTCGCCCGACGCCGTCATGGCGGAGCTGTTCGGCCGTGAGGACGGCTGCGCGCACGGTCGCGGCGGCTCGATGCACGTGCTCGACGTCACGCGCGGCTACTACGGCGGCTGGGGCATCGTCGCCGGCCAGCTGCCGGTCGCGACGGGCCTCGCGCTCGCGCTCGTGCGCCAGGGCAAGCCGCAGGCGGTCGTCTGCGAGCTGGGCGATGGCGCCGTGAACATGGGCGCCTGGCACGAGGCGCTCAACCTCGCCGCGCTGTGGCGCCTGCCGATCGTCTTCCTCGTGATCAACAACGAGTACGGGATGGGCACCTCCGTCGCGCGTGCCTCCGCCGAGCCCGAGCTGTTCAAGCGCGCGAGCGCCTACCGCATGCACGGCGAGCGCGTCGACGGCGACGACCTCGACGCCGTCTCCGAGGCGGCCCACCGCCTGCTGCGCGCCGCGCGCGAGGACCGTGCGCCGGCGGTGCTCGAGGCGATGACGTATCGCTACCGCGGCCACTCGGTCGCCGACGCCGGGCTCGCCTACCGCACGAAGGACGAGATCGCCGAGCACAAGGTGCACGATCCGATTCGCCGGGTCCGCGAGCAGCTGCGCACGGAGGGCGTCGCCGAGATCGAGCTGGAGGCGATCGACCGGCGCGCTGACGAGCGCGTCGCCGCGGCGGTCGAGTTCGCGACCGCGAGCGCCGAGCCGAGCGTCGGGCAGCTCGCCGCCGGCATGCACGCCGCCGGCAGCGCCGAGCAGTTCGCGCGCATGCGGCCGGGGTCCGCCTTCGGCGAGCTTGCGCTGACGTTCGACGCGGGGCTGGGTGCATGAGCGCGACTGACGTCGCCGGGAGCTCGGCGCTTGCGACGAGCGGACGGCGAAACGCCGATTCCGAACTCACAGTGGCTGAAGCGGTTGCGGGCGAGACGGAGGTCATGACGTACCGCGAGGCGCTGCGACTCGCGCTGCGCGAGGAGATGGCGCGCGACGAGCGCGTCTTCCTGATGGGCGAGGAGGTCGGCGTCTTCGAGGGCGCGTACAAGGTTTCCGCCGGCCTGATGGAGGAGTTCGGCGAGGATCGCGTGCGCGACACGCCGATCGCCGAGGAGGGCTTCGTCGGCGCCGGCGTCGGCGCGGCGATGCTCGGCGAGCGCCCGGTCGTCGAGATCATGACGATCAACTTCCTGCTCGTCGCGATGGACCAGGTCGTCAACCACGCGGCGAAGATCGGCGCGATGTTCGGCGGCGAGGTGCGCTGCCCGCTCGTGATCCGCACGCCCAACGGCGCCGGCAACCAGCTGACCGCGCAGCACTCGCAGTCGTTCGACCAGTGGTTTGCGAGCACGCCGGGCTTGAAGGTCGTCGCGCCCGCCACGCCGGCCGACGCGAAGGGGCTGTTGAAGGCGGCGATCCGCGACGACGACCCGGTGCTCGTGATCGAGAACCTGCCGATCTACAAGCAGAGAGGGCCGGTCCCGCTCGACCCCGAGCACGTCACGCCGATCGGCCTCGCGCAGGTGCTGCGCGAGGGGTCCGACGTGACGCTCGTGACGCACTCCTACGCGACCGTGCGTGCATTGGCCGCAGCGGACCAGCTTGCGGAGCGGCACGGCATCTCCGCCGAGGTGGTCGACCTGCGCTCGCTGCGCCCGCTCGACGTCGAGACGGTCGCCGCGTCGGTGGCGAAGACGAACCACGCGGTCTGCGTCGAGGAAGGCTGGCCGAGCTACGGCGTCACCGCCGAGCTGGCCGCGCGCATCCAGCACGCCTGCTTCGACGAACTCGACGCGCCGGTCGAGCGCGTGGGCATGGCCGAGGTGCCGCTGCCATACGCCAAGAACCTCGAGCTGGCGGCGATGCCGAACGACGAACGGATCGCGGGCGCGGTGCTCGCATCCTTGGGACGAAAGAGCTAGATGCCCGAGATCACGATGCCGCGCCTCTCCGACTCGATGGAGGAGGGGACGATCCTCAGATGGCTCGTCGCGGACGGCGCCGCGGTCGCGCGCGGCGATGAGATCGCCGAGATCGAGACGGACAAGGCGAACATGACGTACGAGGCCGACGCGGCGGGCGTGTTCCACCACGTCGCTTCGGAAGGCGATGCGCTGCCGGTGGGTGCGCTGATCGCGCATGTGCTTGCCGAGGGGGAGACGCCGCCTGCGGGTGCTGCCGGCAACTCCGCCTCAGGCTCGGCCGCTGCGCCGGCGGGTCCTGAATCGGTCCCGCCCACCCGCGCGCACGCCGGACCTTCGGCCGGCGCACGTGCGTCCTCATCGCCACCCGCCGGATCGGCCGCTGTGGCGGACGCCGGCGGCGTCGACGCGGCTGCCAGCTCCGCCGCTTCCCCCTCGATGCCCGCCGTGGGCGACGGCTCCGCGGAGTCGGGTGCGCTCGCGACCGGCGGCCGGGTGAAGGCCTCGCCGCTTGCTCGCCGGCTGGCGCGTGAGCGCGGCGTCGACCTCTCGACCGTGACCGGAACCGGCACGGGTGGGCGGATCGTGCGCGCGGACGTGGAGAAGGCGGCCGCAGGAGGCAGCGCGCCCGCGGCGCCGGCCGCACCGGTCGCCGCTCCGACGGCCCCGGCCCCCGGCGGCACCGGCAAGGGCGAGGTGACGGTCGTCGCGCTCACCTCGACGCAGAAGACGA
>DASRXW010000088.1:0-3187 GCA_035654055.1 Conexibacter sp.
CCCGACCCCGTGCTGACCAACGCTGGCAAGCACCTGTGCATGGAAAGCCACTTCACCGCGTGCCGTCTGCTCCTCGAGATCGCCGGCGGCGCGGTGACGACGGCGCCATTGATTGAGGACCTGCAGGCGCCGGACATCAAGCCTCTGGTCGAGAAGTACTTCCGCGGCGCAGAGCCGGGCTCGGCCTGGGAGCGATTGCGCGTGTTCAAGCTGATCCGAGACCTCGCCGCGTCGGAGTACTCGGGCTACTGGAACACCGAGATCATCCACGGCTCGGGATCGCCCGCGGCGGAGGTGCTGGCGATGTACCGAGAGACCGATCTGGACGCCTGCAAGGCGCTGGTGATGCGCGCGCTCGAGGGGCGCGACGCGATCGCACCGCCTGGTACGGCGACGACCGCCAAGGTGCAGCGATGTCCTTCAAGGTAGCTGTGGACACCGGCGGGACGTTCACCGACGTCGTCCTCACCGACGCCGACGGCCGCTTCTCGCTCAGCAAGGCTCCGACCACGCCGCGGCGGATCTTCGACGGGATCGGCGATGCGCTTGCCATCGCGGCCCGCGAGCGATCGCTTGCGCTCGATCAATTGCTCGGCGACACCGAGCTCCTGATCTACGCGACGACCCGTTCGACCAACGCGATCCTCACGGGCACGACGGCCCGGACGGCGCTGATCACCACCAAGGGGTTCAGGGACACGCTGACCTTCCGGGAAGGGGGCAAGCTGCGCCCGTTCGACTTCCGTCATGGATATCCGGACCCGTACGTGCCGCGGGAGCTGACCTTCGAGGTGGGCGAGCGGGTCACCTCGGAGGGCGAGGTGCTCGAGCCGCTCGACGCCAAGGAGGTCAAGGACGTCCTCGCCGAGCTGGGCGAGCACGACATCGAGGCGGTCGCCGTGTCGCTGCTGTGGTCGATCGCCAACCCGGTGCACGAGGAGCGGATCGGCGAGCTGCTCGACGAGTATCTGCCCGGGGTCCCCTACACCCTTTCATCCCGGCTGAACCCGATCATCCGCGAGTACAGGCGGACGTCCTCGGCGGCCATCGACGCCTCGCTCAAGCCGTTGATGCAGCGTCATCTGGCCGAGATGCAGTCCGACCTGCGCAGGGCCGGGTTTGCCGGCGAGTTGCTGCTCGTCACCTCGTTCGGAGGGGTGCTGCGTCTGGACGACATCGCCCAGCGACCGCTGTATTCGGTCAACTCCGGACCCGCAATGGCGCCGCTCGCCGGCAAAGCCGTCGCGGCCCCGGCCCGCAACCTGGTCGTGTGCGACACCGGCGGCACGAGCTTCGACGTCAGCGTCGTGCGCGACGGCGACGTCCAACTGACGCGCGAGACGTGGCTCGGGCCCGCCTTTACGGGCCACATCACGGGTCTGTCGTCGGTCGCGGTCAAGAACGTCGGCGCGGGCGGCGGCAGCATCGCCTGGATTGATTCCGGCGGGCTGCTCCGCGTCGGTCCCCAGAGCGCCGGCGCCGAGCCCGGACCTGCCTGCTACGGCCTCGGGGGGAAGGCGCCCACGGTCACCGACGCGGCTGTGGCGCTCGGTTACATTGATCCTCGCTACTTCCTCGGCGGCCGTGTGACACTCGACGCGACCGCCGCCGAGGCGGCGATCGAGGGCGCGGTGGCGCGCGCGCTGCTGATGTCGACCAAGCGCGCCGCGTGGGCGATCCTCGCCGTCGCCAACGAGCACATGGTCACGGCCGTGCGCGACATCACGATCAACCAGGGGATCGACCCTCGTGACTCGGTGCTGGTGGCGGGGGGCGGCGCGGCGGGGCTGACGATGGCCAAGCTGGCCGACGAGCTGGGCTGCCGCCAGGTGCTTATTCCGCGCACCGCGGCGGCACTGTCGGCGACCGGCGGGCTGTTCGGCGACATCGTCACCGAGTTCACCGCTAGCCGGCGAACGCAGACGAGCGACTTCGACTTCCAAGCAGTCAACGATGCGCTGAACTCGCTCGACGAGCAGATCGACGAGTTCTTCGCCCGGATGAAGGTGCCCCCCGAGTCGCAGGTGCGCGAGTACGTCGCGGAGGCCCGCTATCCGTACCAGATCTGGGAGCTCGACGTCCCGCTGCCCAACTCCCGCTTCGACGGTGCGCGCGAGGTGAAGCAGCTAGAGCAGGCCTTTCACGCGGCGCACGAGCGCGTGTTTGCAGTCAGCGAGCCGGGCCAGCGCGTCGAGTGCCTGACCTGGAAGGCTCGGGCCTCGGTTCGCCTGCCCAAGCCGGTGCTCCCGACGCTCGCGACCAACGAAGCCGAGCCGGCCGCCGAGGGGCGCAGCCGCCCGACGTGGTGGGGTGACGATGAGCCCCGCGACGTGCCGATCTACAACGGCGAACGTCTTGCGCCGGGCTGGACCGTGAGCGGTCCGGCGATCGTTGAGCTACCGACGACCACCGTTGTCGTCTACCCCGAGTGGATCCTCGAGATCAACGAACGCGGCGACTTCGCGATGAGACGCGACCCCGTGGCCGACCGCGGGGCAGAGGAGGTGCAGTGACCCAGCTTGCCCCGCAACGAACGTCGGACCCGATTCTGCTCGCCGTTATGGCGAACCGGATGGAGAGTATCTGCCGGGAAATGATGAACACGTTGCTGCGCTCGGCGCGCTCGGCGGTCATCAACCAGGCCCGCGACTTCTCTTGCTCCATCGTCACCGCGGAGAACGAGCTGCTCGCCTCCGCGGAGGGGCTGCCCGTGCACGTGATCGGGTCGGAGTTCCTCGCCGAGGCGATGACCGAGTTGCACTCCGACATCGCGGAGGGTGACGCCTACCTGCACAACGACCCGTACCTCGGAAACACGCACTCGGCCGACCATGCGATCCTGGTTCCGGTGTTCATCGACGGCAAGCATGTGTTCACCGCCGTCGCCAAGGCGCACCAGGCCGACTGCGGCAACGGGCTGCCGAGCACGTACGCCCCGACTGCCAAGGACGTCTACGACGAGGGCGCGCTGACGTTCCCGTGCGTGCGCGTGCAGCGCGAGTACGGCAACGTCGAGGACATCATTCGCATGTGCCGCGCGCGCCTCCGCGTGCCGGAGCAGTGGTACGGGGACTTCCTGGCCGCACTCGGAGCGGCCCGGATCGCCGAGCGCCGGCTCAAGGAGCTGTGCGCTCAGTACGGCCTGCAGACCGTCCGCGCCTTGATCGCCGAATGGTTCGACTACAGC
>DASRXW010000089.1:0-39861 GCA_035654055.1 Conexibacter sp.
CGCTTCTCCGGCCGCACGACGCTGCTGCGGATCGCGGCCGGGCTCGAGGCACCCGACGAGGGGCGTGTGCTGCTCGGCGGCGTCGACGTCGTCGACCAGCCGGAGGGCGCGCTGCGGCGCCGCATCGCCTACTGCCACACGAGCTTCGCACCGGCGCACGCCGAGCTCGTCGTCGAGCACGTCGCCGTCCCCCTGCTGGCGGTCGGCACCCGCATCGATCGCGCTTGCACGCGCGCCCAGGCGATGCTCGACCGCGTCGGGGCCGGCGCCTGCGCCGAGATGCGTCCGCACGAGCTCGCGCAGGGGGAGCTCGTGCGCGTCGTGCTCGCGCGCGCGCTGCTGCAGCATCCCCAGCTGCTGCTGATCGACGAGCCGACGAGCGGCGTCGGCCTGCTCGAGCGCGACGACCTCCTGACGACCCTGCGGGTGATCGCGAAGGACGAGAACATCGCGGTGCTGATGACCGCCTCGGAGACGCCCGAGATCGCAGGCGCCGACCGCGTGCTGGCGCTGAGCGACGGAGCGCTGCGCGGCGACGCCGTGCCGCACGCGGCCGAGGTCCTCCCCTTCAGGCGCCCGCGCGCGGAGCCCTCGCGGTGAGCGGGCTGGAGCTGCGCGACGTCGTCAAGCACTACCGCGGCCCGGAGGAGGTCGTCCGCGCCGTCGACGGCGTGTCGCTGCGCGTCGCCCCGGGCGAGCTCGTCGCGCTGTACGGGCCCAGCGGCTCGGGCAAGACGACGCTGCTGCTGCTCGCCGCCGGGATCGAGCGACCGGACGCGGGCGAGGTGCGCTTCGACGGCCGCCCGCTCCACGCGCTGTCGCCGGCCGAGCATACGCGCCATCAGCGGCGCAGCATCGGCTTCGTCACGCAGGAGCCGCACCTGCTGCCGGGCGTTCCGGCAGTCGAGAACGCGGCGCTGAAGCTGCTCGCCGATCGCGTCTCGCTGCGCGACGCGCGCCGACGTGCCGGGAGCTGGCTCGAGCGCGTCGGACTCGGGCACCGTCTCCACCACGACCCCGGGCGCCTCTCGGGCGGCGAGCGCCAGCGCGTCGCGATCGCGCGGGCGCTCGTCAACGAGCCGGCGCTGATCCTCGCCGACGAGCCGACCGGCAACCTCGACAGCCGGCGCGGCGGGGAGGTCCTGGAGCTGCTCGCCGGCATCTGCCGCGAGCGCGGGGCGGGCGCGTTACTCGTCACGCACGACGCGCAGGCCGCCGAGGTCGCCGACCGCGTGCTCGTGCTGCGCGACGGGCGGTGCGAGGATTCACACGCCGCTGCACCGCGTGCTGCGACGGCTGCGGCTGCGACTGGGCCGTTGCGGTGAACTACGGACATCGGACCCGAGCGCGCGGCGGATGGCGTGGCGCACAGGCGGTCATACGGTCCCCGCCATGTCCACGTTCGATGCGCCGCCACCAGCGGACCAGCCTCCGACCGGCCCGCCGTCCCCACCCCCGCCGTCCGCGTTCGGCGCGGACGAGTACCCCGTCGGCTTCGCTGTCGACTACCCCGACCGCGAGCTCAACCGCCTCACGACCTTCTTCCGCATCTTCACCGTCATCCCGATCGCAATCGTGCTCGGCACGGTCGGCGGGGGGACGTTTCACACCGAGGCGGGCAACTCCAGCGGCACGATCGCCGCGACCGGCGGGCTGCTGTTCGCCGGGCCGCTGCTGATGATCCTGTTCCGCCAGAAGTACCCGCTCTGGTGGCAGGACTGGAACCGCGAGCTGCTGCGCTTCATCAACCGCGTCGGCGTCTACCTCGCACTGCTCGACGACACGTACCCGTCGACCGACGAGCAGCAGTCCGTGCAGCTGGAGCTGCCCCGGCCGAACGCCGAGACGGACCTCAACCGCTGGCTGCCGCTCGTCAAGTGGCTCCTGGCGATCCCTCACTACGTCGTGCTGTTCTTCCTCTCGATCGGCGCGTTCTTCGTCGTGATCGTCGCCTGGTTCGCGATCCTCTTCACCGGCCGATATCCGCGGGGCCTGTTCGACTACGTCGTCGGCGTCGGGCGCTGGCACAACCGCGTGACGGCCTACGCCTTCATCCTCGTCACCGACGCGTATCCGCCGTTCAGGCTCGCGCCATGAAGCCGTGGATCTCGGGCGAGTGCTCCCAGTCGGCGTCCGACTCGCGCAGGACGAGCATGCCGGTGGTGCCGAGGCCGACCAGCAGCACGGCGGCCGCGACGATCACGAGCGTCACGCTGGCGATCGCGTAGCCGACGAGCACCCCGGTCGCGCCGAGGCCGATCAGCAGCGCCATCACCGGGTTGGCGGCGCGCGAGACGGCGAGCCCGACGCTGAGCACGACCATCCCGAGCGCGAACGCGAACGGCAGGATCAGGAACGGGATCTCGATCCCGGCCGTCGTCTTGAGGTCGTGGATCACTGCGGCCGTCACCAGGATCGGCACGCCGACGCGCATCATCTCCCACTGGACCAGGCTGAGCGCGACCGTGCCGGCTGCGAACACGACGCCGAGCAGCGCGAGGCCGCCGCCGATCGTGCCGGCCGGCCACTGGCGCTCGCGCAGCATGTGCATCAGCCCGAGGATCGCGGGGACGGAGACTGCGAGCGCCGCGAGCGCGATCGCCTGGCTGGCGTACCAGGCATCCCGGTTCGCGTTGATGACGACGAGCTGGTTGAGCTCGCCGGACTTCAGGCTTGGCTGGACGATCGCCGAGATCAGCAGCAAGAGCGGGGCGAGCACCATGCCCGCGCCGGCGATCCACCGATGGGTGCGGTGTGCGGCGGTCATTGCGACACCTCCGAGGGTGTTGGAAGGGACCGCAACCACCGTACGACCAGGGTGCCCGCGCGCCATCCGTGCGGGACCTCCACCCCGTGGCCGTAGTCCTCCGCGACCCCTATCCGCTGGGCAGCCGCGCCGCCCACAGCGCGACGAGCGGCAGTGCGATCACGGCGACGAGCGACACCATCTCTGCGACGGCGTCGGCAGTGCCGAAGCCGGCGAGGTGGCGGGCGTGGAAGATCGCGTGCAGGACCGAGAAGAGGATCCAGGCCGCGCAGGCGGCCTGCACGAGCTGGCGCTGGAGCGTCATGGCGGCCCATGCGAGCAAGAGCGCGAAGCCGAGGTAGAGGCCGCCGACGTCGGTGACGAGGTGCTCGTTGTACGGCGGCAGGCGGTCGACCCAGTGGCCGAGGTACGGGAAGTCGGTGTAGAAGGTGCGCGGTGCGAACGCCGCGACCAGGCCGACGCCGGCCGTGCTGAGCGCCGTCAGCACGAGTGCCGCGCGTGCGATCACGGGCGAGCGCATCGGCGACGACGGGCCGTCGTCGGCGTCGTCGGCGCGTGCGGCGCTCATGGCCCCGCCTCCGGCGCCCGGGCCGCCAGCCACTGCGCGAACGTCGCCCCGCCGGCCGCTGCCGCCGGGTCCGTGAGGCCGCCGGCGCGCAGTGCGCGGCCGAGCTTCCCGACGGACGGGAGCGGGAGCGGGAGCAGACGGCCGCTGCGGTGCGCACGCCAGTCTTGCGCCAACTCCGCCAGCGTGCGGACCTCGGGTCCGGCGAGCTCGGGCACACGGCCACCGGGCCCGCCGTGCACGACGTCCGCGAGCCGTCTCGCCACGACCAGCGGGTCGATCGGCTGCAGCAGCGCGCGGCCGGTCGGCAGTACGCGCCAGCGCGCCGCGGCCGCGAAGACCTCCGCGAGCAGCGTGTGGAACTGCGTCGCGCGCAGCAGGCTCCACGGAACGGCACCGCTCGCCACCGCCTCCTCCTGCGCGACCTTCGCGCCGTAGTAGGCCATCGGCACGCGGTCGCAGCCGACGACGGAGATCGCGACGTGGTGGCCGACGCCGGCGTCCGCCCCCGCCGCCAGGAGCCGCAGCGTGCCCTCGACCAGCACGTCGCGCGCGCCGCGCAGCGCGTTGGAGGCGTCGACGACAGCCTCCAGTCCGTCGAGCGCCGCGCGCAGCCCGTCGCCGTTGACGAGGTCCGCGCGCACGTGCTCCGCGCCCGCCGGCGGCGCTCCCGCCGGCGGTCTGCGGCTGACCGCCCGCACCGCGTCCCCGCGCGCGGCCAGCTCCGCGACGACGAGCGCCCCGAGGGCGCCGGTCCCGCCGATCACCGCGACGCGCATCGCAACGAGCTCCCTCGGTCGTGGACGAGAACGCGGACACGCTAGCGCGCTCGTCCGCCAACTCGCGACACCACGGCTGCACCAACTGGTCAGGCGGCTGCGGCAGCGGCGGTCGCCACGTACGGCGGCCGCCGCTCGGCCCAGCGCTCGACGCGCTCGAGCTGCGCGGCGAGCTGGAGCAGGCGGCCCTCCGCGTTCGCCGGACCGAGCAGCTGCGCACCGACCGGCAGTCCGTCGGCCGTGACGCCGGCGGGCACGTTGACGCCCGGCCAGCCGAGCACGTTCCACGCCCACGTGTACGGGCAGTGGCCGACCATCACCTTGTCGGTGGGCCACGCGTCGAGTCCGTCGATCGAGCCGATCGGCGCGGGCGGCTTCGCGGTCGTCGGCATCAGCACGACGTCGTAGCGGCGGAAGATCCGCCCGACGTGCGCCTGGAGCGGGCGCTCGATCGCGTGCGAGAGGCGCAGCAGCGGGCTCAGCACGCGGCCGAGCTGCATCGTGCCGCGCGTGCGCCGATCGAGCTGGGCGTGATCGCTCACGTGCAGGTCGACCCACTCGCGGACCCCGCCCGTCGACCGCGGCATGAAGCTGAGGCCGACGAGGCCGTAGCGCGGGTCGGCCTCCTCGACGTGGTGGCCGAGCCCCTCGAGCGTGCGCGCGAGCCGCTCGACCGGCTTCCGCACGGCAGCGTCGAGGGTCGACGGCGCGATCGACCAGGGAGCCTTCATCGAGACAGCGATCCGCAGCTTGCCGGGCTCGCGCCGCGCACCGTCTGCGAACGGCTCGGGCGTGGGCGGCGGCTGGTGGAGGTCCTCCGGGCGGTTGCCGGCGAGCACGTCGAGCATCAGCGCGGCGTCGTCGACCGTGCGCGCGAGCGGGCCGATGCAGGTGAGCCCGTTGAAGGCGCTGAGGTGCGGCCAGGTGGAGACGCGGCCGCGCTGCGGCTTGATCCCGACGAGGTGCGTCCAGGCTGCGGGGATCCGCACCGAGCCGGCACCGTCGGAGCCGGCCGCGGCGGGGATCAGCCCGGCCGCGACGGCGGCGGCCGAGCCGCCGGAGGAGCCCCCGGGCGTGTGGCCGAGCGACCACGGGTTGCGGGTGGCGCCGAACGCCGGTCCCTCGGTGAACGGCCACTGGCCGACCTCGGGCGTGTTCGTCTTGCCGACGATGACCGCGCCGGCGGCGCGCAGCCGCCGCGCGACCTCGCCGTCGCCGTGGCGCGGGTGGAACGTGCCGGGGCAGCCGAAGTTGGTGCTCTCGCCCGCGAGGTCCATGTCGTCCTTGATCGCGACCGGGACGCCGAGCAGTGGCAGCTTCTCGCCTGCGGCGTGGCGCCGGTCGGCGTCGTCGGCCTCGGCGCGCGCGGCGTCGGCGCGCACGCAGCGGAAGGCGTTGAGGTGGGGCTGCGCCGCCTCGATGCGCGCGAGCGCGGCGTCGACGAGCTCGTGCGAGGAGACCTGCCCGGACGCGACGAGCGCCGCCTGCACGCGCAGGCCGGCGAAGGCGAGGTCGTCGGTCGTGTCCATTGGCGTACGGCTCCCGTGATTCGGTCGTTCGAACGAACGATAGCCCATCCGCGACTATGCTTCGCCGCATCGCCGCCCCGCTGACATCCCCCACCGTGCCCACGAGCGACACGCGCGCGCGGATCCTCCACGCGACGCTGCGCGTGATCGCCGCGGGCGGGATCGGCGCCGTCAGCAACCGCCGCGTCGCCGCAGAGGCAGGCGTCGCGCTCGGCTCGCTCACCTACCACTTCCCCAGCCAGACGGACTTGCTGCGCGAGAGCCTGCTGCTGTATGCCGCCGAGGAGGTCGCGCGACTCGAGTCGCTGGCGGCCGCGCTCCGGGCGAGCGCGGGCGCCGCCGCGCCGAGCGCCGAGCAGGCGGCGGCGATCGTCGAGCAGGTCGCCGCGCGCGACTCCGGCCGCCCCGAGGAGATCGCCGAGCTGGAGCTGCACCTCCATGCCTCGCGCGATCCGGCGCTGCACGACGCCTCGCGCCGCTGCTTCGGCGCCTATGAGGACTTCGCCGCGGCCGCGCTCGAGGCGCTCGGCGTCCCCCAGCCGGAGCGCCACGCCCGCACCGTCGTCGCGCTCCTGTGCGGCCTCGGCGTGCGGCGGCTCGGCACCGGCGAGCATCACGCCGAGGGCACCGCCGACGCGCTGCTGACGGTGCTGCGCGGCGCGGCGACCGCTTAGCTCAGCAGAGCCTTGATGGTGCTACCAGGGGCGCTGACGAACGTCAGCATCAGACTGATAGGAGCGCGGCCGCCCCCGCGGGGCCCGCGCGCCGGGACGCGGCCCGGTCCGAGGGTCGAGCTGCCGCATCGCGCCGCGCGGCCGACTAGCGTGCGCGCCATGCGCGCCATCCAGATCGCGGAGCTGACCGGGCCGGACACGGCCCTGCGCTTCGTGGAGATCCCGGAGCCGGAGCCGAGCCATCCGCTGAGCCCGCCTGGCGAGGAGGCCGTCGTCGTCGAGGTGCACGCTGCCGGGGTGTCGTTCCCGGAGCTGCTGCAGACGCGCGGGCAGTACCAGTTCAGACCGCCGCTGCCGTTCGTGCCGGGCAGCGAGGTCGGCGGCACGGTGCACAGCGCGCCCGCCGGCTCCGGCCTCGAGCCGGGGGACCGCGTCGCCGCCTTCACCGCGCTCGGCGCGTTCGCCGAGACGGCGGTCGCGCCGGCGTTCTTCACCTTCAAGCTGCCCGACGCGCTCGACTTCGCGCAGGGCGCGGGACTCGTGCTCAACTACCACACCGCGTACTTCGCGCTGCGCACGCGCGGGCGCCTCACCGAGGGCGAGACCGTGCTCGTGCACGGCGCCGCGGGCGGCGTCGGAACGGCAGCGCTGCAGGTCGCGCGCGGGCTCGGCGCGCGCACGATCGCGGTCGTCTCGAGCGACGCGAAGGAGCGCGTGGCTCGCGAGGCCGGTGCCGACGAGGTCGTGCGCTCCGACGGTCCGTGGAAGGACGAGGTGAAGGCGCTCGTCGGTGGCGGGGTGGATCTGGTCATCGACCCGGTCGGCGGCGACCGCTTCACCGACTCCTTGCGCTCGCTGCGCGAGAGAGGGCGCGTGGTCGTCGTCGGCTTCACCGGCGGCTCGATCCCCGAGGTCAGAGTGAACCGCCTGCTGCTCGGCAACACCGAGGTGATCGGCGCCGGCTGGGGCGCCTACGCGATGCCGAAGCCCGCCTTCAACCGCGAGGTCGGCGCCGCGATCGACCGCCTGATCGAGCGCGGCTACGTCAAGCCGCTGATCGGCGCGCGCTTCGCCTTCGAGGACGCGGCGAGCGCGCTCAAGTGCATCGACGCGCGCGAGGCGACCGGCAAGGTCGTGCTGGACGTGCGCGAGGGGTAGGAGCGGCCGCATGGACCTCACGTTCAACGCCGACGAGACCGCCTTCCGCGACGAGCTGCGCGCGTGGCTCACCGCGAACGAGCCGGGCCCGGCGCCGCACGGCGACGAGGACGCCCACTACGCATGGCGCCGCGACTGGCAGCGGCGGCTCGCCGACGGCGGCTGGGCGGCCGTGCACTGGCCCGCCGAGCACGGCGGCCGCGGCGCGACGCTCACGCAGTCGGCGATCTTCTACGAGGAGCTCGGCAACGCGCGGGCGCCGCTGCCGGCGAACGTGCTCGGCCTGCTGCTCGCCGGCCCGACGATCATGACATGGGGCACGCAGGAGCAGAAGGAGCGCCACCTCGTCCCGATCCTCACCGCCGAGGAGATCTGGTGCCAGGGCTTCAGCGAGCCCGACGCGGGCTCCGACCTCGCCGCCCTGAAGACCCGCGCGGTGAAGGACGGCGACGAGTGGGTGATCACCGGCCAGAAGGTGTGGACGAGCGCAGCGCAGTACTCGAAGTGGTGCATGCTCGTCGCGCGCACCGATCCCGACGCGCCGAAGAAGCACCAGGGCTTGACCTACTTCCTGATGGACATGGAGCAGGACGGCGTCGAGATCGTGCCGCTCAAGCAGATCACGGGCGAGTCGGAGTTCAACGAGCTGTTCCTCGACGGCGCGCGCGTGCCGGACGCGAACGTGCTCGGCGGCGTCGGCAACGGCTGGAAGGTCGCCTTGACGACGCTGATGAACGAGCGCTCCGGGCTCGCCTTCTTCCTGCAGGTGCGGATGCGCCAGCTGCTCGATCAATTGATCGCGGAGACCGCCGAACGCGGACTGCTGGAGGATCCGGTCGTCGCCGACAAGCTCGGCGACCTGCATCTGCGCACCGAGGTCCTGCGCCTCACCGCCTACCGCGGCCTGACGGCGATCGAGACGTACGGCCAGCCCGGTCCGGAGGGCTCGCTGACGAAGTGGATGTGGTCGGACACGAACCAGCAGCTCACGCAGCTCGCCGCCGACCTGCTCGGCCCGGAGGCGCTGACCGCGGGGACACCGTGGGCGTTCGAGCTGCTGCGCGCCCGCGGCAACTCGATCGAGGGCGGCACGACCGAGGTGCTGAAGAACATCGTCGCCGAGCGCGTGCTCGGCCTGCCGCGGATGCGCTGATGCACTTCGACCTCACAGAGGACCAGAAGGAGATCAAGCGCGTCGCGCACGAGCTGCTCGCCGCGCGCTCGTCGTGGGAGCGCGTGCGGGCAGCCGCCGAGGGAGCCGAGTACGACCAGGCGCTGTGGGACGAGCTGTGCTCGCTCGGCTGGCCCGGGATCGCGGTCGCCGAGGAGCACGGCGGGCAGGGGCTCGGCGCGGTCGAGCTGGCGGTCCTGCTGGAGGAGCTGGGCTACGCCTGCGCGGCGTCGCCGTTCCTGTCGATCGCCACCGCCGCCGCCGCGATCCAGGCGTGCGGATCTGATGCGCAGCGCGCGCGCTGGCTGCCGGCGCTCGCGTCCGGCGAGGCGACGGCGGGGATCGGCACACGCGAGCTGTGCGCCGACGGCGTGGGCGCCGCGGTGCTCGTGCTGCTCGACGGCGACGGCGTGCGCCTGCTCGACGCGGCCGACGCCGACGCGGCGCCGCTGGAGACGATCGACCCGACGCGCCGCTACGCGACGATCGCGGCCGAGGCGGGCGCGGGCGAGCCGCTCGGCGGCGGCGCGGCCGGCGGCAGCGCAGGCCGGGCGCGCGCGGCCGGACCGAGCGGCGCGACTGACCCGGCCGCGGACCGCATCCGCGCCGCGATCGCCGCCGAGGTCGTCGGCGTCGCCCAGCGCGCGCTCGAGCTGACGCTCGCGTACGTGAAGGAGCGGCGGCAATTCGGCGTGCCGGTCGGCGCCTTCCAGGCGGTCCAGAACCGCTGCGCGCAGATGCTGCTCGACACCGAGTCGGCGCGCTCGACCGCGCTCTACGCCGCCTGGGCCGCCGACGCCGCGCCCGAGCGCGTGCCCGAGGCGGCCGCGCTCGCCGCCGCGGCCGCCGCCGACGCCGGCCGCTCCGTCACCGCCTCCGCGATCCAGGCCCACGGCGGGATCGGCTTCACGTGGGAGGCCGACGTCCACTGGCTCTACAAGCGCGCCCAGCTCGACGCCGCCCTGCTCGGCGGCGCCCGCCGCCACCGCGCGGCGCTCACGGCGCTCGCCGCGGAGCGCATCGCCGCCGGCCGGACGACACACTGATTTCACGGTAACGTAGGCGGCTGGGAAGGATCGCGTGCCGCACGGGGTCTGACAGTTCGAAGCGCGCAATCGATCGCCGTCCACCTCGCGAGGCCGGGCGGCCGAGAGGAGTCCCGACGATGTCCATGCGCCTGCCGGTTCCATCGCATCCGCTTGCCCGGCTGGCCGCCGTGGGCCTCGTGCTCGGCGCACTCGCGTTCGCCGGATGCGGCGGGGGTTCGAGCTCGTCGAGCTCGACGTCGTCCTCGCCGCCGGCGAGCAGCGCGCCTGCGACCCCGAGCCAGTCCAGCTCGACGCCCTCCTCGTCCTCGTCCTCGTCGTCGAGCGCATCCGGCATCCCACAGAACAACGGCGGCGACCAGGACGCCGACAACAACGGCGGCCCCAGCGATGGGGACGGCAATATCTAGATGGTTGATTCCACGAGATTCGTGGATGCGAGGGGTGCGAACGGCGGATGCTGGGCGACGCGCGGTGTCGAAGGCGATGCCGGTGGCATCGGCAAGACGCCGCGTGGCACCCAGCGCCGCCCAGCGTCACCATCGCGCCGCGAGGTCGTGGAATCAACCATCTAGGCGCTCGCGCTCGCGCGTCATCGGGCTGCTCGCGGTCGGACTCGTGCTCGCGCTGTCCGCGACCGGTTGCGGGTCGAGCGCGTCCCGGCCTGCGCCCACCGCGACGGAGCTGAGCAGCGCAGCCGGCGGCTCGTTCGCGGCGTTGTCGCCGGCAGCGCCGCCCGCCGGCTGGCGCAGCGCGCGGCTGCCGAGCGGCGCCGTGCTCGCCTATCCAGCCGGCTGGCGGCGGATCCGCGGCGACCGTGGCACGGCGAGCGCCGCGCTGCTCGACGCGCACGGGCGCTACCTCGCGTACCTCAACCTGACTCCGCGTCAGGGCCGTGAGCAGCTCGCGACGTTCGCGGCGTTTCGCGTCGCGCACAACCGCGCGGAGGGGGACGCCGACGTCGTCGCGCAAGCATCCGCCCACGGCCTGGGCTTCCGCGACGGCGGCCGCGGCACCTGCGTCCGCGACGCCTACACGACCGCGACAAGCCTGCGCTTCGTCGAGGTCGCCTGCCTCGTCAGCGGCCCCCGCACCAGCTCCGTGATCGTCGCCGCCGCGCCGCCGGGGCAATGGGCGAAGCAGTGGCCGGTGCTGCGGCGAGCGCTCGCCGCAGTCGGTACGTGATCGCCCACATCTCACCGGCTCCGCGCGCGTGGACAGCGGCTAGATTCGCGGCGTGCTGATCGAGTCGCCGTTGACGGGCGTGGTCGCGGAGGTGCTCGCGCGTGAGGGGGCGAGTGTCGGCGCAGGGGCGGCGGTGCTGGTGGTCGAGGCGATGAAGATGCACCATGAGGTGGTCGCGCCGGAGGCGGGCGTGGTGCGAGAGCTGGCGGTCGCGGTCGGCGAGCAGGTGGCGCAGGGGCAGGTGCTGTTTCGGGTCGAGGCGGTGGCCGAGGCCCCAGCCGTCGATGCGCCCATGGCCGGAGACGGCGACGCCGATCCCGACGCACTGCGTCCGGACCTCGCGGAGGTGATGGAGCGGAGGCGGCTCGCAAGCGACGACGCAGCGCGGCCGGAGGCGGTCGCCAAGCGCCACGCGACCGGCCTGCGGACCGCGCGCGAGAACGTCGCGGACCTGTGCGATCCCGGCTCGTTCTCCGAGTACGGCGCGCTCACGCTTGCCGCGCAGCGGGCTCGGCGCAGTGTCGAGGAGCTGATCGAGCGGACGCCGGGCGACGGGATCGTGACGGGGATCGGCACCGTCAACGCCGCGCTGCACGGCGACGAGCCTGCGCGCACCGCGGTCCTCGCCTACGACTACACGGTCCTCGCCGGCACGCAGGGGATCCGCAACCACCGCAAGACCGACCGCCTGCTGGAGCTGGCCGAGCGCCACCGGCTGCCTGTCGTGCTGTTCGCCGAGGGCGGCGGCGGGCGCCCGGGCGACACCGACTCCTCCGAGCTGTTCCATCTCGTCGTGCCGAGCTTCCACACGTTCGCGCGGCTGTCCGGCCTGGTCCCGCGGGTGGGGATCGTCTCCGGCCGCTGCTTCGCCGGCAACGCCGCGCTGCTCGGCTGCTGCGACGTCGTGATCGCGACGCCGGAGGCGACGATCGGGATGGGCGGGCCGGCGATGATCGAGGGCGGCGGGCTCGGCAGCTTCGCGCCCGAGGAGGTCGGGCCGGTGAGCGTGCAGGAGCCGAACGGCGTGATCGACGTGGTCGCCGACGACGAGGCGGCGGCCGTCGCGACGGCCCAGCGCTTCCTCTCCTACGTGCAGGCACCCGGCCACGCGCTGCCCGACTGGACGTGCGCCGACCAGCGCCTGCTGCGCAGCGCCGTCCCCGCCGACGCCAAGCGCGTCCACGACGCCCGCGCGCTGCTCGCGCTGCTCGCCGACAGCGGCTCCGTGCTGGAGCTGCGCCCGCAGTTCGGCCGCACGATCCTGACCGCGCTCGCGCGCGTGGAGGGCCGCCCGGTCGGCGTGATCGCGAACGATCCAAGGCATCTCTCCGGCGCGATCGACGCCGACGGCTCCGACAAGGCCGCGCGCTTCATGCAGCTGTGCGACGCGTTCGGCCTGCCGCTCGTCTCGCTCGTCGACACGCCCGGCTTCATGGTCGGCCCCGAGTCCGAGCGCACCGCAACCGTGCGCCACACCTCGCGCATGTTCGTGACGGCCGCGACGCTGTCGGTGCCGGTCCTGTGCGTGGTCGTGCGGCGCGCGTTCGGGCTCGGCGCGCAGGCGATGGCGGGCGGCTCGCTGCACGCGCCGGCGGTCACGCTGGCGTGGCCGAGCGGCGAGCTGGGCGCGATGGGCGTCGAGGGCGCGGTGCGGCTCGCGCTGCGCGGCGAGCTGGCCGCGATCGAGGACGACGCCGCGCGCGAGCGGCGCGTGAAGGAGCTCGTCGCCGCGGTGCGCGCGCAGAGCAGCGCGCTCAACGCGGCGACGTACTTCGAGCTGGACGACGTGATCGACCCGGCCGACACGCGCGCGCGGCTCGTCGCGACGCTGCGCGCTGCGCCCGTGCCGCCGCCGCCCACCGCGAGCGGGCGCCGGCGCACGATGGTCGACGCGTGGTGAGCGCGGTGCCGACGCCCGCGCGCGCCGCCGGCAAGTCGCGAGGCGCGCCGAGCCGCTGCACCGCCGGGCGCGCCGGCGCGTGCGTGCGGCCTACGCGCCGCCCTGCGCCCGTTCGACCGCGTCGCGGAACGCCGCCTGCCAGCGCAGCGCGCCCGCGCTGATCGTCTCCCCCTCCGCCCACGCGCGGGCGCGCTCCATGAGCGCGCGACGGCGATCGGCGTCGTCGAGCAGCAGCTCCAGCGTCGCGAGCCAGTCGCCGTCGTCGACGAGCAGCCCGCCCTGCTCCTCCCCCATCCCGACGTACGGGCCGACCGGCGAAGCGAGCCACATCGCGCCGGCAGCCGCGTACTCCTTCAGCTTCACGTTCGAGCGAGCGCGGTTGAAGCCCGTGTCGCGCAGCGGCGCGAGCGCGATGTCGAACTCGGACTCGGTCGGGATCAGCTGCTCGATCGGGACCGGTCTGACGAACGTGTAGCGGTGGCTTCTCAGTCTCAGGTCCGCGCCGACTGCGACGACGCGCACGCCGTCGCGCCGCTCCAGCAGCCGGTCGAGCATCGCGGCGAAGCGCAGCTTGCGCAGGTCGGGCTCGTGCTCGCCCGCGGCCGTGATGCCGATCACGACGCCCTGGTGGCGCTTGCGCCGGTGGCCGAGGTCCTGCGGGGCGAGGTGGTTCTCGATCGCGACGACGTGCTCGACGCCGTTGTCGCGGTAGACCTGCGCGAGGTGCTCGTTCGTCGTCGTGACGAGATGCGCGCCGCGCGCCGCCGCGACCGCCTGCTTGAAGTGGTGGCGGATGTTGCGCCGGCCGCCGAGCCGGTGCCAGGCCTCGCTGCCGCGCGTGACGGCGCTGATGTCGTCGTCCGTGTCCCAGACGACCGCGATCCCGGCGCGCCGCACGCGGGCGATCACGTCGAGCGCCTCGTCGTCGTGCATCTGCTGCACGTGCAGCGCGTCCCACGTGGGCGGAGCCGAGCCGTTGCGGAGCGCGTGGAACGACGGGTCGCCGGGCCAGTGCACTCTGTGCCCGCGGCGCGCCAGCTCCCGCAGCGGCACGACCGCGCGGTAGTGCCCGTTCGCGGTCTGCTGCGCCGCGACCGCGAGCCGCATCGTCCGTCTCATGCCTCGCCTCCCCGTCTCGTCGTCCCCTCTCGCGATCTTCTCACAAGCGGTGCATGGGGATCCCGCCTACGAACCTCGCCGAGACGCGTTGACCTCGACCGGGTCGAGTGCTTTTGTCCCCGGGCGACCACCACCGAGAGAGGAATCGCACACGATGAAGTCACGCCGCATCGCCGCGCTCGCGGGCACCGGGGGCGTCACCGCGCTCGTCGCCGCGCTCGCGCTCGCCCCCGGAGCGCCCGCAGACGCACCGGCGCTCGCCGCCGCGAGCTGCACGCCGGTGTCGAACATCGAGGCGATCATCGACGACTCCGGCTCGATGGCGATCACCGACGCCGAGAAGCTGCGGGTGTCCGCGCTCGAGCTGCTGATCGACACCCCCGGCAACGAGAAGATCACGCTCGGCGCCGTCGAGTTCGGCGGCCAGCTCGGGACGTACCCGGGCCAGGCGCCGGCCTCCGACACGGTCTTCCCGCCGGAGGCGATCGGACCGAACGCCAACGCGATGAAGGCCGCACTGAAGGCGAGAGTCAACGCCGACAACGGCCTGACGGACTACAACGCCGCGTTCGCGCAGGCGCAGGCGGACGACCCGGGCGCGAAGGCGCGCATCTTCCTCACCGACGGCGGCCACGACAACGGCGCCTACAACAACGGCCACCGCGGCGGCCCGCCGACGTACGTGATCGGCTTCAGCTCGGCGATCACCGGCGAGAACGGCGCGCGCCTGAAGCAGATCGCAGGCGACACGGGCGGCAAGTACTTCCCGCAGACCGACTCGAGCAACCTGCAGAGCGTGATGAACGAGATCGGCACGACGCTCACGTGCCAGTCGCCGCCGAAGGCGTTCAGAGACGCCTTCGCGAAGGTCGGGCAGAGCAGAGCGCACGGCGTCGCGATCGCGAGCACGGCGAGAACCGCGCAGCTGACGCTGTCGTGGTCGAATCCGCTCGACAGCTTCTCGATCTCGCGGTTGCGCATCGTGAAGAGAGGCAGAGTCGTCGCGTCGAGAGCGCGTCATCTGAGACTCACGACGCGTCAGGGGGCGACGTTCCTCGTCGTGAAGGTCGGCAACCTCACGGGCGGGACGCTCCAGTTCAACGTGCGCGCCACGAGAATCGGCTCGGGCGCGCCGAGCGTGAGCCTGACGACGCAGGTCACGCAGAGCCGGCGGAGGTAGCAGGGGCCCGCGGGCGCGAGGGGGCGGGGCGCGGACGGCGCCCCGCCCGCTCCGCCGCGGGACCGGCGAGCCGTGCGCGGCACGCTGGGATGATGGGCCGCGATGCTGCTGCGCGCGACGCCCGGCGGACTGATCGCCCGCGACACCGAGGCCGAGCGCTGGGTTTCGCTCCCGGCGGCGAGCGGGCACGTGCCCGCGGGCGACGCGCTCGGCGAGGCCGAGACGCACGACATGCTCGCCTTCCTCGCCGGCGGCGACGCGACGCGCGAGGCGGCCGGGGCCGCGCTCGAGGCGGCGCGCGAGGATCCCGCGGTCGCGGCCGACCCGGCCACGGCCGGGCTGCCGTTCCGGCCGCGCTCGCTGCGCGCGTTCATGCTGTACGAGTCGCATCTCGTCGCCTCCGGCCGGATGCTCGTCAAGCACTTCTTCCCGGCGCCCGCGGCGCGCGCGATGGCGGCGTACGAGCGCGTCACGCACCGCACGTTCCCGCCGCTGAAGCCGAAGCGCTCGTTCTACGAGCGGCCGGCGTTCTATGTCGCCAACCACACCGCGGTGCTCGCCGACCGCGAGCCGATGTGGTGGCCGAGCCACACGAGAGCGCTGGACTTCGAGCTGGAGCTGGCGTTCGTGCTCGCGCGCCCGCTCGCCGACGCGACGCCCGCGGAGGCGGCCGCGGCCGTCGGCGGCTGGCTCGTGCTGAACGACTGGAGCGCGCGCGACGTGCAGGCCGACGACGCGCGCCACAACATCTTCGGCCCGGTCGTCAAGGCCAAGACGTTCGCCAACTCGCTCGGCTGCGACGTGCTGACGGCCGACGACGTGCCCGACTGGCAGCGCATGAGCGGGCGCGCGCGAGTCGACGGCGAGCTGTGGTGCGAGGGCTCGACCGCCGGCGCGCAGCACGACGTCGGCGCGATGCTGGCGCACGTCTCGGCCGGCGAGCGGCTCGCCGCCGGGGACGTCTTCTCGACCGGGACGATGCCCGGCTGTTGCGGCCTGGAGCTGGAGCGGTGGCTCAAGCCGGGGCAGACGGTCGAGCTGGAGATCGACCGGATCGGGACGCTGACGAACCGGATCGATCCTGCCGCCGGGCCGAGGTCGCTGCCGTGAGCGCCGCCGTGGAGCTCACGCCGCGCCGCCGCCGGCGCGCGAAGCCCTTCAACATCCTCGCCGCGCTCGGCTCCGGCGCGCACCACGCGTTCGAGCGCCGCGCCGGCGTCGGCGTATTCCTCGAGCCGTGGCTCGGGCGCCGCCGCACCGACGCCTTCTGGAGCGTCGCGATCCCGTTCTGGGTCTGGCGGGCGGCGCGCGGCACGGAGGGCGAGGAGCCGCTGCTCGCGTTCAACGCCGGCGTGGCGATCGCCGGCGCCACCGTCCACTTCGCCGAGTGGCCGTGGTCGCGGCGCTGGGGCGTGCTGCCGTGGCTCGACGAGGCCGAGGGCCTGCCGCCCGAGCAGCTCGCGCTCTACAACACGATCCTGTGGCTGTGGATGGCGGGCGGGGTCGGGAGCCTCGCCGTCGAGACGCGGCGCGGGCGGCGCAGGTGGGTCGCGGCGGGCGTGGCGACCGCGCCGTTGCTGGCGGCGTCGGCGCGCCACCACTTCAGGTGGGCGCGCGAGCAGGCGCGACGGGATCCCGCCCGCTGGTCCCCGCGGCTGCTCGACGACGACGCATGAGCCGCCGCCGGTCCTGGCCGGACGGTCGTGCCGCGGCCGTCTCGCTGACGTTCGACAACCTCGGCGAGGCGGCGGAGATCGAGCTGGGCCTGCGCGGCGCGGACGAGCCGCGCGGCGGCCACTGGTCGGTGACGAACGCGCTGCCCATGGTGCTGGAGGAGCTGCGCGCCGCGGGCGCCGGCCTGCCGGCGACGTTCTTCGTCGAGGGCGTGAACGCCGAGATCTATCCCGACGCGCTGACGGGGATCGCGGCGGCGGGGCACGAGGTCGCCTTTCACGCCTTCTGCCACGAGGACTGGAGCCGCCTCACGCCGACCGAGGAGGCCGCCAACCTCGACCGCGGCCTCGCGGCGGTGCGCGACCTCGGGCTCGAGGTCGCCGGCTTCCGCCCGCCCGGCGGGCTGATCGGCGCGACGACCGCCGCGCTGCTGGCCGAGCGCGACGTGCGCCACTGCTCGCCGGCCGGCAGCGCGCCCGGGATGGACGGCGGCGTAGCGGTGCTGCCGTTCGCGTGGCCGGCGGTCGACGTCTTCCACCTGCTGCCGCAGTTCGCGGCGCTGCGCGCGCACGTGAGCGGATCGGACGCGCCGGGCGGGCCGGAGGCGGTGCGCGCCGCGCTGCTGGCCGCGGTCGATCAGGCGGTCGCGGACGGCGGCCACGCCGTGCTCGTGCTGCACACGTGGATGGCCGAGGGCGTGCGCGACGCCCTGCGCGACGTGCTCGCCCGCTGCGCGGCCGGCGCCGCAGCGGGCGAGCTGTGGGTCGCGCGCTGCGACGCCGTCGCCGCCTGGGTCGCCGGCCATGCCGTCGACTTCGCGGCACCGCCCGTGCTCGACCGCACGTCGTGGGTGGACCCGGCGTAGCGGCGGGCGACGCAGCCGATGGGAATCCGCAGACCGAGCTGCCGCCTCAGCCGCGCGGCGCGTAGCGCTGGTGGAGCATCAGGGCGTTGCCGTCGGGGTCGGTGAAGAAGGCCATGTGGCAGACGCCGCTGTCGAGCGTGTCGGCGCCGAACGTCACGCCGCGGGACTCGAGCTCGGCGCGTGCGGCGGCGACGTCGTCGACGCGGAACGCGATCGGCAGCGTGTTGGCACGGAACTCACGGCCGATCGCGGCCGAGTCGATCAGCGCGAGCGTCACGGTGCCCGTCTCGAACTCCGCGCCCATCGCCGGCGCGTCGCCGCGCTGGTAGACGCTCGACGGCTCCAGGCTCAGGACGTCGCCGTAGAACGCACGCGCCCGGTCGAGGTCCGTCGTCGGCACGTTCACGAAGTCGACGCCGGTGACGAAGGTGGTCGTGGAAGGGGTCATCGGGCTGCTTGGCTCCTCGGTCGCAGGGGGACGTGGAGCCTCGGGGCAGACGGCCGATTCGTCAAGCCCGGCCGCGAAGGTTGGAAATATGCCGATATGGGTATATGATCTCACGGCATGGCACGGGCAGCGACGACGGCAGATGCGTTCAACGCGGTGGCGGAGCCCCGGCGGCGACAGATCGTCGACGTCCTCGCCGGCGGCGAGCGCCCCGTGAACGACCTCGTGCGCGCGCTCGGGCTGGCCCAGCCGCAGGTGTCGAAGCACCTGCGGGTCCTCCGGGAGGTGGGGGTGGTCGACGTGCGCGACGAGGGACGGCAGCGGCTGTACCGGCTCAACGGCAATGCGCTCAAGCCGATCCACGACTGGGTGAAGAACTACGAGCGCCTGTGGGCAGAGCGGTTTGACGAGCTGGACGTCGTGCTCGAAGAGCTCAAGCAGGCGGAAGGAGATGGTGACGATGACAAGTAGTGGCACAGCGACGGTGACGCTCCCCACCGACGAGCAGATCCTCATCGAGCGCGAGTTCGACGCGCCCCGACACCTCGTGTACAAGGCCTGGACGACGCCGGCGCTCGTCAAGCGCTGGTGGACCGCGAGACGCGGCGAGGCGACGCTGGTCGAGATCGACCTGCGGGTCGGCGGCGTCTGGCGATACGTGATGGTGACGCCCGCGGGCTTCGAGGTCGGCTTCCACGGCGAGTACCGCGAGATCGTCCCGAACGAGCGGCTCGTCTCGACCGAGGTCTACGAGGCCGTGCCGGACAGAGAGGCGCTGAACACGGCGACGTTCGCCGAAGCGGACGGCCGCACGACCCTCACGCTGCTCGTGCAGCACACGAGCAAGCAGGACCGCGACATGCACGTCGAGTCCGGGATGGAGGACGGCCTGCAGGACGCGCTGGACCTGCTGGAGGAGCTGGCGGTGTCGCTGGGGTGAGCTGGTGGTCAGCCCCTCACGCCCTGAGACGAGGCGTCGCGTCCGACCGAGCCCAGGTCGCCGGGGCGTACGAGCATCGCGACCGCGACCGCACTGGCCGCGGCAATGACGGCCGCCACGAGGACGATCAGGTGGAGGCCGCCGACAAACGCGTGCGTGCCGACGTCGCGGATGAGGGGCCGCCACGCCGCCGGCGCCGCGGTGAGCGACTCGCCTTGGCCGCCGGCGGCTACCGCCCGCGAGATACGGCTCGCATACGGATAGAGCGGCGTACCGACCACGCGCCGGAGCACCTCGCCGGAAACGCGGTGCTCGAAGATCGCGCCATATCCCGCGATGCCGATCGCGACGCCGACTTGACGGAATGTCGCATTGATCCCCGACCCCAAGCCGGAACGGCCAGCCGGCGCCACGTCGACCGCGGCAGCACCGAGCGGCGGATTGATGAGCCCCAGCCCGGCACCCGCCAGGAGGAACCCCGGAAGCATCCGGGTCCAGGTCGCGGCGGTCGTGGCGAGCGTCATCAGTGCGAGGCCGGCCGCGATCGACATGAGCCCGCCGGCGAGCAGCGCTCGCACCGACAGTCGCACCGACAGCCATGCGGCTCCCAGGCCCAGCAGCATTGCCGCCAGCGAGATCGGAAGCAGGCAGAGCCCGCTGGCGAGTGGGGAGTAGCCGAGCACGCCCTGGAGGTAGAGCGTGATGTAGAGCAGCATCGAGAACAGCGACGCGGCCTGGGCGAACGAGGCGAGCGAGACGCCGAGGAACGCCCGATGCCGGAAGAGGCCCAGCTCCAGCAGCGGGTCGCGCCGACGCTGCTCGAGGAGCACGAACGCGAGGAGGCATGCCATCGCCCCGCCGAGAAGCGCGAGGATCGGGCCGCTGGACCAGCCCTCGCCATTGCCGCGCAGCAGCGCGAACCCCAGCATGCCGAGCAACGCGGAGAACAGGAGCGTGCCGGCCCAGTCGACGCGCGGCGGTTCCGGCCGTCGCGACTCCGCGATGCCGCGCGACGCGACCACCAGCGCGCACGCGCCCAGCGGGACGTTGACGAAGAAGATCGACGGCCAGCCAAACGTCTGGGTGCACACTCCTCCGGCGAGCGGTCCGAGGGCGCCGGCCACGGCGGCGACCGCACCGAGCGTCCCGAGCGCCTTCGCACGCGCACGCCCCTCGAACGTCACCGAGATGATCGCGAAGGAGGTCGAGAACATCATCGCCGCGCCGACTCCTTGGATGGTGCGTCCGGCGATCAGCTCCGGCGCGGTCCGCGCCAGGCCGCAGCCGAGCGATGCCAGCGCGAAGAGCCCCAGGCCGCAGGAGAAGATCCGGCGGCGGCCGACGATGTCGGCGAGCGCACCGCACGCCAGCAGCGTCGCCGCAAGCGCCATCGCGTACGCGTCCACCACCCATTGGAGCTGCGTGAGGCTCGCGCCGAGCGACGTCTTCAGGCTCGGCAGCGCGGCGTATACGATCGTGAGATCGAGCAGGAGCATGAACAGCCCCACGGAGACCGCGACGAGCGTGAGCGTCTGACGGGATCGAGCCGCCGGCATGGCCGGCCGGCGGGAGGGCGCTGTCGCGCTCACGTCGACGTGCACCCGCAGCTCATTGAATATGTTGCGCGTGCTGCCAGCACCTCTCCCCCGCTCTAGAGCACCCGACAAGCTCCCCAGCATAGCTCTCCTTTCTAGTATACTGAGATGGGGATGCGAGCCGGGGGGTTGCCGTGGGCCGATGGGGAAAACGAATTGCATGCGTCATCACCGCGGTCCTGGCTGCGGGGTGCGGAGCGAGCCAATCGAGCAAGACGGGCAACACTCAACTGATGAGCAGAGTCCGCGCGGACACCCACGCGATGAACGACGCCGAACTCGCGCGCCAGGGGCTGCTTACGGTCGCCGAGCTTCCGGTGCCCGTCACGGGCCAGGATCAGCAGCGGAATAGAGCGCCATGCGGACCACGCGCGCTCTTCCGGCACGTCGCAACCGGCATCGCGACCTCTCCGAGATTCGTCATAGACGCCGGCAGAGTGCAGCAGACCGTCCTGCTGTTTCGCGACCAGACTGTGGCTACCCATGCGTTCAATCGCTTGAGCTCACCCACAATCGAGAGATGCCTGGAGCGGTACGTTCGCGGTTCGGTTCGTGAAGAAGCCAGAGGAGAGGTCGGACCAGTGACCGAACGGATACTTAACGTAGAACCGCGCGGACAGCAAACCACCGCGTATCGGATGCTCGTCCCGGTCTACACGCCCGCGCCCGCCAACGTGGCCATAGACGTGCTGCTCAACCGGATCGGTCGCAGCATATCGAGCGTTTCCGTCATATGGACGACGATCCCGGAAGGGATCGCCGTCCAAGAAGCGCTCGCTAAGAGAATCGCCTCGCACCTGCAGAGAACGCTTGGTTGACGCTCGCAGACCTCACGCGAGGCCCATGTAGCGCATCCGCCGCTCCTGCACCTCGACGGACCACGTCGCCGCCATCGTGACCCGCTCCTCGACCGTCGTGTCGACGAGCCGCCGGCCGGGGCAGATCTCGTAGCTCCCGATCGCATCGCGATGCTCCTCCATGCCCTCCTGGAACAGCTGCTCGCGCTCGAACAGCACCTCCGCCACCGGGAGCGACTCCCACATGGCGCGTCCTGCGTCCAGCAGCCGCAGGATCCGGTCCTTCTCCTCCGACCCATGTCTGCGCACGTGATCCCGCACGATCCAGCTTCCCACCGCGAGGTGGCGGATCTCGTCCACGCACGCGCCTCGCTCGATGTCGGCGCTCGCCTCGCTGATCGGCTTCCACTTGCGCTCGGCCAGCTCCGTCGTCGGCGCAAGCACGCCCTCCAGCAGGATGGTGATGACCACCACCCCGTTGATGAACACGTGCTCCGCGTCGCGCAGCTGCCGAAGATCGCCCGTCGTGCCGTCGCTGACGGCCATGAGCGCCCAGTCCCAAAGCGGTTCTATGATCCGGTCGCGGTCGGCTCCCGCCGCCCGCTCCACCGTCTCGCCGAGCTCCTCCTCGGGGACGCCCAGGTCGATCAAGTGGTAGCGGAAGCTGTCGGCGTGGCGCGCCTCGTCGAGCGTCTGGGTCGCGAAGAAGTTCATCGTGGCGACGTCCGGCGCCCCCGAGGTGATCAGCGCGCAGACTCTCGTCGCGGCGTCCTCGGACAGCGACCGGAACGCCACCTCCCCGATGCGGCTCTCCCGCAACGGGCCCGGCTCGCGCAGCATCGCCGGGATCTCGGCGTCCGGCCTGCGGCCGTGAACCATGCCCACGATGGAGCCTTGCGCGACGTTCGTGAGCCAGTACTCGAGGTCGCACTCGTGCAGGCTGAGCTCGATTTCGACGGAGCCGTCCAGCAGGTGCGGAGCCTGGTCCCAGTCGGCCTCGGCGGCGATCGTTCGCTTGGCGCTCATGCCATTGATCCTCTCTCGTCGTGATTGGCAGCGTGTGCAGAGCCGGGGTGCGGGTCACGCGTACTTGATCGGCCGCATGCGTGCGAGATCCCCGACCGTCTCGAGCGATCGCACGGAGTCCGGGTCCAGCTCGGTCCCGGAGCAATCCTCGAGGGCCATGAACACCTCGGCGACGTCAAGGCTGTCGAGATCCAGCTCGGTGAGCGACGTGCCCGCTTCGACCGGGGCGAACTGGTGGCGCTTGATGCTCAGCACCTCGTTCACCGCGTCGACGACCATCGCTTCGGTCAATACCGTCATCGTCCTCGGGCCCCTTCGTCGTCATTGCGGCTGGCTCGGCGTCGGTGAGGCGGATCCTGCCCTCGAACAGAGCGTGCAGGACGTCTGCGATCGCGTCCTCGAGCGCCTCGATCGCGATCGGATCGAGCACGTGACGCAGGCTCGGCATGCCCAGGTCGAAGTCAGCCAGCATCTTCAGCATGCAGCCGTCATCGCGGGGCTCGGCCGTCCACGTACCGCTGAAGTCGTGTGGATCGCCCTCGATGAGGGTGAACCTGTGCACGAGCGCATCGGCGTCGAACGAGTCCTGCTCTGACCAGCGCATCAACCCGCCGCGAAAGGTCACCTCCCAAATTGAGATCGACGTGCCGTCCCCCGCGTCCTCGACCTGGACAGAGCGAATCGCGTCGCTCGCCTCAGGCCACCGGCGATAGTCGGCGACGAGACGCAGTGCGGAACCGGATTCCACGCCGTCGACGACGGCGCTGATCTGCACCCGCGCCATCTCACGCTCTCCGGCGTGTCCGTGCGCGTCGTCGATCCAAGAGCGCCTTGGCGCTGTTCGCCGCCGCCGCAAGCAGCCAAGCGATCTCGTCCTCACCCAATCCGACCGGGGGCGTGAACCGGACCACGCTGTGATGGTTGAGGCAGTGATTCGGGATCACACGACGGGCGACCAGCTCATACTCGAAGTCGCCGGCGAACCCGGGCGAGGAGAACTCGACGCCGATCAGAAGGCCCCTGCCCCGCACCGCCGTCACCATTCCGGCGTCGATCGCATCGCCCAGCGCTGCCCGCAGGCCGGCGATCAGCCGATCGCCCAAGCACGCCGCGCGCTGTGGAACGTCCTCGTCGACGAGCACCTCCAGCGTCGCCTGCACGCCCGCCATGACGAGTGGCGCCGCCGCGAACGTCGCGCTGTGGATGAAGGGATCCCGGTCGAACGGTGCGAATGCCTCGGGAGAGGCGAGGACTGCGGCGACCGGCACGACGCCGCCACCCAGGGCCTTGCCCACGAGCAGCATGTCGGGGAGCACGCCTTCCTGCTCGCACGCCCACCATGCTCCGACGCGCCCGAGGCCCGTCGCGATCTCGTCGAGCACGAGCATGGCGCCGTGCGCGCGACATGCGTCGGAGACGGCCGCAAGGTATCCCGGCGACGGCAGCTGCACGCCGCCCTCGGCCTGGATCGGCTCCAGCACCACGCACGCGGCCTCCCCGACGCTCGCGAGCGCGCGCTGGAGCGCGTCGGCGTCGTCGAAGGGCACGTGGAGGACGTCCCCCACCAACGGAGCGAAGGGATCCCGCAGGACGGGGTTCCCCGACACGCTCAGCGCGCCGAGCGTCTTCCCGTGGAAGCCGCCGTGCGTGCCGATCAGCCGGCGCTTGCCGTTGAGGCGCGCGAGCTTCAGCGCCGCCTCCACCGCGTCGGCTCCGGAGGTCGCGAAGTAGACGTGCTCAAGCCCCGCCGGCGCGAGGCCGGCGAGCGCCTCCGCTGCCGCGGCATGAACGGGGTCGAGGAACAGGCGCGTGGAGAGCGCGCGTCGCGCCGTCTGCTCCTGGACGGCCGCCACGACGCGCGGATGGCTGTGCCCCAGCAGGAACACGCCGTAGCCGCCGCAGCTCAGGTACGCCTCCCGCTGCGCGTCGACCACGACGCACCCGTGCGAGACGACCTCCACCTGCCCCCCCAGGAACGCGCTCAGGCGCGCGCGACCGGCGCTGAGGTGCCGGCGGTACGCCGCGTCGACGTCGAGGACGCCCGAGCCGGCGCTCATGCCGATACGGGGTCCATCGCCGCCGCCCATCCGTTGCGCTCGGCCCAAAAGGCGGTCCCGCGCCACAGCGCCGCCTCGAGGTCGACTCGGTCGTTCGCGCCGAGCGAGCTCGGAAGCGGGTCCGCGATCAGATGAGAGGTCAGCGCAAGGAGCAGGTCGATGCGCCGTGCGATCGCCGCGCCGCCCGCCGGCTTGATGAGCCGGTCGATCATGTCGCGCGAGACGAAGCGCGGGGAGTCCACCTGGCGGCCGCAGGCGGCGGCGAAGGCGAGCAGCAGCTCGACCACCCGACCGAACGTCAGCGCGTCGCTTCCCGCGGTGAGCCACGCGTCGCCGTGAACGCGATCGCGCGCGAGGCGCGCGATCGCCCGGCCCACCACGTCGCGCGGGAGGAAGTCCACGCGCGTCTCGGCGGGGAACGGAAGGAGCGGCATGCGGTTCTGCAAGACCATCCCGACGAGGCGATGCAGGCCCTGGAAGCTCGCCGTCGAGCCGTCGGCGGAGTGGCCGAACACGAGCGACGGGCGCACCATCGCGGCGAACGTGCCGCACGTGGCCGCGATCGACTCCGCCTCCCGCTTGGAGTCGAGGTAGACCTGTGCGCCGAAGCGGCCGCGGACCGAGCTGCCCTGAGCCCGAACGTATCCGGTGCTCACATGGTAGAGCGGCGCATCCGCCCGCTCGGCAAAGCGCGCCACGTGTCGCGTTCCGGTCACGTTCACCGCATTAGTGACCGCGCGAGGCGTCGTGTAATCGGTGACACCGGCGGCATGGATCACGAGCTTCACCTGGTCTGCGAGATCCGAGTAGACGGCGTCGGGCAGGCCGAGCTGCGGCTGCGTCACGTCGCCGTGCACGTGGGTGACGTGGTCGGCGTCGCAGGCGGCGACCACGTGACCCCCGCCGGCGGAGAGCAGGCTGCTGACGGCACGACTGTCGCGGAGACCGCCCGCTGACCAGCCCGGCGCCCCGTGTCGCGTCAGCGAGAGGACGGGGACGTCGGCCAACGCGTCGACGATCGCCCGGCCCACGAGCCCCGTGCCGCCGGTGACCAGGATGGACGGCATCGCTAGAGCGCCACCCGCTCGATGACGGGCGCCGTGCCCTCCTGCAACAGGGAACGGCAACGGAAGCGCTGGATCTTCCCGCTCGGGGTCTTCGGCAGGGCGCCCGGTGCGAGGAAGACGCACTCCTCCACCCGCAGTCCGACGGCACGGTAGGCGGCTGCGGCCATCTCCCGCGCCAGCGGCACGCCTCCTGTCGGCGGCTCGCTGTGCGTCTCGACGGCGAGGAGGAGTCGCGGCTGGCCTGGTCCCGGCACGTCGATGAGCGCCGCGCAGCCAGGCCGCACGCCCGCGCACCGTTCGACCGACAGCTCGGCGTCGCGGGCATAGACGTTGCGGCCGCCGGTGGTGATGACGTCATCCGTGCGGCCGATGACGTGCAGCTCGCCGTCGTGCAGGAAGCCCAGGTCGTTGGTGACGAGCTCCCCGTCGACGATCGAAGACCGTGTGAGCGCCTCGTGGTCGAGGTAGCCCGCCGTCATCGACTCGCTCCGCACGCAGATCTGTCCGATCGGCCCCGCGCCGTCGATGCGCACGGAGGTGCCCTGCACCGGCGGCCCGCAGGAGACGAGTGCCAGGCTGCCGTCCTCTCCCGCTGCCGTGTTCACGAGGTCCCCGCGATAGAGCGCGTCCGCGTCGAGGAAGCGAACGCTCGGTGGGGAGCCGTCGAGGCGCTTCATCGTGACGGCCAGCGCAGCCTCAGCGAGGCCGTAGGCAGGAAGCATTGCGTCAAGCCGGACGCCGTATGGCCCGAGCACGTCGTCGGCCTCGCGGAGCGTCTCCCACTCGATCCGCTCGCCTCCGAGCACGATGGTTCTCAGCGGTATGCAGCCCTGCGGCGGCCGTGTGCGAGCACGCCGCGTCGCGAGCGCGAGTCCGAAGCTGGGCCCCATGGTGAGGTTCGCCCCGAAGGCGGCGCAGTCGTCGAACCACGTGCTCGGTTGCCGCAGGAAGCGTTCAGGTGCGCCGAGCACCCCGTCGAGGCCGGTCACCCAACCCAGCAGCAATCCGCTGAAGAACCCCATGTCGTGCGAGAGGGGAAGCCACGTGACGCCCACGGTGTCCTCGTCCGGTGCGACGCGCTCGATGATCATCCGCTCCTGCTCGGAGATCGCGCCCATCGTCAGCATGCAGCCGGTGGGGTCTCTCGTGCTGCCCGAGGAGTACTGGACGAATGCCACGTCGTCGTCCGCGGGCGGCGTCGCTTCCAGCGTGCCGTCGGCGGGCAGCGCATCGAAGCTCTCCACCGGCAGGCCGAGCGTCTCCGCTCCGGGCAGGCCGAGGAAGCGCCGCTCCAGCAGGAACAGATGCGCCTCCGAGCGCTGGCAGATCGTCCGCAGCTGCGCGAGGTAGTCCAAGGGCGGCTGCCCGCGCCTCAACGTCGGCAGCGAGATCAGCGTGCCGCCGGCCAGCCAGGTGCCGAAGACGGCTGCGCACACGTCGAACGTGTTCGTCAGCACCGCCGCGACGCGCGTCCCCGGCCTCACGCCGCGCTGGCGCAGGCCCACCGCGACGCGCTCGGCGGCGCGCCGCCAGTCGTTCCACGTAGAGGAGCGGAAGCCGTCCCCTTCCCAGCAGTGCATGCGCAGCCGGTCGTCGCGGGCCGTCTCGTAGGCCTCCCAGATCAGGTTGGCCGAGGAGGAGCTCACGACCGAGGCGCGCTTTCTCCCATCGAGGACTTCTCCCGTCTCCCTCATGCGTCCTCCTCGCTCTAGATCGCTCGCGTCAGACGCAGCAGCTGCCAGACGGCGCTCGCATTGACCCGTGGGGCGAAGCCGATGTACTCAGGCTCGATTGCGTGTGGGGCCCATTTGAGCTTGAACTGCTCTTGTGATCGCGCGGGATAGATGAGCTCGCCGTGCTGCCCGACCAGACGGAGGGCCCACCTCACCAACGCGCTGGAGCCATATGAGAGGTCGTACTGCTCCTCGAGCTGCGTCATCGGCGTGAAGCCCAGGTGGAGCCACCTGCACCCCTCGTCAAGAAGCCGCTCGAGCACGGTCAAGAACAAGAGCTCGATCGTCCCGGCGGGTGCATCCGGTCGACGGCGCGTCAAGTCGTACAGCCAGCCCGGCCGTGAGCCGAAGCACGGTGAGTAGGTGGCATACGCCACAGGCCGCTCGCCATCGGTCGCGACGAACAGTCGACGGGATTGCGCCGCATGGCCGCCTCGTTCCCCGACCATGAAAGCGAGCTCCTTGGCCATCGCTCCCTTGCTGTGCAACCACGTCCGATCGATCTGAGCAAGGCCTCCCTGGCGGGTCGGATCCTGTTGCTCCGACCATGTCCACTCGCGGATCGAGATGCCGCACCGTCGCGCTCGCTTCACCTTATTGCGAACCTTCATGAAGCGGGTTCCCCCAAGGCTGAACCGCGTCAAGTCGATACTGTAGCTGGCGCCGAGCTGGTTGACGGTGAAGCCGCGCTCTGCGTAGAGGAGAGCATCGGGCTTCGTCAGTTGAACTGCGGTGACGCGTCGCCGTTCGCCCGCAGCCCACCGCAGGAAGGAGAGCAGCAGTGGGGCTCGGTCGACAGCTGGCGCAACCGGTCCGCAGAGCTGGATCAGGTGGCGCCTTCCAGCCGGGCGATACGCGATGAACCCCTCGACTCCCGGTGCGGTGTAATGCTCCATCGCGTCGTTGAGCGTCAGGAATCCGCTTGAATGCTCACCGTATCGGCGCAGGTGCTCGAGCGTGCCGCTCGCGCCTGGTTCGGATACGGCTCGCTCCGCGACCCGCGTCAAGAGGTCATCCCCCAGCGGCAGCGACGGGCGCCGCGACGCTCTCACCTTCGCCATCCCACGGCGCCGCCAGCTGCTCGCGTACTTGCTGCCAGACCGGATGCGGTCTGGGCTCGAAGGAAACACTGAACGGCTTCAGGAAATTGCCGAACAGCCCCCGGTCGACCCCAATATGCAATGGGATCGCCAGGAGCGCCCACTCGGGGCCGCGTACCTTCGCCCAGATCGAGGCTACTGCACCTGCTGTGAGCACGCTGTGCGCGGTGTTGTAGGCGGCGTAGTAGCGCCGCGGAACGCGTCCATCGTCACTGCGGCGATAGGCGATCGCGCCGGGAACGTAGCCGACGAGGTCGTTGTAGAGGAACAGCCCTGCGGCCACCGGCCAGCGAACGCGCTGCCGCTTTCTCCACAACATGTATCCAGCCGCGGCAGCCATCAAGCCGTACTCGGCACGCAATGCACGGTACGTTCCAGGCGTCTCAAAGGTGTTGACAGCGTCCATCGGACCCCCCGCCATTACGCGATGCCATGACCCGCAGCATCGTCCCCCGAAGGAGCCGCGTGGGTCTGCCTCACGCCGACCCCCCCCCCGCTCTACCGGTTTTCAGACTACTGGCTCGATGCTGAGGATGCAACCGCTGGAGCCCCATGCTGCTCTGGCGCCCGGAGTTGCCGGCAGGCCAGCGCGCGGCAGTGCATCAAGTGATCGCGAAGGGAGCGCCTCTGAGTGACGCATCCAGCGCGGCGCCCGCTCTGGCGCGAGCGGGGGGATGGAACGCCAGTGCCCTCGAAGCGGCGCTGAGATAGCCGATGTCAGAGGACCCGATGAATGCCATGCCACCGAGGTGCTCAACGGCGAGTGCCGTAGCGCGGTCAATCGCGTCCTGCGTGGAATACCGGCAGAGCAAGGCCTTGCTCAGCAGGTCGGCCTGCGCGACTGCACCGTTGTCGATCTGTCGCGCGATGCCCTCGAGCGCTGCCATCGAGCTCTCCAGCTCTGCGACTGCTCCTATACGCGCACTCGCGTCACCTCCCCCGCTACGCAAGAGTCGCTCCACGAGCGCGCTTGCGATGCCGACGTACGTCGCGGTGATCAGCAGCTCGAACCACAAGAACCCCGCTGCCTGAAGCGAATCGAACGCTGGCTGCTCAGCGCTTCCCAGTTCAAGGACAAGCTCCTCCTCCACCGCGACATCGCGCAGCGTGACTGCATCGCTCTGCGCGCCGGCCAGCAACGGCGTCGCCCAGAAGGGAGCGATCTCGATGCCGGGCAAGTGCGCCGACACAAGGGCGATGGCAAATTCGTCCGTCCCATCTGCCTGGCCGCTCTCGATGATGACGGACGCTGTGAGGATGTCCATCGACCGCGCAAGGCTGCACGGTCGCTTGCTGCCGTTGATGAGCACCACGCCGTTGGACCGTCGACCACGCATCGTCGGCCGGAAGACGCCCTGGCCATGGGTCCCCTCTGCGAACCCCGAGGCCAGAAGCAGACGACGTTCCGCGATCGCTTGAAGCAGCATCCACTCGTGTCTTCGTTCGTGCCTCCAGGACTCCACCAGTGTCGCGACCGAGAAATGGTGCATTGTCGTGGCGACCCCCAACGAGGGTGCGATTGATCCAATCGCGCGCTGCACTTGCAAGGCGGCGCAGGCGCTCGCGCCAATCCCACGGTGCTCTTGCGGAACGAGCAGACCGGGACCGCCTCCTGCCCGGAACAACTCGATGGCCGGGCTGTCGCGGGACTCGAGGACTTCCAGCGGAAACGCGGCGAGCTCCTCGTCCAAGCCCGGCAGGAGGGCGCGCAACGTGTGCCGCTCCTCTGTCATGAACTCCACGGGTCCTCCTTTGGCGGCCGCCGGGCGTCAGTGAAGTCGCGCCCTCAAACGGATCACGTCACGCGCAAACTCCAGCGACCGTCCACCGCGACCTGGCCCCCGGCCCAGGTCGCATAGAGCCTAGAAAGCTCGCTGATCGAGGTCAAGCCACAACCGGCCGCGGCGATTTCCAACCGTCGCCGTCGGGGCGCGCGAGCGAAGTGGTCCGGCAGCCTCGACGCTCCCGACGCAGCGCCGACGCGACGTTCACGACCGCGGGAAAGCGGTGTCGCTGGGGTGAGCGGAGCGTCGGGGACCGCGCACCCGAGAGCCGACGCGGGAGCTCGAACCCCGCACCCCCTCCTCGCTCGATGACGGCACGCCGATAGCATGCGCAAATCTAGAAGATCGGCCGATGCATTTTCGGCGACTCGGGCAACGCGGAGGGACCATGACGCCATCGCATTTCGTGCTCCTCATCGCCTTCGTCGCGTTTCTCGTCGGCGCAGCCGGCGTCGCCGTGTTCGCTCCTGCCGAGGAAGCGGCGCAGATCGGCGTGGTGGGATGGCTCGTGCGGGGTCTCGTCGGTCTTGCGGTCGCGCATACCTGCGTGGGCATATATGGAGCGATCGAGACGGCCACGGACAGCGGTGACGGATTCAGCCGTGCGGGGAGCGCGTCCTATCTCAGCGGCTCGGTCATGAACATGATGGCCTGTGGCGGCATCCTGCTCGGGCTTGCCGCACTCCTGCACCTGCTGGCTGCGCGCACCACGAACGAGCGCGATCGGTAGGAGTGTCGAGCGACACGACGGCGTCAGCGCAGCTTCGCGGGACCCGAGACCTCGGGGGCGTGGATCCAGATCCGCCAGGCGGCGGCGGCCATCCGCTCGTTGGCGGCGAGGCGCGGATCGGCCAGCACCTTGGCCAGGCTGTCGGTCCGGGTCTCGAGCTTGGCGGTGATGCTGAGCGTGCGGATCGTGTGGATCTCGCCGGCGTCGAACCCGAGCCGGCGGAGCCGTGCGACAGCGCGCGCTGGGAGCCCGTGGCGCGCGATCGAGCGCTCGGCGCGCGCGAGCGCGGCGGCGTCGAGGCGACGGGTGAAGTCGGGGATCGCACCGGCGAACCGTGCGGCGACGCCGGTGCGCGCACGCAGCAGGTCGAGCAGCGACGCGAGGCGCTTGGCGTACGCGATCGCCGCGCGCGCCTGGCGGCCCTCCCAGGCGCGATTGCCGGCGCGGCGGGCGCCCGCGGTGCGATCGATCGTGACGACCAGGGCGCGGCTGACGGCGGAGACGTCGAGGCCCGTGTTCAACAGGGCGGCGAAGGCACGCGCTGCGCCGGCGCCGATGCCGTGCCCGCTGCGCACGAGCAGCCTGGGATGGCTGCGCGCCCGCGCGATCGCGCGGTAGTGGGGGTCGGGCGGGTCTCTGATCCCGTCGTCGGCGCTTCTCACGATGCTGTCGCCGGCCGTCGTGCCCACGAGCGCGACGACGCCGCTCACGAGCACCGTGCCGACGATCAGGCCCACCTTGGTCTCCGGCTCGGGATCGGTGATCGCCAGCTTCGTCATGTAGCCGGGCAGCACGATCGAGGTGAACTGGACCGCGCGTCCCATGCCGCCCTGCACGGTGAGCATGCAGATCTGGGCGTTGTAGGAGGCCTTGTCGCCGAAGGAGGAGTCGGGCTTGGGGTACTGGAGCTGGTTGAGGGCGAGGTGCGCCCACGGCGCCCGCGCACGCGCCGCCGAGGCTCCGGCGGCGCCGGCCGCCGATGCGCAGTCGGCCGCCGCCGGCGGGTCTGGCACGACCCCCGGCGCCTGGTGCACGGCCGGCGTCGTGTCCGCGCCGCTGCCGTCGTGGACGGCGTCGCCCCCGTAGCTCGCCGAGACGGGGATCGGGATGCCGGCGGGCGACCCGCTCTCGCCCGGCACGTAGGTCACCGAGCACGACGGCGTGCTCGGGCTCGACGTGCTGGGGGCGAGCGTGCAGGCGCTGCCGGTCGCGAAGCTGCCGCGCGGGGTCGTGAACGTCACCGTGCCGGTCGGCGCGACCGGCGGCGCGAGCCCGAGGTCGGCGACCGTCGCCGTGCAGACCGAGCTCGAGAACAGGTCGGGGCCGCGGTTGCACGCGATGCGGGTGGCGGTCGGGCGCTTGCCCGAGAACGACAGCGCGACGTTGTCGGCGTACCCGTCGTTGGAGACGCCCTGCACGCGCGTCGCCGTCATCGTCACGCGGATCGCGCGCGTGCCTGCCGGAGCGGTTGCGGTGGCCGTGCGCGCCAGCAGCACGGTCTGGCCGCCGCGATCGGCCTGCGTGACCGGCCCGATCTGGATCGGGCCGCCGAGCGCGTCGCCCGAGCCGTTCAGGAAGGTCGCGGTCACGACCATGTTGTCGTCCTGGCCCGCGTAGCCGCCGAGATAGCCGCTCAGCGTCGCCGCCAGGCGGCCGGCGTCGGCGTCCGCCGCGGCCGCCGACAGGTCGACGGTCTGCGTCGCGCTCGACAGCGCCGCGTTCCCGCCCGCGAAGAAGTTGGCGCCACCGCCGATCGCGGCGCTCTGGTCCGGCGCCGGGAAGCCGGTCGCGCCGTACTGCGTCGCGGTGAACGCGCCCGTGGTCGCCCAGCCCGGAGGCGGGTAGATCACGCTGCTGTCGGTGCCGCCCGGGCCGGCCTCGCCACCCGGGTTGACCAGGGCGTTCCCGGTGGGAACGGTCGCCGACGCGGGTCCCGCCACCGCGGCGACGAGCGTCGCGCAGGCCAAGGCGACGAGCGACCACCTGCGGCTGCGCGGTACGGCGGTGGACGCAAGCTTCCGGTTGAGAGCGAGCAATCGTGATCCCGAGCTCGATGGGGGACGTGCGGCGGCGCGCACTGTAGTCGCCCGTCCAGTCCGCTGCAACTCCGGACGACGGCGCGCGAGGCCGCTGGATGCGCGCGGCTGCGTGCGCCGGCCCGCTGTTCGGTGACCGCCGCACGGGGACCGTTTCGCGCCGTACGCTGGGGTGGTGGATGTCCCCCTCGTGATCGCAGGCGCGCTGCTCGCGATCTGGCCGCTCACCTACCTGCATCAGATGCGCAAGATCCACGCCCGCATCGCGATGCGAGGCGGCGACGTCGAGCGCTTCAGACAGACGATGGACCGTCGCTGGATTCGCGCGGCCCTGATCGTCGTCCCCGTCGTCGGCGCGGCGATCGTGGTGCTCGGAGTCACTGGACGCTAGCCGTGTCACGCGCTCGCGAGGCAACGGCGTGATCGACGGCACCAGAGGTTGCTTGTCTCCGGTCGGGCATCGCGCGCGTTGGATTGCGTGGGGGATCTCCCTCCAGGTCGTGGGCGTCGGGATCCCCGTTGTCGTCGTCCTCGGCCGTGCCAGCAAGGAGGGCGTCGCCGGGCAGATCAGTCGCTACACCGTTCGTCTCGCCTGGCACGAGGTGTTGCAGAGCGGACCCGACCTGGCGCTCATCGCGCTCGCGGTCGCCGTGTTCGCCGGCGGCAGCGTGCTGCTGGCTCGGCCGTTCGTGCGCCGGCGATCGACGCTGCTCGTCGCGGTCCCGCTGGCGGCGACGGCCGGGGTGCTGGTGCTCGGCGTGGCCGTGTTGGCGTGCGTGGCGCTGATCGCCCTGGCGCACGTCGCTGGGGACGGCGACCTGGAGTGGCTGAACGGGAGCTCGTGGAGCGGCGACTGGCCGGGCCGGCGGCGTCGGGACGATCGAGACGACGACTGACCCTCGACACGGGCTGGATCGCCGGCCGCGCAGCGTGGGGCGGAGCACGGGAACGCATCCGGTTCATCTACCTCCACCGCCGCTGCCGCTCGTAGCCCTGGCTGACATCACCACGCGCACTGCACGAGCCTCTGCACAGCGGCCTCGCCGGCACGTGCGCAGAGACGACCGCCTTTGCCTGCTTCAGCAACAGGTGGCCCGGGCGGCGTTCGAGCGCCCCCGGGCCGCCTGCGGCAACCGCAGAGCCGCGTCTCAGTCACCCACGGCGATGACGCGGGCGCCGATGGCCTCGTATGTCGCGGTCGCGCGTGCGTCGCGCGTGGCGAGCGCCGCGTCGTGCTCGACGGCGGCCAGGGCGACAAGCGCGTCGTAGACGGCGCCGCCTGCGATGCCGCGCTCGCTGAGGATCTCCAGGAGACGCCTTGCTGTCTTCGGTCTGAGGTGCAGCTGCGCGACGAACCGCGCGCGTAGGAGCCGGGCGGCGTCGGCGGGGGCCACGCGAAGGTCGCCGGGGAGTCGTGTGAGCACCGAGTATGTCTCGGCGACTGCGTGGCCGCTGAGCGTGATCTCGCGCCCGTCCCACCAGCGCACGACGGCCTCGTGCGCGCGATGGGTCCGGACGAGCAGCGGGACGGCCACGCTCGTGTCGAGCGCGAGCGCCGTCACCGCCGCCCGGCGTCGATCAGCCCGAAGACGGTGTCGTCGTCGATCGTCGTCTCGCCCGTGGCGACGAGCACGCCTGCCTCGTCGACCACCCGAGCGGTTCGACCGGCAGGGACGATCTGCAGCCCTGGACCGTAGCGGGAGATGTCCACCGTCGAGCCCGCTGTCAGGCCCAGCGCATCACGCATGGGCTTGGGCACCACGAGCCGGCCGACGGCATCGAGCTTCGTCTCCATTGGCAACACGATACCAACGATTTCCCTGCGGGCCGGCCCGGCGCCCTCGGATGCGCGGAGTACCCTGGCGTCAGGGCTATGAGCGTGAGCGTGGAGAGCGGCGGTACCCGGCGGTCGATGCGTCCGTCGCGCTTGCGCGCGGGGACCGTGGCCGAGGCGCCTGAGGCGTCCGCGCTCGTCTCACGAACGGTCCTGGATCGCGACGGCGTCACGCTCGCCGACGTCGCGTGCCGTCATCGTGCCGGATGCGGACAGACGAGCGAGCACGCCATCGGTCACATGCTCGTGCTCGTGCGCCGCGGCTGCTTCGTGCGCCGCGTCGACGGCGTGGAGACGCTGCTCGACCCGACCCTCGCGTACTGCATGCAACCGGGCCAGGAGCAGCGCTACGACCACCCGCACGACGACGGCGACGACTGCACCTCGCTCGTGCTCGAGCCGCGCCTGCTCGCGTCGCTCTGGGGCGGCGATCCCCGTCTCCCGTCCGGCCCGTTGTCGATCTCGCCGCGGGTCGACTTGCAGCACCGGCTGCTGCTGGCCGCCGCCCGCCGTGGCGACGATCCGCACGAGCTGGTCGAGCGCGCGATCGAGCTGGCCGCCTGCACGCTCGAGCACGTCGACGCGCGGCGCGTCGCGTCAGGGAGGCCCGCGACTGCTCGCACCCGCCGCGCGCTGGTCGACGGCGCGCGCGAGGCACTCATCGTCGACCCGAGTCGCTCCCTGCCCGAGCTGGCTGCTGCGCTGGGCGCCTCGCCTCACCATCTGAGCCGCGTCTTCCGCGCGGCGACCGGCGCCACCGTCGCGCGCCATCGCATGCGCCTGCGTGCCCGCAGCGCCCTGGAGCGCCTGGCCGGCGGCGAAGCCGACCTCGCGCGACTCGCCGCCGAGCTCGGCTTCGCCGACCAAAGCCATCTGTGCCGCGTCATGCGGAGCGAGACGGGGCAGACGCCGTTGTCGCTGCGGCGCCTGCTTGTCTCCTGACAGCTCGGCTACGCCACCGCGGCGGCGCCCTCGAGCGTCCGCTTCACCGTTCCGATGCCTTTCTCCATCATCTCGCCGACGGCGGGCGCCAGCTCGTGCGGCAGCAGGTCGGCGATCCAGACGAACCGCGTCCGCTCCGCGCTCGTGGCGAGCACCTGCGCCGACGCGTTGTAGTGCGCGAGGCCGAACTCGCCGCCGCCGACCGCCCACACCACGCGGCGGGCTTCCTCGTCGAGGTCGACGAACAGCTCGCGCACGATCGTGCCGTCGAAGAACGTGACGATGCGGTCCTCGCCGTCGACACGGGCGTCGGTGAGGAAGCCCGGCACGAGCCGCGTGTGCACCGCCCCCCAATCGCGCAACGCGTCCCACACGACCTCCGGACGCACGTCGATGACGATCTCCCTGCGAATCGACGCCATGCGTCGGCTCCTCTCACTCGCTCCAAATTGCCGCCGTCATCATGCGACGGCGGACCCGCAGCGTCTTGGACTTTCGTGCTCGGATTCCCGTGGCGTGACCGTAGCTCGCTGAATGCCGTCACCGACGCGTCAAATCCAGCAACGCCAAGTCGCGGTGCAGGCTCGCACGGGCATGGCGTACGAAGCGATCCTGCTGCCCGGTGGCGTGATGCCCGCGGACCTTGCCCATGGTGCGCTGCTCGAGGCGCTGGGCGACGAGGCGCTGGGCGACGATGTCACGGCGATCGCCAAGGACCTCGAGGTCTACGCAGGGCCCGAGCCGCCGCCCGGCTACACGCTTGACGATGAGGTCGCCGGCGTGTCGCGCACGGCCCGGGACGCCGGTTTCGACCGCTTCGCACTCGGCGGCCGCAGCAACCCGGACCACTACCGCCGGATGGCTGAGCGAGCACGCGCGATCTTCCCCAATTTCACGCTCGACGTCTTCGACGAACGCCACCACTTCGACCCACCACACCGGATCGAACCCGAGCGCACCGCACGAGCGCTGCAGGCCCACTGGACACGCGCCGACAACTGACCCGCGAGGCTAGCGCCGCGTGGCACGAACCAGGCTCACCGCGTCGCGCACAGCGCCGACACGCCCTGACGCCTCCGCAGGGGCGGCATCGGAATCGCGGGCCGGCTCGTGGTCGGTCGGCCCCTTGGCGGGCATGTCGTGGAGGACCCACAGCCCGGAGGCGGCGGTGAGTGCTGCGGCCAGTGTGATCGCGCCGCTGGAGCCGAGCGCTCATTCCTAAGGTTGTGGCCACAAGCGGCAGGTCCGTGGCCAAGACGCACGTCTCTGCACGTATCTGGCCTCCGCACATCCGTCCCGCCGAGACGACGTTCCCCCGCAAATCGTGCCTCTGGATAAGAACTCTTCGAGGGCCTGACAAATCGCGGTTGCCTCGGTTCGATCTGGGTCGTTGCCCACGCCAGCCCGCCCGCAGGTCGTCCTCACTCCCCGCCGTCTCGCACCACCAACCTGGGACCGCCTACAATGCCCTTCGCGCCGACGTAGCTCAGTTGGTAGAGCACCTCCATGGTAAGGAGGGGGTCCGGGGTTCGAGTCCCCGCGTCGGCTCCTACTGCGACGGAGCACCACAGGCCACAGTGGTTTCCATAGTAGGGACGGGATCAGGGGTTCGAGTTCCCTTCGGAGGGCTGTTGGTAAGCGCCTGCACGCGGGCTTTCAGAGCGCCCCGTGGCAGTCTTTGGTCTTCTGGCCGCTCGCGTGGCACGGCTCAGATGACGCAACCTCGTGCGACGGGCTACGATCAGGCGTCGAGGTGCGTCGCATGAACAGCGAGTGCGGGATGATCTCTCTTCGCGACGGGCCGCAAACGAGAGCATCGGCATGGCACGCAGTCAACTGTCTCAGACGTCGGCGCTGGCGCTCAGCGCCTTCGGCGCATGACCGCCCCCGTGAGGAGCGCTGGCGTGCTGGGCGTGCTCTGCGTGATTCTCCTCGCTGGTTGCTTTGCGGGGACGGCGGCGGGGAGCGGGACACCGCGGCTGGTGTCGTGTCTGCCGCCCGCGCTCCGGCTGTTCGGTCCCAGACCGGCGCCACCCCAGTCCCTGACCACTCCTCTCGACGCGACAATCCTGGCCCAGTTCGAGCTGTTCCGCAGGCCCGCGCTGCCGAGCGACACTCCTCCTACGCGGGGGCTCGCGGGCGGCAAGCTCGCCCGTGAGCTGTCCCAGGACTACACGCTCGCGAGCTATTACCCCGCCTACGTCCGCCAATTGACCGTGCAGTCCGGTGGCCGGCGCTATTACGTGGTCCCGGCCTTTGGGCGACGCGAGGCGCTGCCCCCGGCGGGATGCGTGTCAGCCGGTGCGCGCCGCGAGTTGGTCGCACAGCAGCAGCGGCGCTCGGTCGAGCCGGTCTACTGCATCATCGAAGTCGGCGGCCAGGTGGACCAGCCCGTCGGATGCAAGCCCTTTGCCGCGATTGACCAGTACGCCGAGATCTTTCAGTCGGGCGCCTTCGGAGGGGAGTCGATCGTCGACCTCGTGCCTGACAGCGTCGCCTCGGTGCGGATCTCCTATCGGGCGCGAGCCCTGATCGTCATGTCCGTCAGCGACAACGCGATCCTGTTCACGCCGCCGTCACCGAGCCCTCGCTTGACGGCAGACCAGAACCTGCTCAGTCGCCTGCAAGTGGGCGGGTACTGCTACAGAAGATCGCCGCACGCGCGCTGGCAATGCACATACACGCGCCGCACCAAGGCCCAGCGACTTCAGTACACGAAGACGATGACCGATTACCGCCAGGTCGTGGCCGCCAGCGACCCGACGAAGATCGAATGGCTCGCCGCGACCGGCGGCCTGATCAGCACCATCAACCCCCCGACCGCTTGCAGCATCGCCGCTACCTCGGTCGGCGACCTTCGCGCACCAATCGAAGGATGATCGACGGCGTGCCGGGCACGTTACGAGGACAGTGTTCGGGCACCTGCCGGCCGTCGGGCTATCCGCCGAGCGCGGGTGTGACGTCTTTGATGTTGGCGCCCTGGTGCTGGCTCGCGGTGCTCAGGGCGTCCACGGCGCCGGCGGAGCTGAGGATGGCCGTCGAGTTCGACGCGCCGGCCTTGAGCGTGCTCGCAAGGCTCTTGAACTTGTTGCCGAGGCCGTCGATGCGGTCGGCCAGGGGGCGCAAGTGGCCGTCGGAGAGCGCGTCAGCGCGTGCCTGCTTCAGCTCGTGGAATGCGAACAGGCCGGCGACGCCGGCCTTCGCGAGTGCCTTCAGGCGCCCGGACGATCCTACCTTGAACGCGCCTTGCTTCAAGGGCTTGTAGATGTAGCGGTGAAAGGCTCCGAAGGCGAGCGCCATGTGGAGCACGAACTTCGTCTTCGCGAAGTGAACGTTGGGGACCGTCCTGGTGGTGACCTCCCCGTTGGAGCCGGTCGCGGTGATCGCTTTCGTCGAGCTGCCACATCCCGCGACTGCGATCGCGGCAACGAGGAGCGTGAGAGTGACGGCACGAAGCGAACGCATGGAGCGCCAACCTAGCAGCGCCCGTCGATGGCGGCGTCACTCCCCGAGGGTTGTCACCACGAACCGCGGTTGGAGCCGCTGGCGTGGGTGCCGTGCCGGTGGCCACGAGACGCGAAAACCGCCTCAGACGACGCGGCGAGCACACCGGACGCTGCCGAAAAAGACCCCGATTTGCAGCGCATTCCCCGAGCGCTACACGCTTATCCTAATCCCCGGTGACAGACTTACCATGGAGGTGCTCTACCAACTGAGCTATCCGGGCAGAGGGGGCATTGTAAGCGGTCGGTATTGCTGCTGTGCGGTGATGCCTGCCAGGCCGCTCTACGCGTTGCGGAGGCGCTGGAGGATGCCTCGTGCTTCAGCCGACGGGAGTTGCCCGAGTGATTCCTCCCACGCCGCATTTGTGTCGGCTGGGCGCCCCAGCTCGCTGTAATGGTTGCCGAGGTTGTTGAGCGCGCTCGCGAGGTTGGGGAGGTAGGCGGGGTTCTCGCCGGCCTGCGCACGGTAAACCTCGACCGCCTCCTCCGTTGGCGCGACCGCCTCCTCGCGACGCCCCAGCTCGCTGTAACGGATGCCGAGGTTGTTGAGCGCCATTGCGAGGTTGGGGAGGTAGGCGGGGTTCTCGCCGGCCTGCGCGCGGCGCAGCTCGACCGCCTCCTCCGTTGGCGCGACCGCCTCCTCGCGACGCCCCACCG
>DASRXW010000090.1:0-73762 GCA_035654055.1 Conexibacter sp.
AGCCCGGCCGTCACCGAGACGGCGCCCGCGACGTCCATCGACGTGCGCTCGTGCGTTCTGCTCTCGCGCACGAAGCGCGGCGCGGCGACGGCCGCGGCGACGCCGATCGGCACGTTCACGAACAGCACCCACTGCCAGCCGGCCCACTCCGTCAGCATGCCGCCCATCAGCACGCCGACCGCCCCGCCGGCGCCGGCGAGCGCGCCCCAGATGCCGAGCGCCTTGTTGCGCTCGGCGCCCTCGGTGAACGTCGTCGTGACGATCGACAGCGCAGCCGGCGAGACGATCGCGGCACCGAGCCCCTGCACGCCGCGCGCGACGATCAGCCAGCCGGAGGAGGTCGCGAAGCCGCCGGCGAGCGACGCGGCGGAGAACACGAGCAGCCCGATGATGAACACCCGGCGGCGGCCGAACAGGTCCGCGGCGCGCCCGCCGAGCAGCAGGAAGCCGCCGAACATGAGCGTGTAGGCGTTGACGACCCACTGGAGGCCGCTCTCGGAGAAGCCGAGGTCCCGTTGAATCGACGGCAGTGCGACGTTCACGATCGAGGCGTCGAGCACGACCATGAACTGCGCGACCGCGAGCACCGCGAGCGCGGCCCAGCGTCTCGGGTCGAGCGTCGTCGGCGTCTCGTGGGCTGCTGCTGCGGCGGTGGCTGACATGGCGCGGCTCGCTTCCGTCGTGAGATACAATCCGGAACCGGAACTCCGGTTCAGGGTCCGTACGATACGGAAGCGAGATTCCGTTTGTCAACCACGCAGCCCACGATCGTCACGAAGCGCTTGCGCGCTGACGCGGTGCGCAACCGGGCGAAGGTGCTCGAGGCGGCGCGCGCCGCCTTCGCCGAGCACGGCGCGGAGGCCCAGATGGAGGACGTCGCCCGCCGCGCCGGCGTCGGGGTCGGCACCGTCTACCGCCACTTCCCGACGAAGCACGCGCTCGGCGAGGCGCTCGTCGAGGCGCGCTTCGACCACACGATCGCGTTCGTGCGCGAGCTGGTGGACGACGAGCCCGACCCGTGGCGCGCGCTCGAGCGCAGCTTCGAGCACTGCGCGACGACCCAGGAGAAGGACCGGGCGTGGGCCGCGGCGCTGGCGTCGATGGCCGGCGGCACGCTCGCCGGACCGCGCGAGCACCAGATCGGCGAGCTGCTCGCGCTCGAGGAGCAGCTGCTCGCGCGCGCACGCACGGCGGGCGTCGTACGCGAGGATCTCGTCGCGGCCGACATGCCGGCGCTCTTCTGCGCGCTCGCGAGCGTCGTGCAGGCCGGCGTCGCCGACTGGCAGCGCTACCTCGAGCTGCTGCTCGACGGCCTCCGCCCGCCGCGCTGACGAAGGCTCGGCGGCGTGCGGGCGCGCTTCTGGGTCGGTGCGGCGACGCTGCTGCTCGCCGGCGGCGTGGCCGCGTGGCTGCTGCGCGCCGGCCCGCGGGGTGAGCCGGGCCCGACAGCCGGCGACGTGCTGCGCTTCCACTCGCGCCCACGGCTCGACCCCGACCGCGTGAGCGTCGTCGTCCCCGCGCACCGCACCGCGCCCGGCTACGTGTTCGTCGCGGTCAAGCGCGGCCCCGGCCAGGACGGCCCGATGATCGTCGACGACCGCGGTCACGTCGTCTGGTTCCGCCCCGCGCCGGCGGGCATGGCCGCGACCGGCTTCCGCGTGCAGCGTTACAGAGGCCGGCCCGTGCTGACGTGGTGGCAGGGGCGCACGCGCTTCGGCCACGGGATGGGCGTGTACGTGATCCTCGACCGCCGCTACCGTGAGGTCGCGCGCGTGCGCGCGGGCAACGGCTACGAGGCCGACCTCCACGCGTTCCGGCTGACGCCGCAGGGGACCGCGTACTTCTCCGTCTACGCGCCGCGCGCGATGGACCTCACGGCCGTCGGCGGCGCGCGCGACGGCGCGATCCTCGATTCGATCGTGCAGGAGGTCGACGTCGCGAGGGGGCGCGTGCTGTGGGAATGGCACAGTGCCGACCACGTCCCGGTCACCGAGGGCGTGACGTCGCCGCGCCGCGGCCGCCCGCACGACTACTTCCACGTCAACGCGATCGACGTCGACCGCGACGGCAACCTGCTGATCAGCGCCCGCAACACGCACGCGATCTACAAGGTGAGCCGCCGCACCGGCGCGATCATCTGGCGGCTGGGCGGCAAGCACAGCGACTTCGCCTTCGGCGCGGGCGCGCGCTTCGCCTTCCAGCACGACGTCCACCGCCGCCCCGACGGGACGATCTCGCTGTTCGACAACGAGGCGACGCCCGCGCAGGCGCAGCAGTCGCGCGGCCTGGTGCTGCGACTCGACATGCGCAGGAGGACGGCCCGCGTCGTGCGCGCGTACACGCATCCCGACAAGCTGCTCGCCGGCGCCGAGGGCAACGTGCAGACGCTCCGCAACGGCGACGTCTTCGTCGGCTGGGGCCCGCAGGAGCACGTCTCCGAGCTCAGCCGCGGCGGCCGGCTGCTGTTCGACCTGCGGCTGCCGCCCGGATCCGACACCTACCAGGCGTTCCGCTCCCCGTGGCAGGGCGAGCCGCTCGACCGCCCCGCGCTCGCCGCCCGCCGCGCGGGCGGCCGCGTGACCGCCTGGGCGAGCTGGAACGGCGCGACCGAGCTGCGCGGCTGGGAGCTGCTCGCCGGCGACGACCCCGCCGACCTGCGGCCCGTCGCGACCGCCCCGCGCCGAGACTTCGAGACGGCGCTGACCGCCCGCACCGGCGCCCGCTGGGTCGCCGTCCGCGCACTCGGCGCCGACGGCCGCCCGCTCGCCCTGTCGCAGCCGACCGCGGTCGGGGACTGAGCGGCCGCGGGCGCGGTCAGGCGCGGCGATCCGCGGTCGGCAGCGGCTCCCGCGACGCCGGCTCCAGCGTCAGCTCGAAGCGCGTCGGCCCGTCGTGACGGGTCAGGCGCAGCTCGCCCCCCATCCGCCGCGCGAGCCCCCGCCCGATCGCCAGGCCGAGCCCGAAGCCGGGATGGCCGTCGTGGCCGGCGCCACGACGGAAGCGCTCGAAGATCAGCTCCTGCTCGTCCGCGGGGACCGGCGGGCCGTCGTTCTCGACGGCGATCGCAGCACCCTCGACGCACACGCGGACCGGCCGGTCGGGCGGGGCGTAGCGGCGCGCGTTGTCGACGAGGATCCGCACGATCTGGGCGACCTTGCCCGGGTCCCCCATCGCCGTGCCGGCGCGCGCGTCGGACAACGCCACCGGCGCGCCGTCCGCGGCCTCGAACTCGGCGACCGTCGCACGACAGAGCGACGCGAGCGGGACCGGCTCGCGAAGCAGCGGCACCTCGGCGTCGAGGCGGCTGAGGTCGAGCAGGTCGGCGGCGAGCCGCGCCAGCCGCTCCGCCTGCTCGTCGGCGTGGGCGACCTGCTCGCGCGCGTCGCCGAGATCAGGCGCCGCCGCGGCGAGATCCTCGCGCAGCAGCCCGAGCCGCAGCCGCAGCGCGGCGATCGGCGTGCGCAGCTCGTGCGAGGCGGTCGCGACGAACGCCTTGCGCGCCTCCTCCTGCACGTGCAGGCGCCGCTGCATGCGCCCGAACGCGCGCGCCAGGTCGCCGATCTCGTCGCGGCGCCGGTCGGCCGGCAGGTCCACGCCCGGCCCCTCCTCGGCGACCCGCACGACCGCCGAGCGCAGCGCGCGGATCCGCCGCACGAGCCCGGTCGAAAGCAGGAATCCGAGCAGCCCCGCGATCGCCAGGCTGATGACGGCGGCGCGCTCGAAGCCGACGAGGAAGACTCGGCGCGCGGCCGCCGCGTCCTTGAGCGACTTGCGCACGCCGAGCGTGAGCTGCCCGGCGCGCGTCGCCATCGGCACGACGACGACCGCCTCCGCGTCGGAGCCGCTGCCGGCCACCTCGCGGATCTCGCGCCGGCTGCGCAGCGTGCGCCTGACCTCCGGGAAGGGGACGCGCAGCTCGAGGTCGGAGTCGGCGCCGACGAGCGGTCGCCCGGCGCGATCGAGCACGACGACCTCGACGCCGGCGTGGCGGAGTCGGCGCGCGATCGCGAGCAGCGCCGGCGAGCGGCGGCGGATCGCGCCGCGCGGCAGCTCCTCCATCTCCTGGCGCGCCGTGTCGGCGCTCGCGGAGAGGCTGCCGAGCGCGTCGCGCTGCACGCGCTGCTCCAGCGGCGTGAACAGCGCGACCGTCGCGCCGGCGAGCGCGACGACGGCGACGGCGACGAGCGCCACCACGAGCCGCCCGCGAAGTCCGACGAACAGCCGCATCGCCGATCCCTACGACGCGGCGAGCCGGTAGCCGGCGCCGCGCACCGTGAGGATCAGCACCGGCTGGTCGGGCCGCGGCTCGAGCTTCTCGCGCAGGTGCCGCACGCGCACGTCGATCCCGCGCGGGTCGCGGTAGGCGCTGTCGCCCCAGATCGCACGCAGCATCTCCTGGCGGTCGAACACACGCCCCGGCTCCGCCATCAGCGCCTGCAGCAGCTCGAACTCCGAGAACGTCAGCTCGACCGGGCGGTCGTCGATCTTCACCTCGCGACGCACGCGGTCGAGCACGAGCGGCCCGACCCGCAGCACCTCGTCGCCGAGCGCGCGCGAGCCGGCGCGCCGCAGCACCGCGCGGATGCGGCTGCGCAGCTCGGCCGGGCCGAATGGCTTGGTGATGTAGTCGTCGGCGCCGGCCTCGAGGCCGAGCACCGCGTCGCCCTCGCTGTCGAGCGCGGTCAGCATGATGATCGGGACGACGTTGCGCCGCTCGCGCAGGATGCGGCAGACGTCGTGGCCGTCCGGGCCGCTGCCGAGCGCCACGTCGAGCAGCACGACGTCGAAGTGCTGCGTGCTCGCGCGGTCGATCGCCGCCCAGCCGTCGGTGACCGCCGTGACGCGATGGCCCTGGCGGGCGAACAGGCGCGAGAGCATCTCGCGCAGCTCCGACTCGTCGTCGACGACGAGGATCTCCAGCGACGTGTCGGCCACAGACTGCACGCTAGCGTGCGGCGACCGTCAGCCGTGCCTGTGTCGGCGCCAGGCGCCAGGCGCCGACGCCGATCGCGACGAGCGCGAGCAGGTGCGCCAGCGCCGACGCGGGCCCGCGGCCGAGCGGGTCGCCGAGCACGAGGACGCCGCCGAGCGTCGCGACCGCGTTCGTCGCGGCGGTCATCAGCGCGACGACCGGCACGGCGGCGCCGGACTGCAGGCCGCGCTGGAAGCAGAGGAACGCCCCGGCGCTCAACGGCAGCACGGCGGCGACCCAGGCGACGGCGACGGGCGTGCCGCCGTGACCGGCCGCGACCGTCGCCGCCTTCGTGGCAGCGTCGGCGGCGCCGTAGAGGATCCCCGCCGCCGCGCCCAGCAGCGGCGGCGCAGGCCGCCGTGCCGCGAGCACCGCGGCCGCGCATGCGGCCACCGCGAGATAGACGACGAGCGCGCCCGCCGGCACGGCGGACGCGACTCCGGGCGCCTGCGCACCGGCGGCGAGCAGCACGAGCGCCGCGACCATCAGCCCGACCGCCGCCAGCTCGCCGCGCGAGAGCCGCTCACGCAGCAGGCGCGTGCCGGCCGGCACCGCGAGCGCGAGCCCGCCGGCTCCGAACGCCTGCACGAGCGACAGCGGCGCGTGCGCGAGCGCGCCGACGTGCAGCGCCCAGCCGAGCAGCCCCACGCCCAGCCCTGCCGCCCACGTGCGCGAGCCGAGCAAGCCGCGCAGCGTGCGCAGCGGGTGGCGGGGGGCGACCGCCGGCGCCGCGCGGCCGCCGACGTGCTGGAGCAGGTAGCTGCCGTTGAGCGCCAACGACGCGAGCAGCGCGAGCGCCAGCCCGACTGCCAGCGAGCTCACCGCGCGTGCACCCCCGCCAACGCGGGCACGACCGGCGCCGCAACGCCCGGAAGGGCCGCCGCGGGCGCCCCGACTGGAGCCGGCACGACGCCGGTCGGGCGTCCTGCCGGCTGCCAGCGCCGCGACAGCGGGGGCGTAAGTGGGGCCCGCACGTACGCCTCGGCCTGCAGCACGCGCAGCGCCGCGAGCGGCAGGTCTCGGCGGCGGCGGTACAGCAGGTAGCGCGGCTGCCAGTCGGGGACGAACTTCGCGTTGAAGCGCGCGAGGCGCTCGAGCTGGAAGCGGCCGTGCACGCTGCGCAGCAGCCCGCGGAGCACGCGCCGTCGCAGGCCGAGCGTGGCCGGGTCGACCGCCATCACGTGCGCGAAGCCGGCGAAGTTGAGGCTGACCTCGGCGACCTCGGCGGCGGCGGCGTGACGCAGCGCCTCGACGACCATCGTCTCGCCGAGGCCGTTCGGCTCGGCGACCTCGCCGCGGCGCATCGCGTCGAGCGAGAGCCCGCTCCCGGAGCCGTACGGGACGAACCGCAGGAAGGCGCGCAGCGCGCCCGCCGGGTCGCGCGCCAGCACGTACACGGCGTCGAGGTCCTCGGGCGCGCCCCACAGCCGCCCGAGCGTCATGGCGAAGCCGCACAGCCGCCGCTGGCGCGCCTGCCAGCGCTGCTCGACGCCGTCCAGCTCGGCGATCGCCGTCTCGTCGAGCGCGCGCGCCGGCTGCGCCTCGACGTCCCAGCCCGCGCGTCCGACGCGCGCGACCGCCTGGCGCACCTTGCGCACGCGACGACCCTCGAGGCTGAAGGCGCGCGGGTCGACGAGTGCCTCGGCGCCGATCTCCAGCGCACGCATGCGGCAGTCCCGCAGCGCCGCCAGCCCGGCCGGCGAGACGCCGGTCGCGCAGACGCTCCAACCGCGCTGCGCCGCGTGCGCGGCGAAGCTGTCGAGCACCGCCGCGGCACAGCCGGACGGCCCGATCGGATCGCCCGCGACGACCGCCGTGCGCCCGACCACGCGGTAGGCGAGCATGCCGCCCGCGGCGAAGTGGAACGTCTTGTCCTCGCGCAAGGCGAACGGGTCGAGCGGGTCGCGCCCGTGCTCGGCGACGAGCCGCGCGGCCCGCTCGTGCTCGTGCGGCGCATGACCAGCGCGCGCCGGCTCGCGGCGGCCGGCGGCGCGGGCGCGGCGCGCCGCCCACAGCCCGGCGAGCAGACCGAGCAGCAGGGCGGCGAGCTCGGCCCACAGGCCGCGGTGGCGCAGCTGGGGCTGCAGCCGCGGGACGACGCGCCCGGAGTTCTCGACCGCGTCCGAGGCGGCACCGCCGAGCACCAGCAGCGCCCACGCGAGCACCCCCGTGGCAGTCGCCACGCTCCACAGGGGCACCCGCGTGAGCAATCCGATCAGCAGCCCGGCGGCGACGCCGGCGAACGCGAAGGCGATCGCCACGCGCACGAGCGGCTGCGCCGCCCCACCTGCCAGCGCCTGCAGCGGGAGCGCGCCCGCGACCTGGCGGCCGTCCGGCAGCAGGCGGTCGCCGCGCAGCAGGTAGAGGATCCCGAGCCCGCTCGGCGCCGCCAGCACGGCGACGATCAGCGCCGCGACCGCCCGCTCCGCCCGCCAGATGATGCGCAGCGCCGTGCTCATGCGAAGTGGGCGCTCGCGAAGCGCAGCATCTGCGGCAGGTGCGCGCGCCACAGCGCCCAGTTGTGGCCGCCGGGGTACTCGGCCGTGGCGACGTGGCCGCCGGCGGCGCGGAAGCGCTGCGCGAAGGAGACGGTGTCGGCGTGGCTCGTGATCTTGTCCTGCGTGCCGCGGTAGACGAAGGCGTACGTCGGCAGCACGGCGAGGCGAGGGCGCAGGGCGCCGACGTACGCTCTCGGGCTGTTGGCGTCGAGCGTCCGCTGGGAGGCGCCGGTGAACGACTGCGTCGGCGTCTGCGTGAAGTAGCCGGACCAGCTCTCGAACGTCCCGAACGTGGCGAGCCGGTGGAGCGTCACGTTGGCGGCGCCGTAGCCGCCCTCCGAGAGCCCGGCGATCGCGCGGTCGCCGCGAGCCGGGATCGTGGCCCAGCGGTGGTCGACCGCACGCACGGCGTCGATCACGAAGTCCTCGTAGCGGCCGGCCTCGGCGTTCGCCCACTCGGTGTCGTTGCCGTCCTTCGACGTGTGCCCGTCGGGGATCACGACCAGGAACGGCCGGATGCGATGGGTCGCGATCAGCGCGTCCATGCGCATCTGGAGCGCGCCGATCGTGAGGTAGCCGAGCGGGCTGCCGGGCGGCGCGTGCAGCAGATAGAGGACCGGGAAGCGGCCGCCGGCGCGCGCGGCGGGGTCATAGCCCGGCGGCAGGTAGAGCGCGGCCGTGGCGCGGCGGCCGAGTGCCCGCGAGGCGAAGTGGATCGTCACGACGCGACCCGCGGGCGCGCCCGGGACCTGCGTCGGCGGCGGGAAGCCGCGGTAGCGCTCGTAGCTCACGACGTAGCGCACGAGCCCGTAGATCCCCGCCGCGAGCATGATCGCCGCCGCCGCGGCCATCGCCACGAGGCGCACGGAACGGGGTCCCCGCGCGACCCCCGACGGTGGGGCGATCCAGCTCACGGCAGCAAGCTACGGCGCCCGACATGACGCCAATGGGTGTTCATGTTGCCGTTGCGTTACCGCGCGCGGAGCGCGGACGTCCGCAAGCGGCGACGTGACGGCGGCGGACCGCTCCGCTGACGACGACGCCGGCGCCGGGGCCGCTACGCCCCGACGCGCTGCACGTGGAACGTGCGCGCGCCGCCCGGCGTCGCGACGGTGACGGCGTCGCCCTCACGGGCGCCGAGCAGCGCGACGGCGACGGGCGACTCGATCGACAGGCGGCCGTCTCTGGCGCTCGCCTCGGCGGCGCCGACGATCGTGTAGGTGGCGACGCGGCCGCTCTGCTCGTCGCGCACCTCGACGGTCGCGCCGAAGCCGACGACGCCGTTCGGCGTCGCGCTCGCCTCGACGACCTTCGCGCCGCGCAGCCGCTCCCGCAGCCGCTTGATGCGCGTCTCGAGGTGCGCCTGGTCCTCCTTCGCGGCGTGGTACTCGCCGTTCTCCTTCAGGTCGCCCCACTCGCGCGCGGTCTTGATGCGCGCGGCGACGTCCGCACGCGCGACCGTCTCGAGCTGCTCGAGCTCGGCGCGCAGCGCGTCGAGCCCCTCCTGCGTGATGGCATAGCCCTCTGTCATCGCGACAGTGTCGCAGGGCGGGGGTGGAGGCCGCCCCGTCCGCCCGGGACGCGCGATCCGTCGTCTACCGTTGGCGATCAGATGCGGCTCGTCCCCTCCCCTCCGAACGTCGATCTGCGCGTGGACCCGGAGCGGGGGCGGATCGTGGTGCTGTCGTTCCCCTACGACGCGCAGCTCGTCGCGGTCGTGCGCGGGATCCCCCACCGCCGCTTCGACTGGGACGCGCGCGAGTGGTGGGCGCCCGTCGAGGACTGGGTCGCGCACCACGTCGCGGACGTGCTGCGGCGCTTCCCCGAGCTGATCCCGAGCGACGCGGTCGGCGCCTGGCTCGGCGAGGTCGAGCGGCGCTGGCTCGGCCGCGTGACCACGACGCGCCACGACGGGCGCGGCTGGTGGGTGCTGGAGACGGCGGCCGGCGAGGTGCCGGAGGCGCTGCGGGAGGGCGCGATCGAGCGAGGCGGGCGGGATGGGTCCGGGGAGGCCGGCGAGCCGGCGGCCCGCGCGACGCTGCTCGTCCCGCTCACCGAGTCCAACGCGCACGTGCTGCGCGAGCAGGAGTCGGCGCGGATCGACGCCGCCGCCGAGCGCTGCATCGCCGCGCTGGAGCTGGGCGACGACCCTCCGCCCGCGCGGCTCGTCGCGACGCACGGCGTGGACGGCGCACGGCTGCGGCTGGAGGTGCTGTGGGACCCCGACACCGGCGCCGCGTTCACGGCGCTGCCAGGCGCCGAGGGCGCACGGGTGATGCCGGTCGACCCGTGGCTGTACGAGCCGCTCGAGGCGTTCCTCGCGCTGCACGGCGTCGAGGTCACGTCGATGGCGGTGCCGGTGCTGGAGCGGCTGCGCGCGGAGGCGGCCGAGGCGGCGGCGGCGATCCGCGCCTCGCGCGCGACCGAGGCCGAGCCGATCGCCGCGGTCGCGGCGGTGCTCGGCGGCACGCTTGAGCCGTTCCAGTGGGCGGGCGTCCGCTACGTGCTGAACGCGCGCCGCGCCTTCCTCGCCGACGAGCAGGGGCTCGGCAAGACGGTCGAGGCGCTCGCCGCGCTGGAGGCGGACGGCGCGTTCCCCGCGATCGTCGTCTGCCCGGCGTCGCTGAAGCTCAACTGGGAGCGCGAGACGGCGCGCTGGCTGCCGCACCGCAGCGTCGCGCTCGTCGAAGGGCGCGTCGCGGTGCCCCCGCGCGCCGACATCCTGATCCTCAACTACGAGCTGGTCGCGACGCAGCGCGAGCTGCTCGCGCGCCGGCGCCCGCGCGCGCTCGTGCTCGACGAGTCGCACTACTGCAAGAACCCGCAGGCCAAGCGCACGCGCGCGGTGCGACGGCTCGCCGAGGGGCTGCCGCACGACGCGCTGCGGCTCGCGCTGACGGGCACGCCGGTGCTCAACCACGCGGACGAGCTGATCTCCCAGCTGCGCGTGCTGGGCCGCCTGGAGGACTTCGGCTCCGGCGCGCGCTTCAGAGCGCAGTTCCGCGGGCCGCTGACGGAGGAGCGCCTGCACTGGCACCTGCGCCGCCGCTGCTTCGTGCGCCGTCTCAAGGCGGAGGTGCTGCCGCAGCTGCCGGACAAGCGCCAGGTCGTCGTGCCCGTCGTGCTCGACAACGCGCGCGAGTACAAGCTGGCGGAGGACGACGTGATCGCCTGGCTGCGCGAGCAGCCGCTCGACCTCTCCGAGCTGAACGCGAAGATCGCTGCGACGCTGCGCGCGCAGCGGCTCGCGCAGCTCGGGACGCTCCAGCGGCTGGCGGCGCGGGGCAAGCTGCACGCCGCGCTCACGTGGATCCACGACTTCCTCGCCTCGGGCGAGCCGCTGGTCGTCTTCGCGCGCCACGTCGAGGTGCAGGAGGCGGTGCTGGAGCGCTTCCCGGATGCGCTCCACCTGCTCGGGCGCGACACGCAGCAGGCGCGCGAGGACGCCGTGCGCACGTTCCAGGGGGAGAACGGCGCCGCGCCAGCCGCCGAGTCGCCGCAGCTGATCGTCTGCGCCACGCGCGTCGCCGCGCAGGGCATCACGCTCACGCGCGCCTCGAACGTCGCGTTCCTCGAGCTGGAGTGGACCCCCGCGATGCACGACCAGGCGGAGGACCGCTGCCACCGCATCGGCCAGCACGACGCCGTCACCGCCTGGTACCTGCTCGCCGCCGGCACGATCGACGAGACGATGGCCCGCCTGATCGCCCGCAAGCGCGGCCTCGTCGCGGCCGTCACCGACGGCAAGCGCCTCGACGGCGACGGCCTCGTCGAGGCGGTCGTCAGGGAGCTCCGCGACGGCCGGCCGTTCCGCCACCTCAAGACGGTGACGGAGCCGGCTGCCTGAGGCCGGCTCTGTCGGGGATCCGGCGGCGATGAGCTGAGTACGCGTCGCACGCATGGCCGATGCCGGGCGTACCATCGGCGTTCGATGACCGCGGATCGGCTCCACATCGATCGTGACGCCTGGCGCGCCCTCGATGCCGAGCAGCGCCGCCTGCTGCAACCGACCGGCCTCTCGATCGAGGAGAAGCTGCGGCGCGGCCAGCGTCTGTCCGCCCAGGCAGCCGCGCTGCGCCGCGCGATCGTCCGCGATGAGCCGTCCGCCCGTTGATCCCGACCTCGCCGCCGTCACCGCGGCGCTGCTCGCCGCCGGCGCGACGTTCGTCGTCATCGGTGGATTCGCGGTGATCGCGAACGACTTCGTGCGCGCGACGGAGGACGTCGACTTCCTGATCCCCGACGACGACGCCAACGACCGCGCGCTCGACGCGGCGCTCGCAGCGCTCGACGCGCGCTGGCTCGCGCCGGAGCGGCCGTATGCGGCAGGCGACCTGGCCGGACGCGAGCACCGCCGGCTGTGGACGCATGCCGGGCTGGTCGACGAGCTGCGCGAGATCCACGGCGGGCTGCCGATCGATCCGCTGCCGGGACTGGACTCGTGGCATTCCCGAAGCATGTTGAGAAGATTTGCGATATTTCTCAATGTGACGTATTCTCCCTCGCATGGATCGCGACCAGCTCGTACGTGACCTCGTGCGCCTGCGCCGCGCCCACCGCCGACATCCCGCCGATGAGGATCTCGCCGCGGTTCGCGCGGATCTGGAGCTTGCGGCCGGACCGACGGTCGGTCGGGCTGCGTCCGCGCGATCGCTGGGCGTGAGCCAGACGGCGCTCGACCGCTGGATCGCGGAGGGCGACGTGCCGGTGGTCTTGACGCCCCGTGGACGCCGCGAGGTGCCGCTCACCGCGCTGCTCGATCTGCTCGACGCCGTCGAGGCCCATCGCGCGGAGCGGCGTCCGCTCGCGGCGGCGCTGCGCGCTCGCCGCGCGAATGAGGTCGCGCGGCGGCCGGCGACGACACGAGGGCGGGGGCACCGCGCCGCCGAGCTGCACGGCCTTGCCTATCACCGGGCGGTTGCTGCGCAGCTCGACGACGCGACCGTCGCCGACGTGCGCGTCCGCCTGCAGGGCTGGCGCGACGCCGGGCGCATCCATCCGCGGTACGCCGACGAATGGGAACGGCTTCTCACGGGTCCGCGCAGCCAGCTCGCAGCGATCCTCCGCGCCGACGACGAGCACGCCGCCGCGCTGCGTCAGAGCAGCCCGTTCGCGGGAGTGCTCGGCGAGCATGAGCGTCGCGCGCTGCTCGGCGTGGCCGGCGACGCGGCTGCATGAGACGTGAGGACCTCGAGCACGTGATCCGCGCGGCTGCGGCCGTCGCGGACGACGACGAGATCGTCGTGATCGGCAGCCAGGCGATCCTCGGCCGGCTGCCGACCGCGCCGGACGCGCTGCTGTGGTCGCAGGAGGCCGACGTGTACCCCCGATCGCACCCGGAACGCGCCGAGGCGATCGACGGCGCACTCGGCGACGGCTCTCAGTTCCACGCCGCGTTCGGCTACTACGCGCACGGCGTCGGACCCGAGACGGCGAAGGCCCCGGCGGGGTGGGAGCAGCGGCTGGTGCCCGTTCGCGTGCCACGCAGCCCGCGCGACGGGACGCTCGTGACCGGCTGGTGCATGGAGCCGCACGACGTCGTGCTGGCGAAGTGCGCAGCCGGCCGCGAGCGCGACTGGGAGTTCGCGCGCGAGGCGATCCGCCATGGCGCAGTCGACGCGGACGAGCTGCTGCGCCGCGCCGACGACCTGCCGCTGCCCGCGCCACAGCGCGAGCGGGTCGCGAGCCTGCTGCGCGGGATCGTCGCCGCCGTTCGCGCGGCGGATTAGCTCAGCTCGCGCGGCGGATCAGCTCAGCGATCCGCGTGCCGCCGCGAGGTCGCCGGCGGCGACGCCGGTGACGAGAACGCGCTACGCCCGCGCCACCGCCACGACGACCGCGAGCGGCTCGCCGTCGACGTCGACGGGTGGGGCGGGCGGGGCCGCGACTCCGGCGCTGCCGCCGGGCTCCCCGTCGCCGTCGTACGCCACCAGCGTTGCGAGCGTCTCAGCCGCGAGGTAGCGCTCGTGCGCCCGCGCGGCGCCGAGCAGCTCCGCGCTGCCGGCGAGCCGCAGCTCGATGCGGTCGGTCACCGCGACGCCGGCCTCTCTGCGCGCCGCCTGCACGACCCGCACGATCTCCCGCGCGAGCCCCTCGCGCCGCAGCCGCTCTTCGATCGTCGTGTCGACGGCGACCGTCAAGGCGCCGCGCGAGGACAGCACGAGCCCGTGCCGCGGCTCGTGTCGCACCAGGATGTCGTTCTCCGCCAGCGCATAGGTGTGCGTCGGGTCCAGCTCGTCGCCGGTCGCGACCGACACCGCGATCACGCCGTGGTCGTGCAGCGCGCGCAGCGCCTCCTCGCCGTCGCGGGCGCGCAGCGCCTCGACCACCGCGCGCATGTCCTTCCCGCAGCGCGGCCCGAGTCTCTGGAGGTTCGGCAGGACGACCGGCCGCTCCAGCTCCTCGGACGAGCCGACGACCTCGATCGCCTTCACGTTCAGCTCGCTCAGCACCAGCTCGCGCAAGCGGCCGACCGCGTCCGCCGTCCTCGCGTCGCCGCACACGACCACGCGCGGCAGCGGCTGGCGCAGCCTCACCTTCGAGCGTGCACGGGCGTCGCGGCCCAGCTCGATCGTCTCGCGGGCCAGCGCCATGTCCTGCTCCAGCTGCACGTCGCGCAGCCCGGCGTCCGCGTCCGGGTAGTCGCACAGGTGGACCGAGTCCGGCGCCGCGCCGAAGTCCCCCGCAAGCCCGCCGACGAGGTTCGAGTAGATCTCCTCGGCCAGGAACGGGACCGCCGGGGCGAGCAGCTTCGCCGTCTCCACGAGGCACTCGCGCAGGGTGGCCAAGGCGGCGGCGTCGCCCTCCCAGAAACGCCGCCGCGACAGCCGCACGTACCAGTTCGAGAGGTCCTCGACCCACTCGGCCGCCAGCCGCACCGCCGTCGTCGCGTCGAACGCGTCGATCCGCTCGCGCATCTGCTCGGTCAGCGCCTGCAGGCGCGAGATCGCCCAGCGGTCCAGGGCCGGGCGCTCCGAGACCGCTGGGGCGCCGGAGCCGTCGAACGACTCGATGTTCGCGTACAGCACGTAGAAGCCGTACGTCGTCCACAGCGGCAGCAGCAGCTCGCGCATCCCCTCGTGGACCGCCTCGGCCGAGAAGCGGTAGCCGGCCCATGGCTGCTGGGACGCGAGGTAGTACCAGCGGAACGCGTCGGCGCCGTGCGTGTCGAGCACGTCCCACGGGTCGACCGCGTTGCCGCGGCTCTTCGACATCTTGTGGCCCTTCGCATCCGTCACGTGGCCGACGCAGACGGCGTGCTTGAACGGGATGTCCCCGAACAGGAGAGTGGAGACCGCAAGCGAGGTGTAGAACCACCCGCGCGTCTGGTCGATCCCCTCGCATATGAACGTCGGCGGGAACTGCTGGGCGACCTCGCGCTTGCCCTCGAACGGGTAGTGGAACTGCGCGAACGGCATGCAGGCCGAGTCGTACCAAGTGTCGATCGTCGCCTTCACGCGGCGCATCGCGCCCCCGCAGCCCTCGACCGTGCAGCCCCACGTGACGTCGTCGATGAACGGCCGGTGCAGGTCCTGCGGCAGCGCGCCGGCGACCTCGCGCAGCTCCGCCAGCGAGCCGACGCAGTGGCGCGCGTCGCAGCCGTCGGCGTCGCACTCCCAGATCGGCAGCGGCGTGCCCCAGTAGCGGTCGCGCGACAGCGCCCAGTCGACGTTGCCCTGCAGCCAGTTGCCGAAGCGCCCGTCGCGCACGTGCTCGGGGCGCCAGTCGATCCGCTGGTTCTGCGCGAGCATGTCGTGGCGGCGGTCGCGCGTGCCGATGTACCAGCTCTCCTTGGCGTAGTAGAGGAGCTTCGAGTCGCAGCGCCAGCAGTGCGGGTAGCTGTGCGCGTACGGCTCGGTGTCCCACAGCTTGCCGGCGGCGTGCAGCTCCTCGATCACCCTTGGCCCGGCGTCGCCGACGAACGTCCCCTCATAACCCGTGATGCGCTCGTCGTAGGTGCCGTCGTCCCGCACGGGGTTGATCAAGGGGATCCCGTGCCGCTCGCACAGCACGAAGTCCTCCTCCCCGAACGCCATCGCCGTGTGCACGAGCCCGGTGCCCTTGTCGAGCACGACGTGGTCGCCGACGAGGACAGTGTGGCCCTTCGGCCCGTGGTCAAGCAGGCGGTCGAACGGCGGCTCGTAGCGCGTGTCGACGATCGCGCGGCCCGAGAAGCGGTCGAGGATCTCGGCCGCGTCCCCGAGCACGTCGGCGACGCGCTCCTCCGCCACCACCACGACCTCGGCGCCGACCCGCGCGCGCACGTACGTCAGCGTCGGGCTGATCGCGACCGCGCAGTTGGCGAACAGCGTCCACGGCTGCGTCGTCCAGATCAGCAGCGCGTCGCCGGGCTTCAGCGGCCCGCGGGGCTCGACGACCGGCAGCCTGACGGTCGCGGTCACGTCCTCCGTGTCGGCGTAGCCCATCGCCGTCTCGTGCGAGGAGAGGCCGGTGCCGCAGCGCGGGCAGTAGGGGACGACCTTGTGTCCCTTGTAGATGAGCCCTCTGTCCCACAGCTCGTGCAGCGACCACCAGACCGACTCGACGTACTCCGGGTCGCCGGTGCGGAACGCCCCCTCGAGGTCGATCCAGAAGCCGACGCGCTCGGTCAGCCGCTCCCAGCTCGCGATGTAGTGCGCGTTCGACCGGCGGCAGCGCTCGTTGAACTCGGCGATCCCGTACGTCTCGATCTCGCGCTTGGAGTTGAGGCCCAGCTCGCGCTCGACCTGCAGCTCGACCGGCAGGCCGTGGCAGTCCCAGCCCGCCTTGCGCGGCGCGTGGAAGCCGCGCATCGTCTTGTAGCGCAGGTAGGTGTCCTTGAACGAGCGCAGCAGCACGTGGTGCGAGCCGGGATCGCCGTTGGCGGTCGGCGGCCCCTCGGAGAAGCTGAAGACCTCCCCGCCCTCGCGCGCGGCGAGCGAGCGTTCGAAGGTGCGGTCCTCGCGCCAGCGCTCGAGCACGCGCTGCTCGAGCGCCGGGAAGTCCGGGCGCTTGTCGACCGGCCGATGCACGTCCCCCATCGCCATCCCCCTACGCCTCGGCCGACAGCGTCAGCTCCAGCCGCTTGTTGATTCTGCCCTTGCTCTTGTAGGAGGGGATCGCGATCGTCCCCACCTCGCTCGTGTCGGCGACGTGCGTGCCGCCGTCCGCCTGCAGGTCGAGCCCCTCGATCCCGACGACGCGCACGACGCGGATCGCCGGCGGCAGCAGGCTCACCTTGTTGCGGATCAGGTCGGGATCCTGGTCGGCCTGCTCGCGCGGGAGGAAGTCGACGCGCGTCGGGCGCGCCGCTGCGACCTCTTCGTTGACGCGCGCCTCGATCTCGCGCACCAGCTCCGCCGAGAGGCTCTCGAACTCGAAGTCCATGCGACCGCGCAGCGGCTCCATGTTCGCGCCCGTGACCTTCGCGCCGTAGTCGCGCCACACGACCGCGCACAGGACGTGCAGCGCGGTGTGCGTGCGCATCAGCGCGTAGCGGCGCTCCCAGTCGACCTCGCACTCGACCTCGGTGCCCGCCGGCGGCGGCTGCTCGCCGTCGAGGTGGTACCAGACCTCGCCCGCCACGGAGCGCGCACCGGTCAGGGACCAGGTGCGCGCTCCGTCGGTCACGCTGCCGCGGTCGTGCGGCTGGCCGCCGCCCCCCGGATAGAAGGCGCTGCGGTCGAGCTGCACGGCCTCCCCCTCGACAGCCGTGATCGTGGCGGGGAAGCGGCGGCAGTACGCGTCGACCTGGTAGAGCGGCGCGTCGTCGTCTGGGGGCCCGCCTCCGGCGGCCACATGGCCGCCTTCGGCACCCCTCGACGCCCGCGTCCCTGCGGCTGCGTCAGACAAGGCGCGCGCTCACCTCCCCCAGGCGGTCGAACGTCGCGTATGCCGCCTGCCCGGCGGCGATCGGCACGGCCCGCGCCACCGAGCCCGGCAGCACGATGTCGCCCGGCTCGAGCCGCTCGCCGCTGTGCGCCAGGGTGCCGGCGAGCCATGCGACGGCCTCGGCGGGATGGCCGAGCACGGCGTCGCCACGCCCCCTGACGATCTCCGGCCCCAGCGCGAGGCTGACGCCGAGCTCCTCGACGCGGACGTCCTCCGCGTCGTGCCAGTCGCCGATCACCGCCATCCCGGAGGACGCGTTGTCGGCGACCGTGTCGACGATCCCGATGCGCCACTGCGCGATCCGCGAGTCGATGATCTCGAGCGCCGGCGCGAACGACTGCGTCGCCTCGAGCACCTCCTCGCGCGTGACGCCCGGGCCCTGCAGGCCGCTCTTGAGGAGGAACGCTATCTCCGCCTCGACGCGCGGCTGGATGAAGCGGTGGGCTCTCAGCTGCGCGCCCGAGTTGACGACCATCGACTCGAGCAGGTAGCCGCCGTCCGGCTGGTCCACCCCCATCATCTCCTGCATCGCGGCGCTCGTGAGGCCGACCTTCCAGCCGCGCAGCTCCTCGCCCTCGGCGGTCCGCAGCTGGCGGCCGACCGCCTGCACGCGGTAGGCGTCCCACAGGCCCAGCTCGGGGAACGTCGCGCTCAGCGGCTCGACCGGCTCCCCACGCAGCTCCGCGTGCCACAGCAGCCGCGCGAGCGCCTCGTGGTGCGGCGTCATCGGGCTCGCCTCCAGCAGCGCGGCGGTGAGCGACCCCGTGCGCAGTGCCATCACGCCACCTCCTCGCGTATCTGCATCTCGATTTCGACGTGGACCTCGAAGCCTTCGCGCAGCGCGGTGGCGACCTCGAGTATCACGTCCTCCTGCCCTGCGATCACCTCGCGCTTGCCGAGCGCGAAGAAGACGTCGCGGGGGTCGACGCCGAACTCCTCGGCGATGCGGCGGACCGGTCTCGAGTAGCCGGAGAAGACGCCGGCCAGCCCGCTCACGATCGTCACCGAGTCGGTCGTCGGGATCGTCTGCACCAGCTCGCGCTCGGCGAGGTCGGCCGCTTCGAGCAGCTTGTAGAGGTCGATCCCGGTCTCGTGGCCGAGCCGCTGCAGCACCGCGACGAGCACCTCGAGCTGCGTGTTGCCGGCGCCCGCGCCGAAGCCGCGCGCGGTGCCGTCGAGGATCGTCGCGCCCTCCTCGACGGCGGCGAGCGAGTTGGCGACGCCGAGCGCCACGTTGTCGTGCCCGTGGTAGCCGATGGCGAGATCGGTCGCCTCGACGAGCGCCGCAACGCGGCGGCGCACGTCGTCGATCAGCAGCGCGCCGGCGGAGTCCATCACGATCGCCCCGCTCGCGCCGTAGACCTCCATCTTGCGCGCCTGCTCGACGAGCCCCTCCACGGTCGTCATGTGGCACATCATCAGGACGCCGTGCACCGGCTTGCCCTGCTCGCGCAGGTACCTGATGTGGCGCTCGGTGAGGTCCGCCTCGGTGCAGTGCGTGCCGACACGGAAGACGTCGGCACCCTCCTCGAGCGCGACGTCGAGGTCGCGGATCGTCGCGAAGCCGGGGATCCCGAACGCCTGCAGCTTCACGTCGGTGAGCTGCTCGCGCGCGATCCGCAGCATCTCGCGGTCGCTCAGCAGCGCCGGGCCGACCTGCAGCGACGACGCCCCGAGCCCGTTGCCGTGGCCGACCTCGACGACCGGCACGCCGGCGGCGTTCGCCGCCGCCGCGTAGTGGCGGATCTGCTCCGCCCCGAGCTGGTGCTTGACCGCGTGGTTCCCGTCCCGCAAGGTCGGGTCGCTGATCAGGATCTGTGCCATTTCCCCCCTGGTTCCCCCTCGGCTCCGCCGTCTCAGCCCGTCGCCGCGACGGCCTCGTCCTGCCACGCGGCCCGCGCCCGCTCCTCCGCCGCCGCGACGGCGGCGCAGGTGATGATGTCCAGGTTCCCGGCGTAGGCCGGCAGGTAGTCGCCGACCCCGCGGATCTGCACCGTCATCGCGATCCGCCCGCCCTCGTAGAGCGGCGGCACGACGAGCCGATAGCCCGGCACGTAGCGCTGCACGCGCAGGACCATCTCCTCGACCGCGGCCGTCAGCGCCTCCAGATCCGGTTCGTCGGTCGTCGCGAAGACGGTGTTCTGCATCGTGATCGGCGGGTTCGACGGGTTGACGATCAGGATCGTCTTCGCGTGCCCGACGCCCGTGAAGCGCGCGACCGCCGCCTCGGTCGTGGCGAGGTACTCGTCTATGTTGATGCGCGTCGCCGGGCCGACCGAGCGCGAGGCGCTCGTCGAGACGATCTCGACGTACTCGACGTGCGCGTGCGTCGCGACGACGCAGGCCGCGAGCGGCACCGCCGCCTGGCCGCCGCACGTGACCATGCAGAGGTTCGGCTCGTGCGCGCAGTCGGCGAGGTTGAGCGCCGGGATGCACAGCTCGCCGAGCTTCGCCGGGGTGAGGTCGATCACGGGGAGGCCGCGGGGCTCCAGCAGCTCCCAGTGGCGGCGCGCGTCGAGCGCAGAGGTCGCGTCGAAGACGAGATCGAGCTCGTCCGCGGCGTCGAGCACGGCTGCGATCGAGCGGTCGCTGACCGGCACGCCGAGGTCGCGCGCGGTGCGCATCCCGGGCGAGTCGAGGTTGCGCCCGGAGAACAGCGCGCACTCGAGCCACGACGAGCGCTGCACCTTCAGCAGCAGGTCGGTGCCGATGTTGCCCGTTCCGATGATCGCGACCCGCATCGCTCAGGCCTCCGGCCGCGCCACCGGTTCGAGCAGGATCCCGAGGAACGGGCACGTGTCGGTCGCGACCTCGTGGACGACGAGGCAGTGGTGCGTGCCGGCCGGGATCAGCACCGAGGCCGGCGAGATCAGCTCGATGCGGTCGTCGGCCAGCTCGACCGTGAAGCGGCAGCCGGGCGTGACGCACAGGTAGATCTCGTCGTGATCGTCGTGCACGTGGAGGTCGGCGTGCGGGGCGCCGATCAGCTGCGCCGCGTCCACGCCGGCGATGCTGAAGGGCGCGCCCGGCAGCGTCTCCGGCGTGACGAACATCGGCGTCGGCGCGTGGTGCCCGGCGAACTCCTGGAAGACGGGCAGGCCGTCGGTGACGATGACGCCGGAGCGCTCTGCGACCTGTACCGGCACCGGCCTCAGTCCCCCTTCTCGTTGCGGTACAGCAGCAGGATCGCGCCCGGCAGCCCCAGCTCGCGCACCTCGCGCCGCGACCACCTGGCTGCTGTGAAGGCCTCATGCCAGCCCTCAGCGTCGAGCAACTCCTGACGCATGATCGCGTGCAGCAGCGTGAACTCCGGACGCCAGCGCTCGTCGTGCGCGCCGCTCGCCGGCTGCACCTCGGCGACGAGCATGTGCGCCCCGGCGGGCATCAGCCGGCCGAGCTTCGTCAGATAGGCGACGAGCGCCTCGCGGCCGTGCTCGAAGATCTCGTGCAGCAGGAAGTGCGCGACGGCGAGGTCCGCCTCGGCCAGCTCGGGGATCGCGTCGAGCTCGCCGGCGTCGCCGCAGCGGACGACGACCTTCCCGCTCAGCCCGGCCTCGCCGATCATCCGCGCGGCGTCCTCGCACGCCTCCGGGCTGAGGTCGACGCCGACGCCGCTCACGCCGAAGCGCTGCGCTGCGCCGATCAGGAAGCGCGCGTTGCCGCAGCCGAGGTCGACGACGCGGTGGAAGTCGAGCGAGCTCAGCACGTCGGTCGCATACGGCGCGACGTCGTCGCGGCCGATCAGCGCGGAGCCTTCGGCGACCCAGCGGCCGGCGCGCTCGACGTCCTTGCCGTAGCGGCGCGCGCCCGTGACGAAGTCGCCGAGCCCGGCGAGCACGTGGCCGTATCCGCCTTGGAGCCACACGAGATAGCCCTTGTCGCGGCAGATCGCCTGCCCGCGCGCGGTGAGCGCGTAGGCGCCGTCGCGCTCCTCGACCAGCTCGCGCTGCGCGAGGTAGCGCAGGGCGGCGAGCATGAGGCCGTCTTCCCCGTCCTGCGGATCGCCCGCGACCGGGCCGGCCTCGAGGCGCGCGAGCAGCCCGGCCTCGTCGAGCGAGGCGAGCACGCTCGCAAGTGCAAAGCCCTCGAACAGCTCGAACACAGGCCGCTGGGCGACGGCGGCGTCCACGGCGGTCATACGATCCTGATCCCCCTTGATCGTCCCCCGACGCCGCCCCCGCGGCGCCCCGCTTGTTATATGCGGCGCCCTCCGCTTGCGTCAAGCGCGCCGGTCCCCGCGGATGCCGTTTCGCCGTCGCGCGAGCGCGTCCGGCGCGCGTCCCGCGGGCGCCGATCAGCCGGGGCAGCCGAATTCACGCGATCCCGAAGATCGCCGTCCCAACGCACCGGAACACGCCGCGACGATACGGCGCTTAACACCAGCTCAATAAACCTCGGCGAGCACCGTCGCGGACGCCGGCAGCGGCGGCAGCAGCTCGTGCTCGGCCGGGTCGAAGCGGCGCGTCGCGCGGCGGAACGACCACGACGTTCCGGGCCACAGCGTGGTGTTGCGGCCGTGCGCGTCGAGGTACCAGCTCGCGCAGCCGCCCTGCGTCCAGACGGTCCCGCGCATCCGCCGCTGGAGCGTCTCGTTGAAGGCCGCCTGCGCGGACGGGCGCGTGTCGAGCGCGGTGGCGCCGCGCGCGTCCAGCGCACGCAGCGCGTCGAGCACGTAGGCGATCTGCGACTCGATCATGAAGACGATCGAGTTGTGGCCGAGGCCCGTGTTCGGGCCGACGAGCATGAAGAGGTTCGGGAAGCCGGCGACGGTCGTGCCGCGCAGCCCCTGCATCCCGCGCTCGCGCCACACGTCGCCCAGCACGCGCCCGTCGCGGCCGCGCAGCCACTCGACGTACGGCATGTCGGTGACGTGGAAGCCCGTCCCCCAGACGATCGCGTCGGCCGGGTGCTCGACGCCGTCGGCGGTCACGACGCTCCGCGGCGTGATCTCGGCGATCGCGTCCGTCACCAGCTCGGCGTTCGGCTGCTGGAGCGCCGGGAAGTACTCGTTCGACATCAGGATCCGCTTGCAGCCGATCTCGTAGCGCGGCGTGAGCTTGTCGCGCAGGAGCGGGTCGGCGACCTGCTGCTCCAGATGGGCGCGCGCCATGCGCTCCGGGACGCGGCTGAGGCGGTGGAACCTGAACGGCAGCACGAACGTCTCGCGACCCCAGTACACCGCGCCGCGCACGAGCCGCTGCAGCGGTGGCAGCGCCCGGAAGAGGGCACGCTCGCGCGGGCGTACGGATCGGCCCGGGTGGGGCATGATCCACGGCGGGGTGCGCTGGAAGAGCGTCAGCTGCTCGACCTGCGGCTGCAGCCGCGGCACGACCTGGACCGCGGAGGCGCCGGTGCCGATCACGGCGACGCGCTTGCCGGCGAGGTCGGCGTCGTGGTCCCAGCGGGCGGTGTGGAAGGCCGGTCCCGCGAACGTCTCCGCCCCGGGGATGTCCGGGATCGACGGCTCGCTGAGGCCGCCCATGCCGGCGACGAGCACCCGGGCGGTGAGCCGGCCGCGCGAGGTCTCGATCCGCCAGCGCTGGCCCTGCTCGTCCCAGGCGGCGTCATCGACGGCGGTGCCGGTGCGCACGTAGGGGCGCACACCGAAGTCGTCGGCGACCTTGCGCAGGTAGCTCCAGATCTCCGGCTGGAGCGCGAACGTCTGGCTCCACTCCGCGTTCGGAGCGAACGAGAACGAGTAGAGGTTCGACGGCACGTCGCACTGGCAGCCGGGGTACGTGTTCTGCTGCCACGTGCCGCCGACGTCGTCGGCGCGCTCGAGCACGACGAAGTCCGTGCGGCCGGCCTGCCTGAGTCTGATCGCCATGCCGAGACCGGCGAAGCCGCTGCCGACGATCGCGACGTCGACGTGATCGGGCAGGGCGGTGTCGGTGTCCATGACGGTGCTCGCTCTCGGTCGGCCGGCGCCGGTCGGCGGCGCTCGTAGAAACGATCTGTTTCCTACTGTACCATCATGTTTATGAGAGTCAACGTTGCGCGCTCCGAGAACCCGAAGGTTTCGCGCTCCGGCGACCGCAAACGGTCGCCTGCGCGCGACGTCACACCGCGCGACGTCACACCGCGCGACGTCACGCCGCGCTCGCTCCCCCGCGGCCGCCACGCCGCCGCCCGCGAGGTCGTGCTCGCCTCGCAGCGCGGTCGCCTGCTGGAGGCGATGGCGGCTTGCGTCGCCGACCACGGCTACGCCGCTACGACCGTCGCGCAGGTGATCGCGCGTGCCGGCGTCTCGCGCAAGACGTTCTACGAGCAGTTCACGGACAAGCGCGCCTGCTTCCTCGCCGCCTGGGAGGTCGGGACCGACATCCTGATCGAGCAGGTGCTCGCGTCGGGCGCGGAGGCGGACGGCTGGCGCGCGCGGCTGCGCGCGGGCATCGACGCCTTCCTCGACGTCCTCGCCGCCGAGCCCGACTTCGCGCGCTCGTTCATGATCGAGGTGCTGAGCGTCGGCGAGGAGGCACTCGCGCGCCGCGCCGAGATCCACGAGCGCTTCGCGGCGGTGCTCGCCGGCGTGCATGCGCAGGCACTCGCGGAGGGCGCCGACCTCGGTCGCGTGCCGCCATGGGCGCTGCGCGCCTCGTCCGGCGCCGCCTGGGAGCTGACCGTCGAGCACCTGCGCACGCGCGGCGTCGAAGGCCTCGCGGAGCTCGCGCCGCAGATCGAGCGCGTCCAGCTCGCGATCCTCGGCGGGGACTACGCCGACTCGCCGCGGAGTCGGCACACATGACGGTGATAGCGCCACTGGTCGAGTGATAGCGTCGGCGCTACCCTCTGCTCTGTGAAGCAGCTGATCCTCCGTGTCTCCCCAGACCTCCACCAACGCATCTCCGCCCGTGCCGCACGGGAGGGCAAGAGCGTGAACGCATGGATCGGCAAGCTGCTCGAGCGCAGCGTCGACGCCGACCTCGGCGATCGCCACGCGCGAGCGCGCGCGAAGGCGGCCGAGCTGGGGATCCTGAGCGAGATCGACGCCGAGCCGGTCGACGATGCGACGCGCAGGCAAGTGATGGAGTTCTTGCGGCCCTACGGCAGAGCGATCATGGCCGAGCTCGAAGCGGATCGGAACAGCCGATGATCGTCTACGTCGACTCGTCTTTGCTCACGCGCGCGTACCTCCCGGACGAAAATGGCCACGGGCCGGCACGCGAACTGCTCGCGAACCGCGGGATCGCACTGGTGACCGGAAGACTCACGCGCATCGAGGTCTCCGGAGCGCTCTCGCGCGCGGTGAGAGCCGGCCGCCACCCCTCGCGCGAAGCGGCGTTCGCTGCACTCGACAGTGATCTCGGACCCGGCGGCCGGGTGGTCGAGCTCAACCCTCCGGCACACAGCGTCGAGCAGGCCGCGCTGGCGCTCGTCCGCGAGCACGGGCTGCGCACGCTCGACGCGCTGCATCTTGCCGTCGCCTCGATCGTGATCCCGCAGCTCGCCGACAAGGGCGAGCCGATCGGGTTCGCGTCGCGCGACGGAGATCAGGCGACGGTCGCGGAGTCGCTCGGCTTCGCAGCCGTCTGAGCGCCGGCCTCGACGGCGTCGGGCGCTGCGGCTGCGCGACGTGCGTCGCGCCGCTCCGCGACCACCGAGGCGAGCGCGGCCGCCGCGAGCGCCGCCACGATCGCGACGAGCGAGAGCGCGATCGGCGGGTGCCAGACGTCGACCAGCAGCAGCTTCGCGGCGACGAAGCCGAGGATCGCCGCGAGCCCGAGATTGAGGTGGCGGAAGCGGTCGAGCATCCCGTCGAGCAGGAAGAACAGCGACACCATCCCGAGCAGCGAGAACGCGTTCGCGGCGAAGACGACGAACGTGTCGCGCGTGATCGCGAAGATCGCCGGGATCGAGTCGATCGCGAACATCACGTCGAACGCGGCGACCATCGCGAGCGCCGCGAGCAGCGGCGTCGCGAGCCGCTTCCCGGTCTCGGCTCCCCCCTCGCCACCGCTGCGCGTGAGCAGCCGGTCGCCGTCGTAGTCGGCCGACAGCGGCACGACGCGCCGCAGCGCGCGCATCGCGAGCGTGTGGTCGGGGTCGATCTGCTCGTCCGTCTGGCGCGCGATCTTGACCGCCGTGAAGGCGAGCAGCGCGCCGAGCACGTACGTCGTCGCGTGGAACGCGTCGAGCGCGGCGGCGCCCACGAGGATGAACGCCGTGCGCAGCACGATCGCGCCGGCGATCCCCCACACGAGCACCTTCAGCCGCTCGGCCTGCGGGACCTGGAAGAACGCGAACAGGACCGCGAACACGAACAGGTTGTCGAGCGACAGCGACTTCTCGATCAGGAAGCCGGCGAGGTACGCGCTCGCCGCCGCGCCGTCCTGCACGAGCAGCACGACGAGCGCGAAGGCGGCGCCGATCGCCGTCCAGGCGAGCGACCAGCCGAGCGCGGTGCGCGTCGACATCTTCGTGCCGCCGTGGCCGCGCAGGTCGAGCGCGAGGGCGATCGCGACGAACGCAGCGAGGGCGATCCAGGCGAGCAGCATGTGGGCTCCTTCGAGAACGATGGGTGTCTCGAAGGTTTGACCCGCCGGGCCTGCTGGGCCGGCCGGCGCGCCGGGCCCGGCCTCCGCGGCCGAGCCGTGCTGACGAACGCGCCGTCTCGCAGGGCTACTTCCCTTCCGAGCGACGGACGATAGCGGGTGCGCGGGCTGAGCCGGCCTTGCGGCTGAGGCGGGCGCGCGGGCGCCCGCCGCGCTCAGAGCGTCGGCAGCGGCTCGATTCCGTGCGCGCGCATGCCACGCTCGACCGCGTCGATCACCGTCTCGATCACCGCCACGCGCGCGAAGCCCTTCGACTCGGCCGCGATCAGCCGCCACGGCGCCGGCGGCTGGTCGGTGCGCGCGAGCATCGCCTCGACGGCCTCCTCGTACTGCGGACGCTGCCCGCGGTTGAGCCAGTCCTCGTCCGTCAGCTTCCAGCGCCGCAGCGGGTCGCGCTCGCGCTTCCGGAAGCGCCGCAGCTGCTCCTCGTCGGAGATCTCGAGCCACAGCTTCACGAGCACGGTCCCGTCCCCGGCGAGCATGCGCTCGAACGCCACGATGTCGTCGTAGGCGCGCATCCACTCGGCCTCGGTCGCCAGCCCGCGCACGCGCTCGACGAGCACGCGCCCGTACCACGAGCGGTCGAGCACGGCCATCCCGCCCCAGCCGGGCAGCACCGGCCAGAAGCGCGCGAGGAAGTGATGGCGCTTCTCGTCCTCGGTCGGCGCCGCGAACTGCGCGACGCGCACGTGGCGAGGGTCGAGCGAGGCGACGAGCCGCTTGATCGCGCCGCCCTTGCCCGACGCGTCCCAGCCCTCGAACAGCACGAGCAGCGGCGGGCCGAGCCGCCCGTCCCCGATCAGCCCGCCGAGCTGGAGGCGCAGCGTCAGCAGCCGCCGCTGGGCCGCGGCGAGGCGTGCCTCCGCCTCCTTGCCGCTCAACGACTGCGTCAGGTCGACTTCGCCGAGGCGTCCGCCGCGCGCCATGGCGGGACGATAACGCCGGTGCCCTCGACGACGAGCAGCGCCAGCGCGACGGGCACGGTGGCGGGCAGACGGTCGGCGACCAGGAACACGAGCCCCGCGGCGAGCGCGAAGCACAGCGTCAGCAGCGCCACCCAGCGCCGCGTGCGCACCCTGGTCGCCAGCAGCGCGCCGACGAGCGCCGGCAGGAACAGGTCCGCGTAGCCCATCGTCAGCGGCCCGAGCTCGACGCGCTGGAGCTGCGGCAGCGATTCCGTCACCCCTGCGCTGTTGAGCGCGATGCTGGCGGGCGTGAGCAGGCCGCTCGCGACGAGCACGAGGTCGACGGCCGCGGTCGCGGCGATCCCGGCGCCCAGCCAGCGCGGCGGCGTGACTTCGACGAGCAGCGCGCCGAGCACCATGCAGCTGGCCGCGATCAGCCCGAGCGCGGCGACCTGGCCGGCGAGCGATTGGTTGCTGTGCAGCGTCACGACGACCATCGCGACGACGAGCGCGAGCGCCACCAAGCCGGTGCGCGCGGCCGCGATCAGCGCGAGCAGCGGGACGCCGAGCAGCGCGATCTCGGCGAGCGTGGCGGCCCCGGCCGGCGCCGCACGCAGCCAGAAGACGACGCCGACGAGCGCGAGCAGCGGCAGCGCGGCGAACAGCGGATGTCGCAGCGCGCGCAGCCACGGCGGAACACAGCGCACGCCGCCGCGGGCGACGAGCGCCGCCTGCGTCATCGAGCCGCCCGCGTAGGCGGCGATCAGCTCAGCGCTCACCGAGGCGCTGCCGCGGATGTCTGCTGCATGACAAAAGGTGTGCCCGTCGCGGCTTAGAGGAGGCTTAACGGGAGAGGAGGGTTGCTGCATATGTGGGCCATCCGGTATAGTTGCTCATGCAACTAATGGCCGATCTGTCTCCCGCAACCGTGCTCGGTCCCGTCCGGCTCACCGTCGCCGACGTGGTTGGCGCGACCGCGTTCTATGAGCGCACGGTCGGGCTGCGGCGGCTCGGCGAGGCGACCGACGACGGCGTCGTGCGGCTGGGTGCCGGTGACGATCCCGCCCGCCCGGCGCTCGTCGAGCTGGTCGGCGACGCAAGCGCCCCGCCGCGGGCGCGCCATGCGAGCGGCCTCTTCCACCTCGCGCTGCTCGTGCCCGACCGCCCGAGCCTCGCGCAGGCGCTGCGGCGCGTCGTGGGTGGGCGGGAGCGGGTCCGGCTCGACGGTGCCTCCGACCACCTCGTCAGCGAGGCGCTCTACCTCTCCGACCCGGAGGGGAACGGGATCGAGCTCTACCGCGACCGCCCGCGCGAGACGTGGCGCCGCGACGAGGACGGCCAGCTGGCGATGGCGACGCTGCCGCTCGACCTCGAGGATCTCGTCGGCGAGCTGGCCGACGGCTCCGGCGCGACGGCGCGGGAGCTGCTCGCAGCGCCCGCCGAGGATCCCGGCATGCCGGCCGACACGACCGTCGGCCACGTCCACCTGCAGGTCGCCGACCTCGCCGCCGCGGAGGCGTTCTACGCCGGCGGGCTCGGCTTCGACGTGATGGTGCGCGGCTACCCGGGCGCGCTGTTCGTCGCCGCGGGCGGCTACCACCACCACGTCGGCCTCAACACGTGGGCGAGCGCCGGCGGCCCGCCCGCCGACCCCGCCGCGCGCGGCCTGCGCGACTTCACGATCGCGCTGCCGAGCGCCGACGAGCGCGATCGGATCGCGCACCGCGTCGCGGACGCCGGCTACGCGGTGCGCGAGGAGGGCGGCGACGTCGCGGTGACCGATCCGTTCGGCATCGCCGTGCGGCTGACCGCGCACGCGTAGCGCCGCCGCCGGCGCCACCGCAGATCCGCTGACATTCCTGCGCCGCTTTGCGGGTGACCGTGGGCGCGATGGCTTAATCGGGCATTACGTTCCCCACTACCCTCCGGTACGGCACATGGGATCTCCGAGACATCTGTGGACGGGCGGCTGGCGCGACGAGTCCGAGCGGGCGCGCGATGCCGCTGCCGACAGCGCCGAGCTGCGCCGTCCTCCCCAGCCGGCCGCCGTTGCACCAGCGCCCGCCCCGGCCGAACCGGCCGAGCGGGGCGGGCGGACCGGATCTTCGCGCCGGCTCACGCTGCTGCTGGGCCTCGCGCTCGCGGCGGCCGCGATCGCCGGCGGCGCGTTCTCGGCCGGGATGCTGCTCGACGGCGGCGGCAGCAGCGGCCCCGCGCCGCTGCCGGCGGTCGCGAGCGAACCGATCAAGCCGCACAGAGGCCAGACGCGCGCAGGCGCGATCTACGCGGCCGCGAGCCCGGCCGTCGTCTCGATCCGCACCAACAGCGGCGAGGGCACCGGCTTCCTGATCGAGCACGGCGGCACGCTCGTCACGAACGCGCACGTCGTCGGCACCAGCACGCACGTGCTCGTGCGCTTCGGCCAGGACGGCGCCTCGCTCGACGGCGACGTCCTCGGCGTCGACGCCTCCAGCGACCTCGCGGTCGTCGCGGTCGACCCCGCGCAGGTCCCGAGAGGCGCGAAGGCGCTCAGATTCGCCGACTCGCGCGCGGTGCAGGTCGGCGACCTCGCCGTCGCGATCGGCAATCCGTTCGGGCTCGACCGCACCGCCACCGAGGGGATCGTGTCCGGCCTCGGGCGCTCGATCCAGTCGCCCAACGGCTTCGCGATCGACGACGTGATCCAGACCGACGCGCCGATCAACCCCGGCAACTCGGGCGGCCCGCTGCTCGACGACGGCGGCAACGTGATCGGCGTCAACTCGCAGATCGCGACGGCCGGCGTGGCCGGCAACATCGGCATCGGCTTCGCCGTCCCGTCGAACACCGTGCGCCAGATCGTGCCGCAGCTCGAGAAGGGCGAGCCGATCGCGCGGCCGTGGCTCGGCGTCACGACGACGCCCGCCTCGCCCACGCATCCGGACGGGGCGCAGGTCGCCGACGTCGTCCCCGGCGGCCCGGCGGCGCGGGCCGGCGTCCAGAGAGGCGACGTGATCAAGCGCATCGCCGGAAGCGTCGTGCTGGGCCCGCAGGACGTCGCGCAGGCGATAGGACGCGACAAGCCCGGCGACAAGGCCGACGTGGTCGTCGACCGCGGCGGCCACACGCAGACGCTGCACGCGACGCTCGGGAAGCGACCCGCGCGCATCCCGTGATCTGGTCGGCGCATCGCCGTGGCTGGCAAGGACGCAGGGAGCGTGGCCTGCTTCGCAGGCGAGCGACCGAGGACGTCGACCAACGGCTTCGCCGTCGGTGCCCGCCCGGCGAGGTGCTGACCAGATGAGCTTCGCCGCTCCGCTCGTCCTGCTCGCGCTGCTCGCGCTTCCGCTGCTGCTGCTGTGGTACGTCCAGCAGCAGCGCGTCCGGCGGTCCGCCGCGGCGGCGTTCGCGGCGCCGCGGCTGCAGCCGTCGGTCGCGCCGCGCCGCCCGCGCTGGCGCCGCCACCTGCCGATGCTCGCGTTCGCGCTCGCGCTCGCGCTGCTCGTGCTCGCCGCGGCGCGCCCGCAGCGGACCGTGGCGATCCCGATCGAGCGCGCCTCGATCATGCTCGCGACCGACGTCTCCGGCTCGATGCTGGCGACCGACGTGCAGCCGAACCGGCTGATCGCCGCGAAGCGCGCGGCGCGCAGCTTCGTCGACCGCGTCCCGGCCGGCGTGAACGTCGGCGTGCTCGCCTTCAACACCCAGGCGACCGTGCTGCAGAGCCCGACGCGCAGCCGTGCCGACGCGCGCGCCGCGATCGACCGCATGGCGGTCAGCGGCGGCACCGCGACCGGCGAGGCGATCGCGAGCGCGTTGACCGCGCTGCGCAACGTCCCCGGCGAGGGCGGCAGACACCTGCCGGCGGCGATCGTGATGATCTCCGACGGGGGCTCGACGTCCGGCCGCGACCCGCTCGCGACCGCCCGCGAGGCGGCGAGCCTGCACGTCCCGATCTACACGGTCGCGCTCGGCACCGACCAGGGCACGATCCGCGTGCCCGACGGCAACGGCGGGATGCGGGTCGTGCGCGTCCCGCCCGATCCGCAGTCGCTCGCGGCGATCGCGCACGCGTCCGGTGGCGAGGCGTTCACGGCCGCGACGACCGACGGCCTCAGCGCCGTCTACGGGCGGCTCGGCTCGCAGCTCGGCCACCGCGCCGAGCACCGCCAGGTGACGACGGCGTTCGCGGCCGGCGGCCTCGTCCTGCTGCTGGCCGGCGCCGGCATGTCGCTGCGCTGGTTCGGCCGCCTGATCTGACTTCAGTCCATTGACCGAGCACGAGAGGAGCACCGACCCGATGCCCGACGACCTGACCGATCCGACCGACGACCGCGCCACGCGCCGCGAGGATCCGCGCGACACGCTCGAGGAGGCGCTGCACGAGATCAAGCGCGTGATCGTCGGGCAGGACGCGATGCTCGAGCGCCTGCTCGTCGCCCTGCTGGCCGGCGGCCACGTGCTGCTCGAGGGCGTGCCCGGCCTCGCGAAGACGCTGACCGTCAAGACGCTCGCGCAGGTGCTCGGCGGCTCCTTCAAGCGCATCCAGTTCACGCCCGATCTCGTGCCGGCCGACCTCGTCGGCACGCGCGTCTACCGCCCCGACACCGGCAGGTTCGAGACGGAGCTCGGCCCCGTGTTCGGCAACTTCCTGCTCGCCGACGAGATCAACCGCGCGCCCGCGAAGGTGCAGTCGGCGCTGCTCGAGGTGATGCAGGAGCAGCAGGTGACGATCGGCGGCGAGACGTTCCCCGTCCCGCACCCGTTCCTCGTGCTCGCGACGCAGAACCCGATCGAGTCCGAGGGCACGTACCCGCTGCCCGAGGCGCAGGTCGACCGCTTCCTGATGAAGGTCGTCGTGGACTACCCGACGATGGGCGAGGAAGCGGCCGTCGTCGACCGCTCGCTCGGGCGTCCCGCGCCGCTGCGCGAGCGGCTCTCGCTCGACGAGCTCGAGCGCTTCAGAGCGGCGACCGAGGCGGTGCTCGTCGACCGCGAGGTGATCGCCTACGCGGTCGCGCTGGCCGACGCGACGCGGCGGCCGGAGCGCTATGGGCTCGAGGACGTCGCGTCGTTCATCGAGTTCGGCGCCTCGCCGCGCGGGCCGATCGGGCTCGTGCAGGCGGCGCGCGCGCTCGCGCTGCTGCGCGGTCGCGGCTACGTCGCGGTCGCCGACATCCGCGACCTCGCGCCCGACGTGCTGCGCCACCGGCTCGTGCTCTCCTACGACGCGCTGACCGAGGACGTGACGGCCGACGAGATCCTCGAGCGCGTGCTCGCGACGGTCGAGGAGCCGCCCGCCGACCACCTCGCCAGCCGCCGGACGACCGCCGCCTGAGGACGATGGCCGCGCCGCCTCAGAGCCCGCCGCCCCTGCGCCCGCCCGCCGCGCGCCAGGGCCCCGGGCCGCTGCCGCACGGGCTGATCGCGGAGCTCGACCTCGTGATCGCGCGACGCGCCGCCGGGGCGCTGCCGGGCGACCGGCGCGCCGCCGGACTCGGCGCCGGCACCGAGCTGGCGCAGCTGCGGCCCTACGAAGTCGGCGACGACGTGCGGCAGATCGACGCCGCCGCGACCGCCCGCACGGGCGTACCGCACGTGCGCCTGCACGTGCCCGAGCGGACGTTGACGACATGGCTCGTGGTCGACGCCTCGCCGTCGATGGCGTTCGGGACGGCGGACCGCCTCAAGTGGGACGTCGCCGAGGGCGCCGCGCTGGTGCTCGGCCGGCTGGCGGTGCGCCGCGCCGGGCGGGTCGCGCTGATGACGTTCGGCGCAGGACGGCCGCGGCTCGTGCCGCCGCGCGCCTCGAAGCCGGGCGTCGTCGCGCTGCGGCGCGCGTTGGCGGAGGGCGTCGCCCCGGACGGCCGCCCCGACCGCCACGCGCTGGCCGACGCGCTGCGCGGTACCGGGCGCGTCGCGACCCAGCCGGGGCTCGTCGTGCTGATCTCCGACTTCCGCGACCAGGACGGCTGGACGCGCCCGCTCGGCGCGCTGCGCGCGCGGCACTCGGTGATGGCGATCGAGGTCGGCGACCCGCGCGAGGCGGCGATCCCCGCGGTCGGCCGGCTGTCGCTCGTAGACCCGGAGTCGGGCGCGCGCGTCGAGGTCGACACCTCGCGCCGGCGCGTGCGCGAGCGCTTCGCCGAGCTCGAGGGGGAGCGCCGCGCTCAGGTGACGCGCGAATTGCGGCGGCTCGAGGTCGAGCACGTCGCGCTGTCGACCGCCGGTGACTGGCTGCAGCAGCTGGGGAGACGGCTGCGGTGATGTCTGGTCGGCGGATCGTGGTGGCTGGCAAGGACGCAGGGAGCGTGGCCTGCTCACGCAGGCGAGCGACCGAGGACGCCGACCAACGGCTTCGCCGTCGGTGCCCTCGCGGCGAGGCGTCGACCAGATGAGCTTCGCGAGCCCGCTGTTCCTGCTGGCGCTGCTGCTCGTCCCGCTGGCGCTCGCGGCGCACCTCGCGAGCCTGCGCCGCGCGCGCAGGTACGCCGTCCGCTTCCCGGCCGTCGCGACGCTCGTCGCGGCCGCGGGCCGCACGCCGGCGTGGCGGCGGCAGCTGCCGATCGCGCTGCTGCTGGCATCGATCGCGGTCCTCGCGCTCGCACTCGCGAAGCCGCAGCGGACGGTGGCGGTGCCGGTCGATCGGGCGTCGATCATGCTCGTGACCGACCACTCCCGCTCGATGATGGCCGATGACGTGAACCCGACCCGCCTCGGGGCAGCGAAGCGCGCAGCGAACACGTTCCTCGACCAGCTCCCGCCCGGCGTGCGCGTCGGCGTGACGACGTTCTCCGACGTGCCCGACGGGACGCAGGCGCCGACGCGCGACCACGCGCTCGTGCGGCAGATGGTCGACGCGCAGATCGCCGACGGCGGGACGGCGACCGGCGATGCGCTGCAGGTCGCGCTCGACACGCTCGAACGCGAGCCGAGAGGCAGCGACGGCAGACGGCCGCCGTCGGCGATCGTGCTGCTGTCGGACGGCGCCACCACGATCGGCCGCGACCCGGTCGGCGTCGCGGTGACGGCACGCGAGCTGAAGGTCCCCATCTACACGGTCGCGCTCGGCACGCGCGACGCGACCGTCCCGAACCCCGGCTTCGGGCCGCCGCTGCTGTCGGTGCCGCCCGACCCGGAGACGCTGCGCCGCATCGCCGAGGCCTCCGGCGGCCACGCCTACTCGGCGCAGGACGACCAGCAGCTGTCGACGATCTACAAGACGCTCGGCAGCCAGCTCGGCACCCGCGACGTCGAGCGCGAGGTCACCGCCGCCTTCGCCGCCGCCGGCCTCGTCCTGCTGCTCGGCGCCGCCGCAGCGTCGACGCGGTGGGCGGGGCGGCTGCCGTAGCGGCCAGCAGCGCAGACCCGCGCAAGCCGTCGTACACGAGCGATAGGTTTGCCCAATGGGCGATGCCAACGACGACGCCATTGACCTCTCCGTCGAGGAGCTCGAGCCCAGCGATGGTGACGGCATCACGATCGAGAACAGCCTCGACGACGCAGAAGGCGGTGACTTCAGCTACATCCGTCCCCCCGATCGGCGCCTCATCACGCAGCCGGTCGATCTTGCGATCAGCCAGCTGGTCGCCCAGGTCGGGGACGGCCATCTCCATCTCAGGCCGGTCTATCAGCGCGACTATGTCTGGGACAACAAGAAGGCCAGCAAGCTGGTCGAGAGCCTGCTGATCAACGTTCCCATCCCTGTGTGTTATCTCGCGGAGGAGTCCGACGGAACCCGTTCCGTGATCGATGGCCAGCAGCGACTTCGTTCGCTTGTCCGGTACCTCGACAATCAGTTTGCGCTTACCGGCCTCGATGTGCTGAGCGAGCTCAACCGCAAGCGCTTCCACAAGCTCAGCGACCGGCAGCAACGCCTGATTCGCAATCGAACGATTCGTTGCATCGTGATCAGCGACGACTCGGACCCCGACATCCGGTTCGACGTCTTCGAGCGGCTCAACACCGGATCCGTTCCGCTGAACGCACAGGAGCTTCGCAACAGCGTCTATCGAGGCTCTTTCAACCAGGCTCTGCGCGACATGGCCACCGAGGCAGTGTTCCGACAGTGCCTCGGCAACCGCAGCGATCTGCGCATGACGTTCGAGGAGCTGATCCTGCGGTTCCTCGCGCTGGATGAGCGCTTTTCCGCCTACCGGCCGAGTCTGAAGCGCTTCCTCACCGAATACATGCGTGACCATCGCGACCTCGGCGCCGACGACCTCGCTGACAAGCGAAAGCGCTTCTTGCTGACTGCGGAGAAAGCGCGTGCCGTCTATGGAGAGCTCTGCTTCCGACGTGCCGGAGTGGAGGGCGACGAGTGGCACTGGCTGTCAACCCTCAACAGCGCGATGTTCGACGTCGTGATGCTTAACTTTGCGCGCGTCGATGCCACGCCTGCCGCGTTCAAGCGAAAGGCCGCGAAGATCGAGCAGATGACAGCTGAACTGACGCTCGAGGACGAGGACTTTCAGGATGCCATCTCGCGTGCGACGGGCGACCGGACGCGGCTCCGTACCCGAGTGCGGATCTTTGCCGAGCACCTCCGAGAGCTTGGCTTCGACTCTGGGCTCTCCAGCCTCGCGGCCGACTGAGGGCAATGCTGCACTCGCAGGCGTGGCGCGACTTCATTGTCAATCTGAGGGAGGCCACACAACTGCTGCGCGCTGATCCTGCAAGTGCCGGTGCTGCACGCCACAGCTTCCCCTCAAAGTCCGACCTCGCGCTCACCGCAGCCTTGACGAAAGGCTGCGTGATGCTGACGAGTGGGCGCCTGCAAGGCTGCATCGAGTCTCAAACGCAGGAGTTCCTTGAGCGGATCGATGAGAGTGGTGTTATGGTCGATTCACTTCCCGAGGATCTGCGTGGTGCGCTCTGCTCACAGTACTTTCGCGGCAAGTCTACGCTCAGCTCGGCGGATACGATCGAGGTTCACAAGACCTATGCCGCCCTGTGGATCTCCGGCACAGTACTTCCGGCAGGCCTGCTCAAGACCGACTCACTCCCAGACGAGATCTGGAACCCGCGGCCGCACCGTGTGCGAAAGCTCATGCGCCGCTGCGACATCGATCTCTTCAGTCAGATCCAGCGTGATCATGGCAGCAGCTATTTGGAAGACATGAGACGCTACGTGGACGAGTTGATCGACTTTCGCAACGCGGTCGCGCATGGCTCCGAGGTGTTGCTGTGGACAGCTGGTGACGTGCTCTTCCGCATGCGGTGGGCAACCCGACTTGCGCGTACCTGCGACCGGGCCCTCGGTCAGAAGCTCGTTGAGATCACGGGAGACGGCTGGTGAGGCGGCGCCAGCCTCAGGTGACGACGGTCCAGGGCTCGACGCGCGAGCTGGTGACGAGGCCGGCGGCGGTGTAGGGGTCCTCGGCGGCGAACGCGTCGGCGTCGGCGGCGTCGCGGAAGGCGAACAGGCCGCCGCTCGGAGGGACGCCGGTCGCGCTGGCGATCACGAGACGGCCGCTCTCGTGGTAGCGGGCGATCAGCGCGAGGTGGCCCTCGCGGTGGGGCGCGCGGCGCTCCGTGATGTCCGGGACGTACTCGTAGACGAGCAGGTGCAGCAGCTCCGACATGGCGCGGAGCCTAGCGAGCGTCGTGCTCGCGCGCCGCTCAACTCGCCCCCGCGGCCGCCGATCACCGGGGCGATGGACTCGCCTGCCCCCCCGGCGCCGCGCGTCACGCTCGGGATCGCCACGTACGACCGCGACACCTACCTCGCCGAGGCGATCGCGAGCGGGCTTGGGCAGGCCTACGACGACTTCGAGCTGCTGGTGGTGTGCGACGGCTCGCGCAACCCTGCGATCGACGCCGTGCTCGACGGCTTCGCCGGCGACCCGCGCCTGCGGGTCGTGCGCCACACCGAGAACCGCGGGATCGCGGCCGCCTACGACACGATCTGGCGCGAGGGCCGCGGCGAGCTGATCGCGATGCTCGGCGACGACGACGTCTGCCTGCCTGACCGCCTCGCCCGCCAGGCGGCGATCTTCGACCGCCACCCGGACACCGGCGTCGTGCACGGCGACGCGCTCGTGATCGACGGCGCCGGCGCCGTCACCGGCCGCTGGGACTCGCGCGACTTCACGCCGGCCGAGCTGGTGCACGCGTTCTTCCGCTCGCACAACCACCTCGTCGACCCGACGCGGATGGTCCACCGGCGCGTCTACGAGGCGGTCGGCGGCTACGACGGCAGCTACCCGATCGCGCAGGACCTGCACTTCTGGCTGCGCGCCGCGCGCGACTTCCGCTTCCGCCACGTCCCCGGCGGGCCGCTGACCGGCTTCCGCCGCCACGGCGCGAACACGTCCGACGAGTCGGCGCGCGCGCAGGAGATCGCCGACGTCGAGCGCGCATTGGAGATGGCGCTCGACCTCTATCCGCTGCGCGAGCTGGTGCCGGAGCTCGACTGGGACGTGCTCGACGCGCGGGACGCCGAGTGCCAGGCGTGGCTGCGGCTGGCCGACGCGCTCCAGCGGCGGCGGCTGCCGCTGCCCGCGCTCGCCGCGCGGGTGCGCGAGCGCGCGGCCGCGCTGCCCGCACCGGCGCCGCGACGGCTGCGCGGCGCCGGCGCGAGACGCCTGCTGATGACGGCGTTCGGCTGGAACGACGCGGGCGGCGGCACGCTCGTGCCGCGGCTGGCCGCGAAGGAGCTGGCGCGGCGCGGCTGGGACGTGACCGTCTTCCACGCCGCCGTCACGCAGCTGCCCGACGCCGGGCCCTACCACGTGGCCGAGTGGGAGGAGGACGGCGTGCGGCTGCTCGGCGTCCACAACCGCCGTCACGGGCTGTGGGACCGCCTCGACCCGCTGCGCGAGCTGGACGATCCGCCGATCACGGCCGCCTACGCCGCCGCGCTCGACCGCCTGCGGCCCGACGTCGTCCACTTCCACAACCTCCACAACCTCGGCGCGGCGCTGATCGACGCGACGGCTGCGCGCGGGATCCCGTCGTACTTCACGACGCACAACTACTGGCTCGTCTGCCCGCGCGCCTACCTGCAGACCGGCGAGGCCGCGATCTGCGCCGGCCCCGGCGACGGCGCGCGCTGCGCCACCTGCGTCGGCGGGCGCGACCCGGACGGGCACCGCCGCCGCTTCGAGCAGATCCGCGCGCGCGTCGCACGCGGCGTGACCGCCGTGCTGGCCGTCTCCGACGCCGTGCGCGAGACGCTCGCCGCCTGCGGCTACCCGCCTGAGATGCTCGACGTCGTGCGCCAGGGGATGCCGCACGACGGCACGATCTGGGAGCAGCTCGGTCGCGACCGCGTGCCCGGCCGAGCCGGCGGGCCGGGCGCGCCCCTGACGGTTGCGTTCGTCGGCTCCGCCTACCCGCACAAGGGCCCGCAGCTGCTCGTGGAGGCGGCGCAGCTGGTCGCGGCGCCGCTGCGCGTGCAGGTCCACGGCGAGCTGCCCGACGCGTTCCGCGACGAGCTGCTGGCGCGCGACGCGCGCGGCGTGGTCGAGCTGTGCGGCGCGTTCCGCCCCAGCGAGATGGCGCGCGTGCTCGCCGGCGTGGACGTCGCGGCGCTGCCGTCGGTGTGGTGGGACTGCGCACCGCTCGTCGCCGCCGAGTGCCGCGCCGGCCGCGTGCCGCTGCTCGTCCCCCGCCTCGGCGGGCTGGCGGAGGCGGTCCGCGACGGCGTCGACGGGCTCGCCTTCGACGCGCTCTCGGTCGACGGCCTCGCGGCGGCGCTGTCGCGGGTCGCGACCGAGCCCGGGCTGCTGGAGCGACTGCAGGCGGGGATCGCCCCGCCGCGCGCGTTCGCGGCGTACGTGGACGAGCTCGAGGCCCATTACGCGGGCGAGCGGCCGGGGCACGAGCGCGCGGTCGCGCAGCCGAGCCGCGCCGATGGCGGCGTGACCGCGTCCGAGCCGCAGGAGCCGCACGCCGCGGACGGCGGCGCGGCTTCGATCGAGCGGCTCGCCGTGCTGTGGCGCGGCGACGTCCCGCCGCCCCCGCTGCCTTGCCGCGTGCAGCACCTCGCGCCGCCGCACGCCGCCGACCCGCCGCTGCCGCACGTGGCGCACGTCGAGGTGCGCACGTCATGGCCGCCTGACCAGCGCCCGGCAGCCGCCGGCCGCCTCGTGCTCGCCCAGCCGGCGGGCGCCGCGCCGCCGGACGGTCCGCTCGCGGACGGCGTGCAGCCTGCCCTCGGTGTCGCCCCTGGCCCGCTCGCGGACTGCGTTGACGAGCTGTGGGTGCCCGGCGAGCCCGCGCGTGAGGCCGCGCTCGCTGCCGGCTGCGACGCCGCGCGCGTCCGCGTGCTCGACCTGGCCGACGGCGACGGGGTCGCCGCGCGCCTCGCCGCGCTCGCCGCCCGCCCGCCGCGTGCGGCCGACCCTGCGTTCGCGCCGCCGCGCGAGCTGGAGGAGGACGCCGAGCTGCGCGTGCTCGCGACGCCCGCCTGGCGCGCCGTGCCGGGCACTGGGGACCCCGACCCGCTCGCAGAGCTGCTCGCGCAGTGGTGTGCGGCGACGACCCCCGCGTCGAGCACCTGCCTCTACCTGCTCGCCGACCCGGCCGCGGACGGCACGGCGCAGGAGCTGGAGGCGCGCGTGCTCGCCGCCGCGGCGGCCGCCGGCGTCGACCTCGAGGCGTGCGCCGACATCAACCTGATGGTCGAGCCGCTCACCGCCGAGCGCGACGCGCGCCTGCACGCCGCGATCCCGCTCTACGTCCCGCTCCACCCCGCCTGCGCCGGCCACGAGCGACTCGCGCGCGCGACTGGCGGCGAGATCGTCCCGCTGGCCGGCGACGGCCTCGCGCGGCGCCTGCGCACCGCCATACGCACGGTCCCCGCGCCCGCCTGACTTTCAGACGACCTCTTAGAAGGGGGGATTCTTGTTATAGAGCCCGTATTCCGCGCTTCGTACTCGAACGCGCCGAGCACGAGCTGCCCGACGCGGGCTGAGCCGGCAGCTCAAGCCGAGCCGCGCGCCGTCGATCACCCGGGACGTGAGCCCCGTGACGAGTGCCGCGGCGCCGTCGGCGATCGTGCCGTCGCTGTTCAACGACCCTGCGTTCCACATGCTCAACGGGGCCGCGGGGATCCTGCTGGAGCACTCGGAGGCCGGGCACCCCGTAGGGGCGCTCGGCGGTGCGCTGCTCGATGACGGCCGATTCGTCTCGGGCCGCAGCGCGCCGTTCGGCGGCGTCGACCTCGTGCGCGAGCGCGAGACCCCCACGCGCATCGGCGCGCTGCTCGACGCGGCGCTCGACCGCCTCGCCGAGCTGGGCGTTCGCGACGTCACGCTGCGGCTGCCGCCCGCGTGCCACCACGCGTCGTTCGAAACGGTCGTCTTCGCGCTGCTGAACCGCGGCTTCGCGGTCGCCGAGGCGGACCTCGCGTTCCACGTCGACCTGCGCCCGCTTGCATCGACCGACGACTACCTCGCCGCGCTCAAGCCGCCCGCGCGCCGCGCGCTCCACCACGCCGCCGACGAGCCGTGGTCGACCGTGCAGGCGGACGCCGAGGACGCCGCCGCGTGGGATCGCGGCATCGCGCTGCTGATCGAGAACCGCGCCGCGAAGGGCCGCGAGCTGTCGCTCGACGCCGCCTACGTCGAGCGCGCACGCCGCGCCTTCCGCACGCGGATCCGGCTGCTCGAGCTGCGTCATGCAGGTCGCGCCGTCGCCGCCGCGCTCACGTACCGCGTGCGGCCGCAGGTCGAGCTCGTGGTCGCATGGGGCGACGCGGGCCACGCGCTGGAGCGCTCGCCGATGAACCGGCTCGCGTTCGAGGTCGTCGCACGCGCGCTCGCCGAGCGCGTCGCCGTGCTCGACCTCGGCACCTCGACGCTGCCCACGGCCGACGGGCGGCGGCGGGTCCCGAACGACGGACTGGTCCAGTTCAAGCGCAGCGTCGGCGCGCGCGAGCAGGTGCGGCTCGTGCTCGAGGGCGCGGTGGGCGCATGAGACGCTCCGCGTCGATCGCGACGGCGACGCTCGACTACAGCGCCGCCTACGACCCGGACGCCGATTTCGACGCCGTCTACACGCTCGCGACGGGCCGGCGGATCGCCGCCGCGCTGGCCCCGGGTGCACGCGTGCTGGAGCTGGGCTGCGCGACCGGCCTGATGACGACGCTGCTGGCGGGCGGAGGTCGCGAGCTGGTCGCGGTCGACCGCTCCGCGCCTTACCTCCAGTGCCTGCGCGCGCGCCGGCTGGCGGGCGTGAGCGCCGTGCTCGCAGACGTCGAGCAGGTCGAGCCGCCGGGCGCCTTCGACTGCATCGTGGCGACGAACCTGCTGCACGAGGCGGGGGACCCGCAGCGGCTGCTGCACCGCATGAGCGGCTGGCTCGCCGCGGGCGGCCGCATCCACGTGACGCTGCCCAACCCGCGCTCGCTGCACCGCATCGTCGCGTACGAGATGGGCCTGATCGATCGCCTCGACGCGCTCTCCGAGCGCGGTGCGCGCTTCGGCACGCGGCGCGCGCTCGACGCCGACGCGCTCGCGGCGCTCGCCGCCACAGCCGGGCTGCGCGTGACCGAGCGCGGCGGGATCTTCCTCAAGCCACTGCCGAACGACGCGATGGCGAAGCTCGACGCGGCGGTGCTCGACGGCTTCGAGCGCGCCGGCCGCCACCTGCCCGAGCACTGCGCGATGAGCTACCTCGTGCTGGCGGCGTCCGATGCCTGAGCCACGCGTCGTCGTCGGCGGCACGCCCGCCGCGCTCGTGACGGTCGACGCGCTCGGCGCCGCGGACGTGCCGGTGCGCTGGCTCGCACCGGAGCGCGGCGTCGGACGCGGCTTCGCGCCGATCCCCCGTGACGGTCGCACGCTCCAGCTCGGCGTGCGGCTGCTCGAGCTGGGCTACGAGGACGACCGCACGCCGCCGCCGCTCGCCGCCTATCGGTCCGGGACGAGCGGGCACCGGCCGTTCACGCCCTTGATCCGCAGCTGGACCGAGGCGCTCGCCGGCGAACGGCTGCGCGAGATCGCTCCACCGCGCGTGGCGCTCGACGGCGCGCTGCACGACGACTACCTCTTCACCGTGGACCTGGCCGGCGTGCCCGACGCGCTGCCGGCGGCCGAGCGCGCGGCGATCGCGGACGAGGCGGCGATCGCCGCCGCAGCGCTCGGCGACGCCGGCGTGCTCGCCGACGACCTCGGCGAGCGCTCGCTGGCGGACGCGTCGCGCGCGAATCACGGCGCCACCTTCCACGCCCGCCTGATCGAGCCGCTGGCCGGCAAGTTCGTCCCGGGCGGCGCTGACGCGATCCTCGCCGACTGGCGCCGCAAGGCGTGGCTGCCGCTGTTCTGGCCGCGCACCGTGCACGAGGCGTTCGCCGGCACGACGCCTGCCTTCCGCCCGCGGCGCACCTTCCACGAGCTGACGCCCGGCGGGGTCGGCGGGCTGATCGATGCGCTCGGCGAGCGGATCGCGACATACGCGAGCGTCGAGCGAATCGCCGTCGGGGGCCTCGCCGGCGTCAAGCCACGCGACGGCGGGCTGCGGCTCGCGTTCGAGGGCGGCCACGTCGAGGACGCCGCCCGGCCCGCACTGGGCGTCCCCGCCGCAGAGCTGCAGGCGGTGCTCGGGATCGATGCCGCGGTGGAGCGGCTGCGGACCGCGATCGCCTGGATCGAGGTCGACGAGGACGCGGTCCCGGACGGAACCGACCTCGTGCACGTGCTCGACCCCGGGAACCCGGTCGCACGCGTGAGCGGCGGCTCGACGACGCCGGCGGCCGGCCGTCGCCTGCTGTCCGTCGAGCTGCGCCACGACCAGGCGGACGGGACGCTCGCGGCGGCCGCGATCGACGGCCTGCGCGACGCCGGGCTGCTCAAGGACGGCGACCCCGTGTCGATCCACGAGGGGGCGATGGCGACGCTCCCGCTCCCGAACGCCGCGACACGCGCGCGACTGACGGCCGCACACGCGGCGCTGACCGAGCGCGCGCTCGACGCCGAGCTGCTCGGCGGCGCGCTCGCGCCCGGAGCCGACAGCCTCAACGAGCAGATCGTCCAGGGCCTGCGCGCCGCGGAGGCCCTGGCATGAGCACGACCGTCGCCGAGCTCGACGCGTACGCGCGCGACTACTACCTCGGCCGCGGCGCCGACGACCTCGACATCGAGGAGCGTCAGCAGCAGCTGAGCCTCGAGCGGCTGCGCCCGTTCCTGCACGGCCGCATCCTGGAGCTCGGCTTCGGCACCGGCGAGATGACCGCTTCCCTGCGCGCGGCCGGCTTCGAGACGGCGGTCGTCGAGGGCTCGCCGCTGCTCGTCGAGGAGGCGCGCCGCCGCCACCCGGACCTGGAGGTCCACGAGGGCTTCTTCGAGACGTTCGCCCCGCCCGAGCCGTTCGACTGCCTGCTCGCGGCCCATGTCTTCGAGCACGTCGACGACCCGCCGGCGCTGATGGCGCAGGTGCGCACGTGGCTCGCTCCCGGGGGAACGCTCGTCGCCGTCGTGCCGAACGCCGCCTCGCTGCACCGCCGCCTGGCCGTCCACATGGGCCTCCAGCAGGCGCAGGACGACCTCTCGGAGCGCGACCGGCTCGTCGGCCACCGCCGCGTCTACACGGTGGAGCAGCTCGGCGACGAGCTGACCGCCGCCGGCTTCGAGGTCGCCGCCGTCACCGGCTGGTTCCTCAAGGTCGTGCCGAACGGGATGATGCTCGACTGGCCGCCCGCGCTGATCGACGCGCTGATGGCGGTCTCCACCGAGCTCGCGCCGCAGCAGCTCGCGAACATCGCAGTCGTCGCGCGGCGACCGGACTGATCGCTGCAGCTCAGCGGCGTCTCCATGCAGCGTCGGCAAGTGCGAAGAGCATGGGGATCGTCTCCGCCGTCCCGTGGTACCTCACGTCATCGAGTCGTGCCGGAACCGAGTCCTCACCGAAGGTCGAGAGCTCCCTCACCGTCCGGTCGGCGACCTCGGATGCGACGAGGCCGTCAGCCTCCAGCCTCCGGTGGATCGCGACCGCGAGGGCTCGAAACAAGGCGTCACTCGCGAGCAACCCGCGCGCATGGGCGCCGTGATCCGGCGCCCCGTCTGCAGCCAGCAGCAGGCGCAGCAGATCCTCCAGCCGGCGCTCGCCGGCGAGCACCCGGGTATCCGCGCGCATCAGCTCGCGGACGAGCGACCGCTCGAGCTCGTCGACGAGCCGCCCGTCGACTCGGTGCGCCTGCGACTGGATCAGCTCGTAGCGAGCCGACGGCGAGGCGATGCGCTCGCACGCGGCGACGAGCGCCGCGCGCGCGTCGTCACGCGGCAGGCGCGCGAGCAGCGACTCCTGCAGCAACGCGAGCCCCCACGTACTCGCGCTGCGATACGCCGCACGATCGTATGCCTGCTCGACTGCGTTCGTGAGCGCGACGAGCACGTCCATCGCCTGTTCCGGAACGAGCGATTCGACATTGTCGGCCACGCCGAGCAGCACGGCCTCGGCCTGGCGCACCGTCAGCCCAGCGAGCACGTCGACGAGCTGCGGCTGGTCGCCGATCGCGTCGAGCACGCGGCGGATCGCCGCCGCGGCCAGCTCGCCCGGCGACAGCGTGCGCCGCAGGTAGAGGGCGAGCGTCTGCGCCTGGGCGACGGCACCGTCGTGCGTGCCTCCCGCAGGCGCCTGCGGCCCGGCCGGCGTCCCCAGCAGGTGCGTCCGCACGGCCGGGAAGAGCGCCGCCAGCGTCCCGCGCACGGCCCACTCGCGCTCGGGCGCCACCCCTGCGAGCAGCTCCCGGACGTGCGCGTGCACCTGCTGGTCATCGCGCGGTCCGAGCGACAGGCTGTCGCCCGCCAGCACGCCGATGGCGCCCGGCAGCCGCTCGTGCACGCCCGGCTCGACGAGGCGGATCGCCTCGAGGCCGAGCACGTCGACGACTGCCACGTCGTACCCGACCATCGTCAGCGTCGCCGGCAGGGCGTTCAAGAAGCGGCGCACGTGGCGCACGTTGCCGAACAGACGGGGGAAGCCGGAGCCCAGCAGCCGCGCCCAGTCACGCCCGTCGACCGCCAGATGCGCGTTCCCGCGCAGGACACGGCGGATCCCGGCGGTCAGCAGGCGCAGCAGACGATCGGGCGAGGGTGCCGGGACGTCGTGCGAGACCTGGACGACCTTCTGCAGGAACTCGCCGCCGTTGCCGTAGCGCTCGGACAGGGCAGCCTCGACGCGCACGCGGTCATACGCCAGCACGTAGGTCACGTTCGGCAGGTCGCCGACGAGCGTGACGAGCCGCATGACCTCCTGGATCTCGTCCGCCGGCAGGCGGTCGAGGTCGTCGATCAGCACCACGATCCGGTGAGGGAGCGGCCGCAGCGCTTCGCGGACGCGCTGGCGGGCGGCGAGCGCGGGCGGGCCCGGGCTCGCGCGGAGCTTCCGCCATGCCGCCACGACACGGGCAAGGATGCCTGCCGAAGCGACCGCCCGTCCGACCACCGGCACTGCCGTGAGCGGCTCGAGCACCGCGGCGTACTCGCCGACCCGGTCCGCCACTTCGGCGATCGCTCGCCGCGCGCGCCCCGTCGTGCCCGCGGCGTCGCGCAGCTCGGCGCTCATCTCCCGCAGGAAGCGCTGCACGAGCTCCTCCGTCGAGGAGAACAGCCACGGGTCGAAGCGCAGGACCACCGCGTCATCCCCAGCCGTGAGCTCGGCCTCGAGCAGGTTGAGCAGCGACGTCTTGCCGACGCCCCAAGGGCCGGTGAGCGCGATCACGAGGCCCTCGTCGGCCGGCGGGCGCAGCGCGTCGTCTGCCAGCGCGGAGACGAGCCGTGCGCGATCCAGCTCGTCTTCTTCGGTCTCGCCGATCGGCGCGTCGCCGAGCGCCAGGGCGAACGGCTCGCCAGCAGATCCGAGGTCGAGCGACAGCGACACCGGCGCCGTCGTCAGCTCGGGCACAGACCATGTGCCGCGCCGCACCGCCAGGTAGTCCTCGACGCTCTCCGCGGTGCGCGCCCGCCACACCGACTCGTGCACTGAACGCGACCAAGCGGGATCGCCTGGGCCGCCGTGACCGCCGCTGAACAGCCAGCCGTCACGCAGCAGCACCTGCGCGACGAGGCGCGCGCGCCGGTCATCCATCCCGAGCTCTCGCAAGTCGCCGCTCACCACCGTGGCGTCGGTGCCCTGAGCTTCGAAGCGCTCGACTGCCAGCCGCACGACGCGCATCACGTCCGCCAGCAGCGGTCGCGCCTCCGCCAGCAGCGAGAGCCCGGGGAGCAGTACGACGACGCGATCGCCGTCGACCAGCGCGAGCACGGGCATCTCCCCGAGCTCGAAGCGCACGTCGACGCCGCGCTCTGCCGCGGCGACATCGCGCTGAAGCGCGACCACGAGCGGCCACTCCCCGTCGTGCTCGAAGGCGCGGTAGGCCTGCTCCAGCACGAACTGCTGCGCCTCAGTTGGCGCCGGCATGTGACTCCCTCGGCCGCCCGTCGCGCAGCATCGCTGCTATGTAGCAGCTTGCGCCAAGCTCAGCGCCGGGCCAGCACGAGGTCGCCGGGTGCGGCGAACAGCTCTGCCGCCGTACCCACGACCAGCTCGACGTCGAGATCCTCGCCGTGCGCAAGCGCGGCCTCGACGCAGGCGACGGCGTCCCCGATGCGCTCGGGGGCGACGACGATCGCGCAGCCGGCGACCTCGCCCGCGCGCACGAGCCGGCGCGCCTCGGCCAGCACGGCGGCGATCGCCTGCGCCTCGACCGGCGGAGCGGCGACGGCCCGCCGCGGCGCGGGAGCGGCGGTGCGCAGCGCGGCCACGCGCTCGTGCAGCTCCGCGCCGGTCCGCGGCCGGCGCGCGGGCGGCAGCTCGGGCGCGATCCACAGATACGCCTGCTCGACCGCGCACGACTGCTCGTGCCCGCTGCGCGCGAGGTGGATGATCGCCTCCCAGTCGGAGATCGGCTCGGCGGACAGATCGGCCGGAGGCGCTGCCTGCCCGGCATGCGTGCAGGCGGCGGCGACGAGCTGCTCCATCTCCCCGGCCCAACCCTCGCCGTGGCGCGCCGCGACCGCGGTCGCGGCGCGACCCGCGAGGCGTACGCGCTCGCCGGCGTCGGCCAGCAGGGCGGCGGCGCGCGCCGCCAGCGCGGCGACGTCGCGCCCGCGGGCGATCTGGCCGCCGAGCAGGTCGGGTGGTGCGCCGACCATCGCGGGCGGCGGGTCGCCGAGCGCGAGCACGGGCAGTCCGGCGGCGCCTGCGTCGAGCACGGTCGTCCCGCCGGTCACCGGCCACGAGTCGAGCAGCAGGTCCGCGGCGGCGAGCTGTGGGCCGATGTCCGGCAGCGGGCCGAGCGCACGCACACGCGGGTCCTCGGGCGCGACGTCGTCGCCGGGGCCGGGCCCGACGAGCAGCAGCGTCGCCGTGGGGACGGCGTCGAGCACGGCGGCGGCGAGCACCCGGTAGGCCGGCGCGAGCAGCGCGCGCAGCTTGTAGGGGGAGGCGATCGTCAGCACGACGGGCGCGTCGGCGTCGAGACCGAGCTGCTCGCGCGCCTCGGTGCGCGACGGCAGCGTGCGCGGAGCCGCGGGCGCGCGCAGCACGCGACTGCGCTCCGGCGCGACGCCGCGCCGGGCGACCGTCTCGGACGCGTCGAACTCGTTGAGGTTGGCGACGACGTCGGCGCAGCCGACGCCGGTCCACAGCTGGTGCGAGGCGTGGTTGCAGAGGATCGTCGGCGGACGCCCGACCGGGTCCGCGAACGCGAGCGAGACGACGACCTCGTGGTTGGAGACGTGCAGCACGACGAGGTCGTGGGCGGCGGCGAGGGCGCGCAGCGCGCGGGCTCTGGCGAACAGGTCGCCAGGAGGCAGGTGCGGGGCGAACGCGCCGCCGGCAGCGGTGACCGCACGCCGCAGGCTGTCGGGTACGGGCTCGTCGTCCTTCAGCAGCAGCACGGTCGGCGTGCGCTGCGCGTCGCGCTCGAGCCAGCGCTCCAGCACGCGCCCGTGGCCGCCCGTCTCGTAGACGACGGTCGCGACGTGGAGGACGCGGCGCGGGTCCGCGGCGTCCGTGGCGCCCGCGGCGGGGTCGCCCGGCACGTGCGCCCGCCCCAGCTCGTGCAGCAGTCGTTCGAGCGGCGCGCTCGCGAGCCGGCCGGGGTGGTTGAACATCCCGTACGTGAACGCCATCCGCGCGAGCGCCGCGGCCTCCAGCGGGTCCTCGGCGCCCAGCGCACCCACCTCGAAGGCGTCGAACGCCACGCGCTGCTGCGCGATCGCGCCGCGCGCGCGGGCGATCGCCTCGCGGTTCGCAGGCGAGTCGTCGAACGGCAGGGGCAGTCCCATCTCCCCGGTGATCGGCATGCGCGCGCGTGCTTGAAGCGCCGGACGCGAGCGTGCCGGCGGGCTCGCACGCGCTCAAGCCACCCGCCGGCACGCCGATCACCTGGGCATGGACCCCTCCGGCGTCGCGGCGGGCGCCTCTCGCCGCCTGCGCATCCTCGTCGTGCACTCGGAGCTGCCGCTGCACGACCGCCACTCGGGCTCGCTGCGCCTCTTCCGCCTGCTGGAGCTGCTCGCCGGCGAGGGGCACGCCGTCACGTTCCTCGCGCGCCGCGGGCTCGGCCAGGAGCACTACGCCGCCGAGCTGACGGCGCTCGGGATCGACGTGCACCCGCTCGACCGTGCTCGCCTGCGCGAGCTGGGCGCCCACCTGCCCGGCCCGGAGCTGGACTTCGCCGAGCTGTGCGTGCGCGGGCGCTTCGACGTCGCCGTCCTCTCCTTCTACGACCTCGCCGAGCAGTACCTGCCGCTGCTGCGCCGCCACTCGCCGCTCACGCGCGTGGTGGTCGACACGGTCGACGTCCACCACGTGCGCGAGCGCCGCGGCGCCGAGCTGAGCGGGGACCCGACGCGTCTCGCCGCCGCCGAGCGCACACGCGAGCGCGAGCGGGCGGTCTACGGCGCCGCGGACGCGCTGATCGCCGTCAGCGAGGACGACGCCGCCGCGCTGCGCGAGCTGGCCCCGGAGGTCCCCGTGCACGTCGTCTCGAACGTCCACGCCGCGGCGCCGGACGGGCCGGCCTTCGGCGAGCGCGCCGGGCTCGTGTTCGTCGCCAACTTCGCGCACGCGCCGAACGTCGACGCGATCCTCGACTTCCACGCGACGGCCTGGCCGCTCGTGCGCGCCGCGCTGCCGGGGGTGCGGCTGACGCTCGTCGGCAGCGACCCGCCGCCCGCCGTCCGAGCACTCGCCGCCGCCGACGTCGAGGTGACCGGTTGGGTGCCGGAGACCGTCCCCCACCTCGACCGCGCGCGCGTCTCGATCGCGCCGTTGCGCTACGGCGCGGGCGTGAAGGGCAAGGTCGGCGAGGCGCTCAGCCACGGCCTGCCGGTCGTCACGACGGCGATCGGCGCCGAAGGGATGGGGATCGTCGACGGCGAGCACGCGCTCGTCGCCGACGGGCCCGCGGCGTTCGCCGCCGCCGTCGCGCGGCTGCACGAGCAGCGCGCGCTGTGGGAGCGGCTCGCCGCCGCCGGCCGCGCCCACGTCGCCGGCAGCCTGTCGCCCGACGTCGCCCGCGACGCGCTGCGCGCGCTGCTGCGCGAGCGCGTGCCGCAGGCGTTCGTGCTGGCGGTGGACGCCGCAGATCCGACAAGCCTCAGCCCCATGCTCGCCGGCTACCTCGCAGCATTCGCCCCGGACGACCCCGTCTCGCTCGTGCTCGCCGTGCCGCCCGCCGACGCGCAGGCGCCGGAGCGCGTGTTCGCCGCGGCGGCCACCGAGCTGACCCGCCTCGGCCGCGATCCCGACGGGATCCCCGACGTCGCGATCAGCGGCTGGGACGCGACCCTGCCGCTCCCGGCCAGCGCCGTGCTCCTCGACACCGAGCCGGTCCCGGTGGACTTCCGACTCGACCGCCCCGCGCCGCCCCGCCGGCTGCGCCCGACCCCGCGTGCGGCGCTGCTGCTGCACGCCCCCGACGATCCCGGCGCGCTGCGCGCGCAGCTCGACGCACTCGCCGCCGCGGGCGTCCCCGACGACGTCGAGCTCGTCGTCGCCGCCGGCGACCCGACGCCTGAGACGACTGCCGTGCTGCACGCCGCCGCGAGCGGCGCACGCATCGTGCGCACGCCCGGCGCGCTCGGCCGCTTCGCGGCCTGGCAGCTCGGCGCACTCGCGACGCGGGCCCCCCGTGTCGTCGCGCTCGCCCCGCTCGCGCTGCCGGCGCGCGGATTCCTCGACCCGCTGCTGGGCCGCCTGGCCGGCGGCGACGCGCCCGCGCTCGCCGCCCCCGCCGTCGCCGGCGCCCACGGCCTGCGCGTCGCCGCCGACGGCAGCCTGTGGCCGCGCGCCGCCGGCGCCGTAGACGAGCAGCCGCTCGACGCGCTCCCGCTGGACTGCCTCGCCGCCACCCGCGAGCTGCTCGCCGCCGGCCTGCCGGAGCTGCCCGCCGGCGAGGGCCACCGCGAGGCGCAGCTCGCGCGCTGGGCCGCCGTGGACGGCCGCGGCGGGATCGCGCTCGCGCCCGCAAGCGCCGTCAGTCGCCTCGCGCCGCCCGCCGCGAGCGTCGTGATCTGCACGCGCGACCGCGCGGACGAGCTGCCCGACGGCGTCGCGCTGCTCGTCGCGCACGGCGCGCGCGACGTCGTGATCGTCGACAACGGCTCGAGCGACGCGACGCCGGAGGCCGCCGCCGAGCTGGCGGCGCGCTTCCCCGGCGTCGTGCGCGTCGTCGAGGAGCCCAACGCCGGCCTCTGTCACGCCCGCAACGCGGGCGCCGCCGCCGCGCGCCACGACCTGCTGCTGTACGTCGACGACGACGCGCGCGTCGCCCCCGGCTGGCTCGAGCACATGGCGCACGCGCTGGCGCGCCCGGGCACGGTGAACGCGGGCGGTCCGATCTGCGCGCTGTGGCCGCCCGAGCGCCGGGCCGGCTGGCCCGGTCGCGACCTCGAGGCGCTGCTGAGCGTGCTCGACCTCGGCGACGCCGAGCGCCTGCTCGCGCCGCCCGACGTCGTCTACGGCGCGAACTGGGCCGTGCGGCGCGCGGCGCTCGACGCCGTCGGCGGCTTCGATCCCGCCTTCGGCCCCGGCCCCGGCGCCGCGATCAACGGCGACGAGGTCTCCGTCGCCTGGCGGCTGCACCGCGCCGGCCTCGGTGCGACCCGCTACGTGCCGGGCGCCGTCGCCGGCCACCGCATCGGCGCCGAGCGCGTCGAGGACCGCTTCATGCAGCAGCGCGCGCTGTGCGTCGGCGTCGAGCGCCCACGCCACGCCGTCGCGCTCGGCGACGCCTCGCGCGAGCAGCTCGTCGCCGACGCCGGCCGCGCCGCGCAGCGCCTGCTGAGCGTCCTCCCGCTGCGCGGCGAGCTGACGGTCGGGTCCGCGATGGAGACGATCGCGCGGAGCGGCCTGCCGCTCGCGGCGCAGGTCCAGGCCGCGATGGCGCTCGGCGAGCTCGGCGCATGCGTGCTGCTCGCCGGCGAGCACGAGGTCGGCGCGGGCGAGCTGTCGCTCGCGCTGCACGACGAGCTGCTGCAGGGCGCGCTCGCCCCGCCGGCGCTCGCGCGCTGAGCTCGGTCCGGGCTCGCGCAGATCTCACCACCCATGCCGGTGGTCGCGCGACCACCCGCATGGCGGCGGCGGCCGCGCTCAGGCCATCAGCGCCGCGCAGGCGTCGCGCACGGCGGCGATCACGGCGTCGGCGGCGGCGTCGGACAGCTCGGGGTGGAGCGGGAGGCTCAGCACCCCGCGCGCGAGCCGCTCGGTCACCGGCAGCGAGGCGGGCTCGCGGCCGGCGTACGCCTGCGTGCGATGCGGCGGCACCTCGTAGTGGACGAGCGTGCCGACGCCGCGGTCGGCGAGCGCGCAGCGCAGCGCGTCGCGACGCTCGTGGGCGACGACGAACAGGTGCCAGACGTGTCCGGGACCGTCCGCCGGCAGCGTCAGCCCCGCCACGTCCGCGAGCCCCGCGCGATAGCGCGCGGCGAGCGCCCGGCGGCGCGCGTTCGCCGCGTCGAGCCGCTCGAGTCTCACGCGCAGGAAGGCCGCCTGCAGCTCGTCGAGCCGCGAGTTGTCGCCGACGATCTCGGAGTCGCCGCGCGCGCGCCAGCCGTACGTGCGCAGCAGCCGCAGGCGCTCGGCGAGCGCGTCGTCGTCGGTCGTGATCGCGCCGCCGTCGCCGATCGCGCCGAGGTTCTTCGTCGGGTAGAAGCTGAACCCGGCCGCGGCGCCGAACGAGCCGACGCGCGCGCCGTCCCAGATGGCGCCATGCGCCTGGCAGGCGTCCTCGACCAGCAGCACGTCGCGCTGCGCCGCCCACGCGCCGATCGCGTCGAGGTCGGCCGGGCGGCCGCACAGGTGGACCGGCACGACCGCGCGCGTGCGCGGCGTCCAGGCGGCGTCGAGCAGCGCCGGATCGAGCCCCCAGCCGAGCGGGTCGACGTCCACGCCGACCGGCCGCGCGCCGGTCAGGCTGACCGCCATCCAGGTCGCGACCGCGGTGTACCCCGGCACGAGCACCTCGTCGCCGGGGCCGACCCCGAGCGCTCGCAGCGTCAGCTGCAGCGCGTCGAGGCCGCTCGCCACGCCGACGCAGTGCCGCACGCCGCAGTAGGAGGCGAACGCCGCCTCGAACGCGGCGACCTCCTCGCCGAGCACCCACCAGCCGCTGCGCAGGACGCGGCGGTAGGCGTCCTCCAGCTCGCCCCCGACCGCCGCGGCGCCGGCCGCGAGGTCCATGAAGGGGACCTCCAGCCGCGGTTCCGCCGGGGCGAGCGTGGCCTCAGGCACGCTCCGCGAAGGCGTCGTAGTCGCGGATGTAGTCGGCCTCGTCGAAGCGCTGCGAGGCGAGCACGAGGCAGACCGATCCAGACGAGAAGTTGTCGAGCTCGCGCCACACCATCGGCGGCAGGTAGAGCCCGTAGTAGGAGCGGTTGAGGAAGAAGCGCTCGCGGTGCGTCCCGTCGTCGACGACGATGTCGAACGAGCCCGACGCGGCGACGATGAACTCCTCGAACGCGCGGTGCGCGTGCCCACCGCGCCCCTCCCCGCCGGGGACGTCGTAGAGATAGTAGACGCGGGCGATCTCGAACGGCACCTGCAGGCCGCCTTCGATCGGCGTCAGGTTGCCGCGCGGGTCGACGATCCGCGGCAGCTCGACGACGCGGCAGCCGGTCTTGCCCTCGCGCGTGCCGGAGCGCTCGTCGGTCGCGCGCCGTCCGCCGCCGCGACGGCGCTCGACCGCGACCGGCGCGTACGGATCGGCGTGATCCGGGGTCTGGAGCGCGCTCATGTCCCGGTGATCGGCCGCGCGGCGCGCCGGTTGAGCCGCGATCGATCCGGCCAGCGGCGACGATCGCCGGATGGGGCCCGGGGTCAGGCGCGCGGCGCGATTGCGGCCAGCTCGGCCGGCCGCAGGAAGACGTGCAGCTCGCCGTCATCGACGCCGGCGAGCGCTCCCTTCCTCATGCGCACGCGCGCGCCCGTGAGGTCGAGGACGGCCTGCGCCACGGCGGGGTTGTGGCCGACGAGCAGCACGTGCTCGCCGAGGCCGGCCGCGACGCGCTCGGCGTCGAAGCGGCCGCCGTCCAGCTCGGGCGCGATCTGCACCTCGACGCCGAGCGGCGCGCACGCGAGCGCCGCCGTCTCGCGCGCACGCACGCGCGGGCTCGCGAGGCACGCGTCGATCCGCACGCCGAGCACCGCCAGCGCCGCGCCGGCCGCGCGCGCCTGCGCACGGCCCTTGTCCGTCAGCGGCCGCTCAGCATCCGGCCGGCCGTCCGGGTCCTCGGCGTCGGCGTGGCGCAGCAGCCAGAGCATCAGTCAGAAGCGTAACGATGCGGAAACAGCAGAAGTTTGGTGCGGCGAATAACCGGTTCTTGCTGTTTAGGATCTCCGCCATGCGAATCGTTGACCGGCCGAACGTCAGCGAGCCGGACATCTTCCGCACCAAGGCAGCGCGCGCCGCTTATGCGGCAGCGGCGAGGCACTTCTCCGCGGAAGACGCCCGGGCTCGACAGACGCTGCATCAGTTCACGGACGAGCTGTTCGGCGCTCCCTCCGTTCGGCGAGCGCTCGCCGAGCTGTTCCTCCAGAAGTGCGCGTTCTGCGAGTCGGCGATCGCCGATCCGACGATGGGCGAGGTGCACCATTTCCGCCCGGTGCAGGGTGCCGTGGACCCGCGCGACGGCAGCGTGAGCGATGAGCACTACTGGTGGCTCGCCTACGCGTGGGAGAATCTGTACTGGGCTTGCCGATCGTGCGTCGTGGCCGCGGGAACGCGGTTCCCCGTCGACGGACCGCGCGCATCGAGCAAATCGACGGGATCGTCGCTGGACGCCGAGCGGAAGCTGCTGCTCGACCCATGCGGCAGGGACGAGGCACCTGATGCCGCGCTCTTCTTCGACGAGGACGGTCGCGTCGAGCCGCTCCACGAGCGCGGCCAGCTCACCATCGAGACATACGACCTCAATCGAGCGGATCTGATCGACGCACGCGCGAAGGTGCTGGGCCGCGCGATGCTCGCGATGGCGTCCGGCGGACGCCTCGGTGGCTTTCTGCACGCCAGCCAGCCCTACGTGGGAGTCCTGCGGCAATTCGTCTCGCGGGTCTCGGGATCGAACGAGGGGCAAGCGTCGTCGGACCGCAGTCGCTCCGACCGCCCATCCGGCCTGACGCCGCGCCCACGCAGACGCCTCGTCCCGCTGCTCGTGCGCAGCATCGAGATCGAGAACTTCCTTGCGATTCAGTCGCTCCGCATCGATCTCCCGCCGCGCGCGGACGCCGGGCCATGGACCGTCCTGCTCGGGGAGAACGGGGCCGGGAAGACGTCGGTCGTGAAGGCGGTGGCGCTCGCGCTGATGGGCGAGCTGCGCCGGACCGTCGACCTCACGCCGGATCAAGCGCTCCACGACGACGCCGAGAGAGGCTCCATCACCGTGGACGTGGGCGGGTCCGCAGCGCCGCGCCGGATTCACTTCCGCCGCGGCGATACGCACTTCCGGGCCACCGGCGGCGACGACACGCCCGCCGTCATCGCGGCGTACGGCGCCCACCGTCCGCTCGGAGGAGCGGTGCCCCAAGAGCACGTCGGACAGCCCCGGGTCGCCAACCTGTTCAGTCCCGAGCGGCAGCTCGCCGACGCGAAGGCATGGCTGCTGAGCTGCGACGAGCAGGCCTTCAACGCCGCGGCCCGGGCGCTCAAGCGCCTGCTCGTCAAGGACGACGTGGTCCTGCGCCGAGACAGAGACGAGATTCACCTCGATTGGGACCATGGACGCTCGTCCACGCTGGACCAGCTCAGCGACGGCTACCGCTCGATGATCGGCCTCGCAGCCGATCTGATGCTGTTCCTCGTCGGGCAGTGGGGCTCGCTCGAGGCAGCCGAGGGAATCGTGCTGATCGACGAGGTCAGCACGCACCTGCACCCTCGCTGGCAGATGCGCATCGTCCAGGCGTTCCGGGACGCCTTTCCACGGCTGCAGTTCATCGTGACGACCCACGACCCGCTGTGCCTGCGCGGGCTGCGGCGCGGTGAGGTGATCGTCCTGCGCGAGACGCGTCGCGGTCGGGTGTCGGCGATCACCGACCTGCCGGACGTGAGCGGGCTGATGGTCGACCAACTGCTCACATCGGAGCATTTCGGGCTCAGCAGCACGATCGACCCCGAGCTCGAGCGGACGTTCGAGGAGTACTACAAGCTGCTCGCCGACCCCCAGCGCGATGCGGCTGCCGAGCAGCGGCGGAAGGAGCTTCGCGCGCTGCTCGCCGAGCGCCGGCAGCTGGGATTCACCCGTCGCGAGGAGATGGCGCTCGACGCCGCCGACGAGTACCTCGCCGGCGAGCCGAACATCGAGGACGAGCCGCGCCGCAGGCTGAGAGAGGACAAGGCGCGCCGGGAGATCCGCGAGATCTGGGCGCAGCACGGACTCTGATGCGCCGCGTCGAAGCACCAGATTGCCCTGAGGTGCTCGCGGGGGAGGAGTCGCTGGGCGCGCGTGAGCGCGAGCGCGCGATCGCGTTCTTCGCTGACGAGGCCAACAGAGACAGAAGATTCAGATTCTTCAGCGCGTACAAGCATCGCGACGTCTGCCACGCGCTGGCGGCCGCGTTTCACGGCAAGTGCGCCTACTGCGAGAGCTACTACGCCGCGACGCAAGGGGACGAGGTCGACCACTACCGCCCCAAGGGCAGGATCCGCACGCCGACTGGGACTGAGCGGCCCGGGTACTACTGGCTCGCGTCGACCTGGGACAACCTGCTGCCAAGCTGCAGCGACTGCAATCGCTGGCGTTGGAAGGACGACCACGAGGGAGCACGCATGCTGAGCGGCAAGGCGGAGTGGTTCCCGCTCGCCGACGAGGCGGCCCGCGCACGCCGTCCCGGCGACGAGGTGCACGAGGACGCGCTGCTCCTCCATCCGTACTACGACGACCCCGACGAGCACCTCGAGTTCGTGGACGAGGGCGTCGTCCGCTCCGCGCCCGGGAGAGACGGCCGTCCAAGCGCCCGCGGCGAGGAAACCATCCGCGTGCACGGCCTGCGCCGACACGGACTCGTCACCCACCGTCGCACCCACCTGGAGCGCGTCTTGAAGCAGCTGAGAGGCGTGCTCACAGCCGAGCGCCGTGCGGCAGAGAACCTCGACGACGAGGCACTGCGCATGGAGCTCGAAGCGCAGCTGACGGAGCTGCGGCGCTTCGTCGATCCGACGACGCCCTATTCGACGATGGCGCGCCAGGTCATCGCGCGCTGGAGACCGTGATCGCGGCGTGGCGCGGCAGCCAGGGCATCAGGTCGCGGCCGCGGCCGCCTCAGCGGTCAGCTCGGCGCGCCGGGCCGGGTCCTGGAACGGCGCGGGATCGCGCAGGTAGGCGGCGATCACCTCCAGCTCGCGCTCGCTCGCCGGGCCGTGAAGCGCTTCGAGCTGGCGGTCGTCGAGCACCGCCAGCGACACGAGCCGCACGCCGGCGGCGTCGGCGCGGCGGCGCGCCTCGGCACCGCGCTCGACGAGCACGACGACCGCCTCGACGCTGACGCCCGCCACGTCGCGCCGCGCCAGCTCGGCCTCGAGCTGGCGGATCGCGATCTCCTTCGAGTCGAAGCCGGACACGAGGTCGTCGACGAGCGCGACGCGGTCGCCGGGCTGGAAGCCGCCCTCGACGAGCGCATGGCTGCCGTAGGAGCCCAGCTCTCGCTCGAGCGCGGCGACGTCGCGCACGTTCGGCAGCTTGCGCGTGTAGCCCATCGACAGGCCGAGCTTGTACGCGAAGCCGGCGGCGAACGGGACGCCGGCGGCCGCGAGGCCGACGAGCTGCGTCGCCTGCGACAGCTCCTGCACGATCAGCTCGGAGCCCGCGTCGATCAGGAAGCGGAACAGCTCGGGGTCGGCGGGCGCGTCGCGGAAGTTCACGTAGAACGGGCTCCACGCGCCCGACATCAGCTCCCAGCCCTCGGGCCGGTCGCGCAGCCACGTGCGGATCACGCCGGAGGCGTAGAGGCGGCGCACCAGCTCGCCTGCCAGCTCGGCCTTGCGCTCGTCCCAGCTCACGCGGCGAGCCTATCGCGCGCGGCAGGCGGCGGGCCGCCCGGGGCCCCGTACGGGGCGCGGCGTCCGGCCGGGCGGGGACCCGCGCGGCGCAGACGGCCGGCCGCATGGCAGCATGCCGGCCGTGCTCGCGATCGTGCTGACGGTGATCCTCGCCACCGCCGTCGGCGTCGCCGTCGAGCGCCGCGACAACGCGGCCGCGCACGCCGCGCGTCTGCTCGTGCTGCGCACGATGCTGTGGGCGCTCGTCCCGTTCGTCGCGTACGTGAACATCGCGCGCGCGCACCTGTCGGTCGACGCCGCCCTCTCGATCGCGATCGCGATCGTCGCCGTGCTCGCGGCCGGCGCGATCGCGTGGCGGCTCGGGCGCGGGCCGCTCGCGCTGCCGAACGCGACCGTCGGCGCGTCGATCGTCTGCACGATCCAGGCGAACACGGCGTACTTCGGGCTGCCGCTCGTCGCCGCGCTCTTCTCGCGCGCGCAGCTCTCGCAGGCGGTCGTCTACGACGGGCTCGTGTCGCTGCCGATGTTCGTGCTCGTCAGCTTCAGCGTCGGCGCGCGCTTCGGCCACGCCGAGGACGCCGGGCTGCGGGCGCAGCTGCGCGCCGCGCTGCTGCGCAATCCCGTGCTGCTCGCCGTGATCGTCGCGCTGCTCGTGCCCGACGCGTGGGCGCCGGAGGTGCTCGTGGCGCCGTCCCACGTCGCGGTGCTGGCGCTGCTGCCGCTCGGCTTCTTCGTCGTCGGCGTCACGCTCGGCGACGAGGCGAAGGACGGCATGCTGCGGATCCCGCCGCCGCTGACGCCGGCGATCGCGGCCGTCGTCGTGCTGCGGATGGCGTTCGTGCCGCTCGTGCTGGTGCTCGCGGGGCTGTTCCTGATCGACGTCCCGGCGCCGTTCTACCTGATGGCCGCAATGCCGGTCGGCGTCAACACCGTCCTCGTCGGGCACGCGACCGGGCTCGACCTGCGCTTGACCTCCTCGAGCATCGCGTGGGCGACGACCGTCGCGCTCGTCGGCATCACCGTCCTCGCGCTCGTGCGCGCGCTCGCCTGACCGCGCCCGCGACGGCTCTCCTATCCGTCCGTTTCTTGGACCGTCGGCCAAGGTCGAGGTTACGCTTCTCGTCCGTGTGGCGATACCGGGGCGAAGAGGCGTCCCCCACGCTGAAGTCATGCCTTTCCTCCCTCCCGCGCCACCGACCCCGACCGCTCCAGCGGTCGGCGGACCGCTGCTGCTGACTGGGGCGACGGGCTTCCTCGGGATGGAGCTGCTCGCGCGTTACCTCGAGCGCACCGAGCGGACGGTCTACGCGCTCGTGCGGGCGCGCGACGACGCGCAGGCGCAGGCGCGGCTGCGCGCGACGGTGGAACGCGTCGTCGACGCGCCGGGCCGCTTCGACCACCGCCTGCTGGCGATCCGCGGCGACGTCGCACAGCCCGGCCTGGGAATCCCGCGCCGCAGGCGGCTCGCGCTGGCCGCTGCGGTCACGGAGATCGTCCACGCAGCCGCGTCGGTGTCGTTCACGCTGCCGCTCGCGGAGGCGCGCGAGATCAACGTCGAGGGCACGCGGCGGATGCTGGAGCTGGCCGAGCTGTGCATGGCGCACGGCCGCCTGCGGCGCTTCTCCCACGTCTCGACCGCGTACGTGGCGGGCACCGCGACGGGCAGCTTCGGCGAGGACGACCTCGACGTCGGCCAGGGCTTCCGCAACACCTACGAGCGGACGAAGTGGGAGGCGGAGGGGCTCGTGCGCGCATACGCCGAGCGGCTGCCGATCCAGGTCTTCCGCCCGAGCATCGTCGTCGGCGAGCAGACGACCGGCTGGACCGCGGCGTTCAACGTCATCTACGCGCCGCTGCGCGCGTACGCGAAGGGCGCCGCGCTGCCGCTGATCCCGGGCCGCCGCTCGGCGCCGGTCGACGTCGTGCCGGTCGACTACGTCGCAGACGCGATCTTCGCGCTCGCGAGTCGCGAAGAGGGCACCGGCGCCACCGGGACGTACAGCCTCGCGGCCGGGCCGCAGGCAAGCACGGTCGGCGAGCTGGTGACGCTGTCCGCGCGCGCGTTCGACCGCCGGCGGCCGCTCACGCTCCCGCCGGCGCTCTACCGCCGCACGCTGCATCCGCTGCTGCTGCGGCGCAGCCGCGGCGCGCGGCGCCGCTGGCTCCAACAGGGCCCGGTCTTCTTCCCCTACTTCGCGCTGCGCGTCCGCCACGACACGATGCGCACACAGGCGGCGCTGGCGCCGGCAGGGATCGCGCCACCGCCGCTGCCGGACTACTTCGAGCGTCTCGTCGACTTCGCGGAGGCGGCCCAGTGGGGTCGCCGCACGCTCAGTCGCGTCGACGCTGCGGGCTCGGCGCGGAGGCGGGCGGCGTTGGCGGCGTCGCCCGCTCCGCTCCGTGAGCTGGGGGCGCTGCGGGCCGGATGACGGACGGCGCCGGCGCGAACGGCCGCGGCCGGGTGGCGCTCGTGCTGCCGGGCGGCGGGGCGCGCGGCGCATACGAGGTCGGTGCGCTGTCGGTGCTGCTGCCGGCGCTCGAGGCGCGCGGCGAACGCGTCCAGCTCGTGTGCGGAACGAGCGTCGGCGCGATCAACGCCGCGCTGCTCGGCTCGCTCGCGCACCTGCCGGCGGAGGCGCAGGCCGAGCTGGCGCTCGAGCGCTGGCGCTCGCTGCGGCGCGGGGACGTCGTCGCGCCGCTGGTCGGCACGGGGCTGCCGCTGCAGCTCGCGCGGCTCGCCGGCGACGCGCTGCGGCTCCCGGGCGTGCGCCGCGGGAGCCTGCTCGACCCGCGCCCGCTGCAGCGCTTCCTCGAACGGCGCATCGACTGGGACGGGCTGCACCGCAACGTCGCCGACGGCTTCGTCGACGCCGTCTGCGTGATGGCGACGCAGCTGGCCTCCGGCAGCCCGGTCGCGTTCGTCGAGGCGTCCGCGCCGACACGTTTGGGCGGGTGGGATCCGGTTGGCGCCGACTTCCCCTACGTGCACGTGAAGCTGGCGCACGAGCACGTGCGCGCGTCGGCGGCGATGCCGGTCGTGTTCCCGGCGGTCGAGGTGCGCGCGCCGGAGGAGGCGCGCGGCTTCTACACGGACGGCGCGACGCGCCTCAACAGCCCGATCAAGCCGGCCGTCGAGCTGGGCGCCGACCGCGTCGTCGTGATCGGCTTCGAGCCGCTGCGCCGACCGCAGGGCGCGTCCGCAGCGGCGCCCGAGCACGTCTCGCCCCATCTCGTGGACGTGCTCGCGAACATGCTCGACGGCCTGCTCGTGGACCAGGTGTCGGACGACGTCCACCGGCTCGTCGCGATCAACGCCTTCTTCGCCGAGAGCATCGGCACCGGGACCGTGCCGTCCGCGCGCGCCTACCGCACCGCGCGCGGGCGACGGCCCTACCGGCGGATCGCCTACGCGATCGTGACGCCCGAGCGCCCGCGCGAGCTCGGCCGGCTCGCGCTCGAGACGTTCGCCAATCGCTACGGCGGCGTGCGCGCGGCGACCGCGCCGCCCGACCTGCTGCTGCTCGGGCGACTGCTGCGCGGCGGCACGGACGCGGGCGGCGACCTGCTGTCGTTCCTGTTCTTCGACCCTGCCTACGTCGAGGCGCTGATCGAGGCGGGCCGCCGCGACGCGCAGCGCTGGCTCAGACGCCACCCGACCTTCTGGTGCAGCGACGGCGCCCACGACTTCGACCTCACCGCCGTCCCCGACCCGAGCGCCCAGGAGGCCGCCTCGCTCGACGAGTGGCGCAGCCTGCGGCGGGGGTGAGTCAGGCGGCGTAGACGTCGGCGGGCGTGACGAGGCGGATGCGGTCGGGCTCGGCTTCGGCGAGCTGTCGCATGCGGTCGGTGAAGCCACCGCGCGAGAAGAACCAGTGGCGACGGACCCGCTCGGCACCGGGCACGGCCTGCTCGAGCGCCGTCAGGAGCACCTCCTCGCCGTAGTCTAGCGGCGCGTTCGTCCACTTGCAGCTGCCGGTCGCGACGACCTCGCCGCCCGCGCCGACGGCGACGACGTCGAGCTCGCGTTCCTCGGTCACCCGCGGCCCGACGCGCACCTTCCCCCACCACGCGCCGACGTCATGCGCAGTCGTCTCGTGCCGTCGCACGTGCTCGCGGCAGATCCGCTCCCAGCAGGGACGAGAGACGAACGCGTCGAGCTGCGGGAGCACGGTCGTGCGCAGGTGGCGCTCGGCGTCCGCGCGCGTGCGCAGGCGCGAGCGGTAGGGCTCGACGAAGCGGAACGAGAAGTCGAGGAAGCCGTCGCGGATCGCATAGCTCGTGCGCTTCGATCTCGGGCTGGCGGTGGCAGGCCGGCGCTGCTCGACGAGCTGGAGGCGCTCCAGCACTGCGAGGTGCTGATGCGTCTGGGCCGTGTCGAGCCCGGTGAGCCCCGCGATCTGGCCGTTGCGCGTGGCGCCGCGCGCAATCGCGTCGAGCACCGAGAAGTACTGCCGCGGTTCGCGCAGCTCCTGGCGCAGCAGCAGGTCGGCCTCCTCGTGCAGGAAGCCGTCGCGGTGCAGGATGCTCTGGAGGATGTTGTCGGCGAGCGGGCGCTCGTCGGTGAAGCGCGCGAGGTAGTACGGCATCCCGCCGCAGACGGCGAACGTCCGCACGCGATCCTCCGGTGAATAGCCGGGCGCGAACAGCGCGGCGGCGCGGTGGTCGAACGGGGTGAGCTGGAGCTGGCCGTCGCGCCGCCCGTACATCGCGCCCGCGAGCACGTCGTCGCGGAAGAACGACACCTCGCTGCCGGCGATCACGAGCACGAGCGGCAGCGTGCGGCCGGTTCTGCGCCACCACGCGTTGAGCAGCGTCGCAAGCTCGCGCTGCCGCGCCGCGAGGAACTGGAACTCGTCCAGCACGACGATCGTGCGCTCGCCGGTCGACGCGAAGCGGGCGATCGCCGCCAGCGCGGCCGGCCAGCTCGTCAGCGGCTGCTGCGCGAGCAGCTCGTCGTCGCTCGCGAGCGCCAGCTCCTGCGTGAGGTTGCGCAGCTGCACCGGCTCCGTCGTGTCGGTCGCCTCGAAGTACAGCGCCCGCCGGCCCTCGGCGAAGCGGGTCAGCAGCTCGGTCTTGCCGACGCGCCGACGTCCCCACAGCACGAAGAAGCGGGGCTCGCGCGCGCTCCACAGATCCTCGAGCGCAGCCAGCTCGTCGGTGCGGTTGAGGAACTCCACCGCACCGACGCTATCAGATTATTATAGATAGACCTATATTAGCTAGATCTATAATGTTTCCTGCCGGCGCTCAGCGGTGGCGTCTGGCGTGTCTTGTGTGCTTGGGCTTCGGCTTCGGCTTCGGGCCGAGCGTCAGCTTCACCTTCGTGCCGTCGGCGCCGACGCTGCCGGCCTTCGGCTTGGAGGAGCTGACGACGAGCGCGGGCAGCCTGCCGTGGCGCGGCCTTCTCGGCTTGGTCACTCTGCCGAGCGCGCAGTGGGCGCTTCTCAGCGCCTTCGCGGCTCTCGTCAGCGACATGCCCTTGAGCTTCGGGACCTTGCACTGCGTGACGGTCCACGTCGCAGTCGCCGGCGACGGGTCCGTGACGATGCCCCTGGGCGACTTCGCGCGCACGGCGAACGTGTGCCTGCCGCCGTTCACCGTGTACGTCGCCGGGCTACTGCACGGTCCGAATGCGGCGCCGTCGAGCTGGCACTCGAACGTGGCGGGGAGCGGGACGTCCGAGCGCGTGAACGTGAAGGTGGCCCTTCTCGATCCGGTCGAGCTACCCGGCCCGCTCGTGATGCCCGTGTCGGGCTGGCGGATCTCGTCGAGCGCGGCCGCCGCGTCGATGCGCCCGCCGGTCGTCGTCTTGCCGGCGAGCGAAGCGAGCGGGTGGACCGTCGCGAGCAGCGCCGAGCGCACCTGCGCGACCGACGCCGACGGGTTGAGCGAGAACAGCAGCGCCGCCGCGCCGGTCACGTGCGGGGCGGCCATCGACGTGCCGTCGAGGAAGCCGTAGCTCGTGCCCAGGCCGACCGGCTCCACGCACGTGAAGCTGATGTCGTCGAGCCAGACGCCGTCGGTCGGGCTCGGCGCCGGACCGGCCGTGTAGCTGAAGGCGAGCTGCAGTCTGCCGCCGCCGGCGACCGCCGAGTCGTCGATCGAGAGGAAGAAGTTGCCCGATCTCGTCGCCCCGCCGGCGGCGCCGATCTCTCTCCCGTCGAGCATGGCTCTGTAGCCGTACGTCCCACCGCCGACCGACAGCACGCGGCTCTGGTTGATTCTGCAGGACTTGAGGCCGGCGGGCAGGGTGACGCCGACGGACGTCGACTCGCGGACGCTGTCGGCGACCGGGGTCGCTCCCGGCGAGTCGCTCATCCCGAAGGACGTCAGCGGCGGCTCGTTCGTGCGCGCGAAGCCGCCGTCTCTGCCGGTCGCCGTCCACTTCGACGCGAAGTCGTCGACCGTGAACGTGTCGTTCACCGGCGTCAGGTACGGATAGGTGCTGAGGATCTCCGTCCCCGGCGCTCCGACGTCGACCGAGCTCGCGCCCCAGTCGGAGAAGCTCGCGAGGCCGTCGGCCTGATCGGTCGCGGCGACGCAGACGACGTTGTCGATCGCGCCGGCGATCCCGGACGTCGAGGGATCGTAGCTGCACGGATAGTGCGGGACAGCATCGTTGTCCTGGCTGTCGTTGCCGGCGGAGATCACGAACAGCACGCCGGGATTGGCGGCGAACGCGTCGCGCACCGCCGGGTTGAAGCTGGTGCCGCCGAGTGACATGTTCGCCGCGCGCGCGCCGTGCGCGCCGGCGTAGTTGATCGCGAGGATCTGCGAGGAGGACGGGCAGCGCGTGGCGCCCGCCGAGGGCGAGAAGGCGCAGACGCGCAGCGGCATGATGCGCACGTTCTGCGCGACCCCGCTGATGCCGATGCCGTTGTTGCCGGCGGCGCCGATGATGCCGGCGGTGTGGACGCCGTGGCCGCCGTCGATCAGGTCGTCGTCGGTGGGGTCGCCGTCGGTCGTCGGCGCGTCCGCGTTGCTGCCGACGAAGTCGGCCCCGTGCGAGCCGTCGGCCGGGTTCGTCCACACGACCGGAGCGAGGTCCGGGTGCTCGAAGCGGTAGCCGGAGTCGATGTCGGCGACGACCGTCGAGGGCGTGCCGCGCGTGCGATCCCACGCGGCGAGCGCGTTGACGTCTGCGCCGGGGAGCGCGCCGCCGAAGCCGTTGATGCCGAGGCCGAGGTTCTGCAGCCCCCACTGCTGGCCGAGCAGCGGATCGTTCGTCGTCGCGTGGAGCACGTCGTACGTGTCGCGGGTCGCAGTCTGCACGGACGGGTCGGCACGCAGCGTGGCGATCGCGTCGGCGACGCTCTGGCCCGGCTCGGGACGCAGGAGCTGGAAGCGCGGGTCGCCGAGCGTGCGCACGAACGCGGCGTTCGCGTCGTCGCGCGCCGCGAGCCGGTCCGCGCGCGTCGCACCGGAATCCCACACGACGATCACGCGGCCGGGCACGGCGCCCGGCGCGGTCGGCGTCGCCGGCGGAGCGGACGACACGGGCTGCTCCTGCGCGGCGAGCGCCCCGGACGGGACGGCGAGCGCGCCGGTCGCCGCGAGGGCGAGAGCGAGAGCGAGAGCGACGGAGCGGACGATGCGAGCGGATCCGAGGCGGTGCGGCACGGGGGCGTCTCCCGGGTCGACGGCGGGCGGACGGCAGGCTATTGCATCCGCGCACGGCCGCGTGCGCGTCACGGCAGGTGTCGTACCGCGAACGCGCCGCGCATCGAGGGCGCGCGTCCTGGGCCTGACACGATCGGCGCGACTGGGAAACGCGCTCGTCTAGCATCGAGGGATGCGGATCGAGCGATGGAAGGTTCTCCTGCTCGCCCTCGCCGGCCTGGCGCTCTCCGCGCCCGCCGTCGCGCAGGCCGAGCCGGTACAGCAGTTCAGCTTTCAGGTGAAGAACATCAAGTCGGGCGGGCGCTTCACGTTGATCTTCAACGCGCGCACGTTCGACACGACCGGCGGCGTGCCACCCGCGCCCACCGCCAACTACCTGCGCCTGCCGGCGGGCGCGGCGCTGCGCAAGGAATTCCTCAACAAGAGATTCTTCTGCAACGGCCCGGCCCTGCGCACGGCGATCGACGTCTACGACTTCAGCGGCGTGCCGTTCACGAAGCGCGTCATGAACCTCAAGCCGTTCATCAGACAGCTCGCGCGCAGCAGAGACAGGCTCGAGCACAAGCAGCTTGCGAACGCACAGGCGTGCGATCGCGGGCGGATCGGCTTCGGCACGGTCAGAGTCGACGCGCGCCAGTCGTTCCCGACGATCACCGACGTGATCCGCGGCACCTTCGCGACGTTCTTCAGCCGCGGGACGGCGCCGGGCGCAGTCGCCGGCTTCACCGTCCTCGGGGCCGCCGACGAGGACCAGCCGATCGTCAAGAGAAGATCGTTCGAGGTCATCACCGGCGTCCACGTCGCGATCAATGCGAACTTCTTCAACGACCCCACCCCGGACGGCCTCTACGGCTACCGCCTCGATCTGCCGCCCGGCAACGTCAACGGCTTCAAGGTCAGCATCGCGGAGCTCAACGCGACGACCACGGGCCTGTCGCTGCTGAGAGGCGAATGCCTCAAGACGAACAGCAGAGGCAGATGCGTCAAGCGCCAGAGAAGAACGGTCTTCTGGTTCAACACGCCGCCGTGCCCGCCGTCGGGCTCGCTCAGCATCCAGGAGTTCTTCTCCTACCCCCCGCCGCTGCCGAGCAACACGGACACGATCCGGCTCGCCTGCCCGAAGTTCATCCCGTAGCCCGCCTGCCTGCCTGCCCGCGCGTCGCGTCGCTCAGTGCGACGTGATGCGCGGGAGGACGCGGTCGAGCCACGCCGGCACGTGCCAGGTGCGCTCGCCGAACAGGCGGATCAGCGCCGGCAGCAGGATCAACCGCACGATCGTCGCGTCGAGCAGCACCGCGACCGTCAGGCCGACGCCGAACTGGCGCGTGTTGGTGACGGGCGAGAGCGCGAAGGCGAGGAAGACGGCGGCCATGATGAACGCCGCGCCGGTGATGATCGTGCCGGTCTTCTCGAGCCCGTAGTGGATCGCGCCCTCGGTCGTGCCGGTGCGCTCGCGCCCCTCGAGCAGGCGCGTGATGAGGAAGACCTCGTAGTCGATCGAGAGCCCGAAGATGATCGCGAACAGCCCTGACAGGGCGATCGCGTCGAGGTAGCCGGGGCCGCCCAGCAGCGGCGAGCTGCCCTGGAAGCAGATCACGAGCACGCCGACCGACGCGCCGACCGTCACGAGGTTCAGCAGCACCGCGCAGAGCGCGAGCACCGGCGAGCGGAACACGAGCAGCAGCACCAGGAACGTGACGAGCACGAGCGCGCTCACGAGCGCCGGGAAGCGCGCGTTCGTCGCCGTGTCGAAGTTGTCGAGCAGCACCGCCGGCCCGCCGACGACCGCCGTCGTGGCGCCGATCTCGCGCGCCGTGCGGTCCATCTCCCGGCGCAGCTGTCTCGCGAGCGCGACGCTCGCGGGGTCGAACGGGCCGGCGTTCCCGACGACGACGATGCGGGCGGTGCCGGCACCGCCCGCGACGTTCGTCACGAAGCCGGTGTTCGTCTGCGCCTGCGCGTCCGCGCCCTGGAGCGCCGCCAGCACGAAGTAGCCGGAGCCGATCGCTCTGCTGACGTCGGTGCCGCCGCGCCGCAGCGCCGCCTGCTGCTGGTCGGCCTGCGCGCGCACGCGCACGACGCCGCCGAGGATCCGCTGCACGCCGACGCCGAGCTGCGTCGTGCCGCCGACGGCGGCCTGCAAGCCGTCGGCGAGCGCCCGCGCACCGCCGCTGCCGTTCGGCCCGTCGAGCAGCGCGTTGACGCCGGCGTCGAGCTGACCGAGACCGGCGCTGAGCTGGCCGTTGCCGGTCGCGAGGCGGTGCGCGCCGACCGAGGCCTGACCGAGCCCGTCGGCGAGTCTGCCGGTGCCGTCCGACAGCTGGCCGAGCGCTCTGTGCAGCCGCGTCGTCGCGCGCGCGATCCCGCGCGTGGCGAGCGCGTTGGCGTCCTGCGTCGTGCTCGCGGTCGACAGGTTGAGCGCAACCGTGCCGAGCGTCTGGAGCGCGTCGGCGACGGATCTGAGCGCGCTCTGCACGTTCGGGTCCGCCGCCGCCGCCGGATTCGACGCGGTCGCCGACCCGAGCGAGCGCAGCGCCGCCTGCACCGAGGACTGCGCGCTCCCGAGCGGGTTGATCAGCTGCTCGTCGGCGGTGCGGCTCGCCTGGTCCAGCGAGTCGCGCAGCACGTTCACGTTCGTCTCGAGCTTCTGCAGCCCCGGCTGCGCTCTCACGAGCGCGCCGTGCAGGCGGCGCGCCCCACCGTTCGTCTGCGCGATCCCGTCGGCGAGCTTGCGCGACGCCGGCGCGGCCGCGCGTGCGCCGGCGGCGAGCTGGCCCGCGCCGCCGGCCAGCTGGTCGATCCCGGCGACGAGCTGGCTCGCGCCGCCGGCCCCGGCGGCGAGCCCGTCGCGCAGCTGCGAGGTGCCGTCCGCGGCGCCGCGCAGGCCGTTCTCGAGCTGCCCGAGCGGGCTGCCGGTGCTCAGCGCCTGCGTCGTGAGTCTGCGCAGCTGCTGCGTTCTCTGCAGCAGGACCGCCGGCCCGAGCACCGCCTTGACGCCGGGCAGGTGGCTGACGCGCTCCTGGAAGGCATCGATCGCCCGCAGCCGCTCGGTCGTCGTGATCGGGCCGGGCGTGCGGAAGTCGACCTCGAACGGGGCCGCCCAGCCGGCGCCGCGCGCGCTCTGGAAGCGCTCGAAGCTGAGGCGGGCCGGGTTGTCGGGCGGCAGGTTCGCGATGTTCGGCGGCCCGGTCTTGAGCCCGATCGCCGGCGCGGCGAGCAGCAGCAGCGGCAGCAGAACGAAGAAGGCCGCGGCGCCGGGCCGGCGCAGCGCGCGCTCGGCGATCGCGACCCACGGGCTCGCGGTGCGCGCGCCGCCGAACTGCCAGCGGTTCACGTTCGTTCCCAGCAGGGCGAGCAGCGACGGCATCAGCAGCAGCGCCACGAGCACCGCCACGACGGTCGCGACGAACAGGCCGAGCGCCGAGGAGACGAGCAGCGCACCCGGCGCCAGCACGAGCGCCGTGAGCATGCCGAGCGCGAGCGCGGAGCCCGCGAACAGCACCGTGCGGCCGGCGTGCGCGGTCACCTCCTCGACCGCCTCCGGCACGCTGCGCCCGTTGGTGAGCTCCTCGCGGAAGCGCGACACCATCAGCAGCGAGTAGTCGACGCCGAGCGCGAGCCCGATCATCGCGACCAGGTTCAGTGCGAGCGCGTCGATCTCGACGGCCGTCCCGATCGCGCCCATCAGCGCGGTGCCGACTCTCGTCACGATCAGCCCGCTGATCGCCGGCACGAGCGCCGCGAGCGGGCTGCGGAAGATCAGCAGCAGCATCACGAACAAGATCGGGAGCGCGATCAGCTCGCCCTTGTCGAGCGCGTCGAGCGAGGTCTGGTTGATCGCGCGCATGAGCGGCGCCTGCCCCGTCAGCTCGATCCTGAGCTGGCCGCTGCGGTGGCGCGCGAGCACGTGCTCGACGGCCGGCGTCGTGTCGTCGAAGATCTGCCGGAACGACTTGCGCACCTGGATCGACAGCAGCGCCTGGCCGGGCTGCTCTCTCAGCACGCGTCTGCCGTCCTGCGACCACGGGCTCAGCACCTCGACGCCGTCGATCCGCTCGAGCTGGCGGACGATCGCCGGCCCCTCGCCGTCGACGACGTGCTGCGGGCCGATCAGCAGGATCGCCATCGCGAGCGTGCTGCCGAACTGCTGCGTCGTGAGGTCCGCCGCGCGCGCCGAGTCGCTGCCGGGGATCCTCAGGTCCGTCTCGTGGATCTGGTCGCGCGCGCCCGACGCCGTCAGCAGCGCGATCGCGAAGACGACGGCCCACACGCTCAGCACCGCCACCGGTCGCCGCGCGGCGAAGCGTCCCAGCCACCTCACGCGGACAGCGCCTCCTCGTGCCTCACCCGATGGCTTATACCTAGGGCGGGGGACCGCCTGCGCAGCTACGCACCCTGAGATCGCCGGTTGCGAACCCCCTGGTTCGCACCCTGAGAACCTGTTTCAAGATGAGGCCGAGGCGGATGGCGCCGGATCGTGATCGATCCCGCCCGCCCTCGCCGCACGCGATGTGAAGGCGCAGCAATGCTGCGTCGAACATCGCGGGTGGCGAACCGGCGCCGCGAGACGGTGCCAGCCGGCCGGCAGTCATCTTGAAACAGGTTCTGAGGCGACCGCGCCGCCTCACATGCGGAAGACGGGCGCGCGCCGCTCGGCGAGCGGGGCGTTCGCGCACGCGCCGAGCGCGAGGCCGACGACGCGACGTGTGTCGAGCGGGTCGATCACGCCGTCGTCCCACAGGCGGGCCGTCGCGTAGTACGGGTGGCCCTGGGCCTCGTACTGCTCGCGCAGCTGGGCGCCGACCTCGGGCTGGCCGACCTCGGTCATCACCGTCGCCGCCTGCTCGCCGCCCATCACGGAGATGCGCGCGTTGGGCCAGGTCCACAGGAAGCGCGGGTCGTAGGCGCGACCGCACATGCCGTAGTTGCCCGCGCCGAACGAGCCGCCGACGATCACCGTCAGCTTCGGCACGCGCGTCGTCGACACCGTCGCGACGAGCTTCGCGCCGTCCTTCGCGATCCCACCGGCCTCGTACCGGCGGCCGACCATGAAGCCGGTGATGTTCTGCAGGAACAGCAGCGGGATGGAGCGCTGGTCGCACAGCTCGACGAAGTGCGCGGCCTTGAGCGAGGACTCGGAGAAGAGGATCCCCTGGTTCGCGACGATCCCGAGCGGGTGGCCGTGGACGTGGGCGAAGCCGGTCACGACCGTCGTGCCGTACTCGGCCTTGAACTCGTGGAAGCGGGAGCCGTCGGCGATGCGGGCGACGATCTCGCGCGGGTCGTAGGGCGTGCGGGAGTCGGGTGGGACGGCGCCGTAGAGAGTGCTTTCGTCGACCGCGGGCGGCTCGGGCGTCGCGCGTGCCCACGGCGCCGCCGGCTTGGCAGGGAGCGTGGCGACGATGCTGCGAACGATCCTCAGGGCGTGGTCGTCGTCGTCCGCGAGGTGGTCGACGACGCCGGAGGTCTTGGCGTGGAGCGCGCCGCCGCCCAGCTCCTCCGCGGTCACCTCCTCGCCGGTCGCCGCCTTCACGAGCGGCGGGCCGCCGAGGAAGATCGTCCCCTGCTCGGCCACGATCACCGTCTCGTCGCTCATCGCCGGGACGTAGGCGCCGCCGGCGGTGCAGGAGCCCATGACGGCGGCGATCTGCGGGATGCCCTGGGCGGACATCGTCGCCTGGTTGAAGAAGATCCGCCCGAAGTGCTCGCGGTCGGGGAAGACCTCGTCCTGCAGCGGCAGGAACGCGCCGCCGGAGTCGACGAGATAGACGCACGGCAGGCGGCTCTCCAGCGCCGCCCGCTGCGCGCGCAGGTGCTTCTTGACGGTCATCGGGTAGTACGTGCCGCCCTTCACCGTCGCGTCGTTCGCGACGACGACGACCTCGCGGCCGTGCACGCGGGCGATCCCGGTCAGGATCCCCGCGCCCGGGGCGGCGCCGTCGTAAAGGCCCTCGGCGGCGAGCGGGGACAGCTCGAGGAAGGGGCTGCCGGGATCGGCCAGGCGGTCGACGCGCTCGCGCGGCAGGAGCTTCCCGCGCTCGACGTGCCGCGCCCGGGCCTTCTCCCCACCCCCGAGCGCGGCGCTCGCCTGGCGCGCGCGCAGATCGGCGACGAGCCGCGCGTGCTGGTCCTGGTTGGCCGCGAACTCGGGCGTCCCGGGCCGGGCGTGGGTGTGAAGCACCGTGCTCATGCGCGAGCCTCCGAAGGCAGCGGGTCCGAGGGTCCAGGGGACTCCTGAACCTGCGCTCGTCCCAGTGCGACGAGCGGCTCGCCCTGCGCGACGCGCTGGCCGACGGTGACGAGCACGTCGGCGACGACGCCGTCGGCGGGAGCCTGGACCGCGAGCTCCATCTTCATCGACTCCAGGACCACCAGCACGTCGCCCTCGGCGACGGCGACGCCCGGCGCGGTGCGGACGTCGATGACCGTGCCGGGCATCGGCGCCTCGAGCGAGCCGGCGGCGATCCGCGCGCCGGCGCGGTCGACGGCCGGCGCCCAGCGCGTCGGGACCCCGCCGTCGACCAGCCACACCGCGGCGCCGTCGCGGAAGACCTCCACGATCCGCGCGAGCGAGCCGGAATCGTCCGGCTCGCCTTCCACGACCAGCGCTCCAGCCCCCTCGCCCTCGATGTCCGAACCGCCGGCCGCCCACCGAGCGCCGAGCGATCCGTCCGTCGGGGCCAGCGCATCGACCTGCCCGTCCGGCCCCTCCAGCCGCATCCGCGCCGGCGCGCGGACCCCGCCGAGCCGCCAGCCGTCGCGGGCGTCCCACGGATCGTCGGAGACTGCCCGGGCCGGGTCGCCCAGCAGCGCCATCACCGCAAGCGACGCGAGCGCCGGGCCCGGCGCCGGCGGCGCGACCGCATCGCCGAGCCGCTCGATCAGCTCCGTGTCGAGGTCGCCCACCCGCACCTCCGGCCGCGCGAGCAGCGCACGCAGATAGGCGGCGTTGGTCGTCGGGCCGACGACGCGCAGCTGCGAGAGCGCGCGATCCAGTCGCGCCAGCGCGGCCGCACGGTCCGGACCGTGGGCGATCAGCTTGGCAAGGAGCGGGTCGTAGTGCGCGGTCACGTCGCTCCCCCCCTCGACGCCCGAGTCGACGCGCACGCCCGCCCCGGCAGGCTCCCGATAGGCCACCACCGGCCCCGTGGACGGCAGGAATCCATGCGCCGGGTCCTCCGCGTACACGCGCGCCTCGACCGCGTGGCCCGAGCAGCGGACGTCCTCCTGCGTCAGTCCCAGCGGCTCCCCGGCCGCCGCCCGCAGCTGCAGCTCCACGAGATCCAGCCCCGTCACCGCCTCCGTCACCGGGTGCTCGACCTGCAGCCGCGCGTTCATCTCGAGGAAGAAGAACGCCGACGGATCGTCGTGCTCGGCGATCAGCTCGACCGTGCCGGCGCCCGTGTAGCCGCAGCTCGCGGCCAGCGCGACCGCGGCGGCGCCCATCCGCCCGCGCAGCGCCGCGTCCACGACCGGCGACGGCGCCTCCTCGATCACCTTCTGATGGCGACGCTGGAGCGAGCACTCGCGCTCGCCGAGGTGGAGGACCGTCCCGTGGGCGTCGCCGATCACCTGCACCTCGATGTGGCGCGAGCGCTCGAGGTAGCGCTCGACGAGCAGGCGGTCGTCGCCGAAGGCGGCCTGCGCCTCGCGTCGCGCCGCGGCGATCGCCTCCGGCAGCGCGCCGAGCGCGCGCACGACGCGCATCCCCTTCCCCCCGCCGCCCGCGGCCGCCTTCAGCAGCAGCGGCAGCCGCTCGCCCGCGGCCCACGCGACGATCTCGTCGTCGGTCAGCGCCTCGCCCGCGAGGCCCGGCACCACCGGCACCCCGGCCGCCTCGGCGGCCGCCTTCGCGGCGACCTTGTCGCCGAGCAGCGCCATCGCCTCGGCGCTCGGGCCGACGAACGCCACGCCCGCGCCGGCGCACGCACGCGCGAACGCCGGGCGCTCGGACAGGAAGCCGTAGCCGGGGTGGATCGCCTCGGCACGCGCCGCCAGCGCCGCCGCGACCACCTTGTCGATGTCGAGATATGACTCCGCCGCCGGCGCCGGCCCGAGCCGCAGCGCGCGGTCGGCGGCGCGCACGTGCGGCGCGTCGGCGTCGGCGTCGCTGAAGACCGCGACCGACTCGATCCCGAGTCGCTGCAGCGTGCGCGCCACGCGCACGGCGATCTCGCCGCGGTTGGCGATCAGGACGCGCGAGAACACGGCGTCACCCCGGGCGGCGCGAGCGCGCGCGCGAGCCGGGGGCGGTCGGGGCGGACACGAGCACGCGGACGCTCATCCTCGGTGCCAGTCCACCGGCCCCGCCACGAGCGTGTGCGAGCCGAGCGGGCGACGCAGCACGCGCTGCGCCTCGCGTGCGGCCTCCACCAGCAGCGGCAGGTCGACGCCCGTCTCGATCCCCATCTCGTGCAGCATCGAGACGAGGTCCTCGGTCGCGATGTTGCCGGTCGCGCCTCTCGGCACCGGACAGCCGCCCAGCTCCCCGAAGCTCGACTCGAACGACGCGCAGCCGGCCTCGAGCGCGGCGAGCACGTTCGCAAGCCCCTGCCCGCGCGTGTTGTGGAAGTGCGCCGTCAGCTCGACGTCGTCGCCGAGCGCGTTGTGCGCCGCCGCGAAGAACGCGCGCACCTGGAGCGGGTTCGCCATCCCGGTCGTGTCGCCGAAGCCGATCTCCTGCGCGCCCGCCGCCACGAGCCGCCGGGCGATCTCGAAGACGCGCTGCGGGGGGACCTCGCCCTCGTACGGGCAGCCGAACGCCACGCTGATCACGCCCTCGCAGCGCAGCCCCGCCTCGCGCGCCCGCGGCAGCACGCGCTCGAGGCCGGCGAGCGACTCCTCGACCGAGCGGTTGACGTTGCTGCGGTTGTGCGTCTCGGAGGCGCTGAGGAAGACGTTGACCTCGTCGATCCGCTCGC